>DATMER010000027.1:0-130422 GCA_035556715.1 Thermoanaerobaculia bacterium
AGAGACTCCGGCGTGCGTCCGGACCGCACCAGCTCTACCATCTGGCGCCGGAACTCAGAAGAATACGGGGGTCTACCTCTTGCCATCGCGCAACTCCTTATCCCTAAGGATGACGAGTCCACGAAACCGGGTCAACTCCAACGTGGGAGGCGTCAGCCTAACTGGACAGTATTGGGGCAAGCCCCTCCCCTATTTCCACCAGGCGGAGAGGGGGCAGGCCGCCCGCGGCGCGCTCCTGGTTCAGGCGGACGAGGAAGCTCTCGCGCAGAGCGCCGTCATCCCCCGATACGGGAAGCGAGAAGAGGAGGAACAGCAGAAGCAGGACCGGCGACTTCGTCAAGCGCGCCCAGTTTACCCCGGGCTGTGGCAGAATCGAGGGTCTCTGTTGCGCTGCTGTTTATCTTTGCTTGATGGGAGGCCCCTGATGTTGGAATCCTTGTTCAAGACGGTAGCTGTCTTCGAAGGCCTGCCCGACGAGTGGGTCGCGGAGCTCTCGGCCGCCTCCGAGAAGCGGAGCTTCGAGCCGAACACCATCGTGTTCCGCAAAGACGACCCCTGCGACGGACTGTACGTGGTCTCGAAGGGGGGCGTGGTGGTCCGCAACGAAGTGGTGGGGCAGCCGATCGAGCGCGTGCGCGCTCTCGGCCCGGGCGACGTCTTCGGCGAGACCGAGGCCCTCGACGCCGTGCCGCGGCAGTTCTCGGCCCGGACCCTCGGACCCACCGTGGTCTACCGCATCCCGGAAGAGCCCCTGCTCGAAGCCCTGAAGCGCCACCCCGAGATCGAGATCTCCCTGCGCGCTCCGCTCCCCCGCCGCCGGGCCGCGCGCATGAACGCCCTCATGGCCCCGGCCAGCCGGATGGAGCCGCGGATCTGGGTCGACCGGGAGGTGCTCCTGACCCTGGAAGACGGCCAGCGGCTCGGGCTCCGGCTGGAAAACCTGTCCACCGGCGGAGCCTGCCTCAGCCCGGCCCCGGACCATTGGCGGGTGCGCAAGACGCTGCGCTTCACCATGGGTACCGAAAACCAGCCCGAGCTGCTGCGGGTCTCCGGCGCGGTGCGCTGGCGCCTGGGAGGAGTCGTCGGCGTCGCCTTCGACGGAGCCGGTCCCGCGCTCCGCCGCCGGGTCAACGAGGCCCTGCGCGAGTTCCTCCCCCAGGCGAGCTGACGGAGGCGGATGCGCGTCACGGTGATCGTGAACACCGGGGCCGGAACGGTCCAAGCCGGGGGGATCGACGCCGAATCGCTGCGCGGCATGTTCCAGGACGCCAGGATCGAGGCGGGGATCGAGGCTGATATTCGCTTCGTCCCCGGCGACCAGGTGGACGAGATTGCCCGGGAGGCGGTGAGTTCCGGAGTGGACGCGGTCGTGGCCGGAGGCGGGGACGGCACGATCCGCGCCGTCGCGGCCCGTCTGGCCGGCGGCCCGATCCCCCTTGCGGTCCTGCCCGTGGGGACCCTCAACCACTTCGCCCGCGACCTCGGCATCCCGCTCGACCTCCCCGAAGCGGTCAAGCTGATCGCGAAAGGAATCGCGAGCGGCACCGTCCGTTCGCTCGATGTCGGCGAAGTCAACGGCGAGATCTTCGTCAACAACTCGGTCTTGGGCTTCTACCCGCCGGTCGTGAAGGTGCGCGACCGCGAGCGGGACGAGAAGCAGCGGGGCAAGTGGATGGCCACGCTCTCGGCCGCGCTCAAGGTCCTCCCGCACCATCCGCCGCTCCGCATCCGGATCCGGATCGGGGGCAGGGAGCTCGTCAGCGAGACCCTCTTCGTGTTCATCGGCAACAACGAATACGAGATGGGCGCCTTCACCTACGGCGCCCGCTCGCGGTTCGACAGCGGCAACCTCTATCTCTACATCGCGAAGATCCGCGGGCGTCTCGGGCTCCTCGGCCTCCTGCTGCTCAGCCTGTTCCGGGACGTGAAGGGAACGAGCCGGATCGACTGCCTCTCCGCGCCGGAGCTCGAGATCGCGATGAGCCAGCGCTCGGTCCCGGTCTACCTGGATGGAGAGGTGACGGTGCTCGAAACCCCCCTGCGCTACCGCACCCGGGTGCGGGACCTGCGGGTGATCCTGCCTGGATAGCCCGAGTGCCGCTAGTCTCCTCCCTTTCCCGCCGCAGGTTCCCTGGGAGCGCCGGCATCCTGCCGGCCTTGCTTGTGAGGGCTGGAGTCAATTCCTCTCCATTCTGGAGACGTTTACCCCGCTTCCGTTCCCGCCTGAAACCTATTATCCTTACGCTGCCTGCCCATGAGCGACAACGACGGGAAGCGCCTGCTCGGCAAGACGGCCACGGTCCTTCGTGACTCCGCCGATTTCTCGCAAGGCGAGCTTGCGGAGAAGCTCGGAGTGTCTCGCGACCTTGTCTCGAAGATCGAGAACGGCCGCACGGCAAGCCCGGACCGGGTTCTGGAGGTTGCGCAGTCGATCGGCCTCCGGACGATCCACTACCTCAAGACACTTCATCTGATGGAGTTCCTCGACGAGGAGCGGCGCAAGCCCCTCGATCCCCTCGGGCTCACCCCGGAGCAGGAAGTCGTCCTCTACGAGGCCGTCCGCGAGCTGAACGTCCGCTTCGAGGCGAAGCACCGCGACGATAACCGGCGTGAGAACCGCAAACGGGCCCTCCAGATCGCGAAGGAGCAGTGGGAGCGGCTTGAGAAGGTCGCGCCAGCCCGGAGGCAGGCCGAGATCCGCGAGACCGCAGCCCTCCACACTTGGTCGTTCTGCGACTATCTTTGTGCCGAAAGCGTTCGACAGGCCGTCCGCGACCCTTGGGAGGCTATCCATGTTGCCTGCCTCGCGGTGGTCGCCGCCCAATGCTGTATGGATCTTCCCTGGAATCTTCGGCTCGTCGCCTACACCCTCGCCCATCTTGCCAACACCTTCCGTGTCGCGAGCAAACACGAGAAGGCCGAGAGGCTCTTTGTCCGGGCCAACCGCCTGTGGGCGCGCGTGCCTGACTCGGCCGACCCAGGGGTGCTCAAACCCGGCCGCATCCATTATCTGGAAGCTGCGCTTCGCAAAGACCAGCGCAGACTGCCACAGGCTCTCGCTTGTCTGGATCGGGCCTTCGAGGGCGGAATCGACCTTGGGCGGGTTCTCATCCACAAAGCTCTTGTGCTCAGCCTCATGGGCTCCTACGAGGAAGCGATCGTGAACCTTCGGCGCGCTGACGCAGTCCTGGTGGATCGAGAACCCAGAGATGAGACGGTCCTGAAGTACAACATCGGCGTCAACTTATGTCACCTGAAGCGCTTCGCCGAGGCTGCCGTGCTCGCAGCTGCTGTCAGCGACAGCATCGAAGCCTCCAAGAATAAGATCGACATCTTGCGTAGCCGCTGGCTTCAGGCTCGCGTGCTTGCCGGGAAGGGAGAGCGTGTGCTCGCCTGTGGGATCTACGAAGAGCTGGTCGAAGACTTCCACAAGCGCAACATGACGTACGATCTCGCCCTCGTCTCCACCGAGCTTTCCGCCCTCCTTCTCTCGCTCGGCCGGATTAGCGAATGTCAGTCTCTCGTCGCCGGGCTCCCCTCGTATTTCGAAGAGAGGGGTATCCACCGGGAGGCTCTGGAAGCCCTGCGGGTGTTCTCCGACAGCGTCCGCATGCAGACGGCAACCGAGGCGTTCGCCCGCCGGGTGGTCGCCTTTCTCTACCTGGCCCGGGGCAACCGGGACCTCCGCTTCCTGCCGG
Source organism: Thermoanaerobaculia bacterium (assembly GCA_035556715.1). Taxonomy (GTDB): domain Bacteria; phylum Acidobacteriota; class Thermoanaerobaculia; order Multivoradales; family UBA5704; genus DATMER01. The sequence goes on from DATMER010000027.1 coordinate 3,699, forward strand.
TCAGATCATGAGCCCGGCCGGCAAGGACTGCCGAGTGGATCCATCTCGCATCCCGCATCGGTCGTCGGCTGAGTCGGGAGTGGAAGCTCCCCCTTTACTGCAAACCCGGTAAACAGAGCGGCCAACAGTGTGGCCATCAAGAAGAATCGAGTCATGACAGTTCCTCCTCCTCAAGAAGAGACTTCGCCGAAGGCCTGCATGGCCCCCGCGAGCCCCCCAAAAACCTCCACGGCATTGCTGGTCAAGCTCCTTCGGAGAGTCATCCTCGACTGCACCCAAAGCGACCTCTCGACCCGAAGCGGCGTCCACGAGAACCTCCTCTCCCGGTATGAGAGCGGAGAGGTCAAGCCGACCTCCCGGAACCTCGACCGGCTGCTGAATGCGGCCGGCGTCCTCGGGATCAAGGAGCCCCTTTGCTTCGCGGTCGATCACCTCTTCGACCTCCTGAACCCTCCGCCGCAGGCCGCCGCGACCCCCGGCGACCCGCTGCTCCTCGAAGACCTCCTCCGCCGCACCGCGCTCCGGCTCCGCCAGCTTCAGCCCGATCCTCAGCTCTTGCCTGGAGAGTATATTCCTCCAACCCGGAGAGAATTCCACTCCACCGCCCTCCTGGTCCGCTTCCTCCGCAACATTCTCCTGGACTGCACCCTCCTCGAGCTCTCGAGCCGCAGCGGCATCGACAAGGACCTGATCTCCCGCTACGGGCGCGGCAAAATCCAGCCGGGTCCTGCGAAACTCGACCGCCTGCTCGCCGAAGCGCACGTGCTCCACCTCAAGGAGCCCCTCCTCCGCGCCATGGACCACCTCTCCGCCGTCCTTTCCCGCGAGCCACAACCCGCAAAGACCACGGACGACGAACCCCTCCTCGCCCCCAGCCCCTCCGACTCCCTCCTCGCCTTTGCCGACGAGCTGCTGCGTCGCACAACAGCGAAATTTTTCCCTGATCCGGTGCCTGAAGGCTGAGTCCGTTTTCCGGGAAGCATAACACCTCACCCCCTATCCCCCTCTCCCGGGCCGGGTGGGCGGGAGATGGGAGAGGGGGACAGGGGGTGAGGTCCCGACAAATTCCGTCCTTCGTGCCGACCATGTCCCACCATCCGGAAAGGCGCTGCTCACAACCCGCTCACCGATCCGTACTCTGGTGCGCACAAGCTGCACGACCCAAGGGAGACACGATGCCCACCTCGCCACCGACCGGACGGGAAGCACGCCTCGATGCCCTGGAAGATCTCCGGCAGGCCCTCAATGCCCTCGGAGAAGTGGACCTCACCCTCACCCTGCGCGCCCGGCAGCTCCCCGACGAGCAGAGCCGCGGTGTGCTGGAATGCGTCCTCCGCGACCACCTCGGCCAGGCCATCGCCGAGCTCAAGAGCCTCGCCCAGGAGCTGGCCGCGCCCCCACGTCCCCGCCGCCACCGCCGGCCTTCCCGTCCTTCGAGGTCCTGACATGACGGAACCCGTTCAGGAGACCGCCTTGGACCAACCGCGAAACAGTCCCCTGGAAAGCGCCGTCATCGAAGTCCTGAAGATCCGCCTTTCCTATCTTCGCCTCTCGCTGCGCAAAGTCGAGCGCGACCTGCAAATGGGCCACGGGGGCATCGCCGCCATCCTCCGCGGCCAGAGGGTCTTGCGAATCCAGCACCTGGAAGTTCTCGGCCCCATCCTCGGCTTCACCCCGGACCAGATCCTGCGCGAAGCCCTCGACCGGATGGAGGGCACGCCGGTCTCGACCCCCGACGACATCCTGGCCAACCGGGTCGCCTCCTGCGTCGTCGACAAGCTCCTCCCGCACCTCACGCTGCTCGAGCCTCCCCCTTTCGACGCCTCAGAAGAGGACTGCTGAGCCCAAAAGCCGAGGAGTGGAGCGGAAATAGCGCCATTTGCGCGTTTTTGCGGCCACTTTTCGGCCTTGGGAGAATTTCTCAACTTTTCTCGTCAAAAAGACTGGACATTTCAAAAGATCCAGCCGTACACTCCCTTCAGAGCAGTCATTCTGTGAACTGAACATCAGACGTTGACGGTCGATCCCAGCAGTCCCAGTCTGCTGTCGATCGTGGATGTTCCAGGAAAGCTCTTCCGGGCCATTCTGGTCCGGCTTTGTTGAAAGGAGAGTGTGTATGTACCAGACCAAGGTGGTACCGCAGAAGCTGAACCCCGCGGGGTCCGCGCCGGTGAGGATGGATCTCAAGCCGGAGCGGATCCAGCAGCATCTCCTGCGTCTGCCCGGCTGGAAGCTGCGGGCGAAGGCGCCGGGGATCGAGAGCGTCCGGCATTTCACCAGTCCGGAGGGGGCGAGCACGTTCGCCTCTTACGCCTGCCGGCTCGCGGCCAAGCAACGCCAGCCGGTAAAGATCGTGGTGAAGGGCGGAAAGGTGATCGTCTCGCTGCCTGGGTATCCCCCCCGGGGCTGCACGGGCGGGCTCACGGACGCCGTGTTCAAGCTCGCCGGTCTGATCGGCGCCTGAAGAAAGGAGGAGATTGTGCTGCTGTCTGCCGGAGAAAAAGGAAAAGCCGCCCGAGAAGGCCTGGAAAACCACTCGGACGGCCGCTCCAGCGACCGGTAAGTCGACTAGAAGCCTTCGCAGTATAACCCTTTCGGGGGCGTCAAGGCGCCCCCGGTTCTTGAAACAGGAGATCGATATGGACCAGCCCACGTCATATGCGGACCACATGCAGCAGTGGCAACGACGCCTGAGCGCCATGGCGGAGAACGCCGAAGATCTCGTGCACCTGGAGTCGCGGCGCGACAAGCTTCAGGGCGTCCTGGACCGGGCGATTACCGTCTTCCAGATTCAGGCCGCCGCCGCGGCCACCAAGCAGGAAGCCACCCGGGAGCTCGAGACCCTGATAGCCGACGGGCGGATGGTGATGACCTTCCTCAACGCCGGTCTCCGGGAACACTATGGGAAGGACAGCGAGAAGCTCGCCGAGTTCCACATCGCCCCTTTCCGCGGCCGCCGTCCGACGGCCGCGAAGCCGGAGCCTCCCCCGCCTCCGACCCTGCCTGAAGACGTTCGCTGATTGATCCTTCTAGGGGGCGCGCTGAGCCGCGCCCCCTTCCTTTTCCCTCTCCCCCCGCGCCGAACCCCGATGGCAGATTCCCGGCAACCTATCGGCGGCTGATCCGAACCTATAGGTCCATCCGCCGCACCTATCGGCGAGCCGGCGATAGGTTGCGACAACCCGCCAATAGGTTATTCACAAGCCGGCGATAGGTTACGGCGACGCGCCGATAGGTTGAAGAGAGCTGGCGAAAGGCTTCGGGGAGAAGCCGAAAGCTTTCAGCCGAGAGCGGATAGGTTCCGGCAAGGCGCCGAAGGCTTTCAGCGGGCCGCCGATAGGTTATGGCTCCCCGCTGAAGATCTGCGGCGCGCCGGCGATAGGTTGAGGACCGCCACCAATAGAGCAAGGTACCGCCGCCGATAGGTTAGGACCGGCCGCCGATAGGTCCTGAAGTGCCGCCGATAGGCTGGGAACGGTCGCCGATAGGTTCTGGAGAGGCGCCGATAGGTCGGGGAGTCCCGCCGAAGATCCAAAAATAACTTGGAATCATCCGCGCCCTGGCTTCACTCCAGGAGTGATTGGGAACGAGGAAGGCCTCAAGGGAGGCCACAGGGCTGATCCATCCACAGAAAGGAGATACCATCATGAGTCACAAGTCGATTGACGAAATCCGAAGCTACATCGCGAACCTCGAGATCCCGGAGGCCGCCGGGCTGCCGACGGTCTCTCGCAAGGGTGCAGCGGCCGTGTTGGATGACCGCGAGTCTGCGGACATCGATGCAGGTTCGCTCGTCTCGTTCGTGGGAGGCGTCTCCGGTCTGCACAAGAGCGACGTCCTGAACTCCACGCTGCTGGCGCAGCTCGCCGCTTCGAAGAAGTTCGACCGGTACACACAGACCGAGGACTGGTACAAGTTCTACACGGACGTGCTGGCGAACGTCGGCTGGGTCATGCCCAGCTTCGTCTTCCGGAAATACGAGCCCTCCGGCGACTCGCTCGTTCTCTCCGACGCGATCCTCCAGATCCTGACCGCCATCACCACCGGTGACGAGCTGGAGGTCCTCAAAGCCGCTCTCTCCGGGCTGCGTGACAATCAAAACAATGAGGGGCCCCTGACTCTCTTCGATCAGGAGAGCTTCCCGGAGACTATCGGGACGTTCCAGCTCTTCCCCGTCAGCATGGACCGGGGGGACGTGGTAATGGCCCTTGCCGCGATGCAATTCCGTTCAGATACGCACGTGAACCGCTTCCTGTGGTTTACCTGGAAAAGCACGTCCGTGAAGCTCTTCCAGAGCGCTCAGAAGGGAGTGCTCAACGAGGACATCTACAGCAGGATCCGGCAGGACATCATCGACAAGCTCGGGAACAACGCGGAGACTTTCATAAAAACGCTCGAGATCTGAACCGCTGTCCGCGGATGGGCTGGAGCATGCCGGCCCATCCGCGGCATCGCTCGAAGAAGCTCATTCGTCGCGAGGTATCCAATGCTCCAAGGCAAAGACAATCAAGGAGAGGCCGGTTTCGTCGATTCAGGCATCCTGTCCGCGTTCGTTGCCCGCGTAGCGGAGCTCCACAGGCAGGACCTCCTGAGCTCGACCCTGTTTGGACAGCTCGCTGCCGACAAGCTGTTCTCGCGAATGACCCAACCGGAGGAGTGGTGCCAGAAGTACTTCGAAACGATCGAGAAGGTTGGATGGCAGATCGGCTCCTTCAGATTCAATCATGTGCGGCCGGTATCCGCCACGTTCACCGTTGAGGAGATGGCGCTCGCCCTCCTGGAAACGAAGGTGACCCCGGCGGAGATCGAGCTGGCCAGGAAGACCATGCGCTCGCTCAGAGAGCTGCCGGAAAAGGATCCGCGTGTCGTCGTCTTCAACGGCAGCAGCCATTCGACAAACGCCGTCAACGTACAGATCAGCGTGCGCACGCCGTCGGTGATGGTGAGCGCAGGATTGGCTTTCACTACGCGCCAGGAGGTGAAGAGAACCCTGGGTGAAGAGCTTCTGACCGCGCAGCTGGAGGGAGACATCCTTGATTTCGTACAGGTCGGCAAACTGAACGAGGCCGTCTACTCGAAAGTTCGAGAGAGCGTCATCGAGAAGCTCGGTCCGAGGCGCAAAGAGCTCATCTTGCAACTCGACATCGCAAGCAGCGATAGCTAGCCCGCGAACCATCGCAAGGACCCAAGGAGGAGAAAATGTCATCGCAATCCAGAGTCTCACAGAAGTCCCACGAGGAGATCGAGAAGTACTGGACGCCGGAGCGCAGAGAAAAAGCGATCGAGAGGCCGTTCGAGCCTACGGACCTGCCGCCCTCCACGCTTCCGCCGCCCGGAGGTGAGGAGGCACAGGATTTCCCGGGCCACGATCCACATCGAGAGCGGGATCGCACCACTGCCGGCGGAGTGAAAACCGAAGGGCTGGTGGCTGCCCGGCTCGTGCCGGATCCCGACGTGTATCCCTGGCGAGCGATCGGTAAATTGTTCTTTACGGCGGATGGCGTGGACTACGTCGGATCCGCGTGCGTCATTAGCCGCGACGGCCTGCTTACGGCCGCTCACAATCTGTACGATGTGAGGACCAAGACCTGGTCGGATGATCTGTGGTTTTACCCTGCCTACAACGGGGGGAGCTCGGTCTATGGATCTTGGAGGTGGGACAAGATGTGGGTCCCGGACGAGTGGTCCAAGCTCGATCAGGAAGCCTACGACGTAGGTCTCCTCCGGATGCGCACTTCCGGTGGCAGGTCGGTTGGAGACGTCGTGGGCTGGCTGGGATACTCGGTGGATCGCACTGTCGAACGGAGCTGGATCGACGTGGGTTACCCTTCCGATGAGTACGAGGGAAAGCGGATGATGGAAGAGGAGGGGGCTTACACCCGCATGCTCGACAGCAACAAGGTCGTCGGCAAGCAGGGTAACATGTCGGGCGGCGCGAGCGGAGGCCCGTGGCTGCTCTACGGCAACAAGGCCCTGGTGAACGGTTTACACTCCTTCCGCAGAGCCAAGAAGTATCCGGGAGAGGTGTTCTCCCCTTATTTTGCGACCTGGGTCGTGGAGTTCATCCGCTCTCATCTCGGGTAAGGCAGGAAATCCACCGCGTCCCGTTCCCGGGGAGCCGAGGCGGGATAGGAGGTCGTGCAGGCGTTCGGCCTGCGCGGCCTCCTCCCTGCGGCAGTGTCAAGCCGCCGCGAGGCGGCTGACCCGGCGCAACCCGAAGAACTCGAGCTCGGCCAGAAGCGCCACGACAACCGCCTGGAAGACCACGAATGCCTTGCCCAGGAGAGTCGGCTCGACCCACCCCGACGCCAGCAGCAGGAAGCTGTCAACCGTCCAGAAAACGTTGCAGATGACGACCGCCCAGACCGCCGCGCGCGGCGGCATCTCGCGAGTCGCGAGCCATCCGAGAAACGCGGCAAACGGCAGCAGGATCAGGCCCGCCCAGGTCAGCAGGGAAGATGGAAGGCCGAGCAGGGAGGAAAGCGGCGCCACCGCGAGCATCATGACGGCACCCATGACGGCGCTGAGTCCGGCGTCAAGGGCCAGCACGCGGCGCAGGAAGGTCGATGCGGGCACGGACATGGAGATCTCCTTTCTTCTTGGCGGCCCATATACGGGCCGTGGAGACAATCCTCGAAGAACCGGGTGCACTCTGTCGATTACCTGGCAGGTAATGTCCTTGGGCTGGCCGCCGCGCTATCCTCTCCCGCCATGGACATCCAAACCCCGGCCCCCCCGGCCCAGATTGGCGAGCTGCTGCGGCACTGGCGGCAACACCGCCGCCTGAGCCAGCTCGAGCTGGCCTGCGAAGCGGAGATCTCCACCCGGCACCTGAGCTTTCTGGAGACCGGCCGCTCGCGGCCCAGCCGCGAAATGCTGCTGCGCCTGGCCGAGTGGCTGGACGTGCCGCTGCGCGACCGCAATGCGATGCTGCTGGCCGCCGGCTATGCGCCGGTGTTTCCGGAGCGTCCGCTCGCCGATCCCTCCATGGAGGCGGCGCGCCGCACGATCGAGCGCGTGCTGGCCGGACACGAGCCGTACCCGGCCATGGCCGTGGACCGGCACTGGACGCTGGTGATGGCCAACGCCGTCGTGCCCCGGCTGCTGGTGGGAGTGGAAGAGGCCTCGCTGTTGGAGCCGCCGGTCAATGTGCTGCGTCTGAGCCTGCACCCGAAGGGACTCGCGCCGCGCATCGCCAATCTCGGGCAGTGGCGCGCGCACCTGCTGGCCCGCCTCCACCGGCAGATCGAAGTCAGCGGCGACCCGGTGCTGAGAGCGTTGTTCGAAGAGCTGCGCGCCTACCCGATGGCCGGAGGAGGAGCGGAGATGGGAGTCGAGCACGACTTCGCCGGCATCGCGGTGCCGTTCCAGTTCCAGACGCCGGCTGGCATGTTGTCCTTCATCAGCACGATCACCGTATTCGGCACTCCGGTGGACCTGACCCTCGCCGAGCTCGCGCTGGAGACCTTCTTCCCGGCAGATGCGGCCACTGCCGAGGCGCTGAGGCGCCTGGGGGAGTAGCCTCCAGGTCGGGATGGGCCTTATAATCATGCCATAAGTGAACGACTCGAAGACCTCTCTCAAAGGCCTGCGCTTCGAACGCTCCGAGTCCGGTAAGCCCTCTCCGGAGCCGCGCCGATCGATGCTGTCGGCGAGCACGGAGGATGAGCGGATCACCTGGCCCCTCCGTGTTCTCTCGGTAGTGGGGGGCCTCCTCTTCGTCGCCATGGGCGTCGGGATCATGGCGCTTCTGGGAAGAGAGCCGTCCCTGGAGCTTCTCGTCCTCCTGCCCCTCCCGCTGGCGATCACGCTGTTCGGGATCGACCTCGCGGGCCGCGGGGTCCTCGGAAGACCCTGGGGCCGTCGAGTCTGGAAGACCGCCGGCAACTGGGTGACCTCCCGCCTCAGCGCTCCGGCGATCGCCCTGATCTGGATCGCAATCCTCATCGTGTCCGGGCTGGTGGGATGGATCAGGAGCGGACCGGAGAAGCTAGAGCTGGCGTTGACTCTGCCGGCAATGCTCCTTCATGTCTTTCTCCACGAGCTCGGACATCTCGGCGTCGCCCGAGCCGTCGGATACCGGCCGCGGGCGCTTGCGGTCGGCCCGCTGGTCCTCCGCACCGCTGGTCCGCGCCCGCGTCTTTCCCTTAACCGTTCCTGGCTCCAGCTCTTCGCCGGTCTCGCCCTGTACGAGCCGGTGGGGAGGACCACCGAGCGCGACCTCCTGGTCGCCGCCGCCGGACCGCTGACCAACATCCTGCTGGCGGTGACGGTGCTCGAAATCTGGGGCTGGCCCAATCCATCCGGCGTTCTCGAAATCTTCCTCAGGAGCTTCATCGGCCTCGGGTTCGCGATCGGGATCTTCAATCTGCTCCCCCTGCCACGTACAACGGACGGCTTCGCGCTGGATGGGCGGGAGATCCTCGACCACCTGCGAAGGCTCGCCCGACTCCCAGGGTGAGTAGATCCCGGCCTACTGCTTGCGGTTCTTGTCCACGATGGCGACGATGATCAACAGGAAGGCCGCGAGGCGGAGGACGTAGAAGTAATGCAGATGCTCGCTGGGTGGTTTCGCCCAGACGATCAGGAACCAGTTGAGGGCCAGCACCCAGAAGGCCAGGCCGAACAGCGCGTAGAAACGATCGCGCGATTCGCGCCAAAGCCGAAGGAAGAAGAGGCCCACACCCAGAGAGCCTGCCGAGGCGACACCGCTGAGGAAGTCGATCATGCCGCGACGCCCTTATTTCGAATCCCAGATGAGGCCCAACATCAGGATCATGACCGCGAAGGCGGCCGTCAGGCTTCGATAAAGCGCGAGGCCGAGCGTGGGGAAGACGATCAGATCGACGAACAGCAGCAGGTTGTTGCATGCCAGGCCGAGGAACGCCAGAGTGCTCCAGAGGAGCAGCCGCGCGCGGCTGGAGAGGTAGGCTCGCAGGAGGAGCGCGGCACACAATCCGCTGGTGAGCGTGCAGAGCGCATAGACGACGCTAGCCATTCCGTCTGCCTTTCCAGAAGTGAAATGCTTCGGCGAAGAGCCGTGCGCCCTCGGTGGGCTGGCGGTCCGTCAGCACGCTCACGACGGCATCGCGGTGGTGATAGTGCGTGCTGGCGACGGCCTCCACGAGCTGCGAAAGCTCTTCGTTGACGGGCTTGTAGCAGAAGATCACGGACTCGGCAATCCGCACTTCGAGCAGGTTGCGGGCGCTGAGGTGCTCGAGATGCGACTGAACGGCATCGGCCGGCATCTCGAGCTCGGCTGAAAGCTTCTGTGCCGCCCACCAGCGCTTGGCATGCCGGTACAGGAAAAGCAGCACGTCGAGGCGCTCGACCGAGACGATGTCGTCCGTCAGGAAATGCTTGACAGCGTCTGGAAGCACGGCTTGCGTCACATCATGGACCTCAAGTCCCGACCTGGGACGAAGCGTAGATGTCCGGACATGCCTCTGTCTAGACCCAGCCCTCATCGAAGCATTGACGAGATCAGCTCCATCCCCAGCCCCGTAGGGGCACCGGCATAAAGCCTGGCGCTTCAGCGCCAGGTCAGAGCCCCCAGATTCCCAAGTCCCGAAGGGACGCAGGCAGAGGCGCTTGCCTGTCCGTTGGCCCTGGCGTAGACTCAATGTAGATACGCGAGGGCGCCGCCATGCAGAGCAAGATACAACGTTGGGGAAACAGTCTGGCCGTCAGGATCCCGAAGGCGTTCGCCTTGGACGTCGGCCTCGAGGAAGATGCTGCCGTCGAGCTCTCAGTCAGCGATGGTGACCTGATCATCTCCCCGATCGAGCCTCGTTCCTTCACCCTCAGCCAGCTCCTGGCCCAAATCACCGATGACAACCTCCACCAGGAAGTCGAGACCGGACCTGCTGTCGGAAACGAGGTGTGGTGATTGACCTACGTCCCCGACCGCGGTGACGTCGTCTGGATCACCCTGAACCCTCAAGCGGGCCACGAGCAGGCGGGCCGCCGGCCAGCGGTGATTCTCTCTCCGAGGCCCTACAACGCCCGGGTCGGGCTGGCGCTGTCCTGCCCGGTCACTTCGAAGGAGAAGGGATATCCGTTCGAGGTCCGTCTCCCAGAAGGGCTTCCGGTCGCTGGCGTGATCCTCGCGGACCAGGTCAAGAGCTTGGACTGGAGGGCGCGACAGGCCGAGCTCGTGGTCCGTCTCCCTTCCGAAGCGCTGAACGAGGTTCTGCAGAAGCTCCTGGTCCTCCTCAAGGACTGACTCGCGAGTCCAGGTCTGGAGCTGTTCCGCCAAGCGACCGGCCTCGACCGGGAGGCCGCGATCCGGGAGCGTCAGCGCCAAGCCAGCCGCACGCCCTCGAAGTGCATGTCCGAGCTGATCGGATGAGCCTGCTCGACGGCAGCCTGCGCGTCCAGAGCTGACCGGAGGACCTGTGCCAGCCGGGCCGCCGGCCCCGTGCCCCAGTAGTGCAGGAAGACGATCCGCGGCTCCTCGCCGGTCATGTGGTGATGGATCGCCACGACGTCGATGCCGCCCTTCCTGAGGGCCTTGAGCACGGCTTGGAGCTCGCCCTCCTCCATGGCGAAGTCGCCGTCCACCACCGCCTGAGAGTCGCTGCCGGCGAAGGCGGCCCATGTGTTGACCCCCATGGCGGCGCCCACCTTCTCCCCGTGCATCTTGGAGGTCTTGCCGAAGACGAAACGAAGGACGCCCTCCTTGAAGTCGCCCTTGGCGCCGAGGACCGTCTCGACCTTGCCGGGATCGAGGGTGCCGGTCGCCGCATCGATCCGTGGAGCGGAGGACGCCTTCGGCTCCATCGCGCGGAAGATCTTCCCGACCGCCGTTGCGAGGTCCTGGACGGAGCCGTGCCCGCCGACGTGCATGAACATCACCTTGGGCTCGTCCCCGAAGAAGTGGTTGTGCAGGGCGGTGACCTCGAGCCCGTTGTCCAGGGCCACGGACATGACCGGGTTCACCTGCGGCTCGAGCAGGACCAGGTCACCCATGACCATGGCTCCATGGTCCGTCCCCTGGAATGCCGCCCAGGAGGTGAGGCCCTGGCGTGGGTGCAGCCGCACGCCTCCGACCCGGATGTCGAGGTCGGTCCGTGGCACGCTGACCTTGAAGACCCCCTCCGCAGCGTCCAGGGTCCCCTTGGCGCCGGTCAGGCGCTCGATGAGGGCAGTATCGAGCCCGGCAGCGGGCTTGGTCGCATTCTGGGATGACGCGGGGAGAACGGTCAGCAGGCTCCAGGCGAGGGTGATCCACAGCTTCATCATCGGTGCTCCTTTCAGCCGCGGAACCGATCATAGCCTGAGCCACCGCCAACAAGCGCTCCTTGGCTCCGGTTGACAACTTTGTGTCAGAGTTCAAGAATACTGTTGGCGCCGCACTTTTCTGCCAAGGTAGTTCTTGTAGTGGCAGGTTTGTCCAAGAGCGCCGTTGAAGGCGCCTTCGCGCAACTCCGGGCCGACGGTATGCCAGGATTTCATGTAAATCAGCTTCTCTGGCTTCTCTCTTTCTTCGTGGATGGTTGTCGCTTGGTGGGTGCTTACCGGAAGTGATATGTGAACCATGAGTTGGGGGAAGGGGGCCACCAACCGGAGAGCGTGCCATTCTCTCACCCGCAGACTTCGGATGAATTGCACGCGCAACCACGCCCCTTGTGGCAGGTGTAGCTCCTGCTGATACAGCTGTTCCCGCAGGCCTTGCCCTTATCGCAGATCTTGCAGCACTTCGAAGCTGGAATGCAGCCGGCAGCAGGCGCGAGGACCTCTTCGCTCCAGTTGGAGAACAGAGCGTCTTCGATCGGACAGACGCTGTTTTCTTGGAAAGAGCTGGCGCCCAGATTGTTTTCTGATAGCTCTTCTGCCCCGCCTACGGGTGCGAGGCACAGCAGACCTACGGCAACAATGGCAATCGCTCTTATCATCGCCTCTCCTGCTCTTCGGCTGGCATTCGATCGAGTTGCCACCAGCCTTTCTCGTCCAGCAGGAATCCATCTGTCCCGCGAGGGTCCCCGAGCTCACGTACACGAACCGCGTGGCTGGAGGGCCCTGGGCAAAGTCGCCGCGCAGGTTCGGGGCGCCGGTCCGGTCGGGGCTGACCCGGAGAGTGAAATCAAACGACACCTGCTCGTCGGAAGTCTCCGTAGGGGGGAGGAGATCAGCCTTCCCTCGCTGAAGGCAGATCTTCACTCCGGATGGAGGTCGGACGAGGGTGATGCGAAGAGGAATCTCCTGTTCCGCCGGCTTTGTCATCGTTCGATGATGGTACCGTAACTCCCGGAGGCTGGCCGTCCTGGAGTATGATCCGGCCGCCGGCTCACAAGCGAGGTTCGAGCGTGAGGGCAGGTGCCGGGATAGACGCTTTCCAGCACCGGGACGTAAACCTACGTATATGACCCGCCATGCGTTGGTCGGACTCAGTCTGGCAATCCTTGCAGCCTACCTGTTCGTACCCGTTCTCCTTCTTCCTCAGGCTTTCAGAGCAGTCCTTGATGGCTTCGATCCTCTCGTGCTTCTCGCGGAATTCATTCTTTTTCCATCGGCGGTCCTGAGCGTCTTCGAGCTTGATCTGGCGGCAGAGGCATTGACGAAGACATGGTGGTTCTATGCTCCTGCCGGAATCTTGTTCGGGTCGCTGCTTCCCCGGCGGTCCAGTCGCCAGGCGAGATCGCGGGCAGCGGTGGAAGGCGTCCTCCTGGGTGGCGCTCTTGGGATGGTTGGGGGCGTCGCCGGGGTTTTTGCCTTCTGGGCGTCGGAAGGCTCCTCCACAATCTCTTTTCCCGAGGCCTCCCGTCTCTTTCTGTACCTCTCGGTGCCCCTCGTCCCGTATTGCGCCTTGTGGGTGGCAGTCTTTGCCGCTGTGCATGCGCGGAAGATCGCCCGATCCGCCACCAGTTCCTCAACGGATGCCGCCTCAGCGTGTAACCACTGAGTTCAATCGAAATAACCTGTCACATCGAGAATCGCGTGCACCGAGCCATTGTCTGTGACCGGCAGGATTGACAGGGTGCCATCCCCGTTGTGCCTCAGGGAGACCAGGGTGTTGCTGGCGCGGGTCTGGCCCGGGCCGAAGTGGATGGTGCTGGCCAGGGGAGGGTCGTCTCCCGAGTGGAGCGTCAGGTGCCCGGCCGCGGTACTTTGGGTGACGGTGACGTTGACCGCAATCACCGCCGCCGTCGAGGGGATGCCGCAGACGCCGTGGACAGTCAGGATTCTGGTGACCCCCGAGCTCAGGGCGGGGCCGTCCTTCGGTAAGCGCGAATCGAACAGGCGGCACGGCGTGAGGGTGTGGAGGCGGCCGAAGTCATTGTCCAGGTTGATCATGGGGACGGCTGGTTCCAGGCCGTCATAGTCAGGATCGTCGCTCACTGTCGGCCCGGCGAAGATCGAGTAGGCCTGAGCCCCGTCCCTCACGGTGTCGTCGACGCCCGTGACTGTAGCGGTGCGCGGCGTGTTCCAGGTGTCCGGCGTGAAGGAGAGGGAGGAGGGCGAAACCGTCCCCTCTGTCAGGACGTTGCTGACAAGTGGCAAGGTCACGTCCGCGGTCGGCTGGGTCCGCAACGTGAAGGTCAGAGTAATCGTGGTCCCGTCCTCGGAGGTGGATGGGAAATTGATCGGCGTTACATCGATCCCTGGCTCTTGCGCGGGAGAGGCCGCGGCAGCAAGCCCGGCGCAAACCGCGAAGGCGAGCCCCCGGACCAGGTACCTCCAGGATTCGCAAGCTTGAAACATGTGGTCTTTCCTTTCACGGGAACGATCCGGTGCCTATTTACGACAGACTTAATTATACACGCGGCGCGCGGCGTGCCACCCGCGGCGGCCACTTATCGTATAGTGGCTATGCACTGGAGCTGTTGGAGCCTTTTCGCGAGTCCACAATCATTCTACGGACGGGTGCGGAAGAGCGTCTAACGCAAGGTGTCAGCCTTCCACTATGGACGACAGATAGGAGCGGACCAGGATGCAACCAGGAGCCGTGACTCAAGATCCGGTGGGCCCTGGCGTTTTCTCGCGCACGTTCGGCGCGCTGTCCCCGGACCACTCTGGGCGCGCTCCTGTGAACCGTGAGGCACCTTGTGGACTGGACCACTCCAGCGAGTTACAGTGATGTCTTCGACCGGCTCGAACGGGATCAGGTACGATACGTCGTGGTCAGTGGTATGGCAGTCGTCCTGCACGGCTATATCCGCCCGGTCGCCGACCTGGATATTGTCATCGATGCCGCGCCTCACGAAGTGCGCAAGGCGATGCACGCGTTGACGCTGGCCGGCTTCGTGCCTAGCATCCCACTCCCGCTGAGTGCACTCACGGTGCTGCGGATGTTCGACTCAGCGGAGCGAGAGGTTGATGTTTTCGTCCGCTACCACATCCCCTTCGATGAGCTGTGGGCGAGCTCGGAGCGCGTGCGCGTCGACGCCAGCACCGCTCGTGTCGTGTCGCTTGAACATCTGCTCCGGGCGAAGCGGATCCATGGACGACCGCACGACCTGCTGGATATCGAAGGATTGCTCGCTCAAAGTGCCGGGTCTTGACCGGATCACCGACGCGCCCGGGGATGCCGGCTCCTGACGGGTGTACGCCCCGGTGCCCAAGGTGTTAGCATCGACAGGGATCGATGGACTCCAGGGGGAGAGCGCATTGCACCAGACAGAGTCAGCCTTGAGCTCCACAATCACATCTGCGTCCTGTACAGCGTCTTTGACGACGAATTCAGGGTGCTGTACTCCTTGGAAGCTTCAGGCCGGCCGGGCTGCCGCTTCAACCTCTTAGCGCAAATGCCGCCATCTCTTGAAGCATCGACCGACAGCCAGGCGTTGCGGCGCTACCTGCGGGACCTTGCGTCTCTCACGGCCCTTCCCGGCGTCTGGATCGCGTCGGATCGCCGTGAGACCGCGGAGGGCCTGGCCGACGTCCTGGTGAAGATTCTCGATCCCGAGATCGTCTACCTCCGGCTCAATGCCTCCAGAGGTGGCGGGGACCGCATCGAGGTCACCCGCTTCGGCGACGAGTCGGACCTCCCCGAGCAGGGCCGGGCGATCCGCCGCGCGCTGGAGCCCTGGCTCCCCTGCGATATCTCCGAGTTGGCCGTTCTCTCCCTGCCGCCTGAGGTCGGCGACGGGTATGGGAAGGCTGCCGTCGTCCCCATCGGGTACGGGGCCGAGTTCGGCGTCGTGATGGTCGCCTCCAGCCGGCCCGGCTTCCCGTCTGAGGAGGACCGTCTCCTCCTCACTGTCGCCGTAAACCAGGCAGCGGTCGTGCTGCAGCGCCAGGCGGCCGGGGAGTCCCAGTCGCACCTGGCCGCGATCGTCGAATCCTCGGAAGATGCGATCATCAGCAAGACGCTCGAAGGGGTCATCATTTCGTGGAATGCCGGCGCCGAGGCCCTGTTCGGGCATTCGGCGGCCGAGGCGGTCGGTCAACTGATCACTCTGATCATCCCGTCCGACCGGCGGCACGAGGAGCAGATGATCCTGGAGCGGCTGCGCCGTGGCGAGCGGATCGAGCATTATGAGACCGTCCGCCAGACCAAGGAGGGACGTCTGATCGACATCTCCCTCGCGATCTCGCCGGTCCGGGACGGTACGGGCCGGATCGTCGGCGCCTCCAAGGTCGCGCGCGACATCACGCTCCAGAAGAAGGCGGAGGAGGCGCTGAAGGAGGCGGACCGGCGGAAGGACGAGTTCCTGGCGATGCTGGCGCACGAACTGCGCAACCCGCTCGCCCCGATGCGCCATGCCATCGAGATCCTGCGCGCCAAGGGTCCGAACGAGCCGGAGTTGCACTGGGCCAGGGACGTGATCGAGCGGCAGGTCCACCAGATGACCCGGCTGGTGGATGACCTGCTCGACGTCTCCCGCATCACCCGGGGCAAGATCGTGCTCCGCAAGGAGCGGGTCGAGCTGGCGGAGGTGGTCAGCAGCGCCGTCGATGCCAGCCGCTCGCTCGTCGAGGAGTCAAACCACCAGCTCACGGTCACGATGCCGCCCGATCCGGTCCACCTGGAGGCGGACTCGGCCCGCCTCTCCCAGGTGCTGTTCAACCTGCTGAACAATGCCGCCAAGTACACGAACCCGGGCGGTCACATCTGGCTGACCGTCGAACGGGAGCGCGACGGAGTGTCGATCCGGATCAGGGACAACGGCATCGGGATCGACCCGGAAATGCTGCCGCAGGTGTTCGAGATCTTCACCCAGGCGGAGCAGTCCCTGGAACGCTCGCACGGAGGCCTCGGTCTCGGTCTTGCCGTTGTGCAGAGCCTGGTCGAGATGCACGGCGGCACCGTGACGGCGCACAGCGAGGGAATCGGAAAGGGCACCGAGCTCGTCATTCGCCTGCCGATCCGCCTGCCAAGCCGCCTGCCGAACACCGGGAACGATACAGACCAGCCGCCACAAAGCGCAGGCAAGGACAAGGATTTCGCTGGCCTCTCCAAGAGCCGGATCCTGGTTGTGGACGACAACCGGGATGCTGCCGAAAGCCTCGCGATGTTGCTTCAGATGTGGGGTCACGAGGTCTATCTGGCCTACGACGGCTTGGACGCGGTGGAGGCAGCGGCGGAGTTCCAGCCGGACGTGGTCCTGCTGGACATCGGCCTGCCGAAGATGAACGGCTATGAGGCCGCCCACCGTATCCGCCAAGCGAAACAGGACGTCGTCTTGATCGCCCTGACCGGGTGGGGACAGGACGAGGACCGCCGCCGCTCCAGAGAGGCAGGCTTCGATCACCACCTGACCAAGCCGGTTGAGTTCGAAGCCCTGCAGAATATGCTTGCAATAAAAGTGTGACTTCGCGCGGAGTGCAACCCGCGGCCGCCGCTTGGCGTACTGGGGCTATGCGCTGGATCTGTTGCGCCCTCTTCGCGCTGACGCTTCTGTCGTGCAATGGCTCGCGTCAATCCATAGCCGGACCAGCCTCGAACCCTCCGAGTCTCGAGCAGGAGCTCAAGGAGATCCGGGCAAAGCATGACCTGCCCGGACTCGCCGCCACCGTTGTGCGGGGAGGACAGGTTGTCTCGAGCGCCGTGGTGGGCCTCCGGAGGATGAGCGCCGGAGACCGGCTTCGCATCGACGATCGCTTCCATATCGCGTCCTGCACAAAGTCGATGACAGCCACCCTCGCGGCGATCGTCGTGGAGGAAGGCAGACTGGAGTGGAGCTCCCGGTTGGCCGACGTCCTGCCGGAGCTGCGCGGTGCTCAGTACGAGTACCAGAATGCCACGTTGGAGCAGCTCCTGGCTCATGCCGCGAAGATGCCGGCTTACACGCAGTTTGGCCCCGATCGCCTGGAAGAATTGAAAGCGCTCCGGGGCTCGCCGACCGAGCAGCGGCTGGCGTTTCTTGCGGAGGTGCTTGCCACCGAGGAGCCCAACAACGCCACGGGCGACGCCGCTTATTCGAATGTCGGGTATACCGCGGCAGCGGCGATGATGGAGCGTGCGACGGGAGAGTCCTGGGAAAACCTGATCCGAAGCCGGCTCACTCAACCCTTGGGCATGACGAGCGTGGGGTTCGGGTGGCCCGCGACCTCGCGGACTCCCGAGCAGCCACGCGGACACTTCCGGCGGAACGGCGA
Source organism: Thermoanaerobaculia bacterium (assembly GCA_035556715.1). Taxonomy (GTDB): domain Bacteria; phylum Acidobacteriota; class Thermoanaerobaculia; order Multivoradales; family UBA5704; genus DATMER01. Next base: position 21,243 of record DATMER010000027.1, read on the forward strand.
GCTCGTGGAGCAGCCGCTGGACGACTCGTATCTGCTCCCCGCCGCGCTCTGGCCGGCGGGAGCGGTCAACAGCTCGATCGGCGATCTTGGACGCTACGCCGCCGATCATCTCAACGGTCTGCTGGGCAGGAAGGCACTGCTTCCGCAAGCCGCTTACGAGAAGCTGCACAGGCCGCCTGGTGGAGCGGAGCAGGGCTTCACGCTCGGATGGGGCGTCCGTCCGGACGAGCGCTGGGGGGTTCTGCACTACGGTTCGGGAAGCGGCGGCACTTTTTTCGTTCGGATCGCGATCGCGCCGGAGCACGATGCCGCCGTCGTCGTGGCCTCCAACAGCGGCGAGGCCGCGGCGGCCACGAGAGAAGTCATCGAAAGACTGCTCGCGTTGTATGATTCGGCCGCAGGCTCATAAGCGAGATTGAGGGAGGCTCAAGATGAGGGAGCGGCATTTCGTATCCACGGTGGCGGTCGTTTGCGGGCTGGTGTCCCTTTCGGAGCCGGGGGCGATGGCTTCGCTGACCGATGCCCAGGCACAGGCGCAGACCGTCGAGGACGTCCGCAATGTCGGCGACGCCATGTTCAACTGGCTCATCGATCAGGTCGGGTTTGCGCCGTCGGTACCCTCTGCCTCCATGGAGGCCACCATCAATTTCAATTTCTATGAGGCAATCTCCCACAGCGAGCTCGAAGGCTTGCTGGTGCCTCAGTACATCCAGTCGGTTCCGGAGCTGGATGGCTGGGGTTATCACTATGATTACCGCTTGAACAGTGCCGATCCTCTGGGGCAGCACGTCATGGCCATCCGCAGCCCGGGGCGGGACGGGGCTGTCACAGGACCCTTCTATACCCCCGGGTCGTTCGCTCCCGAGCAGGTCGATGAGGACATTGTCTGGGTGGACGGTGCTTTCGTCCGCTGGCCGTCGATACCGTTGAGCGATCGACAGGCACAGGCACGCACTGTCGTGGACGTCCGCAATGTCGGGACCGCCATGTTCAGTTGGCTCATCGACCAGGTCGGTTTAGCGCCTCCGGGGCCGCCGCGGGTCTCGGAAGCCCTCACGGTCGATTTCCTCTTGTATCCGGAGATCTCGCACAGCGATCTCGAAAGCCTTCTGGTCCCGCAGTACATTCAGTCGGTTCCGGAGCTGGATGGCTGGGGTCATCCCTATGATTACCGTTTGAACACGGCCAATCCCCTGGCGCAGCAGGTCATGGCCATTCGCAGTCCAGGGCGGGACGGGGCCTTTTCAGGAAACTCCTATGCCGTCGGGTCGTTCGATCCCGATCACTTCGATGAGGACATCGCCTGGGCGGACGGTTTCTTTGTCCGCTGGCCGGAGGAGATCGCAGGTCTGTCGTTCTACACCGTCCTCCCATGCCGGGCGTTCGACACACGGCTCACCTCCGCGCTCCAATCCGGGGTCGCCGGTTCGTTCCATTTCGGCGGAGTGTGCGGCATCCCGATGTCGGCCAAGGCCGTGACGGTGAATGTGACGGTCCTGGGTCCGACCGGTGCCGGCCACGTCATCCTGTTTCCCGGAGGCCTTTCGGTGCCGACGACGAGCACGATCAACTTCGCCGCCGGGCAGGTGCGGGCCAACAACGCGATCCTCCCCCTCGGGGGCGCCATTGGGACGGTCGGAGCCTGGGCGTCGGTGGTCAATGGCGGCCAGGTTCATGTGACCCTGGATGTCAGCGGCTACTTCGAGTGAGAGCCGCCCAACCGGCCATGCCAAACCGACCATGGGATTCTGTTGTAGCATGTCCCGGAACGGCGGGGAAGCGCCGGAGTACATGCAAAAGCGCGTGGTGACGCCGGTGGCGTCGCGCGGTCCCCGCCTGGACTGCCCGTCTGGACCGAATGACAGGAGAGCAATCTATGCCCGACACTCGTCACGTCACCCCCCGGAATGGCGACGTCCTTCTTCTCGCCGGCACGATGAAGGGCGCGTTCATCCTTCGCTCCAGCAAGACTCGCGGGAAGTGGGAGATGGGAGGACCGTACTTTCCCGGCAGCGCCGTCTACGCCATGGCCTACGACGGCCGTAATGGGCGGCACCGCATCTGGGCTGCCGCGCACAGCATGCATTGGGGTGGGCTGCTCCGGTCGAGCGATGATTTTGGCCAGAGCTGGACGAATCCCGAGGAAGCGAACGTGAAGTTCCCGGAGGGGACCGGGGCTGCGCTCAAACAGATCTGGCAGATCGTCCCCGGCCGCGAGGCGGAGCCCGACACGCTTTACTGCGGGGTCGAGCCGGCTGCTCTTTTCGTCTCGCGCGATGCCGGTGATACGTGGTCTCTGATGGAAGGGCTCTGGAATCACCCGCAGAGGCCGCAATGGGCTCCGGGTGGAGGAGGGCTCTGCCTTCATACGATTCTTCTCGATCCTGAAAGCCTCGACCGGGTGCGCATCGCCGTGTCGACGGGCGGCATGTACGTGACCGAGGATGGCGGCTCGACATGGCGGCCCTCGAACCAGGGAGTGCGCGCCGATTTCCTTCCTGAGAAGTATCCGGAGTTCGGCCAGTGCGTCCACAAGGTGGTGCAGGCGAAGCAGAAACCCGATCGGATGTTCCTGCAGAATCACTGGGGTCTTTATCGCAGCGACGATCGCGGCGAGAGCTGGACGGACATCGCCAACGGAGTGCCTTCCGATTTCGGCTTCTGCATGTCAATCCATCCGGAGAGCCCGGACTGCGCCTGGATCGTGCCGGTCGAGTCGGACCAGTTCCGCTGCACTCCCGAAGGGAAGCTTCGCGTCTATCGGACGCGGGATGCCGGGAAGAGTTGGGAGGCGATGACGAAGGGGCTGCCGCAGAACGATGCCTACGAGACGGTGCTTCGCGACGCCATGGCCGTCGATCCGCTCGATCCGGCGGGGGTTTACTTCGGGACCCGGAGCGGAAAGCTCTACGGTTCTGCCGACGAAGGGGACACCTGGTCCGAGCTGATCGACGGGCTCCCCCCGGTCGTCTCGGTCAAGGCGATTGTTGTCTCCCTGCCCGGGGGGGCCTGATGCCACTCGTATTCATGATTCCCGGACCGCTGCGCGAGCTTGCCGGAGACCGCGGAGAAGTTCGCATCGAGGGCACAGCCTGCACGATTGGGGAAGCGCTGTCGCTCCTCTGGGCCAGTTACCCCGCGGTTCGCGACCGTGTGCTGACCGAGCTTGGGGAAGTGCGGCCGCACGTCAACATTTTCGTCGACGGACTGAACATCCGCGATTCAGGGGGGCTCGACGCTCCGGTGCGCGACGGCGCGGAGATCTATATCCTGCCCGCGGTGAGCGGCGGATAACCGGCGGAGCTTCGCTAGCAGATGACCGGCTGGGCGCTCGATCTGGGGACGACGAACTCCGGAGTGGCGTTCTGGGACGAGACCCTGGGCAGGCCGCGCCTCGTCGAGCTGCCCGCCATCTGCCGGAAGCCTGCGTCCGAGGATACCGAAGACCCGCTCGAGGCGCCGCGCCTGGTGCCGTCGGCCGTCCACTTCCTCGAAAAGCTCAGGGCTCTGGACCGTCTCGGAAGCTGGCCGCCGCTGGCGCGGCGGTTCTTCATCGGCCAGCGGGCGCTGATCGGCCGGCTGGCGCTCGAGCGCAACGAGGGCGTGGTCCATCCGTCGTTCGTGCCCACCTTCAAGCCCGGCCTGAGCAGTGAGGCGCTGCGGCCTCTGGCACGGGTCGGACGTGAGAGCCTCACCGCCCGCGACGCCGCCCACGCGTTTCTGCGCGAGCTGCTGCACGAGGTCAAGCGGGCGACGGGGCACCGGGTTCGCGACCTCGTCGTCACCTCGCCGGTGACGGCGTTCGAGGCCTACCGCGCGGAAGTGCAGCAGGCGCTGCGCGAGCTTGGCGTGCGCCGGGTCCGCTTCGTCGACGAGCCGGTGGCGGCGGCGCTCGGCTACGGGATCAGCCTCGGCCACGAGCGGACGGTCCTCGTCGTTGACGTGGGGGGAGGCACGATGCACGTGGTCCTCGTCCGCCTCTCTCCCAAGGGAGCCATCAGCGGCCAGGCGACCGTGCTGGCCAAGCGGGGGCGCCCCCTGGGCGGCAACGCCGTGGACGGCTGGGTTCTGCAGGACCTCAGCCGCCAGATGGGTCATGACATGAGCGTCGGCGACGACGAGGTCACCCGCCTCTGGCGGCGGCTGATGCTCGCCGAGGCCTGCCGGGTCAAGGAAGCCGTGTACTTCGAAGAGGCGGCAGCGTTCCTGATGAGCCCGGGAGGCCGGACCTCCCTGGAGCCGGGACCGGGCAGCGGCCTCGCCACGCTCACCCGCGGCCGGCTGCGGGAGATCCTGGACGAGCACGGTTTCTATCGCAGCCTGAACGCCTCGGTGGAGGAGGTTCTGGAGCAGGGCCGCATGGCCTTGACCGACGTGGAGGACGTGCTGCTGGTGGGGGGCTCGACGCTCCTGCCCGGCTTCTTCTCGTGGTTCGAAGAGCGCTTCGAGCGCCGCCGGGTGCGGGCCTGGCAACCTTTCGAGGCGGTGGCTTACGGCGCCGCCTGCTTCGCGGGCGACCGGATGAACGCCCTGGACTTCATCGTTCACGATTACGCGTTCGTCACCCATGACCCGAAGACGGGCGAGGCCCAGCACACGATCATCGTGCCCAGGGGCACGCGGTTCCCCACGGCTCCCGAGCTATGGAAGCGGCAACTGGTCCCGACGTGCGCGCTCGGCGAGCCGGAAAGCATTTTCAAGCTCCTCATCTGCGAGGTCTCGCGCGCCGACGGCGACGAGCGGCGCTTCGTCTGGGATGCGGCCGGAGACATGCACAAGGTGGGCGGCTCCTCCGGCGACGCCCAGGTCGTCGTGCCCCTCAACGAGGCGAGCCCCACCCTCGGTTATCTCGATCCGCCGCACTCTCCCCGCGATCGCCGCCCCCGTCTCGAAATCGCGTTCGGCGTGAGCGCCGAGCGCTGGCTGACCGCCACCGTCCGGGACCTCCTTACGCAGCGCGAGCTGATGCGCGAGGAGCCGGTCGTGAAGCTGGTCTGAGGTGGCTCGGGTATGTTGGACGTTGTCATCCTTCTGAGCGGCGGCGCCATCATCTGGACCCTTGGTTGGTTGATCAAGAACGCTCCCGAGCGACGCTACAACGGTCCCTACGACTGGGAGAGGGCGGCGGAGCGGTGCGGCTTGCGGGTCAGAGGGGCCACATACCCGCGGCTCACGGCGCGAGCGGGGCCGATCGAGGTGACGATCGAGGCTTTTGGAGAGCCGAGCCAGGACACCCGGATCGTGGTCAAGGCTCCCGTGGCGCCGGATTTCGAAAAGGTGAAGATTTATCCCCAGTCCGTTCCGTCGGCGCGGGATGTCCAGATCGGCGACCCGGGCTTCGACGACGCGCTTTCCATCGAGGGACCGGCGCTGCAACTGTTCGCGCTGCTCGACTCGGACACCCGCCGGCAGATGCGCACCGTGAACGGCGCGGGCCGGCTGGAGATCTCCCCCGGCCAGATCCAGGCGATCCAATCCAAGGGCGCGGTCTCCGACGTCCTGCCTTCCCTCCTCGAGATCGTCAAGCGGCTGGGCACGCCGGCCGACATCCCGCGGAGCCTGGTCGAGAACGTCAAGCGGGATTCCGAAAGCGGAGCGCGGCTTCAGAACCTGCTCGCCCTGATCCGGGAGATACCCGGGGATCCGGGTACCGGCGAGGCGCTCCGCGCGGCCTGCTCGGATTGGAGCTCCCCGGTCCGGCTGCAGGCCGCCAGGGCGATGGGCGCCGAAGGCCGCGACATCCTCCTGGAGCTCGCGCACAGACTGGAAGACGACGGCATCAGCGCCGAGGCCGTTTCGTTCCTGGGTCGAGAGCTGCCGGCCGAGCAGGCGAAAACCCTCCTCGACCGTGCGGCGGTCAACGGCCGCCCGCGGACGGTTCGCGCATGCTTGGAAGTGCTCGGCCGAGGCGGAGCTGCCGGAGAAGCGCTGCTGATCCAGACGCTCCGGCATGAAGAGGCGGACATCCAGTTGGCCGCGGCGAGAGTGCTAGGACGCATCGGCTCGGCGGCGGCCGTGCTTCCGCTCAAGGAGGCTGCCAAACACTTCGGGCGCGACCTCGGGTTCGGCCAAGCCACTCGCCAGGCGATCGCCGAGATCCAATCCCGCCTCCAGGGCGCCTCGCCCGGTCAGCTATCGCTGGCCGGGGCAGAAGCGGGCCAGCTATCGCTGGCGCAGGACGAGGCGGGCCAACTGTCACTTGCCACCGACCCGGCCGGGCAGCTCTCGCTCGGCGACGACGACAGGTGACCCTGGTATGTGGGGAATCGTGCTCCTGTACGCCGGCAGTCTCACCTTTTTCGCCATCAAGGCGCTGCGCAATCGGATACGGGTCTGGAAGGATGCCGCGGTGGCCTGCGGCCTGGAGGTCATGGAGGCCAATCCCGGCTTGAACCCGCAGCTCAAGGCGCGGTCGCGAGGCATGGAGGTGAGGATCAGGCCCTCTGGAGAGAGGGGCCGGTCCCTGATCGCAGTCAATGCTTCAGGTCCGCCGGATTTGCACCAAGTGAGGATCCGTCCCCAGGCGATGAATAAATTCAAGCATGAAATCGAGATCGGGGACGCGCTTTTTGACGGCGACTTCGCCATCGAAGGGCCGGTGAGCCTGGTGTCCGCGTTGCTCGACGAGGAGACGCGCCGCCTGATGTCCGGCATCCAGGGGCGGCTCGATCTCTCCTTGAGCGAGCTCCGGGTGACCGTGAGCGACGAGAACGTCTCTCGCGTCCTGCCTCCCTTCCTCGACCTCTGCCAGCGCCTCACCGAGCCTCTGGATGTGCCGCGGCGCCTGGCCGAGAATGCCAGGCAGGATCCCGTGCCCGGGGTGCGGCTGCACAATCTGCTCGTCCTGCTCCATGAGCTCCCCGACCATCCGGTAACGGCCGAGGCGCTCCGCGCGGCCCGCTCGGACCGCAGTCCCGGGGTCCGGCTTCGAGTCGCCAGGGAGCTTGGTGCTGAAGGCCGGGGCATCCTCCGGGAGCTTGCGGAGGACCAGGAGGACGACGCCGTGAGCGCGGAAGCCGTGGCGACCCTGGGTCGAGAGCTGCCGTTCGAACGCGCGACAGCCATCCTGAAGCGCGCCTTGAGCCGGCGCCGCCTCCGAACCGCCCGGGCCTGCCTCAGGACGATCGGCCGCAGCAGAGCCGCCGGCGCCGTCGGTTTGCTGGCCAAGGTGATGGAACGAGAACACGGCGAGCTGGCGCCCATCGCTGCCCAGGCCCTGGGCACGACTGGAAGCCCGGCCGCCGAGCCGCCGCTGATTCAGGCCCTCCAGCGCGATCAGGCAGACCTCCGGGTGGCTGCGGCAAACGAGCTTGGCAGCATCGGTTCGGCGTCGGCCGTGCTTCCGCTCAAGGAAGCGGCCGAGCGCTCCCGGCACGATGCCGAGCTCCGCCGCGCCACGCGCCAGGCGATCGCCGAGATCCAATCCCGTGTCCAAGGCGGCTCGCCCGGCCAACTGTCGCTGGCGGGGGCGGAAGCGGGCCAGTTGTCGCTGGCTGAGGCCGAGGCGGGACAACTGTCGCTCGCAACCGATCAAGCCGGGCAGCTCTCGCTCGGCGACGACGAGTAGGCAACCCAGCATGTGGGAAGCAGTCCTTATCATCCTGGGGGGCGGCGGCGCCGCCCTCGGCTTCGGTGCCCTGGGAGGCCGCAAGCGTCTGAAGGCCTGGCAGGATGCCGTGGTGTCGTGCGGCTTGCAAGTCGTGGAGATCTCTTCTGCCTGGAACCCGTGCCTCAAGGCAAGGACGGGGCTGATGGAGGTGCGGATCAGCACCTCTGGAGACAAAAAACCCCAGATCGTGGTCGAGGCTCCCTGGCCACCGGAGCTCCAGTCGGTGTCCATCCGTCCTGAGTCGGTGGTTCGGCCTGCTGAATTAAAAATCGGGGACAGGCGTTTCGACGACATTTTCCTCCTCGGGGGACCGTCGAATCTGCTGTTGGCGCTGCTCGATGCGGAGACGCGCCGGCTGCTGTTTCACGTGAGCTTGGATGGCAAGCTGGACATCTCTCGCGGCGAGCTCCGGCTCGTCCAGATGCCTGACGAGAAGGTCCCTTACGCCTTGCCTCTCCTCCTCGACATCGGCCGGCGGTTCGCTCAACCGATGGACATCCCGCTACGCCTGGCCGAGAACGCCCAGGACCCTGTACGTGGGGTGCGGCTTCAGAACCTGCGCATACTGATTCGTGAGTTTCCCGACCATCCAGCGACCGCCGAGGCGCTCCGCAAGGCCTGCTCGGACCCGCGCCCCGAGATCCGGCTGCTGGCAGCCAGGGAGGTGGGCGCCGAAGGTCGCGGCATCTTCCTGGAGCTTGCGGAGGGCCTGGAGGTTGATGCCGTGAGCGCGGAAGCCGTGTCGGCCCTGGATCGAGAGCTGCCGTTCGAGCGCACGAAATTCATCCTCGACCGAGCCTTGATCACTGGCCGCCTCCAGACAGCCCGCGCTTGCCTGGCGGTGCTCGGCCGTAGCGGAACCGCTGCTGCCGTCGACACGCTGGCGGAGGTGTTGGTAAAAGAAGGGAAAGGGCTGGCCGCCGCCGCGGCTCAGGTTTTGGGAGCAATCGGAAGCCCGGCCGCCGAACCGTCGTTGATCCTCGCCCTCCAGAGCGAGCGGGTAGACCTTCGGGTGGCTGCGGCGAACGCGCTGCGCCGCGTCGGCTCATCGGCAGCCGTGCTTCCGCTCAAGGAAGCGGCCGAGCGCTCCTGGCTCAACCTGGAGATTCGCATAGCCACTCGTCAGGCAATAGCCGAGATCCAATCCCGCCTCCAGGGCGCCTCGCCCGGTCAGCTATCGCTGGCGCAGGCCGAGGCGGGTCAACTGTCACTTGCCACCGACCCGGCCGGGCAGCTCTCGCTCCAGCCGACGGAGCCGGGACAGCTTTCGCTCAGCAATGGCGAGGAAGACTGAAGAGCCACACGACTGGTCTCAATCAGGCTAAAATCAAGGCTCTCGACTCGAAGGGGGTGGACGATGAGCGATCTCTCCCATGCCGCAACCGCAACGGCGGACGATCAACAGCGCCATCCTCTCGTCTCTGGCCTCCGGCAGCGCCACGCAAAGCTGAGCGCCGACCGCGCTCGCCCCTTCGAGCTGCGCCTGCCTGACCGCACGGCGTATTCGATCGGTGGGACAGGCGAGCCCGCCTTCACCGTCCAGATCGTCACCGAGAAGGGCTTGGCTGCCATGTCGGCGTTCGACGAGCTGGCGGTGGCCGAGGCCTACATGGACGGCGATCTCGACATCGAGGGCGACCTGCTGACTGCGCTCAAGCACCGGCCCGTGCTCGGCGATCCCCACCCGTTCAAATATCTCTTTTCTACCTACGTCGAGCCCCTCCTCTTCGGCCAGGTCGCGCGCGACAAGAAGTGGATCAAGAGCCACTACGACGTCGATCCCAACTTTTTCCTCCTCTGGCTCGACAGCAAGCTGCGCGCCTACTCGCACGGCTTTTTCGAGGACGACAACGAGTCGCTGGAGGCTGGGATGGAGCGCAAGTTCCGCTACGCCTTCGACGCCTGCGGCATCAAGCCCGGCCAGCGGGTGCTCGATATCGGGGGCGGATGGGGATCGTTTCTCCAGTTTGCCGGCGAGCAGGGTGTGCACGTGACTTCGATCACCATCTCCGAAGAATCCGAGAAGACCATGAAGGACCTGATCCGCCGCCGTGGCTTCGCCTGCGAGGTGGTCAAGGAGCACTTCCTTGAATATAGGCCCTCCGAGCCGTTCGACGCCATCGTCAACCTCGGGGTCACCGAGCACCTGCCGGACTATCGACGAACGCTGGAGCAATACGAACGGATTCTGAAGCCGGGTCGCCGGGTATACCTCGATGCCTACTCGGGCCCGCGGCACAGCATGCCTTCCTTCATCTCGAAGTGGGTGTTCCAGGGCAACACCTCACCGCTCTGCCTCGAAAAATACTTGGCGGAGGTGGCACGCACGCCGTTCGAAGTGGTGGTGATCAAGAACGACCGGCACAACTACTTCCTGAGCTGCAAGAAGTGGGCGGAGAACCTGGAAGCGAAGCGCGACGAAGTCATCGCGCGTTGGGGCAAGCACCTCTACCGCCGTTTCGTCCTCTACCTCTGGTCGGCCGCCAACTCATTCGAGACTGGCACCCTGAGCGCTCACCACATGATCCTTCAGTTGCCGTCTTCGGGAAGTGCTCCGCGGGCGGGCATGGAGTCCTGGTCGTGAATGAAGGTCCGGACGCCTTCGCGGTGGAGCCTTATGCTCCGAGCGAGGTCCGCTTCCACCTCGCCGGAGCCGTGCTCAACGGGGCGGTCCTGCTGGGCGGCCTCATTTGGCTGTTTGGAAAGGCTTCTTTGTCCTGGCCTTGGGTGTTGCTCGCGATCCTCACCGGCATTTACGTCGCCGATCTCGTCTCCGGCCTCCTGCACTGGGCGTTCGACACCTGGTTCGACGAGAACATCACCTTCCTCCGCCGCATGGTGCTGCAAGTCCGCGAGCACCACGTCTACCCCAACAGGATCTTTCACATCAGCTTTCTCCACGACGCGGGCACGCTGTCGTGGATCGGGCTGATCCTGACAGGCCCTCTCGTTCTCTGGGCAATGCTCGCCGATGCCATCAACTACGTGGTCCTGGGGGCGGTGGTCTTCAACATTCTCCTGGTCACCATGCTGGCGTTCCACAAGATCGGCCACCGCGCCCGCCAACCGCTCTGGATCCGCCTGTTGCAGCAGAGCGGCCTCCTGCTCTCTGTTCGTCACCATAGCCAGCATCACCAAGGGAACCACGATTACAACTACTGTCTGATCAACGGCTGGGCCGACCGGACCCTGGGCCGCCTCGGTCTCTTCCGAGGCCTCGAATGGATGATCGCCCGCTGGAGCGGAGCCCGTCCGCAGCGCAACGATCACGAATGGCTGCGCCGCTTTGGGCGGAGAGTGGTGGGGCGCAAGTGAGTAAGCTCGCGAAGTATGTCGAGAAATGGCTCGCAGGCGACCTCGAGTTGGCGCCGATCACCGCATTCCTCGGAGTGCGGCCGGTCTCGCTCGGAGAGGGAGAGGCACGAATCGAGCTGACGGCCGGGGAGCACCTCCACAACGCCATGGGCACGGTCCACGGAGGCATCTTCTGCGACCTCGCCGACGTGGCCATGGGCGCCGCGCTCGCCACCGTCACTGCCGAAGGTGAGTCCTTCTCGACGCTTCAACTCACGATGAGCTACTTTCAGCCAGTCGTGGACGGCCGTCTCAGCGCCCACGCCCGTGTGATTCGTCGGGGCCGAGGTATCGCACACCTCGAATGCGAGCTCGAGGACGGCGAGGGGCGGCTTGTTGCCCGGGCTTCGTCGGTGTGCGCGATCCGTCAAGCGGACTGAACGAAGCACTTGGTATCTCTCTTCTCGTGAACCCCCGGGTTGGATTGACAACAACCTGGCGAGAGCTTAGAGTTGTAAAAGCCTTAAAATTCCGGCTTGTTGCGGCAAGGCAGCATGGCTTCAAGTGCACCTCGCCTTACTAGCAGAGTATGGGCATATCGAAGGTTGATGTCGAGTCAGCGTTAGACATCTGATCCGATAAGTTATGACAGACCTCCGATCTGAGCGCAGTGTCATCCGAACTCTTAACACCCTGAACCGATTTTTAGCAAAGATCCGCCACTGGGATACTTGAAGGAGGGACCGGCGATGAAAGGTGTCGGAGATTTTCTAATTCTGCAGCGAGAAGAGACGGGGCTCGTGCTGGATCCATCTTTCGTAGCAGCTCTCGGCATCCGGGAAGGCGTTGTTCTCCAAGGGGTCGTGCTGCAGTCTCTGGGCCGTGGTCCAACGTTGGTAGGCGCAGACGCGGAAAATCGCTTGATGACATTGATTGTCACACCCTTTCCACAAGGATCCTGGTCCCGTCTGATCCGCATGTCGGTAACCATTGATCCCCGGCCCGGCTCTCTGTACTCCCTGGTGAGGGCGCTGAATGAACTCCAGATCTTTCCTCGTCACATCGAGGATGTTACCGGAACCAGCTTTCAAGCCACTTATGGAGTCAGGGGTGCAGGTCCAGTTTCCTATGATAAAACGAACGAAGAACCGATTGTTCCGAGCGCCACGCTGGTCATGGAGCTTCCTCGGCCGGAAACTGTTAGCGGCGAGAGGGCCGATCTGCACGCATGCCTGATGAAGATAATCGGCGATCTGAGGGAAAGCGCTGCTGCTATTCCCATGCTCGAAACCGCTCTTAAAGCGCTTTGTCAGCGCCATGTGAGTGTTCGATGGATATCATCGATGTCGACGCTTAACAAGCTGGGTGATCAGGGTCGAGTTGAAAAGCTCAGGGTTGCCAGATCGCCGGTAAGAGCGTCCAATGAAATCGGTTTGGAGGTAAGCTTGTTGCCGTGGCGTCGCCTGCTGTGGCCAACAGGTGCAATCGCTCCCTACAACGAAGCACAGAGCAAGGCTGGCGGAAAGATCCTGGCCATGGCCTCATTTGACTCCGACGAGAAGATTATCGCTTGGTACTTCTACCAATACGCCGATAATCTTGTTATTCAGTTCGAGATGACAACACCGGCTTTTGGTATGGAGCATCTATGGTGGGAATACGTCTACGATTGTGTGAAGGAGGCGCATGGAAATGTGCTGGGAAGCGCCAGTTCGGCGAGCATCAGTGGGCGCTGGGGCGCACTTCAGTGCACCGCGATGTTTCCTCTCAAGCGTTCTCCCGAACAGGCCGAGGATCCGCGGCCCATCGTGCATTGCTTCCGAAAACTCCAGGGTGATCGCAGCTCCACTCTCGAATTCGATGCCTTCACGGAGCGGCTGACGTCAGCGCACAATGCAATCGGCTCACAGATCTTGGAGGAGAAGGCGGAGAGGAGATGGAAGGATAAAGGCCTGAGCTTTTCAAGCCAGCTCGAAAAGCTCGTGGTGTGGGACCCGTTTGAGGACTCTTCGGCGCCTCGCTACCCCGATTTGTTTGCGGAGAACCCCTTTAACTTCACGCTTCCACTAGGGTTAGCTAAATACGATCGGCTGTATGGTCCAATCGCCGCGAGTGCGCAGCGGACACGCCTTCAACTGGCTGAGACCATCAAAAACAAGCTGCTACAAGAACCGGGGGAGAACATCGCGATCGTGGGAGCCCATCGGGCTGGTAAGACCACCCTCCTCAACTTAGTATACGATCTATTGACCCTGCCTGTGGAAGGTGATGAAGAGATTATTTTACTTCCAGTCCGAATCACGGCATCAGTTACTCCCCCTCATATGCTCTTTTCAGCCATCTCGGAGGAGGTTGTCCGATTGGGAAAGAGAAGGTGGGAGGCGCTCGCGGCATCGCTCCAGAAATCCCGCAAGAGGATCGTCGAGCTCGCCGAGGCGGTTCTCAGTGGTGTAGAGCTTAAGACTGGATTGCTGACGATGAAGCTGAAGGATATCGTGGAGAGTATGCGTCGCGCATCAACGAAGAATTCCGATACGACTGAGGAGAGACTCCGCAGTCTCCTGATCCGAATCGAGGAAGAGAAGAAGGGAGCCCTGCCTGAGTTCCTCAGGCTTTCGTTGCTCGCCTTGCGAGACGCTTTGAACACGGTGAGTGAGGATGTCCGGCTGGTGGTTCTAATGGACGAGTTTGGCGAGTCAACGGCCTGGGGTGACCCAAGAACGCTGGCGGTCTGGCGACACGCCATCGAGTCGAGCGACTTCTCGCGGGTGAAGTGGCTGTTCTCGACTACGCGACCTGTGAGGGAAGTAGTCGAATACTCTCCGATCACTAACATTTTTTTCGAGGTCAACGTAGGATCTCTTCGCAAAGATGAGAGCGGACGGCTAATCGACGCGTTCTCTTTTACGGCTTGGCAGGATGATCGGGCCGGAGCTGGCAAGCTACGGCCCGTGATAACGCACCCGGCGAGACTGTTCCTAATCGGTGTCACGAGCAGTCTGCCCTATCTGCTCCAAGTCTCTTGCTACCATATTTACGATGGAGCTACGCGTACGAACTTTCCCTTAGTCAACAAGGCCCTATGCAGAAAGATCATCCTTGCGAAGGTGCTTCCTGAAATGGCGGATTACCTCGAACACCAATGGAGCCAGGTCCCTGAGACGGCGCGGCAGTTTATTATGGAATCCCTTGAGTCGCTGCCGAAGGAGTTGCGCAGCCCGTTCGACTTCATGAGATTTTTCGATCGATGGGAGGTGAATCTAGGAAGGATGCCGCCGGGTTCGTTGAAGGCGTTGGACCGCTCAGGTCTACGCGGTGAGGACGGTCGGGTCGTAGCGCCCATTGTGGGTGCATGGCTGCTTTCGCGCGGTATGCAGAGCATCCAGCGATCCGAGCGCCGGCCGGCAAACTTCATAGAATGAATGCCAGAACAGAGCGCTGCGCGACAGCTACGCGCCTCGCCTCTATCGGGTTCGGGTGCATATCCCCTTGGTAGACCGTCGGCGGGAGATTTTGCTCCACAAGCGCTTTGTGGTCTGAGTACCGGAAGGCTGAAGCCATGTCGGGAGCGCGGAAGTGCCAGGTGCCAAGTGAATGTTCAGCGTCTCTCCAGGACGGTCCATATCCCGAGGAAGGGTGGACGGGAGGGCGGGCTGAAGCACTCCAGATCAGAATGCCAGAGGTCGGGCTTCAGCGGGGTATCTCGCGAAGCGATTGGTACGGGCTGCGGAGCTGTTCAGGCATGCCGACGTGCGGCGGAGATTTCGGCCTGTGCGTCCTCGAGCGAGCGGGCTCCTCGACGGAGCGGAACCCCGAGTCGCTGGAAGCTCTCCTCGAGCTCGAAACGGGTAAGCTGGAGCAACTCGGCCGCCTTCCCGAGATTGATCCTCTCATCTAGGTAGTCGCGGATCACCCGGGCTTCGAGAAGATCCTCTTCGTCGGCGCCTCCGCCGGTGGCGCAAAGGGCGAGGGCTCGCAGGAGCCGGTAGTCGAGAGCATCCAGGAGGACGATCCGCTCCTCCCCTCCGCTTGCCACGACGGCGAGCTCCCCCTCCCGCACCCGGTCCAGGATCTCTCGGGTCCTCTGGGACAGGTCGGAAGGGGAGATGATGGTTCGCGTCATGGACGGGCCTCCAAACAAGAGTACCTCATTCGACGCAGGTTCCCCAATCCTCTGGCGAGGATTTACCAGGGCATCGTCCTTCAGCCTCAGCCCTGGGCTCCGTCCTCGGAATGAGAGTGAGGATCGGGTGGCAGCCTGGACCGTGGCTGACGATCGGCTGCCGTAGCTGTCGCGACACAGGCCCTCGCCGTCCCAGCCCAGGCTTTTCTGTCGCGACCACGGGTTTCTGCACCCTGCACCGGACTCTCCCACAGCAGCCATCGACTTCGCTGTCGTGACTCCGACTTTCTTGACGCGACTCAACGTTTTTCTGTCGTGACGCAAGGCATAGTCGCGTCAAAAGAAGAATGGCTGCCGTGACGCAAGTCGTCGTTGATGCGACGCAAGGCTTTTTGACGCGACGAACGGTTGTGGCGCGTCAGCCAGCTCTTTGCCTGTCGCGACTATAACTTTCTTGATGTGACCTGGGGATTTCCTGTCGCGACGCAAGACTTTTCTGACGCGATGACAAGCTTCGTCGCGTCAGAATTTCTTTTCACGTCGCGACTCGGAGTTTTTCTGTCGTGACGAAGACTTTCTTCGCATCGCCGAAAGGCTTTGTTGTCGTGACTTGAACCTGGGTCGCGACGGCTTGAATCCTTTTGACGCGACGAAGACCGGAGTCGCGTCACGATGGGCTTTCCTGCCACGGCGATGCTCTGCGCCCTCGCGTCTCTGGCCTTCGTCGCGTCATCCAACGGCTGCGGCTCGGGCCGAAATCTCGTTTGCGGAGCCCTTGTGATAGGGTCGCGACAGACATTTCCTGGCCGTCAAGCCTTGGAACAGGGATGACGCGAGTTGAGCATCTTCCCGGGCGGCTTGCGTTCAGGCTGACGCGACGAAAGGATGGACGATGGCCCTGGACCTTTCGCTGTCGGAGATATTGGCCAAGCTGGAGGCGCGGATCGCTTCCCTGCGGGAGCAGGCGGAGATGCACGCCCGGCAGGAGGAGCACCACCGGGAGCAGCGGACGCTTCGCGAGACGGAGCTGCAGAAAGCCTTGGAGCAGCTCGGGTCGTTCCAGGCCGTCGCGGCCACGGCCGGGGAGCTCGACCTTCCGGACGCATCGCCTCCGCCTCCCCGGGAGGAGGATCTCGGGGCTCATCCGACCCTTCCCAAAATGGTGGCGAGAGTCGTGAACGATCGTCCGGCCGGCGAGCGCTTCGGGGCGCGGAGCGTGACCCAGGAGGTCAACCAGCGGTTCCGGAAGTGGTTGCGCAGGCCGGCGGACGTCCCCGCCGTCTCCACGACCCTCCGGCGCATGTGCGCCAACCGGCGCATCTTTCAGATCCGCGCCGGCAAGGCCAACCACGAGGCCCTCTATACCAGGGAGCAACCGCCGCGTACTTCAGAGAAAGAGGCGGGATGAAATCGATAGGATGGCTGCTGCTCTTTCCTTGGCTGGCGCTCCCGCTATCCTCCCAACCAGGCAGAGAAACCGTGCCGACAGCGGTCCTCAAGGGGGGAACCCTCGTTGATGTGCACACGGGCCACGAGATCGCCAACAGCCTCATTGTCGTCGAAGGCAACCGCATCAAGCAGGTGGGGAGAGCGTCTGACATCGTGGTCCCGCCGCCCGAGTGATCGACGCCCAGGGTAAGTGGATCATCCCTGGTCTGATGGATATGCATGCTCACATCTCGGGATTGAAGAACCTTCCCTTTGAGCTGTATCTTGTGAATGGGGTCACTACCATCCGGGACCCCGGTGGTAACTTGGCTTCTATGCACTCGCGCGCCAGGAGATCGACTCGGGCAAGAGACTTGGCCCGAGACTCTTCTTTGCCGGCTATGTGCTGATGGCAATCCACCGCTTTGGCCCGACCTGAGCATCATTGCCGATACGGAGGCACAAGGCGAAAGCGCTGTTTGCAGACATGGTGATCCTCAAGGCCAGCCCGCTCATCGATATTCGCAATGCGTCGAACATAGACGGGGTAATGATAGGGGGGCGCCTGCTGGACAGGAAGGCCCTCGATGACATGCTCGCGCAAGCAGAAGCCGCAGCCAAGAAGAACTGACCTCAAATCTCGGCGTTGCTCAGCCTACGCCGCCTGATCCACCCCACCACTACACCCCGTCGCGAGTCCCGCCGTCGGCTTGGAACAGCCACGGCATTCAAGCTTTGACAGTCTAGGTATGCCCGGCTATGATGCCCTGGCATTCTAGGTATCGTTCTGGCTAGCCCGGGAGGGTAGACGAGTGGCAAAACAGAAAGCGGAACAGAAAGCGGACCTGCTGCAGGGCACGCTCGACATGCTCATCCTGAAGGCCGTCTCGCTCGGCCCTCTGCACGGCTACGGCATCATCCAGCGTATCAGCCAGATGTCCGGCGAGATGCTGGACGTGGAGCAGGGCTCGCTCTACCCGGCGGTCTATCGGATCGAGCAGCAGGGTTGGGTCTCCTCGGAGTGGGGGGTGAACGACACGGGCCGCCGCGCCAAGTTCTACACGCTCACCAAGGCCGGCAGGGCTCGGCTCGAGGCCGAGGAGGCGAGTTGGGATCGCCTCGTTCTCGCCGTGGCCAAGGTGCGGCAGGCTACCTGAGGGAGTCGTCCATGAAGCTGTTCAAAGTGATCTCGGCACGCCTGCAGGGCCTGCTCCGGCGTGAGGCGGTCATCGGGGACATCGACGAAGAGATGCGCCTCCACCTCGAGATGGTGGCGGAGGAGAACGTCGGGCGGGGGATGTCGCCCGACGAGGCACGCCGGGCCGCCCTCAGGAGCTTCGGCAACTTCGACAAGATCAGGGAAAGGGCCTACGAGGTGCGGGGCGGCGGAGTGATCGAGGCTTCCCTGCAAGACATCCGCTACAGTGCGAGGCTTCTCGTCAAAGACAAGGGTTTCACGGCCGTCGCGGTGCTCACCCTGGCCTTGGGAATCGGCGCGAACACGGCCATATTTTCGGTCGTCAACGAGCTGCTCCTGCGCCCGCTGCCTTACCCTGGCGCGGAGCGGATCGTCATGTTGTGGGAGACCACTCCGGAAGGCGGGCACCAGAACACGACCTCGCGCGCCAACTTCCGGGGCTGGCGCGAGCAGAGCACGGCCTTCGAGGGCATGGCGGCGTTCTCCGACCAGCGTCTCAGCTTGACCGGCGGCGGCGAACCGGAGGAGATCTCGGTCCAGTTTGCCACCCCTGAGCTGTTCCGGGTCCTCGGCGTCAAGCCGATCCTCGGACGGGGCATTACGCAGGAGGACGACCGGCCCGGCATGCCCGAGGTTGCCGTCCTGAGCCATGGCTTCTGGCAGAGGCGGCTCGGGGGCGATCCGCGAGCAGTCGGCAAACCCATCATGCTCAACGGTGAGCCCTACACCGTGGTCGGCGTCCTCCCCGCGGGTTTTGAGTGGCACATCAGAAAGAGGTCGAGCACGGTCAGACCCGCCGAGATCTGGACGGTGCTCGCGATGCCCACGGAAGGGCGTGTCGCCACGCGAGGCCGGTTCCTCTCGGTGGTGGGGCGCCTGAAGCCCGGCGCTTCCCTGGAGAAGGCCGAGGCCGAGTTGAAGGCCATCGCGGCCCGCCTCGAGCTGGATTCGCCGGAGCACAACAAGGGATTCAGCGCGGAGATCATCCCGCTGCGCGAGCAGCTCGTCGGCAATGTCCGGCCCGCGCTCCTGATTCTTCTCGGCGCCGTCGGCTTCGTGCTGCTGATCGCGTGCGCCAACGTCGCCAACCTTCTGCTCTCCCGCGCAGCGGCCCGGGAAAAGGAGATCGTGCTCCGGACGGCGCTCGGCGCTCGCCGTATCCGTATCGTCCGGCAGCTCCTCACCGAGAGCATGCTGCTCGCCGTGCTGGGCTGCCTGCTCGGTCTGGTGTTCGCGTGGTGGGGCATCCAGGCGCTCGTGGCGATCAGCCCGAGCGACCTCGTCAATCTGCAGGGCGTCGGCTTGAACCTCCCGGTGCTCGCCCTGACGCTGATCGGTTCAATATTGACCGGAATCATCTTCGGCCTGGCGCCCGCCCTGGAGGCGACGCGCCTGAACCTCAACGACGCGCTCAAGGAAGGCGGCAAGGGCGCCGGGGGGCAGGGCGCCCGCAGCAATCGACTGCGGAGCGCCCTCGTGATCGCGGAAGTCGCTCTGGCGCTCGTGCTATTGGCCAGCGCGGGACTGCTGGTGAAGAGCTTCGTCCGCCTGCAAACGGTCGATACCGGATTCAACACGGAGGACGTGCTGACGATGGTGATGCGTCTGCCGGATGGCAAGTACACGGAGCATCGGCAGATCGTCGACTTCTTCCGCGAGGCGACGGAGCGCATCGGGGCGCTCCCCGGCGCCCGCTCCGCCGGGATGGTGAACTTCCTGCCGTTATACGGCGGGCCCGGCTCCGCGACCGGGTTCATCGTCGAGGGCCGGCCCGTGCCGATGCCGGGCGAGGAACCCGGCACGAACGTGCGCGTAGCCGATCCCGGCTACTTCCGCGCAATGGGCATCCCTCTGCTGCGCGGCCGCAATTTCACGGACTCCGAGGCTACCGAGGCGAGGCACGTCGTCCTCATCAGCGAGTCGCTGGCCCGGCGGCACTTCCCCGGAGAAAACCCGATCGGAAAGCGCATCAGCGTCGAGATGTTTGAAGAACCCGTGATGACGGAGATCGTCGGCGTCGTCGGCGACGTCAGGTACGACAGCCTCGTGGACGAAGCGGAGCCGACCGTCTATTTTCCTCACCCGGAGCTCGTCTATCCGTTCATGACCCTCGTCATTCGTACCACCGGCGATCCCGCGGAAATGACTCCCTCGGTGCGGCGCGAGCTGCGCGCGATTGATCCGAACCAGCCCATCTCCGACGTGCGGACGATGAATGAGGTCATGGCCGATACGGTAGGCCGCGCCCGCTTCAACACGCTCCTGCTCGGGCTTTTCGCGGGGCTGGCGACGCTGCTGGCGGCGGTCGGCATCTTCGGCGTAATGAATTATTCGGTGACCCTGCGGACCCGCGAGATCGGGCTCAGGATGGCGCTTGGCGCCCAGCCGGGCCAGGTCCTGATGCTCATCCTGAAGCAGGGGATCCTTCTCACGTTGATCGGTATCGGTATCGGTATCGGTATCGGCATCGGCCTGACCGGCGCGCTGGCCATGACTCGCGTCATGTCGGGCCTCCTTTTCGACGTGGGCTCTACAGACCCGGCAACGTTCGCAGCCATCGTGCTGCTTCTCACCTTAGTGTCCTTGATCGCCTGTTATCTCCCGGCGCGGCGGGCGACGCGAGTGGACCCGCTGATCGCGCTGCGGTACGACTGAAGAGGAGCCATCCATGAAACGATTTCTGATTGCTGCCATGGCAGCCATGGCCCTGTCCGTCCCTGTCCTGGGTGAAACAGACAAGCCCATCGGCCCGCTGGCCGACCATCATACGCACCTGCTTAGCCCGAATGCCGCGAAGTTGATCAATGACCCGCCGCTCCCGGCCATCGAGTTGCCAGCCGATCTCGCTCGCCTGCTTCGTGCAAGGGAGAAGGGTTGGAACGACAAGGCGTCCCTTGCCGGTCTCTATACGGAAGACAGCCTGGTTTTCGATATCAATGAGCCCCGCTGGGTTCGCGGCCGTGACGAGGTCACCACCTGGATGGCCGGACTTTTCGCCCGGCCCTATCGTGTAACCCCGATCGCCTACGGAGTGAAAGGCTCCGCCGGCCACATCGCCGCCTATTTCACTCGCGGCGACGGAGCCGCGGCCCGGCACTTCGGACAGGTTCTCTTTTCGTTGGAAAAGGGCGCTGACGGCGTGTGGCAGATCGCGGCCGAGTCACCCACGTTTCCAGGGCCCACGGTGCGGGAGCCGACCACGGCCGAGCAGCTCGTCGCGCAATTTGATGAAGCCGGCATCCAGCGCGGAGCGGTGCTTTCGTCGGCCTACTGGCACGGAAGCCCGTTCATGCGAAAGGCCGGGGGCGACGAATATGCGAATGTTCGGGCGGAGAATGACTGGACCGTCCAGGAAGTGGCGCGCGCCCCAAGCCGCCTGGTCGCCTTCTGCAGCTTCAACCCGCTGAAGGATTACGCTCTTAAAGAGATCGATCGCTGCTCGAAGCTTCCTCAGGTCAAGGGCCTGAAGCTGCACTTCGGCAACTCTGAGGTGGACGTGCGGAACGCGCAGCACGTGGAGAAAGTCCGCCGGGTCTTCGCCGCGGCGAACGAGCGCCGGCTGGCGATCGTCGCTCACCTGTGGGTGGGGCACGACAAGACCTATGGGCGCGAGCACGCTGTGATCTTCCTGAACCAGATCCTTCCGGCAGCGCCCGATATTCCGGTCCAGATCGCGCACTTCGCGGGCGGCGGGCCGGGCTATACCGACGAGGCTCTGGTCGTTTACGCAGAGGCGATCGCTGCCGGCGATCCGCGGACGAAGAACCTCTATTTCGATTTTGCGACCGTGGCCGACGATCAGAGGGATGATGTCCTGCAAACGTTTGCCAAGCGCATCCGGCAGATCGGACTTCACCGCGTCCTGTACGGAACCGACCTGGCTCCTCCTACGGCGCGCCAATCCTGGCTGACATTCCGCACGACGGTGCCGCTGACGGACGAGGAATTCAGAGCGATCGCGGGGAATATCGCTCCTTACTTGCGTTGAGGCCGGGTTTCCCGCACGGCGGAAGTGGAGGCGCTCTGCCGTCTGCGTGACGCAGTAGCCTTGCTCTTGACATCCGTAGCCTGCGGGATACACTTAGGCATGACCGTCAAGGCTACCGAGGTCTACCTCGACTGGATCAACTCCCTGAAAGACCTTGCAGGTCGCGCACGTGTTCAAGTCCGCGTTGATCGTCTTGCCCATGGAAATCCAGGCAAGCATCGCATCCTCACCGATGGGGTCCGCGAGTTGAAGATCGACTTTGGCCCTGGATACAGGGTCTACTACACCGAGCGTAGTGGAGCCCTGATCGTGCTGCTTGCCGGGGGAGACAAGTCAACGCAAGCCCAGGACATCAAGACCGCCATCGCTCTAGCCAAGAACCTGTAGGAGTGCAACATCATGGCTAAAACCGCTGAAAAATCGACCCCGAAGGCCCGGGCTAAGCCCAAGCCGAAAGCTAAAGCTAAAGCTAAGACAAAGACCGTTGCGTACGATGTAGCCGAACAACTTCGTACGCCCGAAGAGATGGCCGCGTACCTTGATGCCTGGCTCGAAGAAGCCCCCGACGATGCGGCGGGGATTGCTCGTGCTCTGGGCGATATCGCACGCGCACGGGGCATGACGCAGGTCGCACGCGATGCCGGGCTAAGCCGAGAGAGCTTGTACAAGGCACTGAGCGAGGGCGGCAATCCCAGCTTTGCTACTGTGTTGAAAGTTGCTCGCGCACTTGGTGTCCGCCTGCACGCCCAAGTGGCATAGCCGCCCGCTCTCGCACGTCATCCGCCCCGGTTGGCGGGACATTCGCCCTGCGAACTGGAGCATTCGCCCCGGTCCCGGAATGTTTCGCGCCAAAGGGCGGAGCATTCACGCCGGACTCGGGGTCATTCGCCTCGGGCGGCGAATGTTCTTCTCCTCTCTTTGAGACATTCACCCCCACCCGCGAATGTTCTCCAGCCTGCTCTGAATCATTCGCGCCTTGGGGCGAAACACGGAGAACTTGGGACGAATCATTCGCCCCAACCCGGGGACCGTTCGCCTCTCGGGGCGAATGCCTCGGGACTCGGGGCGAATGGTGCAGAGCTTGGTGCTAGTGGAGCATGAATGTACCGGATCCGTCGCTAAATGTGTCTGAATGTTCCAGGTGCAAGAGCGAACGTTCCAGAGATCGTTCCGAAGGTCACTCGTGCGCGGGCGAAGGGTCCGCGCCGGTCTTGCGATAGGCCGTGGCTCTCTGGCCGCCGCCGGGAGTCTCGACGCGGACGATGCCGTTGCGGGTCAGGTCCTGGAGAGTCCGGTAGAGGGCGCCCCGCTCCGGCTCGTAGCCGAGCGCCTCGCACACGTCGCGGCGCGTGAACGTCTTGGGCAGGCGCGCAAAGGCGGCGCGGACGTCGGCGTCCACCTCGGGGGCTCTCCGGCGCCGGGGCGGGTCCGGTGGCGGGAGCGGCTCCCGCGAAGCAGGCGCCGGTGGGGCAGGTCCTCCGGAGGAGGGGAGAGCCGTCTCGCTCCATGAGGTCCCTGTATCCTCCTCGGCCTGGACCATCCAGACCAGATCGAGGGCCCGCATCTGGGCCCGGTGGGCCGTTTCCAGCAGCTCGATGCCGGAGCGGAGCTGCTCCTCGAGCCGTCCCTTGCGCCTTTCGTATTCGTCGCGAGTCATGACGCGCACGATTACAACGCAATGCGCTGAACATTGCAAGGGCCGTTCCGGACTACCCGGCTCGGCCTCGGTCTGTACATCGTCTTCGAGATCGCGCGTTCGCACGGCGGCTCGGTTCAAGTATCCTCGGCGGAGGAGACCGGTACGACCTTCACGGTCGTGCTGCCCCGGGGCTCGACGTAGGCCCCCCAACTCTTTCGGAGCTTCCCATGTGCCGTAACATCAAGACTCTCTTCAACTTCGAGCCTCCGGTGACGGATGGGGAGGTGCGCGCCGCCTCGTTGCAGTTCGTGCGCAAGGTCACCGGGTTCAACAAGCCTTCCAAGGCGAACGAAGCCGCGTTCTTCGCCGCCGTCGACGAGATCGCCAGGATCTCGGGCGACCTCCTCAGGGGCCTCGAAACCAACTCGCCGCCGAAGAACCGGGAGGAGGAGGCAGCCAGGGCCAAGGCCCGGTCCGAGCGCCGATTCGCGACCTGAGAGCGTGATATGCGACGCAGCCGAGGTCCACGAAGGCTGGCTCTCGCCCTGCTCCTCGCGCTGGCGGATGGCGGCGGGAGCGCGCAAACGCCTCCGGCTGCTTCGGTTTCCCTCTCTCCCGGCGCTACCCGGGCCTTCGATGCCGGGCTCGTTGTCGGCAGGACGTATCTCCTCGCTGTCGAGCAACAGGGAATCGACCTGATCGTCGAGGTGAGTGGCCCGGACGGCGAGAGCGTCGCCGCGGTCGACTCTCCGCTGGACCGCTGGGGGATCGAGACCCTCCTGCTCCGCCCTGCGGCCACGGGCTCCTACCGGGTCGAGGTGCGCGCCGAGAAGAAGGGAGTCGGGCCCGGCCGCTGCGCGATCCGTCTGGAGGAGATGCCGGAGTCGTCCGCGGCCGACCGCGAACGGATCGCCGCGCTTGCCGCGATGACGCGGGCGGGCACGATTCTGCACGGCGAGCCCGTGGGCAGCCTCGACAGGATCCTGGCGGCTCTCCAGGAAGCACGCAGCCATTTCCTGGCTGCCGGCGACCAGTCGGGGGAGGCGGAGGCGGTCGCCGGCATCGCCGAGATCACTCATCGCCTGGGGCAGCAGCGCCGGGCTGTCGAGCTTTATCGCGAGGCGGCCTCGCGCTGGCAGGAGCTGGGCCGGCCCGAGCGGGAGGCGCAGGCCTGGAGCAAGCTCGGGATCACGCTCTGGGAGATGAGCGAGCTTCCCGCTGCGGACGAGGCTCTCGCCCGCGGGCTCGACCTCGCGCGCGGTCTCGGCATGGCTTACGAGGAGGCCGAGCTGCGCAACGGTCAATGCCTGGTCGTCCACGCCGGGGGCGGCGTCCAGGAGGCGCTCGCCTGCTATCGAGAAGCCTTGGAGTTTTTCCAGCAGCTCGGCGAGACGAAGGAGGAGGCCAAGGTGCTCAACAACCTCGGCTTCGCCTACTTCAGCCTGGGCGAGCCGCTGCCGGCCGAGGAGAGCTACCGGCAGGCGCTGGAGATCCGGCGCGCGACCGGCGACCGGACTGGAGAGGCCCAGGCGCTCAACAACCTCGCCGTTCTCTTCCGCAGCCTGGGTGAGGTCAGCGAGGCGCTGCGGGTCTATGGCGAGGCCCGGGAGATCCTCGCGACCCTGGACGACCGCCGGCTTGAGGCTAGCACCCTGAACAACCTGGGGGTTGCCTACAGCGTCATCGGCGAGACGGAGCGGGCCCGCCTCTATCTGACCCAGGCCCTGGCGCTCCGCCGGGCGGTCGAGGACCGGCGCGGCGAGATCGTGACCCTCAACAACCTCGGCTGGCTCGAGCGCCAGAGCGGCGCGGCCGGCAAGGCGGTCCCCCTCCACCGGCAGGCTTTCGAGATCGCACTCGCGATCTCCGATGCGCGGAGCGAGGCAACCAGCCGCAGCTACCTCGGAGAGGCCCTGAGCGCGGCTGGACGACCTGCCGAGGCTCTCGCCGAGCTGGACAAGGCGCTCGATCTTCAGCGCCGGACCGGAGACCGCTACTACGAGGCCACCACTCTGCTGCGGAAGGGCGAGGTTCTGGCTGCCGGCGGACGGGCCGCGGAAGCCCTGCCGCTTTTCGAGCAGGCCCTCCTGACCTCGCGTGCCGCCGACGACCGCATCCGGGAGGCCTCGGCCCTTTCCTCCCGCGCCCGCATCCTGCGGGACCGGGGGGAGCTCGACAGGGCGGCGGGTGACGCCGAAGCGGCCATCGCCGCCCTCGAGTCCCTCCGCTTCCGGCTGGGCAACCCCGAGCTTCGCGCCAGCTATCTGGGCTCCAACACCGATGTCTACGAGCTCCGGGTCGACATCCTGATGCGCCTTGACGCCGCCCGTCCCGGCCAGGGCTTCGACCGGGCGGCTTTCGAGGCGAGCGAATATGCGCGGGCGCGTTCGCTCCTCGACGTCCTGCGCGAGAGCGGTGCCGCGATCCGGAGCGGCGTCGACCCGGCGCTCGCAGCGCGGCAGCGTGACCTAGAGCGCCGCCTGGCCTTGAAGGCGGACCGGCGCCAGACCCTCCTGGGCCGCGGCAAGGGAGGCGAGGCCGAGAGCAGGAACCTGGAAATCGAGAGCGAGCGGATCCGGGCCGAGTTGGACAACGTCGACGCCGAGATCCGCCGGAAGAACCCGCGCTATGCCGACCTCGCCCTTCCGGGGAACGCGAGCACGGAGGAGATCCAGGCGCTGCTCGACTCCGGGACGCTTCTCCTCGAATACTCCCTCGGTCCCGAGCGGAGCTACCTCTGGGCGGTCGACGCGGCCGAACTGCGCTCCTTCGTCCTGCCCGGACGGGAGGAGATCGAGAGCGCCGCCCGCGCCTTCCATCTGGCCCTGAGCACTCCGGCGTCAGGCGACGAGAGCCGGATGCGGATCGGACAGACGCTCAGCCGGATGCTCCTCGGACCGGTGGCCGCCGAGATCAGTGATCGCCGCGATCGCCGCCTGGCGATCGTTCCCGATGGGGCCCTGGGCTACATCCCCTTCGACATGCTGCCCGAGCCCGGGGGCGCGGACCCCCTGCTCGCGCGGCGAGAGGTGGTCCATCTGCCGTCGGCGTCCGTCCTCGCGGCCGAGCGGCGGGAACGCGCCCGGAGGCCGCCGGCCCGCGAGCTCGCCATCGTGCTCGCCGATCCTGTTTTCCAGCGGGACGATCTCCGCGTCGCACGGAGCGGAGAGGGGAGCCCGGCCGGGATTCCGGAGATGGGAGGCCGGAGGGGTGACGGCCCGGAGGCCCTCCTGAGCCGTCTCCGCTTCTCCCGCCAGGAAGCCATGGCGATCGCCACCCTGGCTCCGCCGGGCGCGGTCACCACCAGGCTCGACTTCGCGGCCGACCGCGACCTCGTCCTCTCCGGACGCTTGCGCGACTTCCGCTATATCCACTTCGCCACCCATGGCGTCCTCGACGCGGAACGGCCGGAGCTCTCGGGCCTTGCCCTCTCCCGCTTCGATCCGGCCGGCAACCCGCGCGAAGGGTTCCTTCGCCTGCGGGACATCTACGATCTCGAGCTGGCGGCCGACCTCGTCGTGCTCTCGGGTTGCCAGACAGCCCTGGGCAAGGAGATCCGTGGCGAAGGGCTCCTCGGGCTCACCCGCGGTTTCCTCTACGCGGGAGCGCCGCGGGTGGTCGCGAGCCTCTGGTGGATCGACGACCGGGCGACGGCCGAGCTCATGCGGGCGTTTTACCGCGGCATGTGGACCGAAGGTCTGCGCCCCGCCGCGGCGCTCCGCCAGGCCCGCCTCTCCCTGTCGCGCCAGCACCGCTTCCGCGATCCGTCCTACTGGGGAGCCTTCGTTCTCCAGGGGGATTGGCAGTGAGCGTTCACTTCAGACAAGGAGGAATGGATCATGTCCCTCAAGGAGTACACGAACAACACCTGGAGGGTCAAAAGCGCCGGGCCTCTCTCGACCTGCAAACCAGGCGATCAGATTAACTTTTCCGGAGTTCCTGACAAGGTGAGCATTTATCGCAATAAAGTTATAGCCTATCAGGACGGCAGGTATCATGAGATAACAAATACGATCAAGAGGGAGAACGACTACGTCATCATGATGATAGGTGAGTTCCCTCAGTTGATCACGTTTAACCAGCAGGACTCGGATTCGGACGACGGGTCCTGGACTGCCGAAGACCAGACTCCCGCGGCTGGCGGCGGCTAGACCGCGGCTGGATTCAATCGATCCGCAGCGGGAACCGATCGACCGGAACCGGCGCGCCGGCTGAAGGGAGACCCTCGAGATCGAGCCGGTAGGTGCCGGGGACGAGCGTGGCCGAGTGGACGGTGATGAGAAGGGCGCCGAGGTCGTTCAGCGCGAGGCCGGATGCCTGGAAGACGACGGTACCCCGGTCGGTCCGCAGCGTCGCCCGGTAGACCGGGAAATCGATGTCGCCCGGCTCCAACCAGAAGCCGACCCAGCCCGGCTTTTCAGGGAGCTCGAGGGTGCGCACGGGGCCGTCGAGGCTGCCGCGGACCGGCGTCAAGGGGACGACGGGGAGGTTCGTCTGCGGCTGGCGGTCTGCCGCCATCTCCCGGGCGAGGTCTTCGCGCTTCGCCGTCTCGGCGGCGAGGTCGCGCCGGGTCTGCTGAAGCTCCTGCTGGATCGCGGCCAGGCGGTCTGCAGGGCCTCGCTCCGCCTGCGTCCGCGCCAGGGCGTCCCGCGAGGCGGCGAGGTCGGCCTGCAGGCGATGGATCTCCCCAAGCTGCAGCCACGCCGGCAGGATTGCGACGGCGAGCAGGGCCGCCGCCGCCAGCGCCAGCCGCGGCGAGCGGTGCCAGGGGGAGGAGCGGGAGCTTCCGGGCTCGCGGACCGCCGCCTGCTCGGCCAGCCGCCGGATTCCACGCTGGAGGCGCTCGGCAGCCTCGACGCGGGCACAACAGGACGGGCAATCGAGGTAGTGCTCCTCGAAGCTCGCGGCCTCCTCTGGCGGCAGGCGGCCCGTCGCGTAGCGCTCGGCGATGTTGCCGGCGTCGATCGCCTGATGGTCCATGCTAACTGTCCCGTGCAGGACCGCCGCCGATCCTTCCTACAATTCTCTGCGCCCCGGCAAAGAACCGCTGCCGCTTCTCCGCCCGGCTCCAGAGCTCGCGCAACCGCTCGCGGGCGTGGAACAGGACCTTGTTGAAGCGCTCCGGCTCAATGTCCAGGTCCGCGCAGATCTCTTCCTTGCTGTCGTCGGAGAGGTAGAAGCGGAGGAGGAGCTGGCGGTCGCGGTCGAAACGGAGCTCGGCGAGGAGCCGCAGCA
The DNA here is from genome assembly GCA_035556715.1 of Thermoanaerobaculia bacterium. Classification (GTDB taxonomy): domain Bacteria; phylum Acidobacteriota; class Thermoanaerobaculia; order Multivoradales; family UBA5704; genus DATMER01. The sequence goes on from DATMER010000027.1 coordinate 49,757, forward strand.
CCTGCCGCGCCTCCTCGTCCGCGAGGACCCGCTCGAGGGGTGCGGGACCTCGGTCGGCGAGCTCTGGCAACGGACGCAGCCCTTCCTCCTCGCCTTCGTCAAAGGCGCGGTAGCGCGCCTCCTTGCGCCGGTCGGCAATGAACAGGTTGCGCGCCGTGCTGCGGATGAAACCGGAGAGCTTCTCGGCCTCCCGCACCTCGCCGCGGCGGATTTTCCCGAGCACCAGGGCGAGGGTCTCCTGATGGAGGTCGTCGGCCAGGGCCGGATTCTGGGCGAGGCGGCGCAGCATCAGCAGGAGGCCGTGGCTGAAGCGGGCCACGAGCTCGCTTTCAGCGGCCGGGTCGCCGGCCTGGATCCGTCTGACGAGACCGGCAACGTCACCTTGTGAAGCATCCCGCTCCATCCAGGCCGCGAGGACGAACGGAGCCACGACGAGGACGACAGGAAGCCAGTGGGATGAGAGCATCTCCGCAGTAGGGCTTTCGCCGATGGCAAAGAATACACCAGATCGCGCTCTTTGAGATCCGAGCCCGGTGGGGTATAATCGGGAGCGTTCGAGGAGCGCTGCAGGAGGCATCCCCTCCGAGGCTCGGACGCCGGCATGACCGGAGCACAGGAAACGGCGCTCACCTCAACCCTTTCCGGGTCCGACGGTGAGCGGATTCCCGTCGCCCGGTTCCTCTGAGGAGGTTCGTCATGACCGTCGCTACCGAGACCGCCACCCTGACCGCCACGAAGGCGGACTACCACGTCGCAGACATCTCCCTCGCCGGTTGGGGCCGCAAGGAGCTCCAGATCGCCGAGGGCGAGATGCCCGCCCTCATGGCCATCCGCAAGGAGCTCTCCCCGAGCCAGCCCCTGAAGGGCGCGCGCATCGCCGGCTCCCTGCACATGACCATCCAGACGGCTGTGCTGATCGAGACCCTGCAGGCTCTCGGCGCCGACGTGCGCTGGGCGAGCTGCAACATCTTCTCGACCCAGGACCACGCCGCCGCAGCCATCGCCGCCGCCGAGATCCCCGTCTTCGCCTACAAGGGCGAGAGCCTGACGGAGTACTGGGAGTTCACGCACAAGATCTTCGAGTTCCCCGAAGGCGCGCCCAACATGATCCTGGACGACGGCGGCGACGCCACCCTTCTCGTCCACCTGGGTGCCAGGGCGGAGGATGATCCCTCCGTGCTGGACCACCCCGGCAGCGAGGAGGAGCGCGTGCTCTTCGCCGCGATCAAGAAGCGCAATGCCGCCCAGCCCGGCTGGTACAAGAAGCAGCTGGAGGCGATCCAGGGCGTCACCGAGGAGACCACCACGGGCGTCCACCGGCTCTATGAGATGGCCAAGAGGGGCGAGCTGAAGTTCCCGGCCATCAACGTGAACGACAGCGTCACCAAGAGCAAGTTCGACAACCTTTACGGCTGCCGCGAGTCTCTGGTGGACGCCATCAAGCGCGCCACGGACGTGATGGTGGCCGGTAAGATCGCGGTCGTCTGCGGCTACGGTGACGTGGGCAAGGGCAGCACCCAGGCCCTGCGCGCCCTGAGCGCCCAGGTGTGGGTCACGGAAGTGGACCCCATCTGCGCTCTCCAGGCGGCGATGGAAGGCTACCGCGTGGTCACCATGGACGAGGCCTGCGACAAGGCGGACATCTTCGTCACCGCCACGGGCAACGTACACGTGATCACTCACGAGCACATGAGCCGGATGAAGCACAACGCGATCGTCTGCAACATCGGCCACTTCGACAGCGAGATCGACGTCGCGAGCCTGGAGCAGTACCCGTGGGAGGAGATCAAGCCGCAGGTGGACCACGTGATCTTCCCCGACGGCAAGCGCATCATCCTCCTGGCCAAGGGCCGTCTCGTGAACCTGGGCTGCGGCACCGGACATCCCAGCTACGTGATGAGCTCCTCCTTCGCCAACCAGGTCCTCGCCCAGGTCGAGCTGTGGACGAAGAGGGGCGAATACGAGGTGGGCGTCTACACCCTGCCCAAGCACCTGGACGAGAAGGTGGCGCGCCTCCAGCTCACCAACCTCAACGCCAAGCTCACCGAGCTGCGCGACGACCAGGCCAAGTACATCGGCGTGCCCAAGGAAGGGCCCTACAAGACGGATCACTACCGGTACTAGGACCGGCGCGATCCCATAAAATAAAAGGGGGGGACCGACGAGTCGGTCCCCCCCTTGTCTTTTCAGGCCGGCCGCGTTCTACGGCTGAACTCTGATGTCGCCTTCCCACTTCCCTACATCGATGAAGGAGTACTGCCAGAGCGAATGAATCTGACAGCCTCTCTCTTCATTCGAGATGAGGTTCCTGGACGGAATTCCCACGTCGTCTTTCCGCTCCGCGTCCGTGGCCCACCAGCTCAAGTAGGCCCCGTCGTCATCCTTCCGCTCCGCATCCGTCGGGATCCATCCACCCTCCCGCGGCTTGCAAAAGCTCCACGTCAGCCGATCCGGTACTTCGCGGTTGTCCCCGTTGTCTTCGACCACGAGCTGCACCCACTTCCCGATATAGCTCTTGTGGCTGGAGTCCACGACAGTTCCGTTCATCAAGGCCCTGTTCTTCTCGATCGTCGTGTCGTAGAGCTCTGCCCTGATTTGAAGCTCCGGGGGGGAGTCCTCGGGACGAGGCTCGTCAGGGTCCTCGTCTGAAATCCTCGCCTGGTCGACGAAGGTCATCTGGCCGGTGCCGTCCGTGCTGGCGTCGAACTCGACATACTTCATCAGGTCGTCGTCTTCAAACGCAAACCGGTAGGTGCCGCTGGCTGCCTGGGCAGCGGCCGGCTGCGGGGCCGCGAGGCTCAGCAGGAACAGCGCTAACGTCGACGCAGATTTGATGCCCTTCATGGAGGAACTCCTATAGCCGAGGCCAGAAGAGACGTTTGTACAGACGTTTCCGCTAAAAGTCAATGCGAAACCCTGGCCGCGAGCTCGTCGTAGGGGAGCGGAGGAGGGAGAAACGATGATCATCAAGGCACTTCGGAGCACCTGCTTCGCCATCGGCGCGGCAGTTCTGCTGACCGCAGGCACCGTCGCGAGCGCTCAGACCGCCGGTCCAGCGGCAACGAAGGAATTGTTTGAAGAGATTGCGGGCAAGGACCGGATGCTCTTCGATGCCGTTTTCAATACGTGTGATGTCCAAGCGCTCAGCGGCCTCGTGACCGACGACTTCGAGATGTATCACGACAAGGGAGGGCTGGTCGCGACCTCCGGAGCCCAGTTCGTGGAGAACATCCGGGGGATGTGCGAGAGGCAGAAGACGGGCGAGGACTATCGGGCGAGACGGGAGCTGGTCGAAGGCAGCCTGGAGGTCTACCCCCTCAACAACTACGGCGCCGTCGAGGTGGGCGTCCACCGCTTCTACAAGAAGACGGAAGGCCAGCCGGACAAGCTGGTGGAGATTGCCAAGTTCACCCAGGTCTGGAAGAAGGACGCCAGCGGGTGGAAGCTCGCGCGCGTGTTGAGCTACGACCACAAGCTGACGGAGTGATCGGGCGCGGCGTCTGCCGAGCGCCCCCCTCCACAGGACGCCGTCTGTTGGGTAGAGACGCCCCAGTACGCTGGCACGATCCTGCCGGGTGAACATAGTCGGGGCGTCTCCCCACGGCACGACCGTTCTCGCTGCCGGTCCTGTCTGCGTAAGAAACCGCCTGCCCCCTCTGCACTGTGTGTGGGGCTGCCCGCGTTGGTGGTCGTTGGTGCCATGGAGACGCCCCGACGGCGGTGTACCCGGTCGGTTCGTGTCACGGACTGGGGCGTCTCTACCCGGAACCAGTAGTCAGCCCAACTCGCCAGTCAGCATCGCATTGACCAGCTTGGGGTTGGGCTTGCTGCCCCCCTGCGCCCCCTGCTTCATCACCTGCGCGACGAGGAAACCGAGGACGCCGGTCTGTCCGGAGCGGTAGCGCTCGACTTCCTTGGGATGGGCGGCGATCACGCTCTGGATGACGGGCAGAAATGTGGGGCGCAGCTGCTCCAGCAGCTCCAGCTCCTCGGGCGAGAGCGGCTCGGGAGCTTTCTCTTCCTTGACCTTCTCTTTTTTCGGCTCGGGCGGCTTCTGGGGAGCTGGCGCCTGCTTCTGCACCTCCGGTGCCCAGGAGTCGCGGAGCGGTACGATGCGGTTGAAGACCAGACGGTCGGGCTTCGAATCGATCGGATCGCGGAAGAAGTAACCCTGCCGCTCGAACTGCAGCCGTTCTCCCAGCACGGGGTCAGCCGCGGCCGGCTCGAGGCGGCTGTCCGTGAGCGTTTCGAGGGAGTCGGGATTGAGGGTGGCATCGATGCCGCCTTCTTCCAAGTCCGGGCGCTCGACCTGGAAGAGGCGGTCGTACACCCGCACCTCGACCGGCACCGAGTGGTCCGCGGAAACCCAGTGCAGGGTGCCCGGCACCTTGCGACCGTCCGGAGCCGAGCCGCCGCGGGTGGCGGGGTCGTAGGTGCAGCGGACCTCCACGACCTCGCCGGTCACGGGATCTTTGACCACGCTCTCGCAGCGGATGATGTAGGCGTAACGCAGCCGCACCTCGCGTCCGGGGGAGAGGCGATGGAAACCTTTCGGAGGGACCTCGGCGAAGTCGTCGCGCTCGATGTAGAGGACGCGCGAGAAGGGCACCTTCCGCTCCCCCTCCTTGGGCACGTCGCGCGGATAGAACGGCGCGTCCAGCTCCTCGGTCTCCTCGGCAGGGCCCTCGGGGTAGTTCTCGATCACCAGCTTCAGAGGCCGCAGCACGCAGAGCACGCGCGGGACCTGGGGGTTGAGGTCCTCCCGCTGGCAGTGCTCCAGGAACGTGACGTCCACCGTGCTGTTCGCCCTGGCGACGCCGACCCGGTCGCAGAGGTCGCGGATCGCCGCGGGGGTGAAGCCGCGGCGGCGCAGGCCGGCGAGGGTGGGCAGGCGAGGATCGTCCCAGCCCGAGACGAGCTTGCGTCCGACGAGGTCCAGGAGCTTGCGCTTGCTCATCACCGTGTAGGTGAGGTTCAGGCGGGCGAACTCGATCTGCCGCGGCGGCTCGGGGAACGGCAGGGTGTCGACCAGCCAGTCGTAGATGTCCCGGTTGTTCTCGAACTCCAGCGTGCAGAGCGAGTGGGTGATGCCTTCGATGGCGTCCGAGAGCGGATGGGCGAAGTCGTACATCGGGTAGATGGGCCAGGCGTCGCCGCGGTGGTAGTGGGTGGCACGCTTGATACGGTAGAAGAGCGGATCCCGCATCTTCATGTTGGCCGCCGACATGTCGATCTTGCCGCGCAGCACGTGGGCGCCGTCCGGGAACTCGCCGGCCCGCATGCGGGCGAAGAGGTCGAGGTTCTCCTCGACGGAGCGGTCGCGGTACGGGCTGTTCCGCCCGGGCTCGGTGACGGTGCCCCGGTACTCCCGGATCTCATCCTCGTTCAGGCTGTCCACGTAGGCCTTGCCCATGCGGATCAGCTCGACGGCGAAATCGTAGAGCTGCTCGAAGTAGTCCGACGCATGGTAGAAATGCTCGCCCCAATCGAAGCCCAGCCAGCGCACGTACTCCTGGATGGCGTCGACGTACTCCTGGTCCTCGGTCTCGGGGTTGGTGTCGTCGAGACGGAGGTGGCATCTCCCGCCGTTCTCCAGCGCGAGGCCGAAGTTGAGGCAGATCGACTTGGCGTGGCCGATATGGAGATAGCCGTTCGGTTCCGGGGGGAAACGGGTGATCACACGTCCGCCGTACTTGCCGGCGGCACGGTCCTGGGCAACCCTCTCGCGGATGAAGTCGCGTCCGGAGGTGGAGGGGGCGGTGTCAGTCATTGCAGCGGTCCTCATGGAACCCTGAAAGCTATCATACGGGCAACTTTCCACAGGCCTCCCCGTACAAAGACCCATCGTGATGAAGAGGAGGTCTATTCGATGAAGAGGTCGTGGCGTGCCCGGGCTATTCTGGCAACCGTCCTGCTCCTGGGTGCCGCTCTGGCGCCGGCCGCGGGGGCCGATCCGTCGAAAGGGGCGGACTGGCCGCAGTTCCGCGGCCCGCAGCAGAACGGCGCCTCCGCGGAGAAGGGATTGCTCCGGAGCTGGCCCGAGAGCGGCCCGAAGGTCCTCTGGAAGAAGCCGATCGGCAGCGGGTTCTCCACCGTGACCGTGGCGGACGGCGCCCTCTACACCATGGCGGTCGAGGGGGAGAGCGAGACGGCCTACCGCCTGCGCGAGTCGGACGGCGAGGTGGTCTGGCGCGTCCCCCTCGGGCCGGTCTTCCCCGAGATGTTCGGCAACGGTCCGCGCTCGACGCCCACGGTGGAGGGGGACGTGGTCTACGTGCTGTCCGCCACGGGCCGGCTGCACGCCCTCAAGATCAAGGACGGCGCGCGGCTCTGGGAGCTGGACCTGGTGAAGGAGCTCGGCAGCCCGACGCCCAACCGGGGCTTCTCCTCTTCGCCGATCGTGGATGGCGACCTCCTGATCCTGGAAGCGGGCGGCAAGGAGGGGAAGGCGGTGGTGGGCTTGGATAAGAAGACCGGCAAGCTCCGCTGGTCCGCCCTGGACGGCAAGCCGGGATATGTGACGCCCCTGGCCGTGACGATCGACGGAGTCCGGCAGTACGTGTTCGTCCGGACGATCGAAGGAGACGTCGTCTCCCTCCTGCCGGACGGCAAGGTGTACTGGCGCTACCCCTGGAAGGCCGGAGCCATCGCCTCCCCCCTGTTCCTCGCGCCGAACCGGATTTTCGCGTCGGCGTCGGAGGACATCGGCGCCGTCCTGCTGGAGGTCGGCAAGGGGGTGGATGGCAGTGGAACAGTCCGGGAGGTCTGGAACAACCGGCTGATGAAGAACCACTTCAGCTCCTCGGTGCTCTACGAGGGACACATCTACGGCTTCGACAATGCGAGCCTGAAGTGCCTCGTGGCCGAGACGGGGGAGCAGAAGTGGGTCCACCGCGGCTACGGCAAGGGCTCGCTGATCCTGGCGGACGGCCTGCTGTACATCCTCAGCGACCAGGGACAGCTCATCCTCGCCGAGGCGACGCCCGCGGGCTTCCAGGAGAAGGGTAGGGTCAAGGTGATGGAGGGCAAGACGTGGACCTCCCCGGTGATCTCCCACGGCCGGCTCTATCTCCGGGATGAAGACGAGATGATCGTCCTCGACGTGCGGACCTCGGCTCCGGTTGCCGGAACCAAGGCGGCGGCGCGATGATTCGCATAATGATTGGCAAGCTTTTCCTGATCCTTGCCCTGCTGGCTCCGGCAGCCGGCGCCGTCGGCGCACAACCGCTCGACGAGGTGCTCGCGAAGCATGCCGCCGCTCATGGCGGCCTGGACAAGTGGCGCGCGGTCAATTCGATGATCGTCACCGGCACTCAAGTCATCTTCAGCAACGCCAATCCCTTTCTCTTCGAATTCCGGCGGCCCGACTCGGTCCGCTTCGAGCAGACCATGCTCGGGCAGAAGATGACGATCGGGCACGACGGCAAGGTCACCTGGTGGGTCCATCCCCTCTTCGAGATCGTGAAGCCGACGGCGGTCCCGGAGGCCGAGGCCGTGCTCGCCCGGCACACGGCCGAGTTCGAGAGTCCTCTGATCGATGCGGCGGCCAAGGGCCACAAGGTGGAGCTACTGGGCAAGGACGAGGTCGACGGCCAGCCCGCCTGGAAGCTCAAGGTGACCCGGAAGGACGGGTTCGAGGAGACGTGGTACCTCGACTCCTCCTCCCACCTCGAGCTGGCGCGCTTCGACCGCACGCTCGACCTGCCCGAGCCCAAGGACCGCTGGACCTACTATTCGGATTTCCGCGCGGTCGAAGGACTGGTGATCTCTCACCGCCAGGACCAGGAGTACTCCATCCGCCACGTCTCGCTGACGGTGGAGAAGGTGCAGGTCAATCCGGAGATCGAGGCCGGGCGGTTCGAGATGAAGCCCTAATCGCGGGAGCGCGGCCGGGCTATCGACAGACCGGAGGCGATCCAGGTCGAGAGCACGGCGCCGAGCAGGGCGATTGCGATGGGGACGGGGAAGAGCTTGGCCGCCTCTTCAGCATTGCCCTCCTGAGCGTAGAGAAAGATGGCCACCGACAGGGCGATGGCGATCAGGGCGGTGTAGCCCGCCATCACCCACCGGGGCCAGCCGGGCCGGCAGCGGAAGACGCCCGCGACCGGGAGGATCAGGCCGGTGGCGCCGATCCCCACGAGTAGAAGGGTCTTCGATCCGATCGCGACCGAGGTGACGAGCGCGGCGAGCGCCAGCCCGAGGACCGCCCCGAACCAGTTGCTCGCCCGGACCTCCTCCCGCGACAGTGCCAACCGCCCGAAGCGGTCGAGCCGGAGCAGGAGGTTGAACAGCGGGTCCGCGACCCAGGTCAGCAGGACGAAGAGCAGGTAGAGGACGATCACGGGATAGAGGAAGGGGGCGAGCGCCGGGTTGGAGCGCGCTATCTGGCGCAGCAGCCTCACCCCGAAGAAGAGGCCGAGGATCAGCCACATCTGGGAGCGGCCCTGCAGGCTCCCCATCCAGAGAAAGAAGCGGAGGAGCGGACGGTAGACCGGGTTGCGCGCCTTCATGGCTTCCACGATGCCGGTGCGCGCGTACTCCATGGAGGGATCGAGCCGGAGCGCCTCGCGGAAGTGGCCGATGGCCGGCTCCGGCCGGCTCTCGCGCAGCAGCGTCCAGCCGCGGTTCGCGTGGGTGAAGGCGTTCTCGGGGTCGTGGGCCAGGGCGTCGTCGAGGGTGGCATGGGCCTCGCCGGTCTTCCCGGTCTGGGTCAGGATCAGGGCGCGCAGGTTGGTGCACCCGGGATGGTCGGGCTCGAGCGCCAGGCCGTGCTTGACCTGTTCGAGCGCCTCGTCCCAGCGGCGCTGCTCGATGCGGACCGAGGCTAGGCCGGCGCAGAAGTCGGCCTCCTCCGGGTCGAGCCGGATGGCCTCCTCGTAAGCCGCGGCGGCCTCGTCGGGGCGGTCGCGGCGGCTCAGCACCTGGCCGAGGTGGTAGTGGCAGAAGGCTTCGTCCGGAGCGAGCGCCACGGCCTCCCGCGCTTCCCGCTCGGCCTCGCCGCCGCGCTCCTGCTGCGTCAGGCAGTAGGCGAGCAGGGAGTGGGCCAGCGCGTCGTCGTTGTGCTCCGTGAGCCGCTTGCGCAGCTCCTTCTCGGCGAGGTCGTACCGCTGCTGCTCGATGAGGAGGGCGGGGCGGGCCAGACCGGAATGGATCACAGCTTCAGGTACCTCCGCACGTCGTCGTAGAGCCCCTCCTGGTTGGAGTAGAGGACGTAGTTGCGCGCGGTGGCGAACCACTCGGCCGTGGAGGGGCGGACCCGGGCCGCGGCTTCGGCCAGGTCCTTGTTCGTCAGCGGATGGGGGATTCCCGAGCGCATGGCTTCCATGAGCTTGGCTTCCACGGCGCGGTCGACCACGGCTTTCAGGTCGGCCCCCGAGAACTCGGCGGTCTTCTTGGCCAGATGGTCGAAGTCGATCTTCTCGGCTGGCTTGCCGCGCACGAGCAGGCGCAGGATCTCGGCGCGTCCCGGGAAGTCGGGGGGCGGCACGAAGATGACGCGGTCGAAGCGGCCGGGCCGGCGCAGGGCCGAGTCGAGGTGCCAGGGCGCGTTGGTCGCGGCCAGGATCAGCACGCCCGAGTTCGCGCCCCGGATGCCGTCGAGCTCGGCCAGGAACTGGTTGATGATCTGGCGCACGGAGCTGGTCCGCAGGTCGGTCCGCTTGGCCCCCAGGGCGTCCACCTCGTCGAAGAAGAGGACGCAGGGCTTCTTCCTCCGCGCCTGCTCGAAAATGGAGTGGAGGTTGCGCTCGCTCTGGCCGAGCCACATGTCGAGCACGTCGTGGATCCCCACGGCGAGGAACGGGGACCTGACCTCGCCCGCCGTGGCCCGGGCGAGGAAGGTCTTGCCGCACCCCGGAGGGCCGTAGAGGAGCACGCCGCCGCCGACTTCCTTGCCGTAGGCGGCGAAGAGCTCGGGGTGCTTCATGGGATGGATGATCTTGAGGCGGATCTCCTCCTTGAGCGTCTCCAGGCCGCCCACGTCGGTGAAGGAGATGGTCGGCGTCTCGGGCTCGATCAGCACGGCGGCCGGCTCGTCGTCGGACCTCAGCGGGACCCGGGAGGGTCCCCGCCCCCTCGCAAGATCGTCGTCCTCCTCCGGCTCGATCTGCTCGGCGAAGTCCTCGTCCTCCATGGACGGGTCCGCCTCGACCGCCTTGCGGTACTCGTCGCGGGCGCGCTCCACCTGGCCGAGCTCGAGGAGCACGTCCGCGGCGAGGCGGTGGGAGCGCCCCCGGATGCCATCCGAGGGGGTGCCGATCTGCCGCAACAGGAAGAGGGCCTCGGAGGAGCGCCTCTGCCGGTGGAGCACCTGCGCCAGCTCGACCTTGGTCTCGGCCGACGTGGCGTCCTCGGGGTCGAGCCGCAGGGCTTCGCGCAGCTCCGCCTCGGCCTCGTTCCAGCGTTGCGCCTGGGACAGGACCTCGGCCAGGTGTCGCCGCAGCGGCACGCTCTCCGGCGAGACGCGGAGCGCCTGCCGCAGGGCCTCGATGGACGATTCGCTGAAGGACATGCTCAGGAGCGGGTCCAGCGCAAGTCCATCTCGTCCCGGTCGCCCAGGGCGGTGCGGAGGACCTGGACCAGGACGGGATCCGCGCCCTGGCCCTCCAGGAGGTCCACCGTGGTGCGGTTCAGGTAATAGTCGTCGTCGTCCGACGACTCCTCCTCGAGGTGGTCCACGAGGAACTGGAACTGGTCGTCGGTGAGGGTTCCGACCTCGGCGCCGGACTGCTTGTCGAACAGCTGGACCATGAATGTCTCTCCTTGGATCGTGTCCGCCATTCCGGGCGGTGTGGGGGGATTCTATAGATGTCTGGAAGCGGCGGGGCGGCTCTGGTATCCTAGAGCAACTAGCTGCATAGCAATTCGCAAAAGCTGTGGGGGTCATATGACGCGCAAGGCGACGTATCTGTGCTTCCTTTTCCTCGTGACGTTCCTCGTGGCGGCTCGCACCGTCTCCGCGACCTCGGCGCTGCCGATCGCGGACAGCGCCCTGGCCGACCAGGCGGCGGTGATCGCCGAGGGCACGATCATCCGCAGGGGACCGTCGTCCGTCACGGACCGTCCCGCCACCGAGTACCGCCTGCGGGTCGAGCGGCTGGTCAAGGGACCGGCCGAGGGAGGAATTCCGGGCGGCACGCTGGTCGTACGGGTGCCCGGCGGCGCCACGGCGAATGGCCTCAAGCTGAAGGTTTGGGGAGCCCCGGAGCTGCGGATCGGCGAGCGCGCCCTGCTGTTCCTCACAGCGAACGGGGACGGCACCTATGGACCGCTCCACCTGGCGCTGGGCACCTTCCACGAGCTGCGCTCGGGTTCCCGGCGCCTGGCCGTGCGCGACCTGTCGGAGATCCACCAGGTCGGACAGGTCGGACAGGTCGGACAGGAAACGGCCGAGGACGGGGTGCGCGACCTCGACCGCTTCGCCCGCTGGCTCGCCGACCGCGTGGCGGGGACCGAGCGCGTGGCCGACTATCTCGTGGACCGCGCGCCGGTCCGGCAATCGCTCGGAGACTTCAACTACCTGAACGACGGCGTGAAGGAGATCAAGCAGCGCTGGCCCAACTTCGACCGCGGCCAGGACGTCGTCTGGAGAGCCCACATGACCGGCCATCCGGGCTTCCCCGGAGGCGGGTTCGCCGAGCTTCAGGCGGCATTCGCGGCCTGGAACGCGGACCCCTCCACGAACGTCCGCTACCGGTACGACGGCGTGTCTTCGGCGACCCGCGGGTTCAGGGGGCACGACGGGCAGAACGTGGTCCTGTTTGACGACTTCAACAGCGAGGTCCCCGGCGACTTCAAGTGTGTGAGCCCGGGCAACGGCAGCGGCGTGCTCGCGATCGGCGGGACCTGGTACGACGACAGCACGACCCCCGCGACGATCGGCGGAGCCGACATCGTGCTCAACAACGGTACGGGCTGCTGGTTCACGAGCAGCCAGCGGCTGGTGCAGATCTTCGGCCACGAGCTGGGCCACACCCTCGGCCTGGGGCATTCCTGCGGCGACAAGATGACCGGCTCCTGCAATACGAAGGACAAGGACAACGCGCTGATGCGCGCCTTCGCCCATGCGGACAATCGCGGGGCGACGCTCCAGAAGGACGACCGCTTCGGCATCTACTCGCTCTATCCGGACCCGAACGGCGTCCCCCCCGCCGATGACCTGGGCGCGCCCGGCAGCCTGACGGGTGTGGGAGTCTCGCCGACCTCCATCCAGCTCTCCTGGAAGGACAACTCGACCATCGAGACCCAGTTCATCGTCCAGATGAAGAAGAACGGGAAGTTCAAGCCGGTCAAGACGGTCAAGGCCAACGTCACGGCCGTGACCATCACCGGACTCGCCCGCGGCAAGAGCTACACCTTCCGGGTGCTTGCCAAGGCGAAGAAGGACACGTCCGGCGCGTCGAACGAAGCCACGGTCAAGACGCTGAACTGATCACACCTCCGTCCTCTGGAAAGGACGGCTTCGACGGCCCGCCGGGAGACCCGCGGGCCGTTCGATTTCCTTGATAAATCTGGGTTTTCCGGGATTTTCCTCCCCCTCTCCTCCCCCTGGCATCGCCGTTGCTCCAAGGGAGTCTCGGAACGTCTCGACAGCAGAGACGCAAGGAGATGAAAATGACGACCAAGAGATCGCATGCGATCTGGATGCTGGCCGGCCTGCTGGTAGCGTCCGCCCCTGCCTGGGCGCAGCGGGGTCCGCACGAGAGGGATGGAGCTTTCCGGTTGCACGTGGGCGCCTTTCAGCCGGAGGGCGATTCCGAGTACTGGGACGACAAGTTCGACGACTTCACGGGCGACATCGACGACTTTGAGAACATCTCGGTGGGTGCCGACTACCTGCTGAGCCTGAACCGCCACCTGGGGCTCCTCTTCTCGGGCAACCACTACCAGGGGGACCAGACCCAGGCCTACCTCGACTTCGAGGACAACTTCGGCAACGACATCCGCCATGACACTACGCTGGAGATCACCTCGCTGACCGGCGGCCTCCAGTTCAGCTTCCTGGGACCGGACGCCCCGATCATCCCCTACGTGGGGGCGGGCGGCGGCCTCTACGTCTGGAACCTGGAGGAGAACGGCGACTTCATCGACTTCGGCAGCGTGAATGACGAGATCTTCACCGCCAGGCTGCAGTCCGAGGGCGAGGCCTTCGGCTACTACTGGCTGGTGGGGCTGGAGGCGCCGATCACGCACCGCATCTCGGTCTTCGGGGAGGCGCGCTGGACCAACGTGGACGACGAGCTGGACGGCGACTTACCGACCCTCGGGGACATCGACCTCGGGGGGCGGGAGTTCCTGGCCGGGATTTCGTGGAATCTTTGATCCCGTCCCCCCTCTCCCCAGCCCTCTCCCCCGTGCCGGGGGAGAGGGAGCTTTACTCCGCAGAGTAGAAAGAAAAAAGGCCGGCGACTTTCACCGCCGGCCTTTTTGTTGATCCCGTTCCAAGCTTCAGTGTAGTGAGGTGCTGAGGCTGGCTGAGTCTCCGAAGGAGAGCCGGCCTTCGCTGTAGGTCGCTCCGCGGAGGGTCAGGGCGAGGACGTCGCCCAGCTCGGCCGCGAAGTGGATGTGGAGGCTGTCGCGCACCTCCTCCGGCAGGTCCTCGAGGTCGGCCTCGTTGTCCTTGGGGAGCAGGACCTCGGTCAGACCCGCGCGCACCGCGCCGAGGACCTTCTCCTTGACTCCGCCGATCGGCAGCACCCGGCCGGAGAGGGTGATCTCCCCGGTCATGGCGATGTCGAAGCGCGCCGGACGGTTCGAGAGGGCGGAGATCAGGGCCGTGGCCATGGTCACGCCCGCGGAGGGGCCGTCCTTGGGGATGGCGCCTGCCGGCACGTGCACGTGCACGTCGCGCTCGAAGCAGTTCTCCGGAATGCCCAGCGTGTCCGCGTGAGCCCGGGCGTAGGTCCAGGCGGCCCGGGCCGACTCCTTCATCACGTCCCCGAGCTGGCCGGTGAGCACCAGCTCGCCCTTGCCGCGCATGGTCGATGCCTCCACGAACATGATGTCCCCGCCGGTCGGCGTGTAGTACATGCCCGTCGCGACACCCACCTGGTCCTGGGCCTGCGCCCGCTCCGGGTGGATCCTGGGCCGGCCGAGGAGCTCGCGCACCTTCTGACGGTCGACCGACACCCGCTCCTCCTCCCGCGCCGCGATCTTGCGCGCCACCTTGCGCGACAGCTTGCCCATCTCGCGCTCGAGCTGCCGCACGCCGGACTCCCGGGTGTACCCGGTGATCGTCTCGCCGATGGCCTCGTCGGTGATCTCGATCTGCTCCGCCGTCAGGCCGTTCTCCCGGAGCTGGCGGGGCACCAGGAAGCGCCTCGCGATCGTCCGCTTCTCCTGCTCGGTGTAGCCCGAGAAGTGCACCACCTCCATCCGGTCGAGCAGCGGCCCGGGGATGTTCTGGATGAAGTTCGCCGTGGCGACGAACAGCACCTCCGACAGGTCGAACGGCACGCCGAGGTAGTGATCGGTGAACGAGTCGTTCTGTGCCGGGTCCAGCACCTCGAGGAGCGCGCTCGAAGGATCGCCCTGGTAGGAGACGCCGAGCTTGTCGACCTCGTCGAGCAGGAAGACCGGGTTCTTGGTTCCGGCCTGCCTCATCCCCTGGATGATCCGGCCGGGCATGGCACCCACATAGGTGCGCCGATGGCCGCGGATGTCGGCCTCGTCCCGCACACCGCCGAGGGAGATGCGCACGTACTTCCGCCCCATGGCCCGTGCGATCGACTTGGCAACCGAGGTCTTGCCGACGCCCGGAGGACCCACAAAGAGCAGAATCGGTCCTTTGGAGCTCCGAGCGTCCTTGCGGTCGTTGCTGTCCTTGGCGTCCTTGCCGTCCTCGGTCTCTTCGACTTCCGCCGCCTCGGCCTTCTCCTCTTCCGCCATCCGGAGCTGGCGCACGGCCAGGAACTCCAGGACGCGGTCCTTCACGTCGCCGAGGGCGTAATGGTCCTCTTCGAGGATCCGGGCGGCCTCGGGGATGTCGAGGTGCTCGGGGCTGCGCTCGTTCCAGGGCAGCTCCGACACGGTCTCCAGGTAGTTGCGGATGACCTGGGTCTCCATGGCCTCGCGGCCCATGCGGCCGAGGCGGGAGAGCTCGCGGTCGACCTCCTTGCGCACGTCGGCGGGCAGCTCGAGCTTGTCGAGGCGCTCGCGGAGCTCCTCGATCTCATTGCCGCCTTCGCCTTCGCCCAGCTCCTTCTGGATGGCCTTGAGCTGCTCGCGCAGGAACATCTCGCGCTGCCGGTCGCCCAGCTCTTCCTGGACGCGGCTCTTGATGTCCTCCTGCGCCTCGAGCACCTCGAGCTGGCGCTGGACGTGGAGCAGGACACGCCGCAGCCGCTCTTCGACGGAGAGGGTCTCGAGCAGGATCTGGCGCTGCTTGGCCGGCACGTCGGTGTAGGCCGCGACCACGTCGGCGAGGCGGCCGGGCTCGGTCACGCTTTCGAGAACCTGGTGGACGACCTCCTCGGGCAGGCCCGACTTGGTGCCCAGCTCGGCCGCGCGC
The DNA here is from genome assembly GCA_035556715.1 of Thermoanaerobaculia bacterium. Classification (GTDB taxonomy): domain Bacteria; phylum Acidobacteriota; class Thermoanaerobaculia; order Multivoradales; family UBA5704; genus DATMER01. Next base: position 65,265 of record DATMER010000027.1, read on the forward strand.
TCGCGCGCCTCCCGGAACAGGGCGACGAACGCCCGGTCTTCCGGGTTCAGGGGCAGCATCTCTTCAGCCTCGCGGACGGTGGCTTCGAGATGGCCATCCTTTTCGACGATCCGCATCGCGATGCCGCGGTGCTCGCCCTGCAGCAGGAGCTGCATGCCGCCGAGCCCCCGCTGGATCTGGCCGATCTTGGCCACGGTACCGATGGTATGGAGAGCTTCCGGCGTCACCTGCTGGATGTCCTCGCGCTGTGACACGGCGAACACCAGGCGCTCGGGCGTGGCCAGCGCGGCCTCGATGGCGCGCAGCGTGGCGGGCTTGCCGGCGTTGATCGGCGCGGTGACGCCCGGGAACAGCACGAAGTCCCTCAAGGGGAGCACGGGGAGCGTCATTCTCTCGGACATTTTTCTTTCCTTGTCCCTTTCTGCGGAGGCCCGTCAGGTCCCCACGCTCTGGACCGCGCCACCAGAAACTTCATGGCTGAACGATCCACGCTCTTTGCAACAGGCCCGCGGCAGCCGACATTCCAAACCTGAGTTGCTGGCGCTCAGGGGGGCTCTTCAGGAGGATTCGGGGAGAGAAGGAGAGGGGTAGCTTGAGTGTGAGCGACTCATCCTTGCTGCCCGCCCGGCCTCGCTCAGGCCACGATTGAGGGAGACAGCAAGGAGTGTGCCGGGGTGCCGACGTTGCTCTGCTCCATGCGGAGCGGATTCTAGCGCGCCAAACTGCCGTCAAACGCGCTGGAATCGTTTGAAGCGCGTTCAAGATCATCTTCGGCCGCGCCAAAACGCCGTTGAGCGCGTCGTAGCTCGTTTCAGCGGGATTCGCAGCGGCTGGTCAGGGCGCCAGCGCCACGGCTCCGGCCCGTCTTCCGAAGCTCTGGACCCAGACGACCCGGTAGTCCTTAGCATCCAAACCATAGCCAGGAGCCAGGGCCAAGCCGATGCCCAGCTCCTGGGCTCCGGGGTCCAGGATGTTGCGGCGGTGGAGCGGGCTGCGGAGCCAGTCCTCCACGATCTGTTCGACCGAAGCTGTGCGCTCGTGGAGGTTCTCGGAGACGAGGTCGGAGGGGTAGCCGGCCGCCCGCGCCCGGGTGACCGGCGTAGCTCCCTCCGGACTCACGTGCTTGTAGTAGGCGCGGGTGAGGAGGTCTTGGGCGTGTGCCTGGGACGCCCGGTCGAGGTCGAGGTTCCGCAGGAGCGGCGGCAGGCCGGCGGACTTCCGCGCGGCGTTGACCCGCGCCAGCATTTCGGCCCGGACCCGCTCCAGGTCGCGCAGCGCCGCGGTCTCCCGCGCGAAGACATCCCCCCGGTGCCAGCCAAAGAGGAAGGTGTAGAGAGGAACGCCGCGGTACTCGGAGATGCCGATCCCCACGTCGCGGAAGTGGGGGCTCATCCCGTTGGACCGGCGGTCCCCCGAGCGCCATTCCTGGACGATCTGGCGGGCGTCTCCCCAGGAGACGACGAGGCTCTCATCCCACGTGTAGGCGACGTAGCCCACCTGGCGGAGGCGTTCCACCATGGCCTCGGTGCCCCCAGGCTCCGGCCGTTCCGACCGCCGGAAGCTGACTACGACGGCGTGCTGCTGGGCGGCGTGGGTCAAGGCAGGGATGAGCCGCAAAGGCGGAGCTCCCGCCTCCTCGCGCTCCTGGTTGAGCCGGAAAAGAAGCTCCTCGCGCAGCGCGTCCAGGCTCGACCCGGACGCAACCGCCGGAAACAACGCGGAGACCAGCAACAACACCCGAAGCCCTGAGACCACGGCGGATGCCCTCGCAGTTGGAAACGAATATGCACCAACTACTATACATCGGCCGGGGGATTTGTGAAGACCCCTCCCCGGCCCTCCCCTGCTTCGCAGGAGAGGGGGACCACCACCCTCCCCTGCATCGAGGGCGGGGGCTCCCTCTCCTGCGCGTCAGCGCAGGGGAGGGCCGGGGAGGGGTCTTCTTCTTTTTCCCTCAGCCCTGAGGCGCGCCGAAGTTCTGGACCCAGAGGACCTGGTGCTTGCCGTCCGTCCCCCGGCCCATGGCGAGGCCAACGCCCAGCTCGGTGAAGTTGGGGCTCAGGATGTTCTTGCGGTGGGTCGGGCTGTCCATCCAGGTCTCGACGACCTCGTCCACGGAGGTCTGGCCGTAGGCGATGTTCTCGCCGATGGCGCGCCAAACGTAGCCCGCTGCCCTGGAGCGCTCGCGGACCGTGGTGCCGGAGGGGCTCTTGTGGGAGAAGTAGCCGCGGGCCAGCATGTCCTCCGCGTGGCGCTGGGCAGCCCGGTCGAGGTCGGAGCTCAGGCGGAGCGGTCTCAGGCCAGCGCGCTTGCGGGCGGCGTTGACCTGGGCCAGCATCTCCTCGCGCACTTCGTTCCGGTCGCGGATGGTGCCGGTCTCGCGGGCGAAGTGGTCTGACTGGGGGACCGCGAAGAGGAAGCTGTAGAGGGGCGTCCCGTCGAGCCGGGACACTCCGAGCCCGATGTCGCGGTACTGCGGGTCCATGAGGTCCCGGAAGGTGGCGGGGTTGCGTCCCTGCCAGTAGCGCAGGACCTCGTCCAGGGCGTCGCCCGAGACGGTGATGTTCTCGGTCCACTCGTGGGCTTGATAGCCGGCCTGCCGCAGACGCCGCTGCATGTCCTCCGAGGAGCCGGCCTTCAGGGAGCCGCTCCGGGAGATCTCCTCGGCATGCTGCTGGGCCGCCCGGCTGAGGGCGTCGTCCAGGTGGAGGGGGGGAGCGCCCGCCCGGGAGCGCTCGGCGTTGATCAGCCGGAGCAGCTCCTGGCGCGCACCCTGCTGGTCCCGCTGGCCCTCCTGAGAGATTGCGGGGTAGGCGGTGGCGAGCAGGGCGAGCAGCAAGGGGAAGGCTCTTCTCTTCACGAGGATGGAAACGCCGGGGGGCGGGCGGGGCATTCCGGCCGGGCTTTGCTGTAGGATCTCCCCCGCTTGCTCAACCCCCCGGCCCCCGCGCGCCTCAGCGATCACGAGCGCCCCACCCGGGCTCATCAGAAGATCCTCGCCTTTGCCTGGGCCGCCTGGTGCACCGGCTTCTACTCCCTGATGCTGCTCTCCTTCCTGCTGAAGCCGATCCAGGAGGAGCTCGGCCTGTCGCCGGAGGACCTGAGGCCGCTGACCGCCGTGGGGGTGGGCATGACCGGCGTCGGCGGACTGCTCTTCGGGTGGATGAGCGACCGGCTCGGACGGCGGATGTCCATGGCGGTCTCCATCGCGGCCTTCTCGATCGGCAACGTGGCTTGCGGCCTGGCCCCCGACCTGGAGACGCTCATCTTTGCCCGCGCCCTGACCGGACTGGGGATCGGCGGCACCTGGGGGGCGGGGCAGGCCATGCTCGGGGAGACGATCCCGCCCGCTCTGCGGGGACGCTTTGGCGCCCTGGCCCAGAGCGGCGCTCCGGCCGGGCTCGGACTGGCCGCGATCGTGGGCTCGTTCCTGGCCCCGGTCCTCGGCTGGCGGACGGTCTTCCTGATCTCCGCGCTGCCGGTCGTGGTCGTCTTCCTCTGGCGCCGGCTGCCGGAGTCGGACCTCTGGCTGGAGCACCGCCGCCGGCAGGGCGGCAAGCCGCGGGTTCCCATCCTGGCCCAGCTCGTGGCGAGGGACATGGCCGGGCTCTTCACCCGGGCATTCCTGCTGACCGCCTTCAACATGTCGGCCTACTGGTTCGCGGTGGTCTGGCTCCCCCGGTATCTCCAGGAGCAGAGGGGGCTTTCGATCTTCGCCTCGGGCTGGTGGACGCTCGCCTTCGTGGCCGGCTCGGTCGCCGGCTATCTCACGTTCGGCTGGGTCTCGGACCGGCTCGGCCGCCGCCCCGCGTTCGCGCTCTACTGCGCGGTGACGGCGGTGGGGCTGGCCCTGCTGCTCCCGGAGGCCATGGCTTCGAGTCCCGCGCTGGGGCTCGCCTGCATGCTCGTGGCGGGGTTCGGGACCGGGACCTGGTCGTGTTATGGCCCCTACTTCTCGGAGCTGTTCCCGACCCGGGTGCGGGGGGCCGCGATGTCCGTGATCATGAACGTCACCCGCGGCGTGCAGTTCGCCACGCCTTTCGTCATCGCCGCCGTGGCGGGCCGCTGGGGCCTGGCGGGCGGCATCGCGCTGGCCGCCGGCTTTGCCGTCCTGGCGGGGATCTGGGTGTGGACCCTCCCCGAGACGGTGGGCGCGCGGATCGAGGTTTGAAGCCATGTCCGAGATTGTGAGCCCTGTGACCCACGTCGGCTTCCGGCGCGCGGTGTCGCGCTGGGAGATCGTCGCCTTCTCGCTCAACGACGTGATTGGCAGCGGCGTGTACCTGCTGCCGGCATTGGTCGCGGCCATCCTTGGGCCGACCAGCATGTGGGCGGTGGTCCTGGCCGGCTTTGCGGTGGCGCTGCTGGTGCTCTGCTTCGCCGAGGCCGGGAGCTACTTCGACGGTCCGGGCGGGGCCTATCTCTACACGCGGGAGGCGTTCGGCGAGCTGGTGGGGTTCGAGGTGGGGTGGATGACCTGGCTGGCGCGCGTGTCGTCCGTGGCCTCGCTCTCGGTGGCCTTCGCCCAGGCCCTGACCTATCTGCTGCCGCAGACCAAGGAGGGGACCGGGCGGACGCTGGCAATCGTGCTGCCGCTGCTCCTCCTGACCGCGATCAACCTCGTGGGGGTGAAGGCGGGAGTGCGCACGGCTGTGTTCCTGGCGGTGTCCAAGATTCTGCCGCTCCTGCTCTTCGCCGGCGTCGGAATCTTCTACGTGTCGCGGACGCTCGCGACGCTGCCGACTCCGCGTACCGGCACGCTGGGCGAGGCGGCGCTGCTCCTGCTCTTCGCCTACGCCGGGTTCGAGAACACGCCCGCGCCGGCCGGCGAGTTCAAGAACCCGCGGCGGGATGTACCCTTCGCGCTGGTCGCCAACATCGTGATCGTGACGCTGATCTACTCGGCGGTGCAGTGGGTGGCGCTCGGCACACTGCCGAACCTCGCCGGGTCCGAGACGCCGCTGGCGGATGCCGCCCGGCTGTTCCTCGGCGGATGGGGAGGGGTGTTGCTGACCATCGGCGCGCTGCTCTCGATCCTGGGGACGAACAGCAACACGGTGCTGGCCGGGCCGCGCTACCTCTGGGCCCTGGCCGCGGACGGCTTCGGCCCCCGGATGCTGACCTACATCCATCCGCGCTTCCGCACGCCGACGGTGGCGATCCTGACGCAGACGGCGATCGCGCTGCCGCTCGCGTTGTCCGGATCGTTCACCCAGCTCGCTACCCTGTCGGTGGTGGCGCGGCTCGCCACCTACTTCGGCACGGCCGCTGCTGTGTTGAAGCTGCGGCGCAAGTTTCCGGACGCGCCGAACGTGATGAGGACCCCGGGCGGGCCGGTCATCCCGATCGCCGCTCTGTTCCTCTGCCTGGCCTTCGCGGCGAGCGCCGAGACACGGGACCTGATCGCCGGAGCAATCGCGCTCGTGGTGGGATTCCTGCTGTACCTGATCCGGCGCCAGCCCGAGGAATCGATCAGTTCCGATAGGGATTCTTGAGGTAGCTCTTGGCCCGGCTGCGGACGTCGCCGTCGCCGTCATAGCCGCCCTTCATGGACAGCACGTCGCGGTAGCAGCGCACTGCGGCCTGGCGCTTGCCCATGGCGTCGAAGGCCATGCCCTTGCGCAGGAGGCCGAGGGCCTTGTACTCGTTGACCGCGGGGCGGGTCGCGGTGAGCCGCTCGAGCTGCTGGATGTAGGCGAGCGCCTCGCTGTGCCGCTGCTGCCACATTTCCACCCGGGCCAGCAGGTAGAGGGACTGCTCGGCCATGGCGTCGGTATAGCCGCTCTGCCCCTTGGCGTGGCGGTTCCTCACCTCCTGGAAGACCCGCGCCGCCTCGCGGAACCGTCCCAGCCGCTCGTAGATCCGGCCCTCGTACAGGTGGAAGATCGAGTTGTCCGGGTGCCGGGCGCGCAGCCAGTGGGCGTAGCGCAGGCTCGCCATGTAGTCCTTCTCGAAGATGTAGTGGATCTGGAGCAGCGAGTACGCTGCCTCCACGGACACGAACTGCCCCTGTGTCATGGCCCGCTCGAGCTCGGTGATGCCCCGGTCCTTGTTCCCCTTGGGGAAGAGCCGGACGAACGGGCGCAGGACCTTGTGCTGCTTGGGCACCACGTCGACCAGGTAGTCGAAGAGGCCGAGCCCGAAGTAGAGGTCGTTGTTGTTCGGGTCGCGCTTGACGACGTCCTGCAGGGAGGTCAGCGCCTGCTTCCCGTCGCGGGCCGCTCTTACCCAATGCCGGCGGTCGGCGTGAAGCCGCCCCCGGAGAGCGTGGGCGCCGGCCTTGAAGAACAGGGCGTCGAGATCCGCGGGGTTCTTCTTCAGCCGCCGCTCGGAGAGATCGATCACCCGCTCCATGGCGTCGAGGACGAGCCGGTCCTGGGATGGATCGTCCGGCTCGAGCTGGACCGCCCACCAGGGGAGCAGTGCCTGGAGGTAGGGGCCTACCGGATGGTCGGGGTAGAGCACGGTCAGCCGCCCGAAGACCTCGTCCGCGGCCCCGAAGTCCATGTCGTACATGTACTTGAGACCGAGGCGGGCCTCGTCCTGGAAGAGAGGGTCCTGGAGGATGGACGCCGGCTGCGCGACCGCTGGAGCGGTCGCCAGAAGCAGCAGGAGCACACCAAGGGCGGGGAGGCGGCGCTTCATACCCGGAAAAACGTCCCGGAGGGGGAGCGCTATTTCCGCAAGGCCTATCCCTTGAATCACCCCGGGATCAGCCGGGAGCGCTCGCCGTCCCAGCGCCACTGGGCATCCTGGCCGTGGAGGTGGACGCCGCCGAGCCAGCGGTCGATGCCATGGAGGCGGACCCAGTCCTCCCGTCCGGCGAGCACGTCCCGGCCGGTGGCGGTGAGGGAGACCCTCTGGTGGCGGATCGAGCCTCCGGCCCCCGTCTCCAGGCGGAGCAGGGGCATGGGCGGCGAGGCGAGCCCCTTCAGGTTGTGGAGGAAGGAGCTGTCCCCCAGGTAGGGGCGCCTCTCCAGTGCCTGTACCGCGCGGAAGAGCGGCTCGAACGTGTCGAAGCCCGAGTCGATCGCCAGCAGGGCCTGCCGCTCGGTGCGGGAGAGGCCGTCCCGCATCCAGGGGAACTCCTCCAAGTGGCGCTGGAGGGCGTCGGCGAGGAAGGGGAGGACCGAGGTGTCCCGCCGCAGGGCGATCTCCAGGCCGATGGGCTCGGGCGAGCAGAACGCCCGCCAGACGTGGCGGGCGAGGAAGACCTGCTTTTCGGTTACCGGCCGGCGGCCGGGGAGGAGGGAGGCCATCTGCTCCGGGTTGAGGTCGCCGAGCCCGTGGAAGGGCTCGACGCCGGGGAACTCGCCGATGCAGATCAGGCTGAGCCGTCCCCATCCGAGGTCGCGCGCCCCGAACCAGTCGAGCAGGCGCAGGAGCTGGAGCTGGTCGAACAGGTCGTGCTCGAACCAGAGCACCACCTCGTCATAGTTGCGGTAGCTCTCCAGCTTGTGGTCCCACTCGGTGAGGTCGGCCAGGCAGCGGTCGTAGTCGGCATAGCCGCACTCGGCGAGGTAGCGGGCGCGCACCTTGCGCCAGCGCTCGGGGAGCAGCCCCGCGGGAGCCGGCCCCTCGTGGAGCACGTCGGCCGAGAGGGTGACGTCGCCCTGGATTCCCGCCTCGCGGATCAGGTCCGCGGCCACATCGCCATTGGTGACGTGCAGTAGCCGGGCGGACGCGGGCTGCTCCCGGCGGGCCGGGCGCGCCGCGGCAAGGGCCGTGGGCACGGGCACCGTGAGCAGGAGGTCGGAGAACTTGAGCTCGGCCATGGGGATCGACCCTGGGTGGGTGACTGATTGTACGGCAGCCTGGGGTTGAAACCCCAGGCTGGAAAAGTACAGCCTCCTCCGGAAGCTGGCCTCCGGCCCCCATAGGCGCTAACTTTACGAGCACGGGGGTGGGCGGGGGACCCCCTCTCCCGCGCAGCGGGGGAGGGCAGGGGAGGGGGTCTTCACCACGCAAGCCTTGCCGCGCCCCGCCCGCGACAACGAGCCTCTCGCCCTCGCGGGAAAGTGTCTCGCCCCCGGGGGCAAGCCACAAGCCCCCGAGGGCGAGCCACAAGCCCCCGAGGGCAAGCCATAAGCCCCCGAGGGCGAGCCACAAGCCCCCGAGGGCAAGCCATAAGCCCCCGAGGGCGAGCCACAAGCCGGCGAGAGGCAAGTCCCCGGGGGCGAGACGCTCATCTCCGGCCCTCGGCGGCATCGTCTCAGGTGCGGGAGAGAGCAGGAGGCGGAGACTCCCCGAAGCAGAGGGAGGGGGCGTCCTCTCCCGCGGAGCGGGGGAGGATAGAGGAGGGGGCTTCCCTTTATACCGTGCTCACTTGGCGGGCGCGTCCTTCTTCTTCTGCGTCTCCAGGTTGATGGCCACCTTCACGTCCTCGCCCAGGATGACACCGCCGTTGTCCAGCGCGGCGTTCCAGTTGATGCCGTAGTCCTTGCGGTTGAGGGTGATCTCGGTGGAGAAGCCGGCCTTCTCGTTGCCCCTGGGGTCCGTGACCGCGCCCAGCCAGGTCACGGGCAGCATCACCTCCTTGGCCACGCCCCGCATGGTCAGGGTGCCACTGACGTTGTAGGTGTCCTTGTCCACCTTCTTGATGCTTTTGCTCTTGAAGGTGATCTCCGGGTACTTTTCGGCATGGAAGAAGTCCTCGGCGCGCAGGTGCTTGTCCCGGTCCGCGTTGTTCGTGTCGATGCTGGCAGTCTTGATCTTGAAGTCCACGCTGGACTTCTCCAGGTTCGCCGGGTCGAGGTTGATCGTCCCCTCGTAGTCGTTGAAGCTGCCCCGGACCTGAGTCACCAGGTGGCGGACCTGGAACGAGACATCAGAATGGCTCTGGTCGATCGTGTGGACGTCGGCGGCGAGCACGGGCAGCGCCGTGGCAAAAAGGGCGACGGCGAGAATAGTCTTGCGAAACATGGGTGTGTGTCCTTTCATGGTCATTTTTTATGCGTGACTGGCGCGGACCGCGTCCAGCAGGCGGATGAGCTGCGCCTTGTCCTGGTCCGAGAGAGTGCCCAGCGCGCCTTCGTCGGCCTCGTTCATGCTGCCGTCGATCCTGCCGAGCAGATCGAGACCTTCGGGAGTCGCGTGGCAGAGGACCTGCCGGCGGTCCTCGGGGCAGCGCTGGCGCCGCACCAGCCCCTTGGCTTCCAGGCGGTCGAGGAGCCGGGTGATGCCCGGGGCTTCCTCGATCATCCGCTCGGCGATGGTCAAAGTTGGGATACCCTCTGGTCCCGCGCCGCGCAGGATGCGCAGCACGTTGAACTGCTGCGGGGTAATCCCGAAGGGCTCCAGGACCCGGGCGATGTAGCGGCGGACCACGTCCGCCGTACGGAGCAGGGCCATGACTCCCTCCTGACTCAACGACCGGAACGGCCTCGTCTGCTGGATCTCGCGCTGGACCGCGCTCTCTCGTTCGCTCACGGAATCTACGGTACGCGTTAATTGTTGATCTGTCAAGTGATTCGTGAAGACGTATTCATCGGGTACGGCTCTTGCTTAGATGGAGACTGAAATGCTGGTTTACGGAGACCTGAAGCACGAAGAAGAGACGGCTGTCAAGGTGGAGCGGATCCGCTCCGGCCTGGCGGCGGTTGGAGATATGCCCCCCGGGATCGAGCGTCACGCGGAGATCGCGGCATTGCTGCTGGAAGCGGGGGAGCTGGAGCAGGGGCTGCTCGACGATCAGCTCGAGCTGCTGGGGCGCGAGCGGCCGACGCCGTTGGCGCAGGCGGCCGCGGCGGTGACCGGAGGGATCGCGGAGGCGCTTCTCTGGTCCTTCCGTTTCGCGGGGCAGGTCCCGGCGTGGGAGGGGAGGCGCGCTGCGCCTCCGCCGCTCGTGGGAGTGGGGAGCGCGCAGCGGGGTCTCCGGCGGTTGGCCTCGGCCCGGATGCCGGGGGAGATCGAGGTGGTGGCGCCCGAGGGGTACGCCTTCTACGGTCTCTACCCGGAGGCCTACATGCGGTCGGCGGCGCACCTCCGGGAGGAGTGGGCGGGGGTGTTGCGGGTGATCGGGATCCGCAGCATCGGCACGAGCCTGGCGGCGGTGGTGGCGGCGGCGGGCAGGGGGGAGGCCTCGGCCAGCGTGCGCCCCGGAGGGCATCCGTTCGCGCGCACGCTGTCGATTGGGGTCCGTATGACCGGCAAGCTCCTGGCCGCGGCGGACGCCACGGGTCCGCGCCGGCCGCTGTTCGCCGTAGTGGACGAGGGGCCGGGGCTCTCGGGCAGCTCGTTCGGCGCCCTGGCGGACTGGCTGGAGGAAAACGGGGTGGCTCCCGATCAGATCGTCTTCTTCCCGAGCCATCGGGGACCCCTGGGTCCGCACGCCAGCGAGCGGCACCGCCGGCGGTGGGAGACGGCGCGCAAGTACGTGGTGGAATTCGACGAGCTGTTCCTCGGCCCGGGCTCCTCCTGGCCGCTTGAACGTTGGGTCGAGGACCTGACCGGCCCGGCCGAGGCGCCGCTCGAAGACCTGGGCGCGGGCCGCTGGCGGGAGCGGTTGTTCCTGAAGAAGAACGGGCGCCCCCCCGCGCACCTGCAGCAGGAGCGGCGCAAGTACCTTTTGAAAGCCGGAGGCAGGACCTGGCTCCTGAAGTTCGCGGGGCTGGGGCACTACGGCCGGGAGAAGCTGGAGCTGGCGTCCGAGCTGGAGAAGGGAGGCTTCACGCCGCCGGTCGCCGGGCTGCGCCACGGTTTCCTGGTGAGCCCCTGGCTGGAGGGGGCGCGTCCGCTGCCGCTCGTCCCGGACCTCGACCGCGAGGCCCTTCTGGAGCGAGTCGCCCGGTACATCTCCTTCCGCGCGCGGAAGCTCTCCGCGAGCCGGCCCGGAGCTTCCCCCGAGAAGCTGCTGGAGATGGCTGTCTTCAACGCGGAGCAGGGGATCGGCAAGGACGCGGCCGAGGCCCTCGGCGCCTGGCGCGAGCGCCTGCCGGAGCTCTCCTCCCTGGCGCGCCCGGTCCTCACCGACAACCGGATGCACGCCTGGGAGTGGCTGGTGACCCCGGACGGGAAGATCTGGAAAACCGACGCCCTGGACCACCACGCCTCGAACGACCTCGTGGGCGCGCAGGACCCCGCCTGGGACCTGGCCGGCGCCATCGTCGAGCTGGAGCTGTCCGACGGGGAGCGGGGCCGTCTCCTCGATCAGGTGGAGCGCTCCCGCCGGATCAAGACACCGCCGGACCAGTTGCGGTTCTATCTCCAGGCCTACTTGGCGTTCCAGCTCGGCTACTACACGCTCGCGGCCGAGGCCGTGGCGGGGGTGGACGCGAAGGAGGCCGAGGCTCTGCGGAAGCGGGCGGCGTGGTACGCGGAGCGGCTGCGTCGGGAGCTTTGACGACCAGGGGGAACGTCTCGGAATGGATCGGGTAGAGAGGCCCGGGCGCGTGGAGGGTCAGGGTCACCCGGTACTCTCCGGCGGCGATGTCGGCCGGGAAGTCGACCTCGATCTCCGTGTCGGCCTGTTCGAGGTGGACACGGCTGCCGGCGTAGGCAGCCGTCGACCCCTCCTTCCAGAGCCGCGCCTCGACGAGGTACTCCCCGGCCTGCTGCACGGCGATGGACGAGCTCACGCGGAGGAACGCCTTCTCGGTCCGGTCCCTGACGATCTCCACCCGGAGCGGCTCCGGAAGCAGGCGCACGGGACGTTCGCCTTTCCGGAGGTTTTCGGGGTTCACCTGCACGACGCTCTCTTCTTCCTGGGTGATGCCGCCCGCATCCTCGAGGGCAGCCTGCAGGATGAGCTGGTTTCCCGACACACTGCGCAAGTCCTCCATGGAAAAGCCGAGCACGGGCTCGTACTGCCCTGGCTTGCCCGCGAAGTAGGTGCGGGCGATCGGAGAGACGAGCCTGAACCCCGGCCGATCGGAAATCAGCATGCCGTCCTGATAGAGGGCGCCCCAGATGGAGAAGGCTCCGGCCCGCAGGACTTCGACCTGGACGGCGATCTTGAGGACTCCGCCGTCCTCGCCCACGACCTCGGGTGCCTTTTTCGTGAAGACCACGGAAGGGAGACCTTGGAAAACCTGGCAGAGGGGTGGGCGGGATTCGTCGGCCAGCGGCCTCGGGACCTCCTGGTAGAAGCGGAACATTCCATAGCCGCTGCGGCGGAAGCAGGCGAGCTTCTCCGGGAAAAGGATGTTGAGGCCCCACTCGTCTGCATTCGCGGCAATGAGCTCGCTCAGGTTCCGATAGACCTTGCCGAAGGTGGCATCGAAGATCTGGCAGCCTTGCGCCCCGGAGCCCAAGTCGTCAGGGCGGCACCCGCGCAGGAGGAGGGCATGGTTCAGGAACAGGTACTCGCATGGCTTGCCCCCGGGCTGGCATTCGACGTTTCCCGTGAACGCGGGATCGATCGACTGGAGCGGCCTGCGGGTCGTGAAGCCCTGCTGCTTGTCTCCCCGCACCTGCTGGGGAACGAGCCCACCGACCCCCATCACCGCCGACATGTATTGGAGCACGTCGCTGAAGACGAAACAGTCGGCGAAGTTACAGGGGGACCCGGGCTCGACCAGCCGGAACCAGTCGCACCGGCACAGGCTGTACAGGGGGAAACACTGGAGGCCGCAGGTGCCGGCGTGCACGGAGGTCTCCCCGAACTGGCAGAGGTTGCCGCGGATGCGGCAGTAGCCATAACGCCAGTGTCTCTGACCATAGGCATAGAGGTTCTCCAGGATCGTGGCCACGACCTGGTCCTCCGTGGCGCCGGCCGTAAGCCCGGCACCCCAGGAGCATGCCCCGCGGTACCAGTTCTCCAGGGGCGGTGACACGTGGTCCTGGGGACGCTGGTATGTCATGTAGAGAGTCGTCTCGACGGGGAAGAGCGGCTGGCCCGAAACGCTGCAATGAAGCGCCAGGTCGAACACGCCTGTCTCCTCCGGAAGCTGTAGCGGGAAAGAGTGGCTCCAGCCCCTGAACTGGAAGGTCTGTGTCTCGTGGTCCTGCAGGTAGACCTGGCACTTCACGACAGGGGGAGGAGCCATCGGCGGGCAACCGGCGATCGTCAGCTCCAGTCCCAAAGGGTCCTCGAGGGTACCGGACAGGGGGCTGGTCCGGGTGCCTGGCGTGCCGCAGCCGGGGCTCTGGTAGACGATTCCATCCTGGACGCCCCAGATCTCGTTGCCGCCCACGGCCCGGACCTTCTCCAAGACATACCCGGGCGCTGGCAAGGCCTGGAGAGGTCCGCCGAGCAGCGAAGCGGCCGTCAGCACCGCCGCCCGAAGGGAGAGGCGCGCCATCTAGGCGACCGTCTGCTGGATGCCGGCCCGGAGTTGCGGCCCGGTTTCGCCGTCTTCGTAGCGCAGCTTGTCGCAGATCCGGACCATGTCATCGATCTCGTGATCGCTCAGGGAATTGATCCGCTTCCTGTCCGCCTCGGTCAGAGGGTCCGGCAGGAGCGCCCCTGCCTTCCGTAGTTTCTCGATCTTGTCCATGGTTGTCGTCCTCAGGTTGGGGTTTCAGGCTCCCGGCCTTGCGCCGAGGGTGCCCGGGACCGCCAGGGCGAGCAGGGAGTCGCCCTGGCGGAGGAGCTGTCTGCGCTCGATCAGCGGCCCGAGGCTCTCTTCCACCACGTCCCGAGAGAGCTCCCGGCTCCTGCAGAGCTGGTCGATGGACGTGATGTCGTCACAGGCGAGGTAGAGTTCCCGGGCAAGTCCCTCGACAAAGCTCAGGGTGCAGGAGGCGATCGGGCGGGTGTCGAAGATCAGGAGGTGATCGCCCCGGTCGACCAGGGTCAACCGGCAAGCACCGTAGACGTCCCGCCAGTCCACGATCCCCCGCATCAGGGGCCGCGTGTATGCCGCGGTGTCCCGGCCATCCTGGTAGCTGTAAGAGAAGAAGTAGGCCAGGTCGTCGAGCTCGTCCTCTCCGAACGGATAGACGTGACCGTAGGCCGCGGCGGCCCGGACCTCGGAGAACCCGAAGTCCCCGCTCCGGGAGTGGTTGGGGCTGAAGCGCTCGACGTAGATGGGGGACATCCCGCGGGGCGCGGGCAGGTGGTGCAGCAGCGGCAGGAGCTCGCACATCCGCCCGTACTCTTCCGGCAGCTCTCCCGGAAAGCCCCAGATGAGGTTCCAGACGGGCCGCACTCCCAGCTCCTCGCACCACTTGAGCAGGCGGACGTTCTGCAGGACCCCGATCCCCTTGCGCATGATCCGCAGGACCTGGTCGCTGAGGCTCTCGATGCCCGGCTGGATCCAGGTGACACCCGCGGCGCGCAGCGCGCGGATCTCCTCTTTCCTGAGGTTGGCCTTGACCTCGTAGAAGAGCTGGAGACCGAGGCCCGCCTCCGCCAGCCGCGGCAGGAAGGTGTGGAAGTAGCCCCGGTCCAGGATGTTGTCGGCCGTGCTGATGAACAGGCCCGGGTACCGCCGGGCCACCTCCGTGAGCTCGGCCAGGGCGCGGTCCGGAGACTTGCTGCGGAAGGCCATGCCCGTGCCGTTGAGGCCGCAGAAGGTACAGTGCGCCTTCTCGCCCCACCAGCAGCCGCGGGAGGTCTCCAGGAGCAGGCGCGGCGGGTAGAGTGCCGCGAGCCCGAGCTCGTCGAACTGGCGGAAGAAGTCCTCGAAGGCAGGGTAGGGCAGGTCGTCGAGATGCCGGGGGGACGGCGCGTCCACGGGGTGCTGCACCCGCGCGGCCACCTCTGGCGAAGCGGAGGTGTAGACCCCCTGCAGGCCGTCGACCGGACCGCCGGCGAGCAGGCGCTCGACGAGCCGCGGGAACACGACCTCGCCTTCGCCGCAGACCACGGCATCGAGGAAGGGGAAGTTGCGCGCCGTGGCAATGCCCATCACCCCTTCGCAGTTCGAGCCGCCGAAGACGACGGCGATCTCCGGTGCCCGCTCCTTGAGCCGGCGCGCCAGCGCGAGCGACGCGGCGTGCTGCTGGAAGACGCTGGTCAGGCCGACGACCCGCGGCCGGCGGGCCAGGACCTCCTCGACGCAATGGTCGACGAAGCCCTCGGCCAGCGCGCGCACCTGGACGATCTCGTCGATCAGATCGTCCGGCATCAGGGTGAGGAAGCAGGGCTCGTCCCCATTATCCGCGAGATCATCCGCGAGCCAGCGCGACGTGCGCTCCCGGAGCACCTCGCGGAGATAGCGGCTCGGCTCCCCGGGTGCTTCGGGGAAGAGGACGTGGCGGAACAGCCACTCGCCCACGAGCGCGGTCATGTAGGGCTCGAACTCGGCGATCCAGGTATAGAGCGGCCTGCCGATCCGCCGCGCGAAGGGTAGGGTGAAGTAGAGGACCTCGGCCGTCCCGGGGGGGAGCGTGCCCTTGAGCAGGCTCAGGGCGAGCGACGGCTGGTCGGGAGGCCCGAAGGGCATGCTCACCAGGAGGACGTCGGCAGCGCCCTGCCGGGAGAGGCGCGACCAGTCCCAGCCGTCCCCGGCGGGACGGGGGTCCGGGAGCCTGGGGCTCGCCAGCCAGAGCACGAGCCGCGGGGGCCCGGGAGCCTCGTCCATCCTTCCGGAGGTGGGGCCCGGTTCCAGCCGGAGGACCAGGATGGAGCCGGGGGCCACGTCGGGCAGCGGCTCCGGCGAGCGGACCCCTTCCGGGAGCCGCGCAGCGACCCGCGATCCCGGCAGGGGCTCGCCTTCCCCGGGCAAGGGCAGCGGCCAGACCAGCGCCAGCCGGGTATCTGCGGGCAGCCTGCCATCTCCCGGACTGCCCGAGAGCGACAGCTCGAGACGCGGGTAGGGGTCGTCGGCAAGGGCCGAAAAGATCCTGGCGAGGTGCGATGCCTCGTGGGCGATCGCCTCCCGCAGCCGGAGGTCCTCGACGCCTGCGCGGCGGAGCTGCTTGCCGAGGAGGACCGGCAGATCTTCCGTGCCGGCGGTCAGGGAGATGTGGAAGCCCGGGCCGAGCGCGGCCCGGGAACCTATGCAGGGGTGCTCGAAGAGGCCGGCGCGGTGGCTTGCCGCGATCATCCGGGGTCCGGACCGGGCGAGGGCTTTCCGCAGCGTGGCAAGGTCGAGGCCACGGTTCCAGGCAAGCTCTGTCCGCACGACGGCATCCATCGGCCAGCCCCCCTCGTTGCGCTTCAAATGCGAAGAAATAGATTTTGAGAGCGCAACCCGGTGTTTGTCAAGCGGGAGGTACAATGGTCCTGTCCCGGTGAAAGACTGGATGTGCGAATCGGATCGATGCGATTGAGCGGAACCGTCCTCCCCTTTCCGGGCTCCGTGCCGCCGAGCGGGGCCGTCGCGACGGTCACGACGCTCCTGCTGATCGACCTGGTGGACAGCACCCGGCTGATCGTGGAGCTGGGCGACGAGCGGGCCCAGAAGGTCCTGGCGTCCCACGACCACGTGGCGCGGTCGCTGCTGTCCCGGTTCGAGGGGCGCGAGATCGACAAGACCGATGGCTTCCTGCTGCTGTTCCCGCGGCCGATCCAGGCCGTCTCCTACGCCCTGGCCTACCACCGGGAGGTCGCCGACCTCGGCGAGCGGCTGCGGGTGCGGCTGGGCGCCCGTGCCGGGATCCACCTCGGCGAGGTCTTCGTGCGCGAGAACGCTCCCGAGGAGATCGCCCAGGGCGCGAAGCCCCTGGAGGTGGAGGGCCTCGCGAAGCACACCGTGGCCCGCCTCGCCTCGCTGGCCGGCCCGCGCCAGACTCTCCTGACCCACGCGGCATTCGACCTCGCCCGCCGGTCGGCCGCGGGGGACCTCTCCGGCGCGTCCGGCGCGAGGCCCCATTGGCTGGCGCACGGTCCCTACCTCTTTCAGGGCATCGGGGAGCCGGCCGAGGTCTTCGAGGTGGGGATGCCGGGCTTCGCCCCTCTCGGTGCGCCATCGGACACGGCCAAGGCCCGCCGCGCCGTTCCCGCGGGGGAGGAGGCGACGCTCGGCTGGCGGCCGGCGGCCGGCCTGGAAGTCCCCTGGCGGCACAACTGGCGGCTGGAGCGCAAGCTCGGCGAGGGCGGGTTCGGCGAGGTCTGGCTCGCGCGGCACGAGAAGACGGCGGACCACAGGGTCTTCAAGTTCTGCTACGACGCCCTCCGCCTGCGCGCCCTGATGCGCGAGGTGACCCTTTTCCGCATCCTGCGGGACACGCTCGGCGAGCGCGACGACATCGGCCGCGTCCTCGACTGGAACTTCAAGGAGGCCCCGTTCTTCCTCGAATTGGAATACAGCGGGACGGACCTGGGAGCCTGGATCGAAGAGCAGGGGGGCTCGGCCCGCCTGTCGCTGGAGAGCCGGCTCGAGATCGTGGCGCAGGTGGCCACGGCCCTGGCCGCCGCGCACTCGGTGGGGGTGCTGCACAAGGACATCAAGCCGAGCAACGTCCTCATCAGCACCGATCGCGAGGGCGCCCTCCGAGCCCGCCTCACGGATTTCGGCATCGGCCTGCTGACCGATCCCGAGCGGGTCCACGCGCGCGGGATCACGCTGGCCGGCTTTACCGAGGTGCTCCCCGGCTCCGACAACAGCCCGGGCGGGGGGACCCGTCTCTACCTCGCCCCGGAGCTGCTCGAAGGCAAGCCTCCGACCATCCAGTCCGACATCTATGCCCTGGGCGTCCTGTTTTTCCAACTCACCGTGGGCGACCTGTCGCGGGCCCTGGCTCCGGGCTGGGAGCGGGAGATTGGGGACGAGCTCCTCCGCGGGGACATCGCCGCGGCCGTCGATGGCGACCCCCAGAAGCGTCTGCAGAGCGCCTCCGAGGTGGCCGACCGCCTGCGCCGGCTGGAGCCGCGGCGGCAGTCGCTCGCCGATGCTCTGCGGGCGGAGCGCGAGGCCGAGGAGAACAGGCTCGCGCTGATCCGTTTCCGGGCGCGCCGGCGCCTGCTGGCGACCTTCGCCTCCCTGGTCCTGATCTTCGTCGCGGCCATGGCGCTGCAGGTGCGCCGCACGGCCCGCGAGGCGGCCCGCGCCAACCAGGAGGCCGAGGCCGCCCGCCGGGTGTCCGACTTCCTGGTCGGCCTCTTCCAGGTCGCGGATCCGGATGCCTCTGTCGGAGAGACCGTCACCGCGCGCGAGCTCCTGGACCAGGGCGCCCTGCGGATCGAGACGGAGCTCGCGGGCCAGCCCGAGGTCCGGGCGACGCTGATGCAGACGATGGGTCGCGCCTACCTCAAGCTGGGGCTCTTCGGTCCCGCCGCGCGCTTGCAGCGCCAAGCTCTCGAGATCCGGCGGCGGCTCCATGGCGAACGCAGCCTGGCGGTCGCCGGCAGTCTCCAGGACCTCAGCCATGCGCTCGTCATGCAAGGGCGTCTCGGCGATGGCGAAGTCCTCCTCGGACAGGCCCTGGCGATCCATCGCCAGCTCTCCCGGGAGGACGATCCGGTCCAGGCCGAGACCCTGCGCCAGATGGCGTCGGTCAAGCTCGAGCAGGGCCGGTTCGACGAGGCCGAGGCCCTGTTCCGCCGGGTCCTCTCTCTCCACGAGACCGGCGGCCTCGAGGACGAGACGGAGCGCGCCCTGGCGCTCAACGACCTGGCGATCCTGCAGCAGTACCTGGGCCGGGACCAGAAGGTCGAGGAGCTCTTCGACCAGTCGATTGCCATCTGGCGCAGGATCGGAGGGAACGAGCACACGGAGGTCGCCGGGGTCCTGGGCAACAAGGGGCTCTGGCTCGCGAGCCAGGGGCGCCATGGGGAGGCCGAGGCCTGCTACGAGGAGGCGCTCGCCATCAAGCGCAAGCGCTTCGGGGAGCGGCATCCCAGCGTGGCCTTCACGCTCTACAAGGTGGCGGAGCTGCTGAACGCGCGCGGCGAGCACGGCCGGGCCGAGGCCAAGGCCCTGGAGGCGCTCGCAATCCTGCGGCAGAGCTTCCCGGAGCGCCACTGGCGGATCGCCCTCAATGAGAGCATCCTCGGCATGGCTCTCGCGGGGCAGGGCAGGTACGAGGAGGCCGAGAGGCTCCTCGTGGCGAGCTACCCGCGTCTGAGCGCCGCGCGGGGAGCGCAGGCGGAGCCGACGCGGAAGGCGCTGGCGGGGCTCGTCGATCTCTATGCGGGCTGGGGAAAGCGGGAGGAGGAGGCGCGCCACCGGGCGCTCCTGGAAGCCGCGACGCCTACTCCTCCCAGTGCGCCCGGAACCGCAGCACTTCCTCCAGAGTCGCCCTGAAGTCCCCGCGGAAGCAGACCGCCCGGTCGTCCACGAAGACGTGGGCGGCGGGCTTGCGGTCCGTGACCTCGGAAACCCAGCGCAGGAGCCCGTGCTCCTCCAGCCAGGCGCGGGCATCGTCTCCCCACCGGGTGGTGAAGACCACGACGCGGAATCCGTGCTCGCCAAGGGACCGGAGGAACTCCTCGGCCCCGGGCACCGGCGCGTCCCAGTGCTCCGGGCTCTTCCACCCGGTGTAGGCATCCAGCACCCCGTTGAGGTCCACGCAGACGATGGGCCGGTCGTCGCTCATTGCGGCTCAGTGTACCCGATTGATGGCACGTGAGTTGCAGCTTTGTAGAAGGTATATGAGCCGGACGGGAATCCAGATCCAGGAGCCGAAGGGGAAGCTGGGTGTGCTGCTGGTCGGCCTGGGCGCGGTCAGCACGACCGTGATCGCGGGGGTCGAGGCGGTCAAGCGCGGCCTGGGCAAGCCCATTGGGTCCCTGACTCAAATGGGCACCGTCCGCCTGGGCAAGCGCACGGACAACCGCGTGCCGAAGATCAACGGATTCGTTCCCCTGGCCCAGCTCGACGACCTGGTCTTCGGCGCCTGGGACATCTTTCCGGACAACGCCTACGAGGCCGCCCTGGAAGCCGGCGTGCTGGAGCGCGACCTGCTGGAGAAGGTCCGGCCCGAGCTGGAGGCCGTCCGCCCCATGAAAGGGGTGTTCGATCCCCGCTTCGTGAAGCGGCTCCACGGCACCCACGTCAAGGAAGGGGCGACCAAGTGGGACCTCGCCCTGCAGCTCATGGAGGAGATCCGGCGCTTCCAGGAGGAGAACGGCGTCGACCGCATGGTCATGGTCTGGTGCGGCAGCACCGAGATCCACATGAAGATCGAGGAGCCCCACCGGTCGCTGGAGCAACTGGAGCACGCCATGAAGAACGACGGCGTGGACATCCCCTCCAGCATGGTCTACGCGTACGCAGCTCTCTCTCTTGGGATCCCTTTCGCGAACGGCGCTCCGAACCTGACCCTCGACGTCCCGGCCCTGCTGGAGCTCGCCGCCCGGAACCGGGTTCCGGTCTGCGGTAAAGATTTCAAGACCGGGCAGACCTTGATGAAAACCATTCTCGCCCCCGGCCTCAAGGCGCGGCTCCTCGGGCTCTCGGGGTGGTTCTCCACGAACATCCTGGGCAACCGGGACGGCGAGGTGCTCGACGACCCGGACAATTTCAAGACCAAGGAGCAGAGCAAGCTGTCGGTCCTGGAGCACATCTTCCAGCCGCACCTCTACCCCGACCTCTACGAAGGCTTCCACCACCAGGTGCGGATCAACTATTACCCGCCGCGGGGGGACAACAAGGAGGGGTGGGACAACCTCGACATCTTCGGCTGGCTCGGCTACCCGATGCAGATCAAGATCGACTTCCTCTGCCGGGACAGCATCCTGGCCGCGCCGCTGGTGCTCGACCTGGCCCTCTTCCTGGACCTCGCCCGCCGCGCGGGCATGCACGGCATCCAGGAGTGGCTCTCGTTCTACTTCAAGAGCCCGATGACCCTGCCCGAGCTCTACCCGGAGCACGACCTCTTCATCCAGCTCATGAAGCTCAAGAACACGCTGCGCTACCTGCGCGGCGAAGAGCAGATCACGCACCTGGGCCTCGACTACTACCAGGCGGATTAGGCGTAGCGCCGGGTCATCCGGGCGCAGAAGTCGGCGAACTCCTCGACACACTTCGGCGGGCTCGTGTGGTGGGGGCGCACCCCGCAGTGCTCCGGGGTGAAGCAGTACGTCAGGGTGACGTCGAAGCCCTCCAGCGCCTTCATCTGGCGGTCGAACCAGGCCTCGGCGTCCGGCCGGAAGCTGTCGGCCCACGAGAGCCCGGTCCGGAGGTGGCGCACCCCCAGCTTCTTCAACCAGCGGACCGCGTCGTCCAGCCGGTGATCCTCGAAGTGGAACCACTGGCACATGCCGAGCTCCGGCGTGTAGTCCGAAAAGCGCTTGAGCGCCAGCTTGGGGGTGCCGTCCTCCTTGATCAGCCCCAGGTAGAAGTGCCGGTAGTAGGACGACCCCTCGGCCTCCCGGTGCCGGGTCGTGGCCGGCCAGGCCTTGGGCAGGTCGTAGAGGCTGTACCAGTGGATGCGCGGCGCCCTGCCCATGAGGAGCTCGGCGGTCCGTTTCAATCCGAACTCCTGGACCTCCTCGGCACCGAACGTGGAGACCCCGACCTCCGTCACCCAGACCGGCAGGTGGGTCAGTGCCTGGATCTCGGCCAGACGATCCGGCCACTCGTGGATCTGCCAGTGGTTCCAGTCCAGGGGGAACCCGTGGACGGCGATGGCGTCCACGTGGTCGAGGACCCCCTGGTCCTTCATGTTCTGCATGAACCTGGGATCGATGGGCGAGATCCCGCCGAGGACCCGGGGGAGCCCGGGGCGCTCGGCCGCGATGGCGTCGCCGGCGAGCGTGGCCATCCGGGCGAAGAGGCTCCACCCGGGGTCGATCTCGAAGTCCCAGTGGGACATGTTGTTCGGCTCGTTCCAGATCTTGACGGCTTCGATCAAGGTCACCTCTCTGACAGTGTCGTCTCGCGGGACTCCAGGAGCTGGATGGCCTCGCGGTAGCCGTGGAGGGTGCCCACGTCCACGTAGGCCTCGCCCGCCTTCACCCCCCGCGCCTCGCCTCCCCGGGCCAGCCAGGCGTTGACCAGCGTGCCCACGTAGACGTCGCTCTCTCCGCGCTCGTGCCACAGGGCGTTCAGGTCCTTGAGGACCGAAGCGGGCATGCGGAAGGCCCCCCAGACCCAGCGGCTGGAGGCGTCCTGGCGCTTGACCTGGATCTCCACGACCTGCCCGTCGCCGTCCGTCACCACGGCATCGAACAGCTCCGGCTGCTGCACGGGGAAGAGAAGGAAGGAGAGCCGGTCGCGGTCGAGCCGTCCGAGCCCGTCCTCGGGGAACCAGACCGTGTCCGGCAGCCCGATCAGGACCTCGTCGCCCGGCGCGAGGAGGGGCAGTGCCCGGAACAGGGCGTCGCAGAGCCCGCGCGCGTGCTGCTGCACCACGTAGCAGACCGAAGCGGGACCCGCTTGACTGGGGATACTTCCACCGTAGTACTCGATGATGTCCGATTTGCCCGGCGAGATGACGATGCAGACCTTCTCCGCGCCGGCCAGGATCATCCGCTCGATCAGGTACTCGGAAACGGCCCGCGGGCGCTCGACGCCATGATCGACGCGGCATCCCACGGGCAGGAGCTCCTTGGAGAAGGCCAGCGGCTGGATCCGGCTCCCCAGGCCCGCGGCCGGGACGATTCCCCAGATGCTCATGCCGCCGACTCGCTTTGGGCTCCCGGAGCGTCCAGCATCTCCACGAGCTGTCTCGCCCGGTGCCCGGCCGTGTGCTCCGCGAGAGCCCGCTCCCGCGCCGCCCGGCCGATCCGGGCGATCTCCTCCTTGGGGAGGGTCAGGGCCTCGATGGCCTCCTCGGGGGTCTCCGCGGTCAGGATCTCTCGGCCCGGCTCGAAGAAGTCTGCCAGTCCCGCCCAGGTGTCCGAGAGGCAGGCGGTGCCGCACGCCGCGGCCTCGAACAACCGGCCCGACGGGCACCAGCCCATCCGCGCCATGGCCGCCCGGGTCACGTTCAGGGTCAGGGGCGAGGAGCCGTAGAAGGCCGGATGGTCGGCCGGCGGCAGGTGGCGGACGAACCAGATGTTCGGCCCCCAGGGGAAGTCCTCGGGATATTGGGCGCCGGCGATGACGAAGCGCTTGTCCGGCAGGCGACGGGCCGCTTCCAGGAAGAGACGGTCGAGGGCTTCCTGGCGGTCGGCGGCGTAGGTGCCCAGGTAGGAGAGGTCGGCCTGATAGTCGGGGTTCGGCTCGCCCGGCCGGTGGGCCTCGGGGTCGACGCTGCCATAGAGCGGAGCTACGCGCCGCGCTCCGAGCCGCTCGCGCAGGGCGGTCAGGGCCGCGCCGCCCGTGTAGCTGAGGACCAGGTCGAACCCGGCGAGCCCCCCGGGGGGGAGGTAGGGAACCTCCTGGCCCGCCGCCAGCCTCTCCAGGGTGATGGGGGTGTCCAGGTCATAGAAGACCGAGGTTCCCCTGTGTTCGGAGAAGACCAGGTCGCTCGCTGCCACGCCGTCCGGGCAATAGGAGGTGACCATGGCCACGTCGGCGTCCGCCACCTCCTGCCGCGCCCGGGGGAGTACCTCCGTCCATCCCGGATAGAGGACGATGCCGGTTCCGGGCAGCTCGCGCAGGTCGCGGTGGAACGCATAGTAGGGGACGTCCCTCTCGAAGAAGACGGCGCGGTGGCCCATGCGGGCGAGGGCTTGCAGGAGACCCCGCCAGAGGGTGGCGTGCCCGTTGCCCCAGGAGGAGGTGACCGTCAGGCCGAAGATGACGATCTTCATGCCAGCATCTCCGCCACGTCCGGCCGCAGGCGGACTCCTTCCAGACGGCGTCGCGCTTCGGGGCGGAGCCGCGCCAGGGTCCAGGCGACCTTGCGCCGCGCCGCCTCGGGGCCGAACCAGTCCACGTAGCCTGGACTGTTGAGGGAGAAGAACGAGAGGGCGTCCGCGTCGTTGAGCAGGGCCAGGTCCGCCGCGTCCGGATCGTCCGGGTCCGGAGACCGCTCGTGTCCCGCGATGAGCCGGGTCACCCGTACCCGGGTGGCCGCGTCCACTCCGGCCGAAGCCAGGGCGCCGTCCGCCATCTCGGCACCGCGCCGGGCGTGCTCGTCCTTGAACCCCTGGTAGTCATTTGCCTGGTGCTCGACGCGGGCATCGGCCTCCGAGACCAGGCGCTCGACGTCATGGAAGAGAGCAGCGAGCTGGACGGCCAGGCCCGCGCTGGGATCAAGTCGGATCGTCCATTGCCAGACGTCCAGGGCGTGGGCATGGTCGGCTCGGACCAGGGGCTTGTCCAAGTCGTGGAGGGCGCGGTGGTGCTCCAGCACCCTGTCGAAGAGCGGGGACGAGGACGCGTGGTTGCGCCGTCCGACCAGCCGCTGGCAGCGGGTGAGGACCTCCAGGGCCATGCCCGGCAGGCGTCCGCGCTCCGCGGCGATGTGAATGAGATCCGGGGCGAGGCGGTCCATCCGGTCGTCGAGCTCGTAAAAGGGGAAGCGGGGGGACTCCCACTCCTCGGCCGTCAGGGAGAGGGGAGGGAGGTTTTCCATCTCTCCCAGCTTCAACCCGACCGTGGGGAACTCCCTGGAGACCTCCTCGAAGCCCGGCACGGCCGGCGCTCCTCCCGTCTCCCCTCTGATGGACATCGCCAAGCGCGAAACAGTCATCTCCCTGAAGGTCACAGAGCCCTTGGTTCGCAGTTCTTGAAATGCAAGCCGCGAGCCAGGAACAGTTCCGCTCCTGTTTATCTTTCACCGCGCCGCACGTCCCCATAGGTTGTGAGCCGCCCCCGGCGCGTACAGAGCGCACGCGCCGGGGGCGGCTCACAACCCTCGGGGAGAACCCGCAATCTCCGGTTGGATCGCGTACGCGCAGGGTAGAGGGCCATACCCGGCGGGTAGCAGCCGGTCCCGCCGATTATGAGGCACACGGGCAGGATACGGCGCGTCCGCGGAGGGTAGAGGGCTGTACCCTTCCCGTACAGGCCGCCCGCGGCGGGTAGAGGCCATACCTTGCGCGGACAGGCTGTCCCCTGCGCGCACGAAGCTCCCCCTGTGGGGACGAGGCCATACCCGCCGGGTACAGAGCGTCCCCGTGCCATAATTCGCCGCCGTGTACTCCTTGAAAGTCCAGGCGACCGGCGTCCTGCTCTTCCTCTTCATCCCGCTGGTGCTGTTCCTCTTCGTCCGCCACCCCGAGCCGATCGGGATCAGCCTGATCGCGGGCGTCGTCCTGATGATGGGGCACCGTCTCCTCGCCCGGCCGTACATGGAGCGGGTGCTGCCGCTGAAGTGCGCGTGGTGCAACCGGGTCCTGCCCCCCGAGGGAGGGGAGACCCTGGAGCTGCGCTCGGGCGAGCGGACGATCCAGGCCCGGTGCTGCCCAGGGCACTGCTCGCCCGCGGCGAAGTACTTCACCTTCCTTCAGGCGTTCCGGTGGCCCCTCCGCCTGGGGATCTTCCTCCCCCTCCTGCTCCTCCTGGCAGCCCTCGCCGGGGAGGCCTTCGGCCAGGAGGCGCCGGTCGAGGAAGCCACCGTCCTGTTCAAGCTGGCCGTCGGGATCACGGTCAACGTGGCGGCCTTCGGCTACCTCGCCGCCCCGGCGCGCTCGCCCGCGGCCGTCCCCTTCCCGGTCCACAACTTCTTCCTCCTGGGAGTCCGCAACCTCCTCTGGGTCTTCCGCCTGGTCGGGATCTGGTGGATCTGGCAGGCCGTGAGCTGGTTGTTCCGCTGAGGCACGTGCTTTGCACTTATTCGACTTTATCTATGGAGGCTGCCGCGTGGGCAGCCCGACCCTGAAAACGAACCCAAGGAGGTCAGTCATGCATCAGAGAGCCTACATCCATGTCTTCCTGGGACTCGTCCTGGCCCTGTCGATCGGTCTCGCCCAGCCCGCCGAGGCGCAGACGAGCTGTACCCGGGATAATCAGTGCGCGTCCAACGAGTTCTGCGAGTTCGCGGCCGGCACCTGCCCGAAGAAGAATTCCGGCGCCACCGGCACCTGCGTGGTAAAGCCGGAAGCCTGTACCCAGCAATTCGACCCGGTGTGCGGTTGTGACAACCAGACCTACGGCAATGACTGCATGCGGCAGCAGGCCGGCGTCTCCCTCAAGGCCACCGGCGAGTGCGGCGGCGGCGGCGCAGGCTCCAGCTCCAAGCCCCAGGACCTCTCCTGCTTCCTCCAGAGCCTGAAGTAACCTGATCCAGCCGGGTTCCTGTCGAGGGACCCGGCCCGCTTCAATCCGGAACCAGCCCCAGGTCCTCGTAGAGCGCGTCGAGCACGGCGCGGATCCGCCGCTCGTGCGCGGCGTTGGAGGGGGTGCCGTTGAAGACCAGGGCGACGGCGAGGCCGTGCTCGGGATCGGCGAAGGCCACCGAGGAGCGGAAGCCGCTGTGGCCAAAGGCGCGGCGCGAGGCGTGATGGCCGTAAGCATAAGGGGCGGTCTCCGCGCCGTAGAGGGCCGAGTTGGCGATGAAGCCGAGCCCCCAGTCGAGCACGTGCTTGAAGGTGCTGTCCATCATCCCCACCCGGTGGCGGGCAGTGAGGGCCTCGACGGACTGGGGGGAGATGACTTCCATCCCGTGGGCGAGGAGCATCTCGTAGAAGCGGCCGAGCTCGCGCATGGGGCCGTAGCCGTTGCCGCCGGGCTGGACGGTCACGCACCGCTCCTCCGTATCCCAGACATGTGGCTCCGGCCCGGCTTTCTCCGTGTTCCACATGGCTCCGATCCGCCCTGCTTTCTTGTAGGAAAGATACCGGTCGCGGGGCATCCCCACCCAGGAGTCGACCATCCCCAGCGGCTCGAAGACCTCCTCCCGGACGTAGCGGTCGAAGGGACGGCCGTCCACGCGGCGGACCACCTCGCCGAGGATGAACCAGCTCGACGCCTGGTGATAGCCGGCCTTCTCGCCGGGCACCCAGCGCGGCTCGGGCTTCATGGCGCAGATCCGGGCGACGATCACGTCCCAGGGATCGCGGGGCCAGCCCGTGTCGAGCATCCGGATGCCCGCGGTATGGGTGAGGAGGTGGCGGAGGGTGATCCGTTCCTTGCCATTGGCCGCGAACTCCGGGATGTGCCGGGCCACCGGGTCGTCCAGCTCGAGCCGGCCGCGCTCCCAGAGCTGCGCCAGGGCGACCGCGGCCACCGGCTTGGTGGAGGAGAGCCAGAGCATGAGGTGGTCCCGGGTCAGGGGCACGCCCGGACGGTCCTCGCCCATGGCTCCATCGGCCATGACCTCGCCACTTCGGGAGACGTAGAGCTGGGAGCCCAGGTGGAGCCGGTCGCGGATACCCTCTTCCAGGGCTTGGCGGGTACGGGGGACGCGGTCGAGCATCCCGGGGATTCTAAGGGGAATCCGGGCGGCCCTGGGCGGGCCGCCCATTGGGATAAGTTACGAGCCGCTCTTCTTGCCGGCCAGGTTCTGGACCAGGGTCAGGTGCTCGCGCAGCGTGGGCAGGGTCTCCTGAGCGAAGGAGCGCAGAGCCGGATCGGCACCCTTCTCCGCCTGCTTCTCGAAGCCGGAGACGTCCTTCTTGTGCTCCTTGACCATGTGCTGCAGATACATGCGGTCGAACTCCGCGCCGGTGAGGCGGGAGAGCTGGTCGCGGTGCTGCTTGTGCTCCGGCATCATGTCCTTGGGAGCCGTCATCCCCTTGGCCGCGGCGATCTGCAGGAGCTGCTGGTTCGCCTTGCCATGGTCGGCGACCATGCGCTGGCCGAAGGCCTTGACCTCGGCGCTGGACCCCTGCTCGGCCGCCAGGCGTCCGAGCTCCACTTCCAGCATGCCGCCCGAGGCCGCCTCGTGGAAGAACTTCTCGTCCTGGCTGCCGAGCTGAGTGGCGCCGTGGGCCTTGCTGTCTTGGCCCGCATGCTCATGGCCGGTATGGTCCGCGTGCGAGCCCGGGGCCGGGGTAGTGCCCTGGCTCTGGGCGAAGGCGGGAGCCAGCGCGAGCAGGCCCGCGGCGGCGAAGGTGGTGAGGGTGGATGTCTTCTTGCTCATCGAGTCGTCCTCCTGGATGTGCGACAAGTTGTCGACGACAAAACGGAGCGGTACGCCCCGCTTCATGTAGGACTTGCTTTCTAGAGCAAGAGCAATGCCATCCCTGCCGTCAATGCCCTTTGCGCCGGTCCACCAGCTTCATGGTCGGCCGGGAGACGAACGGCAGGGCTCCGCCCAGATAGTTCAGGGTCTTGAGAAGGGCGCCCGGCACCCAGTGCACCTTCTGTCCGTGAGCGGCGTCCCAGACGAGTTGGGCGATCTCCTGCGGCGTCAATTTGGCACCGAAGGTCTCCAGACTGCCGGCGCGGTAGGTCTGGCTCCGCACCATGGGGGTGTCCACGTAGAGCGGCATCAGGTCGGTCACGGTGATGCCGTCGCGCTCCAGCTCCACGTTCAGGGCCTCGGTGAGCCCGCGCACGAAGAACTTGGACGCGGAGTAGGTGGCGAGATCGGGCACTCCGTAGATCCCCGAGGCCGAGCCCATGGTCACCACGTGGGAGTCCTTGGTGGCCCGGAGCAACTCCAGGGAGGCGTGGATGCCGTTCAGCACGCCGATGACGTTGACCTCCACGGTCCGCACATGCTCCTGGATAGGGGTCTCGGCGAAGGGACCCATGCGCATGATGCCGGCGCAGTTGAAGAGGACGTCCAGGTGCCAGGCGCTCCAGGCCCCGAACTCGCGGATGCGCTCCTGCCAGGCGGCGTAGTCGCGCACGTCCAGCCGGCCGGTCCAGCACCGAGTCTCTTCGGTCTGGCCGATCTCCGAGGCCAGCCGGGCCAAGCCAGCCTCGTCGATGTCCACGGCGCCGACCCGCCAGCCGCGCTGGGAGAAGAGAAGGGCCGTCTCCCGTCCGATTCCGGACGCGGCCCCGGTGATGAAGATCGTTCTCGGCTTGGTGCTGCCGTCGGTGCTCACGCTGCTGCCTCCTTCCGGCTTGAGGTAAGCCGCATGGAGACAGTTTATACCGCAGCGCGGCAAAATTGATCCCGTTCCCCCTCTCCCTGGCCCTCTCCCCCGTGCCGGGGGAGAGGGAACCCTCGCACCTCAGCGCCCCGCCTGCGCCACCTGCACCTGTGACGGCACGAACTCCTCCATCACCGCCTTGCGCAGCAGCGCGGGCGGCAGCAGGCCCTGGGCCAGGATGAAGTCGTGGTACTTCTGCCGGTCGAACTTCGCGCCGAGGGCGCGCTCCGCCTCGGTGCGCAGCTCCATCAGGCGGGTGTAGCCGCAGAAGTAGGAGGTCGCCTGGCCGGGGCTGCGGAAGGTGTAGCGCTCCACCTCCTGGAGGGCCATGCCCTCGGAGAGGCCGACCTCCTCGCGCAGGACCCGGGTGGCCTCCTCGCGGGTGATCGTGCCGGCCTGGAGTCCGGGATCGAGGAAGGCGCGGGCCGCGCGCATGAGCCGGCTCTGGAGGGCGGCGAGCTGCGCCTCCAGCGGCATGTAGGGCTTGACCTCGGCCTCGGCGTAGAGGGCCCAGCCTTCCACATTCACACTGTTGAAGGAGAAGATCACCCGCGCCTTGGACACCCCCTTCTCCACGATCGAGGCGAACTGCAGCTCGTGCCCGGGCCGGCCTTCATGGGCGGTCAGCGCCCAGGACAGGGCGTCGTAGGTGAAGTCGTCGAGCGCGAGCTGCTGTCCCCCCTGCTTGCCGGGGATTCGCAGCGGCAGCACGAACTCGCCTTGCTCGCCGGTGTTGCCGATGAGCCGCGGCGGCCGCATGTTCGGCGCCGGGGTGGCCGCGCTCTCGGCCTCGCTCGCCAGGCGCACCTTCATGGGCCGCTCCGGCAGCGTCACGATCCCCTGCTCGCGGATGATCCGCTCCATGTCCCGGATGCGCTGCTGGTAGAGGGGGAGGATGGCCTCGCCCGTGACCTGGGCCTTCTTCATCTCCCGAAGCACGTCGCGGTAGTCGGAGGATGGCAGACCCCGCTCCTTCGCCACCATCTGGGCCAGCGCCTGCATCTCGTTCTGGATCTCCTTGAACGCCACCTCGGCCCGGCTCACCAGCTCCTCGACCGGCATGTCGACGCCGAGCGTCCGCAGGTTGTAGGCGTAGATCTCGGCGGGCTGGCGGAAGTCGGTGCGCGCCCGCGGCAGGATCTCCTTGCGCACGAACGCCTCATAGGCCGCCGCCTGCTCGCGCAGCTTCGCGTAGGGCTGCTCGTACCCGGAGATCCCATACTTCTTGAACAGCTCCTCGATCCCCTTGAGATAGGTCTCGGAGTTCTGGAGGTCCTTCTCGATCTCATCCTTGACCGGTCCGATGAGCCCGGGCGTGTTCATGCGCGAGCGGATGAACTGCTCGGCCAGGACAGGCATCGGGGTATAGCCGGGCTCGACGCCGGTGTACTTGCGCAGGCGGACCAGGGCCGCGGGACGCCGGCTCGCCTCCACCTGGTCGTCCAGCAATGTGCGGAGACCCTGGAAGACGGTGGAGGTCACGTCGAAGTAGGGGAGGGTGTATTTTTCGCCGAGCCGGGAGCCCTCGAGCTGGTCCTCGGTCGCCTGGATCAGGATCTCGAGGTCCTGGCGCACCTTGGGATCCTTCTCGGCGGCGAGCCGCTGGCGGAGGTTCTCCCCGGCCTTCCGGGTGAGCTCGCGGAAGCGCTCTACGAAGCCGGGCTTGAGATCGAAGATCTCCTCATCGAGGCCGGGGACGCCGAGCTGGCCGGCGCCCTCGGGGCTGAGGCGGGCGAGCGCGTCGATGAGCACCTGGGCGTTGGCGTCGCTGCGCTCCACCCAGGTTTCCGCGGCGGCGGGTGCTCCTGCCGCGAGGATCAGGACAACGGCGCCCAGGGAGAGGGCGCGTCGAGAGAATGCGTTCACGGTTGACCTCCTGTCAGGATTGGTGATGAGCCGGGGGCGATCGGGCTCCCTTGTACTAACGCTCCCGGAGCGCAAAAAGTTCTGTCCGGGCAGCCATCGTTTAAAATCAGGACATGAAAAGCATTCGGAAAATCGGGATCGTCCTGTTCCTCCTGCCTTCCTGCGCGGCCCTGGCCGCCGAGCCTTCCGGCAGCCCGAAAGTGCGGGAGGTCTTGAAGCAAGCCGAGGCCCTGATGCAGGCGGGACGGCATGCCGAGGCCCTCGATCTCGCGCGGCAGGCCCTGAGCAGCGGCCCTGAGAGGAAGAAGGACCGCGTCAAAGCGCGGGTCGTGCTCTGCCAGGCCAAGAACGCCCTGAATGTTCCTTTCCAGGAGCCGGCTTCGCCCGGCGAGGACCGCTGCGCTCCGCGGGATCCGGAGGAGGGCATCCGGCTGGCGAGCGGCGCTTCCGTCCCGGCGGGGAAGGAGGTGGCCCGGCCCGAAAAGCTCTTCGGCAGGGTCCCGAGGGTGCCGGAGGAGGTCCGCAGCAGCACGAAGCGCGGTGTGTCGGTGGTGAGCACGGTCATCGATGAGGAGGGTTGCGTCCGGGACGTCCGGGTCTGCGAAGGCGATTCCGAAGCCTTCAACCAGGCCGCGCGGGAGTCGTTCCGCGGATGGGTGTTCGAGCCGGCAACCCTGGACGGTACGCCGGTGGCGGTCTATTACAAACTGACAGCGAAGTTGAGTGTCTACCCTTGACGAGCCTCCGTTCGCCGGCCGGATAGAATGGCTCCATGAGACAGCGATTCTTCCGCACCCAGGTGATCACTCTTGTCTGTCTGGCCGCCGTTTCGGCGGCGTCCGCGGCACCCCAGCCCCGACCCTCTGCGGCCGAGACCCTGCAGGAGGGGCTGGGCCTCCTCGAGCAGGGCAAGTACGCGGAGGCTGTGAAAAGCTTCCAGCGGGCCGATGAACAGGCCGGCGGCAACTGCGGCCCCTGCCAGCTCGGCCTCTCCCGCGCCTACACCGGTCTGCGCAAGCCCCAGAAGGCGATCGAGGTCGCCCGCAGGGCCGTGGAACAGCTCCGCACCACCGAGCTGATCGGCCAGGCCTGGAATCAGCTCGGCTTCGCGCTCATGTCGCACCCGAAACCCGACCTCGCCGAGGTGGAGGAGGCCTTCCGCAAGGCGGTGGAGACCGGGTCCGACAGTCGGCTTGTCAACATCGCGCGCAACAACCTGGCCGACGTGCTCTGGCGGCAGAAGAAGTATGCGGAGGCCGAGCGCATGGCCCGCGAGTCGCTGACCGCCGAGCCCACCGGTCCGGCCTCCCTGAACGCGCGCATCGTCCTCTGCCAGGCCCGGACCGACGGCGCTCCGGTCGCTCCGCCGGAGGTCGTCTACGAGGAGGCCGCCTGCCCCAAGGAAGGCCTGCGTGTCTTCGAAGGGAAGGACAGGGTGCCGGACGTGGGAAAGGAGGTCTCCCCTCCCGAGAAGCTGTTCGGACGCCCGCCGGTGTACAACGACAACGCCCGCATGACCAACATCCAGGGCGCTGTCATGGTCGAGTCGATCATCGACGAGGAGGGCTGCATCCAGAACCTGCGGGTCTGCAAGAGCGTCCACCCGTCCCTGGACCTGGCCACGCTCGAAGCCGTGCGCCGATGGGTCTTCCGTCCGGCCGAGCTTGACGGAAAGCCGGTCAAGGTCTATTACACTCTTACGGTGAACTTCACGATCGGGAACAGCAGGTCTGGACCAGGATAGAATGAATCAATGAATCTCAGAGCTTTCGGCGCAGCTCTGCTCCTTTGCGCGCCCGTGCTCCCTGCCACGGCGGCCGAGCCCGTCTCCCACGAGCGGCCCGAGGTGCTGGAAGCCTTGGAGAAGGGAAGGCAGAGGCTGGAGAACTGGGAGTTCTCGGTCGCCCTTTTCGATTTCCAGCGTGCCGCGAGGCTGGCGGGCGGACCGTGCGGACCCTGTTTTCTGGGTATGGCCCGCGCCTACAACGGCACCGGCGAGCGAAAGAAAGCTGCCGAGGCCGCCCGGAGCGCCATCCCGCTGCTCGACCGGCCGGACGCTCTGGCGCAGGCGTACAACGAGCTGGGAGTCACTCTCGCCAGCGACGGGACGGAGAACTTCGCCGAGGCGGAAACGGCGTTTCGCAAGGCCCTGGAGCTCGGGCCGGCCTCACCGGGCATGGTGCGAGCGAACCTGGCGGAGGTGCTGTGGCGGCAGAAGAAGTACGCCGAGTCCGAGGAGATGGCTCATCAGGTGATGAGCTCCGATCCCGGCGGACTGGCTGCCCGGAACGCGCACATCATCTTCTGCCAGGCCAGGGCCGACGGAGCTCCGGTCGCTCCGCCGGAGGTCGTTTACGAGGAGGCCGCCTGCCCCAAGGACCCGCTGCGGACCGTTGAACCGAATCTCGTCCCTATGGTACAGCGCACGGTCGCCCCTCCCAAGAGGCTGTTTGGAAAAGCTCCGGACTACCCCCGCGGCGTGAAGCAGCAGGGGACCGTCGTGGTCGAGGCCATCATCGACGAACAGGGCTGCATCCCGAACCTGCGGGTCTGCAAGAGCCTCCACCCGACTCTCGACCTCTCCACTCTGGAAGCGGTGCGCCGCTGGGTCTTCCGACCAGCCGAGCTCGACGGGAAGCCGGTCAAGGTCTATTACACTCTGACCGTGCACTTCAAGAGGTGACTTGAACTTCGAGACCCTCGCGGTCCATGCTGGACACGCCATCGACCCCGAGACCGGATCGGTGGCGCCGCCGATCCATCTCTCGACCACGTTCGCCCGCGATCCTGAGGGGGTCCCTCTCGGCGGCCACACCTACATCCGCGAGTCGAACCCGACCGAGCGCCAGCTCGAAGCGGCGCTCGCCTCTGTGGAAGGGGGAGAGGCCGCGCTGGTCTTCGCTTCCGGCATGGCAGCCGGCATCGCGCTGCTCCAGACCCTGCCGCCGGGCTCGCACGTGATCTTCCCGGACGACGTCTACTACGGGTTCCGGATCGCGGCCGAACAGCATCTGCCCGACTGGGGGATCTCGTCGACCGCCGTGGCCATGGACGACCTGGCGGCAGTCGAAGCCGCGCGCCGTCCCGAGACCCGGCTGATCTGGATCGAGTCCCCGTCCAATCCGCTCCTCAAGGTCACGGACATTCGAGCCGTCGTGGAGCTTGCGCAGAAGGCGGGCGCTCTCACCCTCCTCGACAACACCTTCGCCACCCCGGCGCTCCAGCGGCCGATCGGGATGGGAGTGGATGTTGTCCTCCACGCCACCACCAAGTACTTCGGCGGCCACAGCGACGTGCAAGGGGGAGCGCTGGTCTTCGCCCGCAAGGATGAGCTGTGGGAGAGGGCCGACCACGTCCGCCACATCCTGGGAGCGGTGGCCTCGCCGTTCAACTCCTGGCTGGTGCTGCGCGGCATCCGGACCCTGGCCTGCCGGATGGCGGTGCAGAGCTCCGGAGCGATGGAGGTGGCCCGGATGCTCGCGGGCTCGCCTGCCGTGTCCGCGGTCCACTACCCGGGGCTCGAATCCCATCCCGGGCATGAGGTGGCGAAGCGGCAGATGTCGGCCTTCGGAGGGATGCTCTCCTTCCGAGCCCGGGGTGGCCGCGAGGCAGCTCTGCGCGCCGTGTCCCGCGTCCGGCTCTTCACCCGCGCCACGTCCCTCGGCGGCGTCGAGAGCCTCATCGAGCACCGGGCCACGAGCGAGGGTCCGCAGTCTCGCACCCCGCAGGACCTGATCCGCCTTTCGATCGGCCTCGAGCATCCGGACGATCTGACCGCCGATCTGGAGCAAGCCCTTGAGGGAGCATGATTTCGGATCGGGCACGTGTATTGCTCTGCGTTCCGGCAGTAGTCTGGTCGTCGAATACCGCGCCCCGGCGTGCGTCGCTTTGCGACGGGGCCTCTAAAAGGAGAGGCACAAATGGCTGAGAAGAAGTCATCGACCGGCAGCAAGAAGTCCGGCACCAAGAAGACCGCGGCCAAGAAGTCGTCGGCATCCTCTTCTTCTTCGGGAGGAGCGAAGAAGTCCTCCAAGAAGGCGACGGTGGGCAAGGTCGCCGCCGGGGTCGCCGCAGCCGGCGTGGTAGCTGCCGCGGCGGCCGCCGTGGTGAAGACCGCGAAGAAGGCCGCAGCCAAGAAGAAGGCGGCCAAGGCGAGCACCGGCACGTCCACCGCGTCGGGAGCGACGAGCTCCGGCGGCGGAAAGAAGCCCGCGAAGAAGAGCTAGTCCCCCTCCGGCGAGAGAGCCCGCCGCGCTTCCGCGAACGTCTGGCGGAGGCCCTCCCGGTCGCGCTCGGTCACCAGTGACACGAGCTGGCCGAGGGCCTCCTTTGCCGCGGCGTACACGTCGTTCCGGTGCGGGTTCAGGTACTGGATGTCCAGGTAGAGGTCGGGGTCCTCCGAGAGCACGCGCATCGCCGTGGCGGCCTGGTGGCTGTAGGTCGTCGAAGCGCAGGCGTGCAGCTCCGCGGCATCGATCCCGGAGCGCACCAGCGCCGCGCCGAAGAGCATGTTCGTCAGGTGGGAGAGGCCCAGGAGCCATCCCATCAGGCGGTCGTGGTGGGGGAAGGGGACCGCCACCAGCTTCGTATAGGGATGGGTGAGCAGGGGGGCCAGGAGGCGCTTCTCCTCGATCGGGTCCCCCTGAGCTGCCAGCACGAACGTCAGCGTCTCGTACACCGACTTGCTCGGCCCGAACATCGGGTGGACGGCGAAGATCCTCACCCCCTCGTCCCGGGCGCGGGCGAGCGCGCCGAGAAGAGGGGTCTTGATCGACGCCACCTCCACGAGCGGACCCTGGGGACGGCGCGAGATCAGCTCCTCCAGCGCCACCGCCATGCGATTGAGCGGCGCCGTCACCCAAATCGCGGTGTAGGCGTCCAGGTCCTCGATCTCCCCCACGCTGCCGAATCGGCCCTGTGGATGCGGCGACGGCAGCCCCGCCAAGGCCGGATCGGCGACGTCCACCACGTGCCCCGCGAGCTCCAGGAAGCCGCGGAACCAGGTCCCCATCCCGCCCGCGCCGCCCACGATCAGCATCCTCTCCCCCCGCCGCTCGCGCAGCGACACCCCGACCCGGTACTGCCGTTCGACCGAGCCGCGGATGATCGCCTGGAACATCGACGCCATGACCTCTTCCGAGACGCCGCAGGCCTCGGCGTGCTGGCGGGCGCGGTCCAGCACAATGTGCTCGACATCCCGGACTTCGACCGGGGCGCCCGTTTCGGCCTTGATCCGACCGACCTCCGAAGCCAGCTCCATGCGGCGGCGGAGCAGCTCGAGGAGGGCGCGGTCGACCTCGGCGATGGAGTCGCGAAGGGAGGACAGATCGGGATCGCTCATGACCCATAGCGTACGGGGAGGAGGGAGGGGAGGGAAGCCGGGGTGGGCCCGGCTTCCCTTTTGAAGCGCCGCGCGACGAGTCCGCCGCGGGTCAGATAGGTACGCCAGACTGATAGAGCAAGCCGGGTGCCATGGGTAAAACCCCAATAAATACAGGGGTTTTCAGGGTTTGGCGCAAACCTTCTGCTCTCTCCTGGACACGCCTCCGTCCCTCCGTGAGGACAGGAGGGAGGCGCCCTCTCCTGCGCACCAGGGGAGGGAAGGGGAGGGGACTTCCCTGGCACCTCCCTTGCTGTAAGTGCAATGGCTCCAGCGGGATCGGAGCGGGCGGGAGGCATGGTAAGCTGCGCCCGCTTCTCGGCAGCCGGCGAACGTCAACTCTTTTTCGAGCGACCGTCCATGCCCAAAGACCTCACATCCGCCGCCACCGACACCCGCTTCTTCGGGCACCCCGCGGGCCTCTCCACCCTCTTCTTCACGGAGATGTGGGAGCGCTTCAGCTACTACGGCATGCGGGCCATCCTCCTGCTCTTCATGACCACGTCCGTGGCCCAGGGCGGGCTGGGATGGGACGCGGCGACAGCCGGCCCGCTCTACGGCCTCTACACGGCCCTCGTCTACCTGACGGCTCTCCCCGGAGGCTGGATCGCGGACCGCCTCGTCGGGCAGCGCCGCGCCGTGCTCATCGGCGGCATCATCATCGCCCTCGGCCACCTGAGCCTGACCTTCCACAGCATGGCGGCGTTCTACCTCGGCCTGTTCCTGATCGTCGTGGGGACCGGGCTGCTCAAGCCGAACATCAGCACCATGGTTGGCTCCCTCTATACCCAGAACGACCAGCGCCGGGA
Source organism: Thermoanaerobaculia bacterium (assembly GCA_035556715.1). GTDB lineage: Bacteria > Acidobacteriota > Thermoanaerobaculia > Multivoradales > UBA5704 > DATMER01. Next base: position 101,971 of record DATMER010000027.1, read on the forward strand.
CTCCGGGTTCTCGATCTTCTACATGGGGATCAACCTCGGCGCCTTCCTCGCGCCCCTGGTCTGCGGGTACCTGGCGCAGAGCGAGAGCTTCAAAGGCACCCTCCGGAGCATGGGCTTCCAGCCTGAGGACAGTTGGCACTGGGGTTTCGGAGCCGCAGCCGTAGGCATGGGGCTCGGCCTCGTCCAGTACGTCCTCGGGGGACGGCGGCTCGGGCGGGCCGGTCTCGTCTCGGAGCAGGAGCGGGACCCCGCGGCTTACCGCAAGGACCTCCGGAGCTTCTGGATCGCCGTCGGAGCCGCCGCGCTCGTCCTCGCGGCGCTGGCCGGGCTGCAGGCCGCGGGCATGATCCATCTCACCACGGAGGGGATCGTCGACTTCGTCGGCTGGGTGCTGATCCTCTTCCCCGTCGCCTACTTCCTGTTCCTCCTGACCCGGCCCGGCTGGACGCCGGTCGAGCGCCGGCGGCTCGGGGCGATCGTGCTCTTCTTCGTCTTCGCGACCCTGTTCTGGGCGGCATTCGAGCAGGCCGGGTCGACCCTGACGCTGTTCGCGGAGCGCAACACCCGCACCAGCCTGCTGGGCTTCGACTTCCCGTCGAGCTGGTTCCAGTCGGTGAACTCGCTCTTCATCATCTTCCTGCTGGGTCCGCTCTTCGCCTGGCTCTGGGTGCGGCTCGGCTCGCGCGAGCCCTCGAGCCCGGCGAAGTTCGCCTGGGGCCTGTTCTTCGCCACCGTGGGCTTCGCCATCATGATCGCCGCGGCCCGGGCCTCCGGACCCGAGGGCTCCCAGGTCAGCCCTCTGTGGCTGCTGACCGTCTACTTCGTCCACACGGTGGGCGAGCTCTGCCTGAGCCCGGTGGGCCTGAGCACCATGACCAAGCTCTCGCCGGAGCGGGTGGTAGGGCAGATGATGGGCGTCTGGTTCCTTGCCAGCGCCTGCGGCAACTTCCTGAGCGGCCAGGCCGCGGGCTTCTTCGAAAGCCTGCCGCTCGACCAGCTTTTCGGCCGTATGACCATCGTCGGCCTGGCGTTCACCGTGCTCGCCGTGGCTTTGATCCGGCCGATCCGAAAACTGATGGGTGGAGTGCACTGAGAGAGGAGACCTCTAGATGGCGACAAGCATGACGAGCGCGCCGGCACACATGGCGAACGCCGCCGGGGCCGACCGGCACCCGAAAGGCCTCTACGTCCTGTTCTTCACCGAAATGTGGGAGCGCTTCAGCTTCTACACCGTGGGCGGGATGTGGGTCCTGTACGTCACCAGCGCCGAGCAGGGGTTCGGCTGGCCCCGCGACCAGGCCACCAGCGTCTGGTCCTGGTACCAGATGTTCGTCTACGCGAGCCCGCTGTTCGGCGGCATCCTCGCGGACCGATGGCTGGGCTACCGAAAATCGGTGATGATCGGCGGCTTCTTCTTCATGGCCGGCCACGCCCTGCTCGCCGTCCATTCGGTGCCGGTCATGTTCGCCGCGCTGGCCTGCCTGGTCATCGGCAACGGCTTCTTCAAGCCGAACGTCTCGGCGATGGTCGGCAACCTCTACCCCGACGGGAGCCACCTCAAGGACCGCGCCTACAACATCTTCTACATGGGCATCAACGTCGGAGCCCTGGCGGCACCGATCGTGGCCGAGCTCATGGTACGGAACTTCGGCTTCCACCCGGCCTTCTTCATGGGAGCCATCGGCATGGTGTTCTCGGTCCTGATCCTCTGGCGCTTCAAACGCTACGTGGAGCAGGCGGACCGGAAGCCGTCGGTCAATGCTCCGGTGTCGACCGCCGCGACCGCGGTGGACGCGCCCCCGCCGGGCGTCAGCCGCCAAAACGCGATCGACGCCATCCCCGACTCCCGGCGAATCGGGGCGCTCATCGTCATCTTCCTGATCGTCATCGTCTTCTGGATGGTGTTCCATCAGAACCAGACCACCTGGACCTACTTCGCCAACGACAACGTCAACTGGAACTTCACCGGCATCATCTCGAACGCGATCAACCCGGGGTGGGTCATCCTGCTCACCTTCCCGCTGATCTGGTTCTGGGGCTGGCTCGACAAGCGCGGCAGGGAGCCCTCAACGCCGACCAAGATGGCGATCGGCATGTGCCTCACCGGGGCGGCCTACTTCGTCATGTACTTCGCCGGCAAGGCGGGCGGCGACACGGGCAGGGTCTCTCCCATGTGGCTGATCGGAGCCTATGGAGTGATCACGCTCGGCGAGCTCATGCTCTCTCCCATGGGCCTTTCGCTCGTCTCGAAGGTCGCCCCCTCGCGGCTGAAGGGCGTCATGATGGGCGGCTGGTTCGGAGCCACGGCGATCGGCAACAAGCTAACCGGCGTCGGTGTGCTCTGGGACGACATGCCGCACTCCACCTTCTTCGCCATGCTGGGAGGCCTGTCGCTCTTCATGGCGGTGGTGCTGATGTTGCTGTTGAGGCCGCTGAAGAGGGCGATGCCGGGGGTTTGATCCCGTTCCCCCTCTCCCCATCCCTCTCCCCCGTTCCGGGGGAGAGGGCGCCTCCGCCCTCTACAATCGAACCTGCATTCCCAGCTCGACCACCCGGTTCGGCGGGATGCGGAAGAAGTCCGTGGGCCGCTGGGCGTTCCTCGACATCAGCGCGAAGAGCTTCTCCCGCCAGAGCGCCATGCCCGGCTTCTTGCTCGGGATCAGGGTCTCGCGGCTGAGGAAGAACGTCGTGCTCATCACGTTCAGGTCGAGCCCCTTGGCCTTGGTCAGCTCGACCACCTCCGAGACGCCGGGGTTCTGCAGAAACCCGTAGTGGGCGAGGACGCGGAAGAAGCCCTTGCCCAGGTCCTCCACCTGCACCCGGTCCTCGACCTCGACGGAGGGGATCTCCTCCGTCAGCACGGTCAGCAGCACGACCTTCTCGTGCAGCACCTTGTTGTGCTTCATGTTGTGAAGGAGCGCCGTGGGCGTGGACTCCGAGTCGCGCGACATGAACACCGCCGTGCCCGGCACCCGGGGCGGCGAGGTCGGCGTCACCGTGGCGATGAACTCCGAGAACGGCAGCGCCCCCTTCTTGAGCCGCTCCGAGAGGATCGCCCGCCCCTGTTTCCAGGTCGAGAGCAGGGTGTAGATCACCAGTCCAACCAGCAGGGGGAGCCAGCCGCCCTCGGCGATCTTGATGATGTTGGCGCCGAAGAACGAGATCTCGATGGCCAGGAAGAAGATGGCGCCCGGGATCACCAGCAGGGGGCTCCAACCCCACCGGCGGCGCGCCACCACCTGGGCGAGCATGGTCGTGATGACCATCGTGGTCGTGACCGCCACTCCGTAGGCCCCCGCCAGGTTTGTTGACTTCTGGAAGCCCAGGACCAGGCCGATGGTGGAGAGCATCAGGAACCAGTTCACCGAGGGGATGTAGATCTGCCCGATCTCCTCCTCGGACGTGTGGACGATCTCCAGGCGCGGCATGTAGCCGAGCTGGACCGCCTGCCGGGTGAGGGAGAAGGCCCCCGAGATGACCGCCTGGGACGCGATCACCGTGGCCACGGTGGCCAGGCCGACCAGGTAGTAGAGCGCCCAGCGGTTCTCCCCCGCCAGGTAATAGAACGGGTTCACCGCGGCCTTCGGCTCGTGAAGCAGCAGCGCGCCCTGCCCGAAGTAGTTCAACATCAGCGCGGGCATCACGAGCGCGAACCAGGCCATCCGGATGGGCGTCTTGCCGAAGTGCCCCATGTCCGCATAGAGCGTCTCGCTTCCGGTCACCACCAGGAAGACGGAGCCCATCGCCAGGAAGGCCATCCACCCGTTGGCCAGGAAGAACCGGACCGCGTACCCGGGATTGACGGCGGCGAGCACCCCCGGATCGCGCAGGACCCAGATCAGACCGAAGACGGCCAGGGTGGCGAACCAGACCACCATCACCGGGCCGAAGATTTTCCCGATGCCAGCCGTCCCCCGGCGCTGGATCAGGAAGAGTCCGATCAGGATGGCAATGGTGATGGGCACCACGTAGGGATCGAAGAAGGGTGTCGCGAGATGAAGCCCTTCCACCGCGCTCAAAACCGAGATGGCAGGGATGATCATCCCGTCTCCGTAGAGCAGCGCCGCGCCGAAAAGCCCCAGGGCGATGAGGAGCCATCGCCCCCCCCGCGCGTCGCGGAGCTGGGGAGGCACGAGCGACATCAGGGCGAGAATCCCGCCTTCCCCGCGGTTGTCCGCCCGCATCACGAAGATCAGGTACTTGACGGTGACGATGACGATCAGGGTCCAGAAGACGAGCGACAGCACGCCCAGGACATTGACGCGGGAGAGGGCCACCCCGTGCTTTTCGACAGCGAAGCACTCGCGCAGAGCGTAGAGAGGACTCGTGCCGATGTCGCCGTAGACCACGCCCAGCGCGCCGAGCGCCAGGCCGAAGACCTTCTCTTTAGGATGATTGTTCTTATTGGTCACAAGCGCCGGACGCTATCACAGGTCAGGGTTTCTCATAGCCGACAGCCCGGCCGGTCAGCCGCCCGCGGGACGGGTCGCTCCGGAACGTGACCCACCCCTCGCGTTTCGACTGGCGGGGGACGAACGCGATATCGAAGTCCGCCGTCTCGGGCGCGGCTCCGGGGGACTCGAGCGTCACTTCCACCTTGACCCCCTCTGCGGTCTCGTCGCCGCGGTTGTGGACCGTCACCGGCACGGCCCAGGCCCCGCCCCGGGGCTCGGGACGTCCCAGCTCGACCGAGAGCGCCGCGGGGGAGTCATCCCCGGCAATCGCTTCATAGGCGAGATATCCCACTGTAGCGATCACCACGACCAGGCTCACGGCGAACACGGCCCACTCCAGCGGATGCTTCGCGATCCTGCTCTTCTCGGCGCTCATGAAAGCAGCAGGAGCCTCCCCGCCGAGGCGCCGAGAGAGCTGGCAACTCCGAGCGTGACGGTCTGGGCCAGGCCAGCAGCGAGGGAGACCCCCTCGAACCGGCCGAAGAACCAGAGGATGAAAGCCGAGGCGGCCAGGGCCACGGCATAGTTGATCACCGATAGCGACAGCACCGTTCCGAGCCCGTTCTTGGGCGCAAGCGGCTTCGAGCCGGTGAAGTCGCTGTAGAAGAGGATGATCCCGCCCAGGGCGAACGACAGCAGGGCGAGCCCCAGCATCCGCCAGAGGGTGGACTTGGCGGCGATCTGGACGATCTCCTCGGTCGGGGCCACGTTGCTGGCGAACAGCACGGCGCCGCAGATGCCGAGGACCACCTGGCCGGGGAGCCCCCGGCTCTCGTCGTCATCCCGGCCCTTCATTCCCTGCCCGCCCTTCCCATTTCCGCCGAGCTGAGCGGCGCCCACGGACACGCCGATGGCCGCGGGCACCCCTTCGACCACGATCTTGCCGAAGACCTCGGACAGCGGCATGCCGCCGTCGATCTGGCCGATGAGCCAGAGGATGCCGGCCGAGACGAGGAGCCCGAGGCCCATCTCCTCGACGGCCTCGAAGGCGACCTCGCCCCAACTCGCGTCCTCGTGGAGCCCGGCAAAGCGGTTGTACCCGAAGAGCAGGAGGAATCCGGCGAGCAGGTAGACGAGAAGGACAGAGGGCCGGGCGATGAACCCGGCCCACCAGACCTCCATCGTATAGAGCAGCGGGAGACTGAAGAGCAGGCCGCCGATGATGCCGCGCGCATACTCCCGGAGTGTCCGGTCGAGCGTGCGCGCATCCGGTCCGGCCCTGCGCTCGGTAGTCATGTGCCGACTCGCTCATGCAAAGTCGGCGCCCGAAGGCGAGGCCTACGCCTCGACCTCCTCCTCCTCCATCGCCTCGACGTTGATCGCCTCGGCGAGGGCGGTCAGCTTCTTGTCGGTCATGCCCTCCTCGTCGAGGGTCTGCTGCAGGAGCTTGACGGCGTCCTTCTCGCCCAGGAGCTGGGCGTAGGTGCGGACCGTGCCGTAGCCGGCGATCTCGTAGTGCTCGACGCGCTGGGCGGCGGCGATGAGGGCCGCGTCGCGGGTCTCCTCGTCCATGTCCTCCTGCATGACCTCCTTGCCCTCTTCGAGGAGCCCCTCCATACCCTTGCACTTCTTGCCACGCGGGCTCTTGCCGAGACCCTCGAAGATGCGCTCGAGGCGCTGGACCTGCTCCTCGGTCTGCCGGAGATGCTCCTGGAACCCGGCCTTGAGCTGAGGGTTCGAGGCCTTCTTGGCCATTTTGGGAAGCGCCTGAAGGATCTGCTTCTCAGCGCTGTAGAGGTCTTTGAGCTCTTCCACGTAAAGCTTCCTCAGGGAATCGATCTCCATCCTGGAACTCCTTTTCTCAAAAGACGGCACCATTGCCTCCGATTGACATAAAAGCAAGAGCAATGCCACGAGGATGAGATATCGTCTTGAAAATCCTGAGGAGACTGCATGGCAGCGATCACTGAGCCCGCAGCCGCCCCTGCTGCCGCGAAACACCCGCCCCCCCCGCCGGTCACCAAGCGCGAGATCTGGGCCTGGGCGATGTTCGACTTCGCCAACAGCAGCTACACCACGGTGATCGTGACCGTGGCCTTCAGCGTCTACTTCACCCGCCTGGTGGCACCGGAAGGGCGCGGGGACTTCCTCTGGGGCGTCGGGATCGCCATCAGCAACCTGATCGTGCTCTCGTTCTCGCCGATCGTGGGGGCGATCGCGGACGACTCCGGGCGCAAGAAGCTCTTCCTGCTGGCGACCTACCTGACCTGCGTGATCGGGACGGCGCTCCTCTGGTTCGTGAAGCCGGGCCAGGTCGGCCTGGGCCTGGTGCTGCTGGTGATCTCCTTCCTCGGGTTTTCCTTCGGAGAGAACCTGGCCGGGGCGTTCCTGCCGGAAATCTCGACGTCAGCCAACATCGGGCGGATCTCGGGCCTGGGCTGGGGGCTGGGCTACTTTGGAGGCCTCGGCTGCCTGCTGCTGGTCCAGCCGCTGCTCGCCGGCGACTTCGCGGAGTCGAACCTCCCGAACCTGCGCCTCGCCTGGCTGGTGACGGCGGGGTTCTTCCTGCTGGCCGCGCTCCCGACCTTCCTCTTCCTGAGAGAGCGCGCGCCGAGGGGGGACCGGACGGCGATGGAGTACGTGCGGGCGGGGTTCGCCCGGCTGAGGACGACGGCCGCGTCCGTGGGCCGCTTCTCCGAGGTGGTGCGCTTCCTCACCGTCTACTTCTTCTACTACGCGGGCCTTTCCTCGGTGGTGGCCTTCGCCGGGATCTACGCCTCGCGGACCCTGGGCTTCACCTTCAAGGAGCTGACGCTCCTCTTCCTGCTCCTCCAGGTCTCCTCGGCGGCCGGCGCCTTCCTCTTCGGCTGGGTGCAGGACCGGCTCGGAGCCGTGCGGACGGTCCAGATCACGCTGGTGCTCTGGGTTCTGGTCTGCGTCGGCGCGTACCTCTGTGGGGAGGGGAGCGAAGTGGTGGCGGGGGGCCTGACCGGCAAGCAGCTCTTCTGGGGAGTGGGCCTCTTCGCCGGCTTCGGGATCGGCTCGCTCCAGTCGGCCTCGAGAGCGCTGGTGGGCCTCTTCGCCCCGCCGGAGAAGAGCGCCGAGTTCTACGGCTTCTGGGGCCTCTCGGGGAAAGCGGCCTACATGATCGGCCCGCTGATCTTCGGAATCATCGCCTCGGCCGCGGGCTCGCAGAGGGTGGCCATGCTCTCCACCGCGGCCTTCTTCGTCCTCGGCCTGATCGGCATGTCCTTCGTAAACGAGAGGAGGGGGATCGAGGCCGCCCGGTCCTGGCACGAGGAGCAGGGATTTGGCCCCCTCTCCCCCGGCACGGGGGAGAGGGTAGGGGAGAGGGGGGACGGGATCAAATGAGGGCCTTCCTCCAGGGATTGGCCAAGCTCGTCCTGAAGATCTTCTTCCGCAGGGTCGAGGTGGTGGGGGAGGAGCGGCTCCCGCTGGACCATCCCATGGTCCTGGTCGCGAACCACGTCAACGGCCTGGTGGATGCGGTGCTCGTCGTGGGAGCGCTGCCCGTCTTCCCGCACCTGCTCGCCAAGAGCACCCTCTGGAAGAACCCGGTCGTCCGTCCCTTCCTGGAAGGGGCGGAGGTCATCCCCGTCTACCGCCGGCAGGACGAGGTGGACACTGCCCAGAACGAGAAGACCTTCGAGCGCTCCCACGAAGTCCTGATGCAGGGCGGTGCCATCGCTCTCTTTCCCGAGGGCAAGAGTCACAACGAGCCCATGCTCCAGCCGCTCAAGACCGGCCTGGCGAGGATCGTCCTGGGAGCGGAGCGCAAGCATCCCGGCCTGGGGGTGAGGATCGTCCCCGTTGGCCTGACCTTCGATGCCAAGGAGAGCTTCCGGTCCCGCGCCCTGGTCCACGTGGGGGAGCCGATCGACCCGGCCCCGGAAGTCGAGATGGGAGGCACGGGCAACCCCGCCGCCGTGCGCTCCCTGACCGGGCGCGTGGACCAGGGGCTGAAAGAGGTCACCCTCAACTATCCCTCCTGGGAAGCGGCCTGGCTGATCGGGAGAGCCGCGGAGCTCTACGGCCGCGGGGAGTTGGAAGTCCCTGTGGGAAGGGGGCTCGCCGACCACTTCCAGGTCCACCGCGCCTTCGTGGAGGGCTACCACGACCTCTGCCGCCGCTACCCCGACCGGGTGAACGCGGTGGAAGAGGCCGTCCGCGAGTACGACCGTCTCCTCCGCGCCTCCGGCCTGAGGGACGACCAGGTCGCCTCCGTCTATCCGCCGCACCCCGTGGTCCGTTTCGTCCTGAGGACCCTCCTCCGCCTCCTGGTCCACCTCCCCCTGGCCGTGGTGGGAACGGTCCTGAACATCGTCCCCTTCTGGCTGGTCCGAGCCGTGGCCTGGGTGGTCCGCCGCAGTCCCGACCAGGTCGCCACCTACAAAGTCTTCGGAGGCCTCTTCCTCTACCCGCTCGCCTGGATCGCGGAAGCGGTCCTCGCCGCCCGCTGGACGGAAAACCCCTGGCTGGGAGCGCTCGTCCTCCTCGCCGCCCCGCTGACCGGCTACGCCGCCATGCTCTTCCGCGAGCAGAGCGAGCTCTTCTGGACCGAAGCCCGCGCCTACCTGCTCCTGAGGACCAGAAAACGTCTCGCGACCGAGCTGAAAGCTCGTCGAGAGCACGTCCTGAGAGAAGTCGAGGGCCTCGCCGGCCTCTATCTGAGCGACTCCGCCGCCGCGCCCTGAAGTACGGCCCACCAGATTGCGTCACTTTGCGGCTCCCGCTCCGGAAGCTGCGGCACTGGAACGTTGAGGATCGGGTAGTCATCTTCGCCGGGAGAGCCGGAGCGGGCCCCAGTCACCGGGTAACCTTGATCTGCGGCTCAGTGTGGCTATTCTGCGGCTGGGAAGAATTGAGTTGCGACTGAGTCGGTCTACTCTGCGGCGCGGAAAGTTCGCTTTGCGGCTGAGAGTGGCTACTCTGCGGCTCTTCGAAAATAAGCTGCGACTCAGTGTGGCCGAGTTGCGACTGGGCGGGGCTGTTTCGCGGCTCGAGACTTCATTGTGCGGCTAAGTCGAGCCAAGTTGCGGCTGAAAATCTACGACGAGCGGTTCGGTTGAGTCACTCTGCGGCTCAATAAGCCGTAGAGGCGACTCAATGGGGCCATGTTGCGTCTCATTGGAGGTATTGCGCGGCTTGGAGGCGTCGAGATGCGGCTCGTTGTGGTTTGCTAGCCGCGATGTGACCTGATTGAGTCGCAAGGAAGCGCAATGAGGTTCCCGGAAAGCAGCGCGTGTCTCTCTCTGCGTCGAAATTGCGGCTCGCCCGGGGAAATCGCCGCAGAGTTCGGCTCCTGAACCGCAGAATAGCGCGGAATAGCCGCAGGTTCGGGTTCGGCAGTGTGGCTTTCTAGGCCCTAATCGTCTGCGGAAGCCGCATTCCCGCCGATGCCAGTTCAGAGGGAGGAGCCAGCCCGGGCTTCGTTCTCGTAATGGCGGAGGATGGCTTCGAACCGTTCCTTCAGAGGGTCATACCGGAGCTTTTGGGGATCCCCATTCTCAAGGACGCCGCGGATCTCCTTCAGCACGCGGACGACTTCCTTGTCGAGGTTCTGCTCCTCTTCGTTCCGGATAAGCCAGCCGAGGAATCGCCGGTTGTCCCCTTCCTCGAAAAAGGCGGATTGATGAGCGAGGGAAGCAAGCCGTCCGGCTTCGGTCCACTTGCCGAAGGCAAGGTAGGCGGAGTCGACCTCTTCCATCGACTCGGTCAGGCTGGCTTCCTGTCGGGCTGCGTCCTCGGAAAGGTCGGTGGGCGGCTTGCCGGCAAGGATATGCTCGCGTGCCTGCTCGTAGAACCGTGCTTCCTCGGGAGCGACAATGAAGTTGTTGATGTGCTTGTTGATCCGGCTGAGCACATCGAGCACCATCTGGGGGTCGTCGTTCCTGGTCAACGTTAGGTGCAGATCGACCAGTTGACCGCCGACGAGGAACTCATAGGCATCGTAGGCCTCTCCGAGGTCGCGATCTCCCCGGGTGTCACCTTCGGACCAGGGCTGTCCTTCCCACCCCGGATCAACGAGCTCCGCCGAAACAATCTCCGGCATCTGACTGGCTTGGAGGTAGAGCGGGACCGTGGCGAGGCCAAGAACGAGGAGGGCTGCAAGGGGTAGTGCCCACCGAGCGATCCGCTTCTTGAGGAAGAGGAAGGGGATCACCGCCGATTCTGCAGCCACCGCCACGGCGGGCTCCTGGAATTCCTCCTCCTCTTCCTCCAGTTGGAACCGCGCCGCGCCCGCAAACACCGAGTAGCACGACTCGCAGTCCGCCAAATGGGCGATGACGCGGGCGCGTTCCTCCTCCGAGAGCTTGCCGTCCAGGAAGGCGGCGATGTCTTCGAGGGAAGGGCAGGTATCTGTAACGGTGTTCATCTCGTGTGTAAATGTACCTTGTTATGCGTCTATAGATGCAACCCTATGCTGCTCCCTTTTGGGACGGACGCAAGGACGAGATTACTCCCATCCCGGCGTGAAGTCCCGGTGAAATCTCAGTCGTCGAACAGGTCGTCAATGTCCTCCTTCGTGATGCCAAGCCGCCCGAGCTCCTCGCGCAAGTCTTTGTAAATCTTCGGGATACGCCGGTAAAGTTGCTTCTCTTGCTTCTGGTCGAGGCGCAGGGTGCGGGAGATCTGCGCGATCGTGAAGCCGTTCATCCTCATCTCCAGGATGAGCCGGTCCTCGTCGGAAAGGATCTTCAGGGCTTCCGGGAGGGCCTTGGCCACCTTCCGCCGGGCGGCCCCGCGTTCGTCCTCGACGATCCCGCCGTCAGCCCGGCCGTCCGGGGAGGGGATCTCGCGGAGCCCCTCCTCCCCCTCCATCTGTCGGGTAAACCGGGTCGGGAGCCTGCCAGCCAGCTCGGCCAGATCCTGCCGGGACATCTCCACCTTGTGGTTGACCTGCAGAACCTGCACAGCTTCCTCGAAAGAGTAGCGGTCCCGCACCAGAAGCCGCTCAAGGAGGATCGCCGTCGGACCAAGCCGTTCCGCTTCGGCCGAAGGCCGCCATTTCCCCCAGAGGTGGTTCTGGTAGTCCTTCATGAGGTTGACGACCACGGTAGTCAGATACGTCTTTAGACTGCTCCGTCCCTGGAATTTCCGCAGAACGGCGTAGTCGTCCTCGATGAGCTTGATGTGGACGTGGGACCGGAAGTCTTCGCACTCCTCCTTCCGGAAGTGGTGCTTCCGGCAGAGGTAGGTCACCACCTTGTCGATGTGGGGGAGGTGGTCGAGGAACATTTGGGCAGGCGTCATAGAAGCGCGCTTAAACATTCACGTGGAAGCAATTGTATAGAAGTCCACAGTCCAAAGGGGCCCCCCACCCGGAGCAGGGACATGAGAGCCGCCACTTAAGTAGTGTGGTATAGAAGGCCAATACCCCACTAAGTCGTCTCATCCGTGCGAAGTCGCGGTAGACGTCCGTCCAAAGCTCAGGGGCGTGAGTTCTGGATGATCTGGGGATTGAGACTTCACGTGTTCCTCATACAGTCCATATGCTCACTTCGTCAAGTCTCGATTTTTCTTGTCAGGCCCCGAGGAGGTATTCTGGAACGGTCGGTGCGATTCATCGAGAAAGCATCCAACCGAACCGCAGAACGCGGGTCCGGCCGGGTCTTGATTCCGGGAGCCCCTAGTTGGGTTCCTGCAAGGTCTCGCGCTGGTCTCGTAGCCTTCCTGCTGACTTCGATGGCTCTCACTTTGGGAGTACTACTAAGTATTCGGGCGAAGCCATCCCGCCTTGAAGCACCCAGCCTCGATGACAAAGTAAGCCAGTATAGGCCAATCGAAGCGCGGCTCTCGGTGGGGCGTCATTACTTTCCCTGCAAGGCTGTAGATGTGGCGGCGGATCATGTTCCCTGGGCTCACTGTGCCACCTCGGAGGTGGAAATCAGTCCAAGCACCCTGCGTGGAGCAGCAAGTCTTGACAGGGTAGATCCCCGGGGCACAGGTGTCATCGATTTGCTGTGGGCGGACGATCCCAACCGTCTTGAGCGAGCCATCAGTCAACTTGAAAGGGCTTACCGCCAGATCCCCGAGGACCCTGCACGAGCGAACGACTTGGCGGCCGCGCTGGCCGAGCGTGCCGGCCGGCTCAATCAGCCAGCCGATCTGATCGCGGCCCTTGAGATCCTCGAACAGGCCTTAACGAAGGCGCCGGAGACACCCTGGCTACTTTTCAACCGAGCGTTGCTGCTTGAGAAGTTGCAACTGTTAACGCTGGCCCGGCATGCCTGGGACCGCTACATTGATGCCGAGCCGGGCTCTCCTTGGGCTGTGGAAGCCCGCGCCCATGTGACCCGTATCGACGAGCATGTTGGGACCCACGCCGAGCCAGTTAATGAACACCTCATGATGGCCGCGGAGGAGGTCAACGCAGGGGCTCTGGCCGATCTCGCCGGACGCTATCCGCGAGAGGCACGGGAGTTTGCGGTTGAGGTGGCGCTCGTGCGCTGGGGCCAGGCTACTCTTGCCGGACAGCATGCCGATGCCGAGCGCTGGCTCTCAGCCGGGCAGATCTTAGGCGAGGAACTTGCGCGATTGGGTGGCGATCGGACCGCATTGGAGGCGGCAGAGAAGATCGCAGTAGCAGGTAGCCGCTCACCGGATAGGAGGGAACTGGCTCTTGCCCATGACCTCTATGGACGAGGCCATCGACTCTACCAGCAACGTGACTATCCCAAAGCCACGCCCTTGCTCTCCCAAGCCCTGACGCTGCTGACCTCGGCTGCTAGCCCAGTCGCCGGCTGGGCTCGGCTCGACCTCGGCGCTATCGAGTTGCACAACAATCAGAACAAGAAGGCTGTGACGCGCCTCTCGGCGTTACTCGGTCGGTGTGAGATAAAGCGTCGACCGTCTCTCTGCGGTCGTACTGCGTGGGCTCTGGGACTCGGACTATTCCGCCTTGGCCGATTGCCGGAGGCGCTCGGCGCCCACCGGACGGCGGCAGCAGCCTTTCTGCTCTCACGTGAAAGCGATAGCCACGCCGCCGCTTTAGGACTTATTGCCGAAGCCTTACGGGAGTTAGGAGACACCCCCGCCGCCTGGGATCATCGTTATCGAGGTCTTCGAGTACTCGGTGGCCAGACGCGCCACCGCTCCAGCCATAATCTACTCTGGGAAGCGGGAGACGCGGCTCTCGAAGAAGGTTATCCCTTAGTCGCAGATCTGTTCGCTAATGAAGACGTGGTCTTGTTCAGCGAAGGGCAAGACCGCTTGCTAGCTCTTGAGTCACACTTCCGCCGCGCCGTATTCCGGCGGGGTCGGTTTCCGGCGCACGTAGTTCTTGCTGATCTTGAGAAGGCCAAGGCCATCTCCAGCGAGTTACCTGTCTCGCCACTCCTTCCGCGCATCGAAGCCGATGTGCAACTTACCCTCGCCGAGATGGCCGCGATGCGTAGACCAGAGACGGCTGAGGCCGTCATAAGGGAGTCTCTGACATTTTTTCGCAGCCACGGGCTCGTTCTGCGAGAAGCCGCAACCCTGCTCACACGAGCGCGAATCCGCAAGGCAAACAACAGTATCCTGCAAGCTCACGACGACCTTGAGTCTGCCGTTAAGCTGTTTGAGAACCAGCGAGAACAACTCGGCCAAGGAGGCGATCGACGACTATATAGTGACACCTGGCAGGGGATCTACGACGAATTAATTGAACTCGCAGCAGAGGAGCCTGATGGAGAGCAAAGAGCGCTTCGTCTTCTTGAGAGTAGCCGGGATGGTGTAGATCCGATTCTGTCAGCTGAGACCACTTCAAATGTGATTCTTACTTATGCTGTAACTCCCCGTGCACTCTATCGGTTTCAGATTGAAAATAACGATCTTCAACTTGAGCGCCTCGCCATCAGTCGCGAGGATCTAGCCGTCCAGGTTCGTCGATTTGCCGATGCTCTCCGCGTCGGTGCTCGTGCCGATTTTGCCGCAGCAGAACTTACGCGTCTGCTTATGCCAAAGGGGCTCGCTGCAGGAGGGCGCCTGTGCTTTGTCCCCGACCGTGAACTCTCCGGGGTTCCCTTCTCCGCCCTGCCTTTGCCCGACGGCTCAGGCCCACTCTTGATCCGGTACGAGGTGATGCTTGCCAACTCGGTTCATGATTGCTCGGTAGCCGAACCGCGCCTAGCGCCCTCCGCATTCAGGGAAGTACTCTTAGTCGGTCCTCCACAACTCGATCGAAAGGAGTTCGCTCTTGCCGATCTTCAAGGTGCCGCAGATGAAATAGACTTTTTGCGAAGACTTTATCCGAACTCCACTTTGCTAGTCGCTAGACAGGCGACCCCTTCAGCATTGATCGAGGCTTTGCCCAAGGCGACCCTCCTACATTTTGCCGGCCATGCGGTCGCGCATCCAACCGATCCAAGCCGTTCGTTCCTGCCGCTCGCTTCGGATCCGTCTCGATCGGGAACTTCATTGCTGTCCGCTGCCGATTTGGCAAAGCTGCGTCTGCCAGACCTTGAACTCGCCGTGCTTTCAGCCTGCGACACCTTCGTTCCGCGAACTCACCGTGCCGAAAGCATCTCGGGGCTGGTTCGCTCATTTCTGGATGCCGGTGCCCGAGCCGCGGTGGGAACCTTATGGAATGTCGACGATGGCTCAAGCCGGGAACTGCTGATCGAATTTCACCAACGCTTTAGCGAAACCGGGAATGCCGCGTCGGCGCTTCGCGCAGCACAGCTTCACCTATTACATCACACAGATCCAGAGCTACGCAACCCGAGCACTTGGGCTGCATTTGAACTTATCGTTTCGGCGAAGAAGAAATAGAGAGAAAGGAAATCTATTATGGGATTTAGCGCTACGATTGTTGTCACTGGATTGTGTGGAATCGTCCCTAGGTACAATCCTCCCACCCCACCAGATGCATTCTGTGTTGTTTTGCCAAGGGCATGGGCGAGGATTCCGAGTCCAGCTTCGGACCGCACATCCTCGGTCGACGGCCTTTCGCGACTTCGGAGGCACGCGCCCTTCATTCATATGACACGGTACCTCCCCGATTCAAATAGGCGACAAGACCTTGAGGCGCTTTGGTTTCTGGAGAGCAACAGAGTATATATCGAGCCAACGTTTGAAAGCGGCGGCTCTGAACCGAGTTGGGGACGTATAGAAGGGTTGGCTGCATATGATCACATTGCTTCAAGCCAGTACCAGCACCTCCTGAGCGTTCAGGCGGCAGTGCTGTCACCAAGCCCTGCTAAGGTTGCTGCGCAGGTGATTGTGAGGCATGGTAGGTTGGACGCTATGCGCGAGAACGTCAGGTGGGTATTCGACAGCTACTTATATAGACCCACTGCTGGTTTCGAGCCGGTCCGAGAATTCCTCAATCCTAGGCCTGCCATCACGCTTGAGAATCTAGCTTCACTAACTATCGTGCAAAGGAACTTTGGCGGTACATTTGTTAAAAGTTTTTCTACCACCTCTGGCCCAATCTTCGTGACGGTAGCGAATCTTTGTGATGAGAATCCTCTTCAGTGGGGAGATGCTCCGGCGCCAAACCGTTTGACGGATGACGACGACTTTAGGTGGCACTATGAGATAGTGGATAACACCACGGATCTAGGGGTGGCCTTGGATGGTCTTAGATGCCCGATCCCTCGGCCCATGAAGTCGATGGTGAATGGGAACGGACTGAATTGCATTCCGATCAGGTTCTCTGCAGTGAATTTTGGATTCTAGCGGGGATTGCGAAATGCGCAACCTTTTCACTGAATATCCATTCTTGTTCAGCGAGTTTAGGCTATCCTCAGGGCTGGCTGACAGCGACTCCGGGAATCTGGTAGGAGAACTACGTCTTGTCAAGATCGAGGGCGACGCCGATCGATACCAGGTGCGTGTTGCGCGAGTTGTCAAAGCTTTTGCCTGGGATCCGAATCAGACGCTATATTTTGAAAGTACGGCTGGCGAACTTAAGCTAGCACGCTTCAATGACGGTGGTGAGTTGTCAGGTAGAATAGAGGGCTGGCATCGACCTGTAGTAACCCATCCGGAGTTGCTTGGCGATGGCGACTTCCGGAAGGCTCCTGCTCAACCCGCCCAACTTACTGTTGCCCTTAGATTAACTATTCCTTTACCTGACGCGGCCTTCTTGCAGGTTCAAGGCGTCCTTGAGGTTGTGTCTGAGTCTGTCGTATCAGTAGGAGGAAAGCTTCAGATGACGGCCACTGTAATAACCGGCGAGGCACGGCTTTACGCTCACGATCTACCGGCCGTGGACGCATCGAGGCAAGTGGAATCACTGTACGCATTGGATATACAGCCGGTGTGGATTGAGGAGTCGACCCCCTATGTGTTTCAGGCCACTGACCTTCAACTCGGGGGGGCAGTAAAGGTATGGCAGTATCAATGTAAAATTGAGATCAACTGGGGGCGCCCCTTCGGTGTCGCTCCTAGTATGTATGTAATCGATGAGCTATACGAAGGAAGGGCGGGACCCCTCTTTAAATACTTGAAGCAGACGATCGTCTCCGGCGATGCAGTACCCATTGCCTTTGTTCGGCCAGTGTTTTTGCGCGGTGGCGGCCAGACTAGTGATCATGGCCGCGAAAGGGCGGTGGTTGTAGTTACGGATCAAAGTCTATCAAACGAGGCTCTGCTCGCTCACGAGCTTGGGCATGTTCTTGGAGGCGAGGAGACGGGCAGTGATGCTACTTCAACCTACTGGGTTGGAGAACCGGATACTGTCATGCATGGAACTGGGGATGTCAATAAGAAAATTCCGTGTAAAGCCGGAGGGGTTGCGTGTGTTAGAGCACTTGAGTTTGCAAGGGTAAAGCAAAGGTTTAGAAGGGCACTTCTCTAGGGGTATGAATTGATTACAAGAAGGTTAGTTAGAGGAATTGTTGGAGGTTCGTAACGCGAGAGTGCGACAGCACGGCCTAAGGCAGCGTAACTCCTCCGGGCAGGAGCGCACGCCAAAACAGGTTCAAAATAGGTTCCAGGGGAGTGTAGAAGGGTGTAGGGGAAAACCGTGCCAATCTACCCTTCGCCTTGGCCCAGACCAGTGTTGCAGCGTCTTGGGCGCGGTCCTTTACTCCTTTGGACACGCAGAATCGGACTGGATGCAGCTTCTCGCCAAGCAGTTTGGAGCTCTTCCTCGCCTTGCGGACGCACCACTCCCTTCCTGGAGTCGTCCAGCCTTGAAAATCCTTTGATGAGTGTCGCTCGGCGGCGCCGGTCACCGGCTGCGGCGGTGCGGTCGCTCACGCATGTACGAATGGCAGACCCGGCGGAAAGCAGCCGTTGGGGAATTTCGCCATGCGGTCTCCAGCCTTGAGCTTTTCCAAATAGGTTCCAGGGGAGTGTATGGGGAGTACCTGGACCCGAAGCTTCAGGGCTATCGTCTGGAAGGTGATCGCTACGAGTCGATCCTTCCCGGCCGCGACGGCTTCATGGAGAGCCGGACGACGGGCCTGACCCTGTTGCCCGAGGGCGAGCGCCTGCGCCTCGTGGTGACCGCGACCGGAGAGCTGCTGCTGTGGTCGGAGGAGGAAGCCCAGGCTCGCCGGGAGGCCGAGGCTCGGGCCGCTGAAGAGATCCAGGCTCGGCGGGAGGAAGCACAGGCACACCGGAAGGCCGAGGCGCGCGTGGAGGAGCTGGAACGGCGGAACCGGGCTCTCGAGGAAGAGCTGGAGCGTCTGCGGCAGGGCTCCTCGAGCGATTAGGACCTTCTTTTAAGCTTAGCGACATTGTGCTATAAGCTATATGCAGGCGTGACGTCATTCCGGCGTGAGGCCCTCTTGGAAAGGAGTCTTCGAGATGACCAAGAATCTCATAGCCCTGATGTGTGCCCTGATCCTCACCGGGTTCGGAGCCGCTGCCATGGCGGAGCCGGGGGCTTCCGGCCAGCCCGCGCAGCCGAGCCAGGCCGTCGCACCGGCTCATGCCGCGCCGCTCCTTTTCGAGCCTGTGCCCTCCGTGGACCAGGGGGCATGCTCGGAGAGTCTCTCCGGAGGTCTGCCTGCCCCCATCCTGATGGCCGGTTGCGCGGGTGGAGAGGGTGGCCCGTGCGACAAGCACTTCGACTGCAGGGGCTACTTCTGCCCGCTCGGTTCGATCCGCTACTGCTGGGGCGGCACCGGGAGCGGCTGCCTGGGAACCTGCGGCTGCAATTGACCGGCGGTCGGATGATCCCCGCACGGGAAGCCGGGCCGGACTGAGGCCGCGTTCTCCCTGCTCCTCCGGTCACGTGGCCGGAGGATGCAGGGCCTTTGCACCAAAGAGGTGACGAACCCCCCGGAGCGCGCCAAGCCGGTATAGACTCCCCCCGTGCGCAAACGCAACCTCCTCCTCCCCCTGGCCGGATTCCTCCTCTGCGGGGTCGCCTTCATCAGCTACCCAATGTTCTTCGCCCAATTCCCGGCAACCCGGGACGTCCCCTGGATGAGTTGGCTGCTCTTCGCGCTCGGGCTCGGGATGGTGGGAGTCGGGCTCGCCCGTGCCTTCCGCCAGCCGGAGCGCTACCGCGGACGGGTCGCGGGCCCGATCTTCGGGGTGCTCAGCCTGGCGGTCCTCGGATTCTTCCTCTTCATGACCCTGTCCCTGGCTCGGCAGTTGCCGCAATCCGTGGGCGCTCCGAAGGTGGGGGAGAAGGCCCCGGACTTCACACTCCCGGATTCCCAGGGCAAGCCCGTGCGGCTCTCCAGCCTGCTTGCGGAACCAAGCGGCGGAGCCCCAGGATCGTGGGTGCTCCTGATCTTCTATCGCGGCTACTGGTGACCGTCCTGTAACTCCGAGTTACGGAGTTTCCAGGAACGGCTCCCCGAATTCGAGGCTCGCGGCATCCGGCCTGTCGCGGTGAGCGTCGATCCTCCCGAGACCACGCGAGAGCACCTCGCGAAGACGGGTTGGACGTACACCTTCCTCAGTGATCCGAAGGGCGAGGTTCTCCGCCGTTACGACCTTCTCCATCCCGGCGGGGGACAGGCGGGCGACATCGCCCGGCCGGGGGAGTTCCTGATCGACCCGAGCGGCACCGTCCGCTGGCGGGACCTGACCGAGAACTACTGGGTCCGCGCCCGGCCCGAGACCGTGCTCGGGGTCTTCGACGGGCTCAAAGGTCGCGAATAGCGGGAGCAAGGGGGGCAGGAGGCTCCTCTCCTGCCCCGGTCCGCCCCCTCCCGAGGGGGAGACCCTCAGCTCTCCGGAGGACGGACCCGCCGGGACGGCGGCGTCCTTGGACCCGGAGGCCGCCGTCCCTATTCAATTTTCAAAGAACCGCGGGGGGAGCCGGGGAGACTGCCCCCGCCTCGACGTCCTCTTATACGGAGGAGCACCGCTCATGCGTTTCTGGACGGCTCAGCGGAAAAATCGGCGGCTCAATGGAGCTCTGGACCGCTCAGCGGAACTCTGAACGGCTCAGCGGAACTTTGGACGGCTCAGCGGAAGAATCGACGCCTCAACAGTTCTCTGAACGGCTCAGCGGAAAAAACGACGGCTAAATGAACCGGTGGACGGCTCAGCGGAGCTTTCGACGGCTCAACGGAAGAATCGGCGCCTCAGCGGAGCTTTCTGCGGCTCAGCGGATCTCTGGACGGCTCAACAGAAGACTGAACTGCTCGGCGGGAGCTCTTTGATGGTCGATGCGGTCTGCATCCAGCAGTGCGAGGAGCACGTTTGATGTCGAGGAGTGCTCGCACTACCCGAGATCTTTCTCTCGGAGCTTGTCAATCAGTTCGTTGGAAACTTGCTCCCCGCGGGGGGGCAGCGGGTCGAAGCCATAGAAGCTCTTCGACTCCTTGGCCGAGGAGTCCTCCCGATACCGGTGGATCAGGGCCTCCCGGGCGAGCTCGGACAGAAGATCTCCGGCACTGCGCTTCTGGCGCCGTGCCCTCTCTTTGACGGCCATCAGGACATCGTCCGCGATATCGAGAGTGGTGCGCATGCATCAGACGCTAGCACAGGCTGGTGGGGATGACGGGGCGGACAAGCCGCCCAGCCGACCGGGGGCAAGGTCCTCGCGTTACAATCCCGCCCACGTCCATGATCCCTGACATCTTCATCCAGCTCGCCGTCGCGCTCGGCCTGGGGCTCCTGGTGGGGCTTCAGCGGGAGCGGGTGGACTCGGTCATCGCGGGGATCCGGACGTTTGCCCTGATCTCTCTCTTCGGCGCGGTCTGCGCCCAGCTCGCCAAGACGTATGGAGGGTGGATCCTCGTGGTGGGGTTCCTGGCCACGGCGGTCCTCATCACGGCCGGGAACCTGGTGCGGATGCAGACCCGGGAGGCGGAGCCGGGGCAGACGACCGAGTTCGCGGCTCTCGTGGTCTTCGGCCTCGGGGCCTGGGTAGTCACAGGGTCCATGGCCGTGCCGGTCGTCCTGGCCGGGGCCGTGGTCGTCCTCCTGCACTTCCGCGAGCCGATCCATAATGTCGTGGAGAAGATCGGCGAGAAGGACCTGCGCGCCATCATGCAGTTCGTCCTCATCGCTCTGGTCATCCTGCCGGTCCTGCCCGATCGCGACATGGGGCCGTACGGAGTCCTCAATCCGTACCAGATCTGGTGGATGGTCGTCCTTATAGTAGGGCTGTCCCTGGCCGGCTACGTGGTCTACAAGCTGTTCGGCTCCGGGGCGGGGACGGTCCTGGCGGGCATCCTCGGCGGTCTCATCTCGAGCACCGCCACCACCGCCACCTATGCCCGGCGGAGCCGCGGGTCTCCAGAGTCGTCCCCCGATACGGCCCGGCTGGCCGCCCTGGTCATCATGTTGGCGTCGACCGTGGTCTATGGCCGCGTCCTGGTCGAGATCGCCGCCGTGGCCCGGGGGCGGCTGCTCGATCTCGCTCCTCCGATCGCGGCGATGCTCGGCGTCTGCGCCCTGATTGCCGGGGCAGCCTGGCTCCTGGGCCGGGACGGGAACGGCGAGCCTCCGCAGCCCGGGAACCCGGCCGAGCTCAAGGCGGCCCTCATCTTCGGCGCCCTCTATGCCGCGGTCCTCCTGGCGGTGGCTTTCGCTCGCGACCGGTTCGGCACCGCCGGCCTTTATGGAGTGGCCGCCATCTCCGGACTGACCGACGTGGACGCCATCACCCTGTCCACCGCCCGGCTGGTCCAGGCCTCCAAGCTGGACCCGGACACGGGGTGGCGGGCCATCCTGCTGGCATCTCTCTCCAACCTGGGGTTCAAGGCGGGGATCGTGGCGGTCCTGGGGTCGAAGGCGCTCCTGGGGCGGATCGCGCTGCTGTTCGGGGCGGCGATGGCGGGCGGGGGGCTGATTTTGTGGCTGTGGCCATAGGGAATACCGGGCTTCCCCTACCTGTTGTGCTGGTCTCACGGGATGACGAGGCAAACCTTCGCCCTTGCGCGGAGACCTCCGTTCCCCTATACTCTGCGTCCCGCTGGGTTGCCTTTAGAGCTCGTGACGGGAAGGGTTGACTCCGCTCAAGCCTGTCAGTTAGTATCTGCGGGTTTCGCCGCCGAGGGTCCCGCCAGGGACCGGGGCGGTTGTCTTCTAGCCAGAGAAGACCTATAGCACCCTGAACCATCGTTCGGGGCCGAAGTTTTGGCCGTCGGACCCATCATGGGATGGGGCCGGTGTCACTTCGTGTCAGTCATTGGACAACGGATCGAGGAGATCTGGAAGGTATGCCGACGATTCACCAACTGGTCCGCAAGGGACGCGAGCGCGTGGTCACCAAGACCAAGAGCCCCGCTCTGCAGGCGTCGCCGCAGAAGCGCGGAGTGTGCGTGCGCGTCTACACCCAGACGCCCAAGAAGCCGAACTCCGCGCTGCGCAAGGTCGCCCGCGTCCGTCTCACCAACGGCATCGAGGTGACCACGTACATCCCCGGAGTCGGACACAACCTGCAGGAGCACTCGATCGTCCTCATTCGCGGCGGCCGTGTGAAAGACCTGCCGGGCGTCCGCTACCACGTGATCCGCGGCACCCTGGACGCGGTCGGTGTCCAGAACCGCCGCCAGGGTCGGTCCAAGTACGGCGCGAAGCGTCCGAAGTCGTAAGGGAGATCTGAAGAGATGCCCAGGCGCAGAGAAGTCCCGAAGCGCGAGGTCCTGCCGGACCCGCTGTACAACTCCCAACTGGTGACGAAGTTCGTGAACGTCATCATGAAGGACGGCAAGAAGTCCGTGGCCGAGCGCATCCTCTACGATGCCCTCGAGGCCATCCGCCAGCGCACCAGCGACGACCCGATGAAGGTCTTCAAGAAGGCCGTCGAGAACGTCAAGCCCGCGGTCGAGGTCAAGTCCCGGCGCGTCGGCGGCTCGACGTACCAGGTGCCGGTGGAGGTCCGCCCCAGCCGCAAGCTCGCCCTGTCGATGCGCTGGCTCATCACCACCGCGCAGTCCCGCGGCGAGAAGACGATGCGCGCCCGCCTCGCAGGCGAGCTCATGGATGCCGCCGAGAACCGCGGCGCCGCCATCAAGAAGAAGGAAGACACGCACCGCATGGCCGAGGCCAACAAGGCCTTTGCCCACTACCGCTGGTAGTAACAGGGTTGGTTGATCAGGCTCGGAAGAGACGGGAAGACGGTTAGCAACATGGCACGGCAAAGTCCCCTGAAGGACACTCGAAATATCGGCATCATGGCTCACATCGATGCCGGAAAGACGACGACCACCGAGCGCATCCTTTTCTATACAGGGGTGAACTACAAGATCGGCGAGGTGCACGAAGGCACCGCGACGATGGACTGGATGGTCCAGGAGCAGGAGCGCGGAATCACCATCACTTCCGCCGCCACCACCTGCTTCTGGAAGGGTATCCGGATCAACATCATCGACACGCCGGGTCACGTGGATTTCACCGCCGAGGTGGAGCGCTCGCTCCGCGTCCTCGACGGCGCCGTCGCCGTGTTCGATTCGGTCGCGGGCGTCGAGCCGCAGTCCGAGACGGTCTGGCGCCAGGCCGACCGCTACCGCGTGCCGCGCATCGCGTTCATCAACAAGATGGACCGCATCGGCGCCGACTTCGACCGCACCGTCTCCATGATGCGCACCCGCCTCGCCGCCAACCCGGTGGTCATCCAGCTCCCCTGGGGCAAGGAGGACCACTTCCGCGGCGTGATCGACCTGATCGAGATGCGCGGCATCGCCTACAAGGATGAGACCCTCGGCGCCGACTACCAGCTCGTGGACATCCCCGAGGAGCTCCTCGACCGCGCCCACAAGATGCGCGAGCAGATGGTCGAGACGATCTCGGAGACGGACGACCAGCTCCTCGAGAAGTACCTCTCGGGCGAGGAGGTCACGAACGACGAGCTGCGCGCGGCCCTGCGCCGCGCCACGGTGGCCGGAGTGGTGCAGCCGGTGATCTGCGGCAGCGCGTTCAAGAACAAGGGCGTGCAGCCGCTCCTCGACGCGGTCGTCGCCTACCTCCCCTCGCCGCTGGACATCCCGCCGATCGAAGGCATCGATCCCCACAACGAGCAGCCGGTCATCCGCAGCTCGAACGACGACGAACCGTTCGCCGGTCTGGTGTTCAAGATCATGAGCGATCCGTTCGTCGGTCAGCTCGCCTTCTTCCGCGTCTACTCGGGCCGCATCGAGTCGGGCATGTCGGTGCTCAATGCCAAGAAGGGCACCACCGAGCGCATCGGCCGGCTGCTCAAGATGCACGCCAACAAGCGCGAGGAGATCAACGAGGTGTGGGCCGGCGACATCGCCGCGGCCGTGGGTTTGAAGAACGTCACCACCGGCGAGACGATCTGCGATCCCAAGCACCCCGTGACCCTGGAGGCGATGCAGTTCCCCGAGCCGGTGATCGCGGTCTCCATCGAGCCCAAGACCAAGGCCGACCAGGAGAAGCTCGGCATGGCCCTGGCCAAGCTGATGCAGGAGGACCCCACCTTCCGCGTCTACACCGAGCCCGACACCGGGCAGACGCTGATCTCGGGCATGGGCGAGCTCCACCTGGAGATCATCGTCGACCGCCTGGTGCGCGAGTTCAAGGTCGGCGCGAACGTGGGCAAGCCGCAGGTGGCCTACAAGGAGACGCTGACCGCCGAGGCCGAGGGCGAGGGCCGGTACGTCCGGCAGACCGGCGGCCGCGGCCAGTACGGCCACGCCAAGATCCGCCTGCGCCCGACCACCGAGGCCGACTTCACCTTCAACAACAAGATCGTCGGCGGCTCCATCCCCAAGGAATACATCAAGCCGATCGAGCAGGGGATCAAGGAGGCGCTGGAGACCGGCCCGCTCGCGGGCTTCCCGGTAACCGGCGTCGAGGTGGACCTCTACGAAGGCTCGTACCACGAGGTCGACTCTTCCGAGATCGCGTTCAAGATCGCCGGCTCCATGGCGTTCCAGGACGCGTGCAAGAGGGCCCGCCCCGTGATCATGGAGCCGATCATGGCGGTCGAGGCCGTGACCCCCGAGGAGTACATGGGCTCCATCGTCGGCGACATCACCTCCCGCCGCGGCCGCATCCAGAGCATGGAGGCCCGCGGCAACGCCCAGGTGATCAGCGCCCGGGTCCCGCTGTCGGAGATGTTCGGCTACGCGACCGACCTGCGCTCCATGTCGCAGGGCCGCGCCACCTACACGATGCAGTTCGCGGCCTACGAGCAGGCCCCCAAGAACGTCAGCGAGGAGATCGTGGCCAAAGCCGCAGGGTGAGGCCTGGTTCCTGAGAGATATCGAGGAGAGATCATGGCGAAGGAGAAATTCAATCGTTCCAAGCCGCACGTGAACGTCGGCACCATCGGGCACGTGGACCATGGGAAGACGACGCTGACGGCGGCGATCACCCGGGTCCTGGCTTCCAAGGGGCTGGCCAACTTCATTGCGTTCGACCAGATCGACAAGGCCCCCGAGGAGCGGGAGCGCGGCATCACCATCGCGACCGCGCACGTGGAGTACCAGAGCGACAAGCGCCACTACGCTCACGTGGACTGCCCCGGCCACGCCGACTACGTGAAGAACATGATCACCGGCGCCGCGCAGATGGACGGCGCGATCCTGGTGGTGTCGGCCGCGGACGGCCCGATGCCGCAGACCCGCGAGCACATCCTGCTCGCCCGCCAGGTGGGCGTGCCGTCGATGGTGGTGTTCATGAACAAGGTGGACATGGTTGACGATCCGGAGCTTCTCGACCTGGTCGAGCTGGAGCTTCGCGAGCTGCTGTCCTCCTACGACTTCCCGGGCGACGACATCCCGATCATCCGGGGCTCGGCTCTGAAGGCTCTGGAGAGCGGCGACGCCACCAGCGAGTGGGGCAAGAAGATCATCGAGCTGATCGACGCGGTGGACAGCTACATCCCGCTGCCGGAGCGCGCGATCGACAAGGATTTCCTGATGCCGATCGAGGACATCTTCTCGATCTCGGGCCGCGGCACGGTGGTGACCGGCCGGATCGAGCGCGGAGTCGTGAAGATCGGCGACGAGGTGGAGATCATCGGCATCCGTCCGACGGCCAAGACGATCGTGACGGGCGTGGAGATGTTCAAGAAGCTGCTCGACCGTGGCGAGGCAGGCGACAACATCGGAGTCCTTCTTCGCGGCACGAAGAAGGACGACGTCGAGCGCGGCCAGGTTCTGGCGAAGCCGGGCTCGATCACTCCGCACACGAAGTTCAGGGGCGAGGTGTACATCCTGACGAAGGAGGAGGGCGGCCGTCACACGCCGTTCTTCAACGGCTACCGTCCGCAGTTCTACTTCCGGACGACGGACGTGACTGGGGTGGCTCAGCTTCCGGAAGGCACGGAGATGGTGATGCCTGGCGACAACGTGAACCTGGAGGTGGAGCTGATCGCTCCGATCGCCATGGAGAAGGGCGTCCGCTTCGCGATCCGCGAGGGCGGCCGCACGGTCGGCGCCGGCACGGTTACGGAAATCGTGAAGTAACTGAGGACAACATGGTCAACGAGAAGATCCGCATCCGCCTGAAGGCGTTCGACTACCGCATCCTGGACACGTCGACGCACGAGATCCTGGACACCGCCCGGCGCACCGGAGCGCGGGTCGTGGGGCCGATCCCCCTGCCCACGCACATCGCCCGGTATACCGTCAACCGCTCGCCGCACGTCGACAAGAAGTCGCGGGAGCAGTTCGAGATCCGCACGCACAAGCGGCTGCTCGACATCTTCGAGCCCACCAGCCAGACGGTGGACGCGCTGATGAAGCTCGAGCTGCCCGCCGGTGTGGACGTCGAGATCAAGGCATTCGGGAAGTAGCCCCTAAGGGACGCCGAGGAGATTGACTGCGATGGAAGGCATTCTTGGAAAGAAGCTGGGCATGACCCAGATCTACGCCGACGACGGGACGGCCGTTCCGGTCACGGTGATCCAGGCAGGACCCTGCCTGGTGGTGCAGAGGAAGACGGTCGAGACGGACGGCTACGAAGCGATCCAGGTCGGGCTCGTCGAGGGCAAGCCGGCGAAGAAGGTCGGCCGTCCCCGCGAGGGCCACTTCAAGAAGGCGGGCATCGCCCCTGTCCGTGAGGTGGTCGAGTTCCCGCTGGGCGCCGGCGAGGATGCCAACCCGGGCGACTCGATCGACGTCTCGATCTTCGCCGAGAAGGAGTGGGTGGACGTCATCGGCACGAGCAAGGGCAAGGGCTTCCAGGGCGTCATGAAGCGTCACGGCTTCCGCGGCGGCCGGGCCAGCCACGGCTCCATGTTCCACCGCGCGCCGGGCTCGATCGGCTCGTCCGCGTACCCGTCCCGCGTGTACCCCGGGATGCGCGGCACCGGCCGCATGGGCGGCGAGCGCGTAACGGTCAAGAACCTTCAAGTCATCAAGGTGGATGCCGAGCAGAACCTGATCTATGTGCGGGGCGCGGTGCCGGGTCCGAAGAGCGGCTACCTGCAGATCCGCCGGGCCAAGCGCGGCTAACCGGCGAGCAACTGAGGTCGATATGAAGATTGCTGTCAAGAATTTCGACAACCAGCAGGTGCGGGAGATCGAGGTGCCGGACGGGGTGTTCGCGTACCCGTACAAGGAGCACCTGATCCACGAGGCGGTTCAGGCCTACCTTGCGGGCCGGCGCTCGGGCACCCACAAGGTGAAGACCCGCGCCGAGGTCTCGGGCTCCGGCAAGAAGCTCTGGCGGCAGAAGGGGACCGGCCGCGCCCGCGTGGGCGACATCCGGAACCCCAAGTGGCGCCACGGCGGCACGGTGCACGGCCCGGTCCCGCACGGCCACCAGAAGCACCTGTCCGTGCGCGAGAAGAAGAACGCCCTGAAGTCTGCTCTTTCAAGAAAAGCCGCCGAGGAGCGGATCCTGGTCCTGGAGAGCTTTGATCTTTCCGACCACCGGACGCGCGAGCTGGTCAAGCGCCTGGGCGGCCTGGGGATCGACGGCAAGGCGCTCCTGGTGGACAGCCTCGAGAACCGGAACCTGGCGTTGGCTTCCCGGAATGTTTCGTCGCTCAAGACGGTTGATGCCCTGGCTGTCAACGTCTATGACGTGGTGGACCGGTCGTTCCTGGTGGTCAGCGAAGGCGCTCTCAACCGGCTGGTGGAGGTGCTCGCGAAATGAGGATCCAGGAAATCATCCGGCGTCCGTTGATCACCGAGAAGTCGACGGACCAGCGCGAGGGCATGAACATCGTGGCCTTCGAGGTCCACCGCGACGCGAACAAGATCGACGTCAAGAAGGCGGTGGAGGACCGGTTCAAGGTCAAGGTGAGCGAGGTGCGGATCGCCCGGATGCACGGCAAGGTGCGCCGCCAGGGCCGCTACTCCGGCCGCCGGCCGGACTGGAAGAAGGCTTACGTGCGGCTCGCCGCGGGCGAGAAGCAGATCGAGTTCTTCGAGGGGATGTAAGATGCCAGTCAAGGAAAGAAAGCCGATCAACTCCTCGAGCCGGTTCCAGACGTACCTGACGTTCGAGGAGATCACGTCGGACCGGCCGCACAAGGCGCTCACCAAGGGCAAGTCCAAGACGGGCGGGCGCAACAACCAGGGCCAGCTCACCTCCTGGTGGCGGGGCGGCGGTCACAAGCGCAGGTACCGCATCATCGACTTCAAGCGGGACAAGCACGGCGTTCCTGCAAAAGTCGCGAGCATCGAGTACGACCCGAACCGCTCGGCGCGCATCGCGCTGCTCAACTATGCCGACGGCGAGAAGCGCTACATCCTCTGGCCGAACGGCCTGA
>DATMER010000028.1:0-216461 GCA_035556715.1 Thermoanaerobaculia bacterium
CTACCCTGTGCTCGCGCCTCGTACGCAGCGGGGGCGGCCCGTACCCACCGGGTACGAGGTGCTACCCGCAGGGTATGGCCGCACGCCCGGGACCCCCTCCTCGGTCCTCCCCCGCTGCGCGGGAGAGGACGCCTCCCTCCGACAGCACAAAGTTAGCGCCTATGCCCGGGGAGGGGGAGGAACCCGCCCGCCCGGCGCTAACTGGACAGTATTGGAGCTTGCCCCCTCCCGGGTTGGCGGAAGCCCCAGACAGGAACATCTCGCGACCTGTGAGCTTTCCCCCGCCCGGGAGGGGACAAGCCCCTCCCCTACATATACATAAAAGGCATGAGGTACTAGCCAATCCCGAACGAAGGCGCGCTCGGACCCGCGATCTCTTCCAGCAGCAGCTCCAGGTTCAGCAGGACGCCCCGGGTGCTCGGATGATCCGGACCGAGGGTCATCAGGAAGATCTCCCCCGCCCGGCGCATCAGGGGCTCCGCCTCCTCATGGAGGCCCTTCGCCCACAGACAGAGGAGAGGCCACCTCCAAAGGCATTTCGCGCCGAGCGGGCGTGCCAATCTGGCGCGAAGACGGGGGTGGAGAGATCTTTTCTCCTCCTGGAATTTCCCTGGCAGGGCGCTTGCTTGGAACGCTTGCGAGAAGAAAGGAGATTTCGGTCCCCATGAGCAATACCCAGAGGCGCCAACTCACGACGTTCCTGCTCGTCCTCGGGGCGGTGGTGTTCGGCATGGTGCTGGCCGGCGGATTGAACCTGACTGTGCCGGGCCACACCGACGCCGAGACGTCGCTGTCCGCCACCCAGGTCGCCGGCTCCAATTCGCCGATCACATCGCTGCCGAGCTTCGCCGACCTCGCCCAGGCGGTCGATCCGGCGGTGGTCTCGATCCAGGCCGCGACCATCGAGAACCGGCCCCGCGGCCGGGGCCAGAACAACATGGATCCGTTCGAGTTCTTCTTCGGCCCCCGCTTCCGCCAGGAGCAGGAGGACCAGGAGGGCGCGCCGGCCCCGAGAGGACCCGGGGGTCCCGGACAGGGCCCCGGACAGGGCCCGGGGCAAGACGACCAGTTCCGCTCCGACGCGGGCGGCAGCGGCTTCGTCATCAGCCGCGACGGCCTGGTCGTGACCAACTACCACGTGATCGAGGGGGCCACCGAGGTCAAGGTGCACCTCGGGGACCGCGACTACACGGCCGAGGTCAAGGGGACGGACCGCGCCACGGACATCGCGCTGCTCAAGATCGACGCGGGCCAGGACCTGCGCTACCTGGAGCTGGGTGACAGCGAGAACGTCCGGGTCGGCGACTGGATCATGGTCATCGGCAACCCGCTGAGCCTGGACAAGACGGTCACCACCGGCGTGGTCAGCGCCAAGGGCCGGTCGCTCGGCATCAGCGACGCCTCGTTCGAGAACTTCATCCAGACCGACGCCGCAATCAACTTCGGCAACTCCGGCGGCCCGCTGGTGAACCTGCGCGGCGAGGTGATCGGCATCGCCACCGCCATCAACTGGGGCGCCGAGAACATCGGCTTCGCCGTACCCGTGAACACGCTCCGGGAGATCCTGCCGCAGCTCCGCGACAAGGGGAAGGTCAGCCGCGGCTACCTGGGCATCCAGATCAACAACCTGAACTGGACCCAGGCGCGCGCCTTCGGCCTGGAGTCCACCGACGGCGCCCTCGTGGCCTCGGTGGAGTCGGACACGCCCGCGGGCGAGGCCGGCGTCCGCCACGGGGACATCATCACCAACGTCGACAGCATCAAGGTGAAGACGACCCGCGACTTGATCAACTACGTGGCGAACAAGGGACCGGGCTCGTCGGTCAACCTGGACGTGCTGCGCAACGGCAAGCCCGTTCAGCTCAAGGTCAGGCTCGGGGAGCGCCCGGAGCGCGACGCCGCCGCCGAGTCGGAGGACGAGCCTGAGGAGGACGGCCAGAGCAGCGGCATCGAGTGGCTGGGCGTGCAGTACCAGGACCTCAGCCAGAGCCTGCGCCAGTTCCACGACATCCCGACCGACGTGGACGGCGTGGTGGTCACCAACGTGTCGCCGACCAGCCCCCTGTACGAGCAGTTCGTGCGGCCGGGCACCATCATCACCGAGGTCAACGGCCAGGAGGTCGACGGGGTCGAGGCGTTCGAGCGCATCGTCAAGGGCTCCAAGTCGGGCTCGTACCTGCGGCTCTACGTGATGCCCTTCGCCCGCGGCCAGCGCGGCCAGCCGTTCTTCGCGGTCGTGCAGGTGCCGTAGACCTCACCCCCGCGGCGACCTATGTAGGGGCGGCCCTTGTGGCCGCCCTCCCCGTGGGCACCCACAAGGGGTGCCCCTACGGGCCGGTCCAAGAGGGGCCGGCCTTTTTCTTGCTAGACTGTTGAGCGACCATGGCCAGAACCTCTGACAACTTCCGCGCCTCCGTGCTGGTGGTGGACGACGAGGCGGCGATCCGCGACAGCCTGCGCATGATCCTGGAGTTCGAGGGCTACCGGGTGGACGAGGCGGGGAGCGGTCCCCAGGCCCTGACCCGCGTGGCCGAGCGACCCCCGGACGCGTTGCTCCTCGACATCAAGATGCCCGAGATGGACGGCCTCGATCTGCTCAAGGCCCTGCGCGAGCGGGGCTACGACATGCCGGTGCTGATGATCAGCGGGCACGCCGACGTCCAGACCGCGGTCGAGGCCACCCGCCGTGGCGCCTACGACTTCTTCGAGAAGCCGCTGCAGCGTGAGAAGGTGCTGGTCGCGCTGCGCAACGCGGTCGACGCCTGGCGCCTGCTCTCCGAGAACAGCGTCCTGCGCCAGGAGCCGGACGAGCTGATCGGCACGGCCCCGGCCGTCCGGCGGCTGCGCGAGACCATCGAGAAGGCGGCTCCGACCCCGGCGACCGTGCTGATCACCGGCGAGAGCGGCACCGGCAAGGAGCTGGTGGCGCGCGCCATCCACCGCCAGTCCCCCCGGCGGGACCGGACGCTCGTGCAGGTCAACTGCGCGGCCATCCCCGACGAGCTGATCGAGTCCGAGCTGTTCGGCCACGAGAAGGGGAGCTTCACCGGCGCGGTCCGGCGCCAGACCGGCAAGTTCGTGGCCGCCGACGGCGGCACCATCTTCCTCGACGAGATCGGCGACATGTCCCCCCGGACGCAGGCCAAAGTGCTGCGCGTGCTCCAGAGCGGCGAGGTCGAGCCCGTCGGCGCGGAGAAGACGGTGCAGGTGGACGTGCGCGTGGTGGCGGCCACCCACCGCAACCTGGAGGAGGAGATCAAGGCGGGGCGGTTCCGCGAGGACCTCTACTACCGCCTGAACGTGATCCCGATCCGCACCCCGGCGCTCCGCGAGCATTTGGAAGACGTGCCCCAGATCGTGGACTACATGGTGCGCCGCTATGCCGAGCGCAACAACTACCGGCCGAAGGAGTTCCACCCCGAGGCCATCGCGCACCTGAAGTCTCTGCCCTGGAAGGGGAACGTGCGCGAGCTCAAGAACCTGGTCGAGCGCATGTTGATCCTCTCGCCGGGCGACAAGATCACCCGCGAGGACGTGATCGCAGCCACCGGCGGAGCGCGGCCCGAGCTGTCCAGCGCCCTGCTGGCGGTGCAGACCCTGCGCGAGTTCCGCGATCTCTCCGAGAGGATGTTCCTGATCCACAAGCTCGAGGAGAACAACTGGAACGTGACGCAGACGGCGCAGGCGATCGATACGCCGCGCAGCAACCTCTACAAGAAGCTGGACCAGTACGAGATCCGGCGGGAGGAGCACCCTCGTGAAAGCTGAGAACGAGCAGATCCTGATGCGCCTCCTGGAGGAGAGCGGCGCCCTGCGCCGCGGACACTTCCTGCTCTCCTCCGGACTTCATTCCACCGCCTACGTGCAGTGCGCGCTGCTCCTGGAGGACCCGGTGCGGGCCCGGAAGGTGGGGCAGGACCTGGCCGAGGTCCTCCGGGGTTACCATCCCGACTCCGTCCTCTCGCCGGCCCTGGGCGGGGTCATCATCGGCCACGAGGTGGCGGCCGCTCTGGGGGTCCCCTTCCGCTTCACGGAGCGCAAGGGGGACGAGATGGGCTTCCGCCGCGGCTTCAACCTGCGCCAGGGGGAGCGGGTGGTGATCGTCGAGGACGTGGTCACCACCGGACGTTCCACCCTGGAGACCGCCGCGCTGGCGACCAGCAAGGGGGCCCGGGTAGTGGCCGTCGGCGCGCTCATCGACCGCACCGTGGGCCGCGACCCGTTCGACGTGCCCTTCCGGGCGCTGCTGAAGCTGGACCTCCCGTCCTACCCGCCCAACGAGTGTCCGGCCTGCCGCTCCGGAGCCCAGGCCCCGGAGAAGCCCGGCAGCCGTCCCGATGCCGCCACGGAAACGGCGGCGGCGGGGGGGCGGAGCGGAGCAGAGGGTGTAGGCGGCTAGACCTCACCCCGCAGCGCAAGCTGCGGGTCGGTCTGCGCCGCCCGCCGCGCCGGCAGATAGGAGGCGAAGCCGGCCACCAGGACCAGCACGGCGGCCACGGCAACGTAGATCGCGGGGTCCACGGCGCTCACCCCGAACAGCAGGCTCTGCATCCCGCGCGTCGCGAAGAGCGCCAGCACCAATCCGAACACCGCCCCGAAGAGCGCCAGGACCACTCCCTGGCGCAGGACCATGCGGATGACCCGGTCCCGCGTGGCGCCCAGGGCCATGCGGACGCCGATCTCCTGGCTTCTCTGGCTGACGCCGTAGGCGATCACTCCGTACATCCCGATCGCGGCCATGATCAGGGCGACCGCGGCGAAGCCTCCCAGCAAGAGCATGTAGAAGCGCGGCTGGGCGACCGACTCCGCGACCAGCTCCTCCAGGGTCTGCAGCTCGTAGATGGGGAGGTCGGGATCGACCTCCCGGACCTGGGCGCGGGCGGCGGCGGCCACGGTGCCCAGGTCAGCCGTCGAGCGCACGATCACCGACAGCATCTCCAGCGGGGCCTGGTCGTAAGGCAGGAACATCTGCGGGTCCGCCTCGCTGTCCAGGGTGGACTGCTTGAAGTCGCCCACGATCCCCACGACCTCGCCGCCGCGGCGGACGCCGTTGTTGCTCCAGCCCAGGATGATGCGGCGGCCCAGGGGATCCTCGTTCGGGAAGTACTTGCGCACGGCAGCCTCGGTGAGGATGGCGACCTGGGTGGAGCCGGCGCGGTCCTGGTCCGTGAACATCCGGCCGCGCACCAGGGGCAGCCCCAGGGCTTTGAAGTACCCCGGGGTCACCGGGGCGATGCGCATCGAGGGCTCCTCGCCCGGAAGCGCTTCCGGCCGGCCCTCCACGTCGAAGCTGATCGTGAACCCGGAGTGGTCGAGCGGCCGCCCGAAGGAAGAGGCGCCGGCCGCGGTCACGCCCGGCAGCGTTTCCATCCTCTCCATGATGGAGCTCGCGAGCTGGCTGAGCTGTGTGTCCTCAATGTACTTCGACTCCGGCGGAGCCAGGTTGAAGACGAGGGCGCCCTCCGGGTCGAAACCGGGATCGACGTGCAGGAGCTCGCCGAAGCTGCGGAGGAGGAGGCCCGCCCCGGCGAGGAGCAGCACGGCGAGCGCCGTCTCCAGCACCACCAGCACGCTGCGGGCGGCGCTGGCGGCCCGGCCCTTGGAGCCGCGCGCCCCCTCCTTGATCACGGACCCGAGGTCCGGACGCGAGGCCTTGAGCGCCGGCGCCAGCCCGAACAGCAGCCCGGTGACAAGGCTGACGCTCAGGGTGAACAGCAGCACCGGGCCGTCGACCCCGACCTCGTCGAGCCGCGGCGTCCGCTCCGGGGCGAGGGCCACGAGCACCCGGGTCGCCCAGACCGCGAGGGCCACGCCGGCCGCCCCGCCCAGCAGCGAGAGGACGACGCTCTCGGTCAGGAGCTGGCGGATGATGCGCAGCCGTCCGGCGCCCAGCGCGGTCCGCACGGCGAGCTCGGCCTCGCGGCCGGAGGCCCGGACGAGCAGCAGGTTGGCCACGTTGACACAGGCGATCAGGAGGACCAGGAGCACGGCGCCCATCAGGACCAGCAGCGGCCTGTGGACGTCCCCGACCATGAACGCCTGCATGCCGACCACGTCCATGCGGTAACCGGTGTTGTGCTTGGGGTACTGGGCGGCGAGCCGGGCGGCGATGGCCTGGGACTCGGCGCGGGCCTTCTCGATCGTCGTCCCGGGAGCGAGGCGGGCCACCACATGGAGATAGACGGCGCCGCGGTTTTTCGGGTCCAGGGTGGACTCGTCCAGCTCGAAGGGGATCCAGAGATCGGTGATGGCGGGCCAGCGGTTCCTGTCCGCGATGCCGATGACCGTGTAAGGCTCGCCGTCGAGGTTGATCGTGCGGCCGATCATTTCGCGGTCGCCCCCGAAGCGGCGCTTCCAGAGCCCCTCCGAGAGGACCACCACGTTGGGAGCTTCGGGCCGGTCCTCGCCCCTGGCGAAGCCGCGGCCGGCGAGGAGGGGAGCCTTGAGCACGGAGAAGAACTCGGGGCTCACGAAGGCGCCGTTGAGCCGCTCGGGATCGCCGCCGGTGCCGGTCAGGTTCACGGAGCCGACGCTGAGCAGCGACGCCGACTCGACCGTGCTGCTCTGCTTGCGCCAGTCGAGATAGTTGAGAACCGAGATGGCGCCCGGCTCCCCCTCCTCCGTGAGCGGGTAGACGCGGACCAGGCGGTCCGGGTCGGGGAAGGGGAGGGGACGGAGGAGCACGCCATTGACCACGCTGAAGATCGAGGTCGTAGCCCCGACGCCGAGTGCCAGCGTGAGGATCGCGATCAGGGTGAACCCGGGACTCTTGGCGAGCTGCCGGAAGGCATAACGAAGGTCCTGCCCGATCTCCTCGAGCGCCTTCATCCACTTCATCTGTTTCTCCTTCTGCGCGTCGAGCTCGCGGCAGACCTTGCGTGTGGTTTCGACATCCCCGAAGCGGCGGGTTGCCTCGATCCGGGCGGCTTCCTCCGGCCAGCCGTCTTCGACCAGCTCCCGGGCCACCATGTCGAGGTGGAACTGGAGCTCCTCGTCGACTTCGGCTGCGACCTGGGCGGCCGTAGGCCAGGGAAAGCGGAAGACGCGGCGCATCTAGGCGGTCTCGAGGACCTTTGACACGGCCGTGGCGTAGCGCTGCCAGGTCGAGAGCTCCAACTGGAGCTGCTTCCGACCGTCGTCGGTCAGGCGGTAGAACTTGGCCTTGCGGTTGTTTTCGGAGACGCCCCACTCGGACTCGATCCACCGCTTGCTCTCCAGGCGGTGGAGAGCCTGGTAGAGCGCGGCATCCTCCAGGCCCAGAGCCCCGTCGCTGCGCTGGCGGATGGTCCGCGAGATGTCGTAGCCATGCATCGGTCCCCAGGTGAGCGTCTTCAGGATCAGGACCGCGACGGTCCCGTGCATCAGGTCGAGCGAGGTGCGTGCCATGGGTCGTGCTTCTCCCCTAACATTGTGAGGGGAGGATGCGGCAGGTTCGATGGCTTGTCAAGCCCCCTCACGTCGTGAGGGGAAGATTGGCGCTAGGATTCGCCTCATGTACAGCCGCCGAGAGTTGATGGGTGCCGCCGCGATCGGGGCCGCCGCGGTGCTCAATCCGTTCCGGTCCCGAGAAGCGCTCGCCGCGGTCTCCGACCTTTCTCCGGAGGACGAGCGCTTCTGGTTCGAGATCCAGCAGGCGTTCACGGTCGACCGGAGCGTCGTCAACCTGAACAACGGCGGGGTGAGCCCCTCGCCCGCGATCGTCCAGGAGGCGATGAAGCGGCACCTGGACTACTCGAACACGGCGCCGCCGCCGTACGCCCTCTGGCAGATCCTGGAGCCGCAGAAGGAGGGGACACGCAAGCGCCTGGGCCGCGCCTTCGGCTGCGACCCCGAGGAGATCGCGATCACCCGCAACGCGTCCGAGGGTCTACAGACCTGCCAGCTCGGCTTCGATCTCCAGCGGGGGGACGAGATCCTCACCACGACCCAGGACTACCCCCGCATGCTCACCACCTTCGACCAGCGGGCGAGGAGGGAGGGGATCGTGGTCACGAAGATCCGGCTCCCGGTCCCGGCCGAAGATCCGGCCGAGGTGGTGGAGCTGTTCCGGAAGGTGGTCACGCCGAAGACGAAGCTCATCCTGGTCTGCCACATGATCAACCTGACCGGGCAGATCCTGCCGGTGAGGCAACTGGTGGAGCTGGGGAGGGAGCGGGGCATCCCCGTGATCGTGGACGGCGCCCACACCTTTGCGCACTTCGACTTCGACCAGGCCGATCTCGGCTGCGACTACTACGCGACCAGCCTCCACAAGTGGCTCTTTGCCCCGCACGGAACCGGGATGCTCTACGTCCGCCGGGACAGGATCCGGGGTCTCTGGCCCCTGATGGCAGCCCCGAAGGAGATGGAAGGGGACATCCGCAAATACGAGGAGATCGGGACCCACCCGGCAGCCAACCACCTGGCCATCGCCGAGGCGCTGACCTTCCACGAGGGGATCGGCCCGAAGCCCAAGGAGGCGCGCCTCCGCTACCTGCGCGACCGCTGGGCGAACCGCCTGCTCACTCATGGAGGGGTGAAGCTCCATACCAGCCTGAAGCCCGGTCTCTCCTGCGGCATCGCGACCGTCCAGGTGCCCGGAGTGGAAAGCGGAAAGCTCGCCCAGCACCTCTGGGACAAGCACCGCATCCTGGTGACCCCGATTGTCCACCCCGAGCTCGAAGGGCTGAGGATCACCCCCAGCGTCTACACGACCCTGGAAGAGGTAGACCGGTTCTGCGAGGTCATGGAAGAGGTTATTGAGAGGGGGTTGCCGGCGTGACAGGGTGACTGTTGTAGAGTAGTTGTCGCGGTGAACGGCCCATGATCGAGACTCTATCCCTCCGGAACTTCAAGGCGTTGCGGGAGGTGGATGTCCGTTTGCGTCCGCTAACCCTGATCGTCGGACCCAACGCTTCCGGCAAAAGCACTCTTTTACAAGCTTTGGCGGGAATAACAGAGTTTCTGAGTACAGGCGTGCTCTTCCAGACTCTTGGCAACCCGCTGTCGGAGCTTAAGAGCTTTGCAGCCAACGGGCCCATAGTGTTCAAGTGCACTGGCCAGTACGCCGGGGAAGAAATGGAGTTCCTTCTGTACCCTGAGTCTTACAAATTCGATGGTAAGTGGGGAGACCTGGAGGTCAGGGTACCGTTCTCACCCGAGATAGCTCGCCCCGCCTTTGTGATGAGCCTTGATCCCAAGCGCATGGCTGCACCTTCCTTCCTGAAGGAGACGAACCAGACGCTTCCCAGTAACGGGGAGGGTCTCTCCACCATCCTTGCGGACCTGTATCTCGAACATCCGAGCCGCTACCGGGATCTCCTTGCCCAAGTGAGGGGAGTGATCTCTTCCGTGCAGGATTTGCGGGTCCGGCGAACCGCGGAAAAATACGAACTCCTCTTCGATATGGTGGGAGCGCAGGGGATACCGGCCTCCGCCGTGAGTGAAGGAACTCTCCTGACTCTGGGGCTCTTGACGCTCCTGGTGCTCCCGAACCCGCCGCAGCTCGTCTTGATCGACGACCTCGAGCGCGGCCTCCATCCGAGGGCGATGGGAAGCTTGGTCAAGCAGTTTCGTCTGATCCAGCAGCAGAACCCGGAACTGCAGATCGTTGCCACGACTCATTCGCCCTATCTTCTGGACTACGTCAATGCGGACGAAGTCCTCCTGACCTCGTTGAGCGAAGACGGCTACGCCGCCGTAAAGCCGCTCACAGACCACCCCGATTACGAGCGCTGGAAGGATGTGATGGCTCCCGGGGAGTTCTGGAGCACGGTCGGGGAACGCTGGGTTACGGAGCAGCCCGTCAAGTAGCTGTCGATTCCGCGAGCGATGACCGATATCGGTGCCTTCGTCCTGGCGGTCGTCTGTGAGGCCGATGTGGATCGTCGTACCGCCACTGGCTTGGCCGATCGGGTGCTCTGCACAGAAATCGAGTGGATCGAGCCGGAAATCCTGGATGGATTCCGCAAGTGGGAGGGCTTGGCAGAGGGGAGCAGCCATCTCGAATGGCACCAGATCAAGGACCATGCGCGCGCCAAGGGGCTGAAGGCCCATGGCCACTTCAAAGGGGAGGCTGGGGCGCCCGACGCCTATGCCGCCCGGCTTGCCCTTCTCCTGTTGAATGCGCGGCCGCCGGACGCAGTCGTGCTGGTGCGCGACACGGATGGTCAGGAAAAGAGGAGACTGGGACTCGAGCAAGCTCGGACCGAAAAGCCCTGGCCCTTTCCAGTCGTCCTCGCAGTCGCTCACCCCAAGCGGGAGTCCTGGGTGCTCGCTGGCTTCGAGCCTCGCACGCAGGGCGAGGAAGCGGTCCTCGCGCAACTTCACCAGGAGCTCGGGTTCGACCCGCGGCTCCAGGCGGAAGCCCTTTCCGCGAAGACACCAGGTGCGCTGCGGGATGCCAAGCGTGTTCTGAGGCTCCTCATCGGAGACGACCACGGCCGGGAGCAGTCCTGCTGGATCGATTGTCCGCTTGAAGAACTGAGCCGGCGCGGCCAGCTCAACGGGCTTGCGGAATATCTGGAGGAGGTCCGTACCCATCTGGTGCCCCTGTTCACGGGAAGGGAGGCAAGATCTTGAAGAACATCCTCATCCTCGTCCTGGTCCTGGCCGGCTGCGCGACCGCGCCCCAGCGCCGGATAATCGCCACGGATGCTGCCCCCAAGGCGCTGGCGGTCTACTCGCAGGGGGTGCAGGTGGGGGATGCCCTCTACCTCGCCGGGCAGATCGGCCTCGACCCCGCCACCCGCAAACTGGTGGAGGGGGGAGTTCAGACCGAGACCCGCCGGGCCATCGACAACTGCCGGGCCATCCTGGAAGCCGCCGGCTACTCGCTGAAAGACGTGGTCCAGGTCCAGGTCTTCCTGGTGGACATCAACGACTACCAGCCCATGAACGAGGTCTACGCTACCTACTTCAAAGAGAGTCCGCCCGCCCGAGCGGCCCTGGCTGTCGCTGCACTACCGGGCGGGGCGAAGGTGGAGATCCTGATGACGGCGGTGAAGGGGAGGTAGATGCCTGAGCGGCTGTTGGTCACCGACGAAGGCCCTGTCCGCATCCTCCGCATTCAGCGGCCCGAGGTGCGGAACGCCATCAACGCGAAGACGGCCAAGGCTCTCCGGGAAGCGTGGCTCACGTTCGACAAGGACCCGGGCGCGAAGGTGGCCATCCTGACCGGTGGCGACGAGGTGTTCTGCTCCGGCGCCGACCTGGCTGACCTCGCGGCCTTGGCCTCGGAGGTGGAGGGGGACAACGGACCTCTCGGCTTCACCCGGCTGTCGGTAAGCAAACCCACGATTGCTGCCATCGCCGGGTACTGCGTGGCCGGCGGGCTGGAGCTGGCCTGCTGGTGCGACCTGCGGATCGCGGACACGACCGCGGTCTTCGGCTGCTTCGAGCGCCGCTTCGGAGTCCCTCTTGTCGACGGCGGCACCCAGCGATTGCCGCGGATCGTCGGGCTCGGCCGCGCTCTCGACATTATCCTGACGGGCCGGCCGGTCTCCCCGGAGGAGGCCCGTTCCATGGGGCTGGTGAACGAGATCGTCCCCCCTGGACAGTCCCTCCGCCGGGCCATGGAGCTGGCGCAGCAGATCGCCGCCTTCCCCCAGGGCTGCCTGGTCCAGGACCGGCGGTCCGTCTATGAAGGGTTGGGGAACCGGCTTGAAAAGGGGCTTAGGATCGAGGCCCGGAACGGGGCCGAGGTGATCCGCAGCGGGGAGCCTGCCGCGGGAGCGGAGGCGTTCAAGAAGGGAAAGGGGCGGAGGGGCCGGGTCGAGTGAGATCCTGACGGAGAAGAGCAAGGCCCTGGAAGAGCCGGTCCCGCGTGCCTTCCATCTGAAGCCCCTCAAAACAACGCTGCTGGTGGACCTGGTCCGCTTCGAAGGCGGCCAGGGCCTTGCGAAGGTCGGTCTCAGGAGCCGCTTTGTATGCCTCCCGCACCCTCTGCCACACCCCCTCGGGAATTGGACCGAGCCGAAGACGCAGGAAAGCCAGGTCGATCAGGTCACGCGCGAGGAACTGGTGGTCGGCCCAGCGGTCGGAGTTCGCGAGCAGCTTCTCCGCGCAGCAGTCTTCCAGGGACAGACAGTCCACAGGAGACCAGGGGGGCCGGACACCGGGGCCAAGATCGATCCGGGCTTCGCGGATGAGCTCGACTCCCAGGAGAGCATCGCCATAGATGGCGCGAAACCGGATGCCGTACTGGTCCACCCGCATCTCGCGGGGGAACTGGAGCTTATCCGACATCTCTGGAGTAAAAAGGCCCTCATATCCCTGTTGCGTCGCGACGAACCGCAGCTCACCGTACCCGGATGCATCCGAGCAGAGGAAGTCGATGTCATGGGATTCCCGGTACTCGTCCAGCTCCAGGACGATGCGAGTCCCCCCTCCAAAGAGGAACTTGCACGACGAGAGAAGGTCGGTCCGCAGGGAGCCAAGAACTGCCAGCACCATCCGATGCTGCGGACGCTCAAACATCAAGATGGCTTCCGAAGCGCGCCACCAGTGCCCGGATGAGCTCCCACTCTTCGGGCGAAGGGTCCTCGAGCACCCCTAGGTTCCGCCAGCCCGATTCATAACGTCTCAGCATGTCGATCGGCGAGAGATCCCGGTATTTTACGTCGAACCAGGAGATGCTCTCCAGGAAGGGGAGGTGCTCCGGGATGGCGAGATCGGGAGCCGCTGCCGCCGAGCGTTTCATGGCCTTATCCTAGCAGGGCGGCTGAAAATTTTTTCGACGCGCCAAATTGCCCGCAGACGCGTTCCAAATTTTTTTGACGCGTTGAAATTTCCGTAGACGCGCCGATCTGGAATCCAACGCGCCTGCGCTTTTTTTGGCGCGTCTCCAAAATTTTCAGCGCGTCAAAATCAGCAGGGATGCTTGGCACTGGCCCCAGCCTTCTCCTCTGTGGTAGGGTCCCTCCAACGACCTTGGAGACGTAAGCTGTGAAGTATCATCCCCTCCTGCCGGGGCCAGAGGCTTCCGAGTTTCTCTGGGCCAGCGGCATCGAAGACACGTTCGTCCCCCAGACACGACCGGGGCATCGCGCCCTCGACGAATACCAGCTCATGGGCCACTACGAGCACTGGCGGGAGGACCTCGACCTCGCCAGGCAGCTCGGTGTCCGCGGCCTGCGCTGGGGCATCCCCTGGTACCGGGTCGAGAAGCTGCCCGGCGAGTTCGACTGGTCCTGGACCGACCAGGTCATCCCCTACATGGTCGAGGAGCTGGGGATCACCCCGATCCTCGACCTCATGCACTACGGCTGCCCCTTCTGGCTGCGCCGGGAGTTCGCCAGCGACGAGTATCCTGAGGCAGTTGCCTCCTATGCCAAGGCGGTCGCGGAGCGCTACCGCGGGCTCGTGCGCTGGTACACGCCGCTCAACGAGCCGCTCGTCAACGCGCTCTTCTGCGGCAAGCGGGGGCTCTGGCCTCCCTACCTGCGCGGCGACGCCGGTTACATCCGCGTCCTGCTGCAACTCGCCAAGGGCATCGTCCGCACGGTCGAGGCGATCAAGGAGGTTGATCCCGGCGCGCTCATGGTCCACGTCGAAGCCACCGGGCTCTCCCGGGCGGCGCGGGCGGACCTGGAGGTGCTCGCGGTCGAGGACCAGAGGCGGGGCTATCTCGCGTTCGACCTCATCTCCGGCCGGGTCACCCACGACCACCCGCTCTTCACCTGGCTGCTGCGCAACGGCGCCGGACCGGACGAGCTGCGGGACCTCGCCAGGAGCGCCGTTTCCCTGGACGTGCTCGGTCTCAACTTCTATCCGCAATGGTCGACCCAGCAGGTGTCGGTGGACCGCAACGGCCGGCTGCGCTACCGGGCGACCGAGCAGGACGGCGCCGGGTTCGAAGCCCTGATCCGGGACTATCAGACCCGCTATGACGCGCCCGTGATCATCACGGAGACCAGCGCCCGCGGCTCCCTGGCGGTGAGGGAGCGCTGGCTGGACACCTCCATCACGGCGATCCGGCGCCTCCGCGCCGACGGCGTGCCGGTGCTCGGGTACACCTGGTTCCCGATGTTCACCATGATCGACTGGAAGTACCGCATGGGCCGCCGGCCTCTCGAGGACTATCAGCTCGATCTGGGCCTGTTCACGATCGACTCCTGGGAAGACGGCCCAAGATGGAAGGCCACGCCGCTGGTGGAGCGCTTCCAGGCGTTCGCCGCCGATCCGGAGAAGTCGGTGGGGGAGTTCGTGCTGCCCGAGCTGGAGCTGGCCTCGGCTTGACCTACGTCAATCCGGTCTGGCCGCATTCCTTTCCCGACCCGTTCGTCCTGAAGTTCCGGGGCGAGTACTGGGGCTACTGCACGGGGTTCTGGACGGACGGCCGCTGCTTCGGGGTCATCCGGTCGCGCGACCTCGTTCACTGGGAAGTACCTGAGGGAGGGGCTGGAGCGATGGCTCCGCTCCCGGGCGGGCACACCTGCTACTGGGCGCCCGAGGTCACGTATGAAAACGGGCGCTTCTATCTTTATTACAGCGTGGGAAACGAGGAGCGGATGGAGATCCGGGTGGCCGTGTCGGACAACCCGGCGGGTCCCTTCGTGGACAGCGGCCGGCGGCTGACCTCCGAGCCGTTCGCGATCGACGCCCACGTGTTCGTGGACGACGACGGCTCCCGGCATCTCTTCTACGCCACCGACTTCCTGGACCACAGCCACATCGGCACCGGGACCGTGCGGGACCTGATGCGTGACCCGTTCACCCTGGCGGGGGAGCCCGTGCCGGTCACCCGGCCGCGCCACGACTGGCACGTCTACCATCCGAACCGTCCGGAGAAGGGGTATGTCCGCTGGCACACGGTCGAGGGGCCGTTCGTGCTCAAGCGCAACGGCCTCTATTACCAGATGTTCAGCGGCGGAAACTGGCAGAACCCGACCTACGGGGTAAGCTACG
Organism: Thermoanaerobaculia bacterium; assembly: GCA_035556715.1. GTDB lineage: Bacteria > Acidobacteriota > Thermoanaerobaculia > Multivoradales > UBA5704 > DATMER01. The sequence continues at coordinate 14,887 of DATMER010000028.1, forward strand.
CGGTGACGGACAGCCTGGACAGTCCCGGGGAGTGGGAGCAGCAGGAGCGGCCCATCCTGCGCACGATCGAGGGCAAGGTCATCGGACCCGGCCACAACTCGGTGGTGAGGGGGCCGGACAACCGGCAACTCGTCTGCGTATACCACCGTTGGGTCTCGGGCGCCCGCGTGCTGGCGATCGACCCGATGGGATGGGAGGGGGAGAGGCTGGTCGTCGACGGCCCCTCGACCGAGCCTCGGGCGCTATCCCAGCCTGTCTTTGCCGACTTCTTCGACAAGCCCGGCGGCCTCGATCTCAGGTGGGACGTCCGCGGAGACTGGTTCACCGGCGGCGGGTCTGCCCGCCAGCCCAGGAGCGATGCGTCGTGCGAAGCCCGGCTCGACATCGGGACCTCCAGCTTCGTGGTCGAGGTGAGCGCCCGCGCCCTGGAGGAGCCTCAGGGAGATACCGGCTTCGGGATCGGCCTGCGGGGCTTCGTCTTTCTGATAGGCCGGGAGCTCCCCCTGCCCCCGGGCTTCGAGCCCAGGGCCTGGCATCTGATCCGGGTCGAGGTGGATGGGACGCGTGTGGAGGTCTCGGTGGACGGTATTCGGTGGAAGGGGAGCCTTCCTGAAGCCGGCCGGTCGGTGTCCCTGCTTACCTACGGTGTGGCCGCGGAGTTCTCCGGCTTCGCTATAAGTTGAATAAAGGGGCGGGAACAGGCGAGAAAGGACGCTCCCGTCGGGGTACTTTGGGCGGGTCTTACTATGGAGCATCCTCGGCCTGGGGCCACCTGCCTGCCCCGCCGCTGCCTTTTCTCCTGAGCAAAGATCAAGCCAACTGAGATGTCTCCCCTGGAGCGCCCGCAAGCACGCTAGGATTTTGACGGCGGTCAAATCGCCCGCCTCGCTCAGGAGGGGAGTCGACATGGAGATACGGGTGGTCGGCGTCGTCGGCGCCGGCGTCATGGGGATCGGGCTCGGGCAGAACCTCGCCCAGACCGGACATCAGGTGGTGCTGCTCGACGTCTCCGAGCAGCAGCTCTCCCGCGCCGGGAACGAGATCCGCAAGAACCTCCGCTTTCACGGCATGTTCCAGAAGGGAGCGCAGCCCGTGAAGGCCGACGAGGTGCTCGGCCGCATCCGGTTCACCCAGAGCTACGACGACTTTTCGGAGGCCGACTTCGTCATCGAGAACGCCACCGAGAAGTGGGAGATCAAGAAGGAGATCTACCCGCAGCTCGACCGGGCCTGCCCCGAGCGGACCGTGTTCGCGGCCAACACCTCCTGCATCCCGATCACGAAGATCGCCGGCACCACCCGCCGGCCGGACAAGGTGCTCGGCATGCACTTCATGAACCCCGTGCCCTTGAAACCCATGGTGGAGGCCATCCGCGGCCACCACACCAGCGACGAGACGCTCGCCACCGCCCGCCAGCTCCTGGCCCAGATGGGCAAGGACTGCATCGTGGTCAACGACTACCCGGGCTTCGTCTCCAACCGCGTGCTGATGCTGACCATCAACGAGGCGGTCTGGGTGGTCCAGGACGGCGTGGCCTCGGCCGACCAGGTGGACCAGCTCTTCAAGACCTGTTTCGGCCACAAGATGGGGCCGCTCGAGACCGCCGACCTGATCGGGCTGGACACGATCCTGTACTCGATCGAGGTGCTCTACGAGAGCTACAGCGACAGCAAGTACCGGCCGTGCCCGCTGCTCAGGAAGATGGTGGACGCCGGGCTGCACGGGCGCAAGAACGGCAAGGGCTTCTACGACTACGGCGTCTCGCTCTAGAAAGGTATTCACATGGACCAGAGCCAGGCCAAGATCAAGGAGTTCCTGTCGCGGTTCTTCAAGAACCACGACCTGCAGCCGGACGAGGACATCTTCTCCCTCGGCTTCGTCAACTCGCTGCTGGCCATGCAGCTCGTGGCCTTCGTCGAAAAGGAGTTCGGCATCCGCGTGGAGGACGAGGACCTCGACCTCGACAACTTCCGCAGCATCCGGGCAATCTCGGAGCTGGTGGTCCGCAAGACAGGGACGCCGGCCGGGACATGAAGATCGAGCTGACGCCCGAGCAGCGGGCGCTGCGCTCCGAGGTGCGGGACTTCGTGACGCGGGAGATCGCTCCGCACGCCGGGCAGTGGGACCGCGAGGAGTCCACTCCGAAAGAGATCGTGGACAGGCTCAGGGAGCGCGGCTGGCTCGGCTCCATGGTCCCGGCCGAGCACGGGGGTAGGGGGCTCGACATGATCTCCTACGGCATCCTCACCGAGGAGATCGGCCGCGGCTGCTCCTCGATCCGCTCGCTCCTGACCGTGCACGACATGGTCTGCCGGGGCATCCTGCGATGGGGGAGCCAAGCGCAGAAGGAGAAGTACCTCGGACGGTTGGCGAAGGGGGAGATCCTCGGCGCCTTCGCGCTCTCCGAACCGGAGGCTGGCAGCGACGCCACGGGGATCCGGACCACGGCCACGGCGGTGGACGGCGGGTTTGTCCTCGACGGCAGCAAGAGGTGGATCACCTACGGCCAGATCGCCGATCTCTTCCTGCTCTTCGCCCAACTCGCCGGCAAGCCCACGGCCTTCCTCGTAGAGAGAATCGCTCCGGGCTTCAGCGCCAAGCCCATGCGGGGGCTGCTCGGGACCCGGGCTTCCATGCTGGCGGAGCTGACGCTGGAGGGAGCCCGAACGGAGAACATGGTCGGCCGCCCCGGGTTCGGCATCTCCCATGTAATGGGCGCGGCCCTGGACCAGGGGCGTTACAGCGTGGCCTGCGGCTCGGTGGGCATCGCCCAGGCCTGCCTGGACGCATGCCTCGCCTACACCCGCGATCGCCGGCAGTTCGGCCAGCCGCTGATCGAGCACCAGCTCGTCCGGGCGATGCTGTCGGACATGATTGCCAACGTGCGCGCCGCGCGCCTGCTCTGCATGCGGGCCGGCTACCTGCGCGACACCGGCGACCCGGGCTCGTTCGCGGAGACCTCGGTCGCCAAGTACTTCGCCTCCACCATCGCCGCCAAGGCGGCCGCGGATGCGGTCCAGATCCACGGCGGCAACGGCTGCCACGAGGATTTCCCGGTGTCGCGCTACTTCCGGGATGCCAAGGTCATGGAGATCATCGAGGGGAGCACGCAGATCCAGCAGTCCACGATCGCGCGCTTCGAGCTCGAGGAGCTGTGATGATGGACGAGATGATAGACAAGAGGTCGATCAAATGCGTGGTGTGGGACCTGGACGACACGGTCTGGGACGGCATCCTGCTGGAAGACCCCGAGGTCCGGGTCAGGCCGCACGTGATCGAGATCCTGAAGGCCCTGGATGATCGCGGTATTTTGCATTCGATCGCCAGCCGCAACGACCGCGACACCGCCCTGGCCAAGCTGAAGGAATTCGGGATCGACGAGTACTTTCTCTACCCGCAAATCAACTGGAATTCCAAGGCCGCCTCCATCGCCCAGATCGCGAAGGACATCAACATCGGCCTGGACGCCATCGCCTTCGTCGACGACCAGCCGTTCGAGCGCGAGGAGGTGGCCTTCACCCACGACAAGGTGCTCTGCCTCGACTCGGCGAAGCTCGAAGGCCTGCTCGACCGGCCGGAGCTCAATCCGCGCTTCATCACCGAGGACTCGAAGCAGCGCCGCCGCATGTACCTGGCGGACATCCGCCGCAACCGTGAGGAAGAGGAGTTCGTCGGCCCCAAGGAGGAGTTCCTGGCCACTCTGGGCATGGTCTTCACCATCGCGCCCTGCCGCGAGGAGGACCTGAAGCGTGCCGAGGAGCTGACCGTGCGCACGAACCAGCTCAACACCACGGGCTACACTTACTCCTACGAAGAGCTGGACGAGCTGCGCCGGTCGCCGCGCCACAAGCTGCTCGTCTCCAGCCTGGAGGACCGGCATGGCACCTACGGCAAGATCGGTTTGACGCTCATCGAAACCGGCGAAGACGCGTGGAACGTCAAGCTCCTCCTGATGTCCTGCCGCGTGATGTCCAAGGGCGTGGGGATGATCATGATCCATCACATCCTGAGGATGGCGAAGGAGGCCGGGGTAAAGCTGCGCGCCGAGTTCGTCTCCAATGATCGCAACCGGCAGATGCTGATCACCTATAAGTTCGCCGGCTTCAAGGAGGTCGGGAGGGACGGCACCATCCTGATCTTCGAGAACGACTACTCCGCGCTCCAGCCTCCGCCCCCCTACGTGGATTTGCGGATCGAGGGCTGACGCGCCAGCAGCGAACGGTAGATCCGGGAGAGATAATCGTAGATCACCATCTCGTGCTCCGCCCCCGCGGACCGGCTGAGCCGGTTGGCAAAGGCGTGGAGATACTCGGGGACGATCTCCTTGACCTGGAGCTGGCGGAGCGCCTGGGAGCGTCGCGCCAGGGCTTCGAGGCCCGGCCGCAGCTCCTCCGGCCCGTCCTTCCTCAGGAAGAGCAGGCGCTCCAGCTCGGGACGGTCCCCGCGAAGCCGCTCGGCCAAAGGCCCGCGCAGGAGCTGATACTGGTACCTCCCTGCCAGATCGGCCCACTCCCGCTCGACGATGCGCAGCCGGCCTTCCAGGTCATGACCGAAGTCCTCCAGAAGACGGTCCAGCCCCATCATCATCAGCTTCCAGCGCAGGTCCGCGTCGCCCTGCAGAGAGTCGAGGATGTCCACCGCCGCCTCGCTGTCGTGGAAGAAGACCTCCTCCGACAGTGGGCTGCGCTCGTACGTGTCGAGCTGGCACCTCCAGGCCCGGCCTGATTCCAACAGATCGTGGAAGATCCCCTGGAGCCGAGGCAGCACCGCGCCGTTCAGCCGCTCCGGATCGCCGTGGAATCGGACCCCCAGGTGCCACTCCGGATCGGCCGACCGGAGGAAATGCCAGCTCCGGATGTCACCGGCAGCCAGAGCCTCCCGTGCCAGGGGCGCGATCTCGCCCAGGAGCACCTGGTCGGCCGTGCCGGAGCCGGTGAAGATCCGCGCATAGAGCCACTCTGACCCTGGGGGGAAAGACCGCGCAATCCGTCCTTCCCGTCCTTGATGTCCTTGTGGTCCTTGAGGTCCCTTCCGCGTAAAAAGCACCAGCAAGTCGTGAAAGAACCGGCCCTCGGGACCCTGAACCGCCCCCAGCTCCCCCGGGGAGGGGAACGCCTCCGCCAGCAGGACCTCGAAGCGCCCCTTCACGCCCTCGATCATGGCGTCGAGGCTGAGAGGGTTGTCGAAGTCGACCAGCAGCGCGATGTCCGCTTCCAGCTGGAAGACGAAGCGGGGCATCCGGCGCTCCTGTTGCCACTGCCGGGCCAGGCGGTAGCGCGCGGCGCCCTTCGCCGCCGTCAGGGGCGCGATCTCATTGGGCAGGGCGCGCCAACGAGCCCTGGACAGCACGAGGCGGCCCAGGGTGATGCGCGGCAGGAAGGGGGCTGTATCGAGCGGCCCCCAGCTCCATTGGAGGTTGCTCGCCCGGCCCTGCTCCTGGAGCGCGCCCGCGAGCCGGTACACGCCCAGGCTCTCGTAGCCTGTGAAGTGGGCGGAGGTGAGGCGGGGGACGACCTCCCGGCCCAGCCTCCGGGAGCGCAGCATGACCCGGTCCCCCTCCACCGTGACCGTCAAGTCCTGCACCGGGATCTGCCGCTCCCGCGGGGCGCCCGATCCGCCGAGGTAGGGGATCTCGTAACCGCGCAGGACCGGACGGGAGAGGATGTTGCCGATGCGCCCCGCGGGCAGGTGCGCGATCTCGGCGTACACCGCGTCTGGATCGCGGGCCTCTTCCGCGGCCAGGTGCGCCCGGACACCTTCGTGGATGCGCTCGTCCGCGTGGCAGAAGCGGCCGATCAGGCGGGCTCCGGATGGTCCCGAAAGGTGATCGAGCAGGATGCGGAAGTCTCCCCGTTCCGCCGCCTCGGGCGAGCTCGCGGCCAGGGCTACCGAGGCGTGGAAGGCATCCGGCAGCGGCACGCGGCCGGCGATGGCGAGCGCGCCCAGATCCTTCTCCGTGAGCGTCACCTCCGTCCGCCCCTTCTCCAGGGCCTCGGACAGGAGGGCCAGGAGCGTGGTCTCGCGCAGCGTCCAGGAGACGGTAGAACCCTCCCGCCGGGGGCGGATCCTCAGATTGGCGAGCAGCGGCGAGGCGTCGGCCGATGCCTTGGTCAGGCGGTCGAAGCCGATGCCGATCTCCTCGTCCAGGACTTCGAGCAGCGGCATCTCCCGGCCCTCTCCGTAGCGCTCCCGGAATGCCTTCCGGAAGTCCTCCAGGAGGCCGCCGCTCTCTCCTCCGGGAGGCGAGACGCGGTGGAGGACGTCCACCCCGCGGAGGATCTCGCCGGTCACGTCCCGGCCCAGCGCGACCTCCTGAGCGGGCTTGACCAGGTCCACCTGGAACAGCCGCCTCATCTGCACGGGGATGCCCAGCGGCTCCAATTCGCGGGCGATCCGATGGTAGGACTCCAGAGGGGAGCCGAGCCCGCCCGCGTCGATCCCGGCCAGCTCCCGGTGGGCGCGGGCCAGGTGCTCCCGCGTCTCGGCGGCGGAGCCCAGTCCCGCGAGATGCCCCAGGAGGGCCGGGGTGCTTTCCTCTCCGGTCACCGGAGGCATGAGATCTGGGATGAGGATCTGGTTGTCCACCAGCTCGTGGAGGAACGAGGTCGCATCCTCCAGGGTGATCTCCTCGTCGACGAGCGCGTCCGCCAAGTCCCCCAGGAGGGCTCCCTCCGCGGCCCGTTCGAGCGTGCTCTCCAGGGCGTCGAAGGAGTCGACGGCCACGAGGTGATACCGGCGCACGTGCAGGTACGGCCTGGCCTCGGCATAGCGGAGCCGTCCGGCTGCTTCATAGAGGCTGGAGTTGGGGCGGAAGAGGACCTCGGACCTTACCCCGGCGTCCCGGCCCAGCCGGTCGCAGAGCAGGAAGAGGTAGTGCATGTCCAGCCGGCTGTGCCGGCGGTAGGCCCGGCGCTCCGCCAGCGCGAGGCGGGTCCGCTCGCCCACGCTCCCCGGCGTGCTGCCGGAGAGGAGACCGAACGGGGCCGGGCGCGAGGCCATGCGCAGGAAGTACCGGACGAGCGACTGCTCGGCGCGCCGGCCCTTCCGGCTCTCCGGGTCGCGCTGCCAGTGCTCCAGGCCTTCGGCGAGATCGGGCGAGGCCAGAAAGAGCGCCTCGCGCAGCTCCGGACGTTCGATCAGCGCTTTCAGGCGCCCGCGCAGCAGGGCGCGGTCATGGGCCAAAGCCTCTTCGAGCCCCGTGCCGTCCGCACACGAGGAGAGCAGGCCTGCACTCCAGGCCTCGAGCTCCTCGAACGGGAGCAGGGGGGTGCGGAGCACCACCAGCTCCGAGGGCTCGAAGTCATGGTTCATACGGCTCCCGGAAAAAGTGCCGGCCGGGGGGCCGCCCCGGCCGGTGATGTCATTGAAAAGAAAGGCTCAGCAGCCGGCGCTGGTGCAGCGGCTGGTGCAGCGGCTCGTGATCGTGCAGCCGACGCAGGAGTCGCCCGTCTCGGTGGACGAGTTGCAGCAGGTGATCGTCACGCCGCCGACCACGCCCTGAAGCTCGTGGCCGGACAGGTTGCGCAGGGTCTCCTTGCTGAGCGAGAGCTTCTTTTGCAGCTTCTTCATGACACGTCTCCTTCTGAGAGTGCGGCGCCGGTCCTCCGGCTCCGCGGATCCACGACGAAAAGGTGAGCCGCATCGCTCCCCAGTTACTTTTGGCCTTGGCCCGCACCGGCGTCGATACCGGGCAGCCACAATGTAAAAAACCCTCCGGTCAAAAGCAGATCCACCAGCGGCTCACAGGAGGCTCGGCGGCTCTAGCAGTTGCTCGTGCAGACGCCCGTGCAGAACGCGCTGCAACGCGACGAGCAGGCGCACGACACGCAGGTGTCGCCGGTCTCGGTCGACGAGTTGCAACAGGTGTTCGTCACGCCGCCGACAACACCCTGGAGCTCGTGGCCGGACAGGTTGCGCAGGGTCTCCTTGCTGAGCGAGAGCTTCTTCTGCAGCTTCTTCATCTACGTCTCCTTCACGGCAATGCGGGTGCCGGCCATGGGCTCCGGTCCCGCGGGTTTACGGCATTCAAGCGGACACCGGAGCGGCGGCGCGCTCCCGTGCCCTGGCCCTCGCTCGCACCGAGCTGTAGATCTGGGAGAGGAAGTCGTAGATGACGAGCTCGTGCTCGGGTCCGGCGGAACGGCTTAGCCGGTTGACGAACATGTGGAGATAGCTGGGCAGGACCTCGTCGAGCGTCGTCCGCAGCCGGCCCTGGCGCTCGCGGGCGCGCAGCTCGCGGACGATCCCCGCTGAATCCCGGGAGCGTTGCGCCAGGGCGTCCAGAGACGGCTGCAGCTCCTCCGATCCTTCGCTCCTCGCGAGCAGGCGCTCCAGCGCGGGCCGTTCCCGGCGCAGCCGGTCGGCCATGGGAGCGCGCAGCGCGTCCTGCCGGTAGCGGCCCGCGAACCCGGTCCGGCACCTCTCGGCCAGGCGCTGGCGGCCCTCCAGGTCGTACCCGAAGTCCGTCATCATGCGGTCCACGCCCAGGACCATCAGCCGCCAGCGCAGGTCGGCTCCGGAATCTCCCCCGCCGGAAGCCAGCGAGTCGAGCATGGCAGCCACGGCCACGCTGTCGTGGAAGAAGAGCTCCTCCGACAGCTCGATGCCCTCGTCGCCGCCGTAGCGCTCGACCTCCCGCTCGTAGGTGTCGATCTGAAGCTTCCAGGCCGCCCCCGCCTGGAGCAGCCGCTGGAAGGACTCCTCCAGCCGCGGCAGGAGCGCGCCGCGCAGCAGATCGGGCTCGCCGCGGAAGCGGAGCCGCAGGTGCCACTCGGGATCGCCGTACCGGATGAAGAACCAGCTCCGCGCCTCGCCGGCTGCCACAGCCTCCCGGGCCAGGGGCGCGATCTCGTCGCGCAGCACCTGGTCCAGGGTGGCGGTGCCGGTGTAGACCTTGGCGTAGAGCCACTCCGAGCCCGGCGGAAAAGTGCGTCGTATCGGCGCCGGAGTGACGGGGAGCGCGCGCGGAGCCCGGTCAACAGGCTGAGAAGGCTCCGCGGGGCGGCGGGCGAAGCTCAGCAGGATCTCGTGGAAGAAGCGCCCCTCGGGACCCCGGACGCACAGCTCGTCCGGTGAAGGGAAGATCTCCATGAGGGTGAATTCGTTCCGGTTCTTGACCAGCTCGACGACCGCGTCGAGGCTCAGCGGATTGTCGAAGTCGAGCAGCAGCTCGTTGTCGCCGTCCACCAGGAAGACGAGCCGCGGCATCCGGCGTTCCTGCTGCCACTGCCGGGCCAACCGATAGCGGTTGGCGCCGGAGGCCTTCACGACCGGCTTGACCTCGGCCTGCTCGACCTGCCAGCGCGCCCGCGACAGCACCACGCGGCCGAAGGAGACCCGCGGCAGGAAGGGCGAGGATTCGAGCTGGCCCCAGCTCCACATCACGCCGTTCGCCAGCCCCTGGCCCTGGAGCGCGGCCAGGAGGCGGTAGACGCCGAGCCCCCCGCGGTGCGGATTGTGGGCGGTGCTCAGGCGCGGGATCACCTCCCGGCCGAGGCTCTTCGAGCGCAGCCGGACCCGGTCGCCGGCCACCGTGACCATCAGGTCGTCGACCCGGATCTGACGCTCGCGGGGAGCCCCCGAGGAGCCGAGGAAGACGATCTCGTGCGAGCGCAGCACCGGGCGGGCGAGCACGTTGCCCACGCGGCCCCCCGGCAGGTGGACGATTTCAGCGAAAACCGCGTCCGGGTTGAGGGCCTCCTCGGCCGCCAGGTGATCCCGGACGCCTTGGTGGATGCGGTCGTCGGCATGGCAGAAGCGCCCCAGGAGCCGGGCGCCCGACGGACCCACGGCGTGATCGACCACCATGCGCCAGTCACCCTGCTCCAGGGCCTCCGGCGAGCCAGCCGCCAGGGCCACGAGCGTGTGGAAGGCGGCGGGCAGGGGCCTCTGCTCCGGATCGGCGAGCCGGGTTACGTCCTCCTCGGTGAGCGAGACCTCCGTCCGACCCTGGATCAGGGCCTTGTTGAGGAGCCGCAGGAGTGCGACATCGCGCAGGGACCAGGCGACTTGCATCCGGTCCACGGGGGGATTGAACGGCAGTCCTTCGAGCAGCGGCGAGGCCTCGGCCGCGGCGCGGGACGATTTCCCGAACCCGATGCCGCTCTCCTCGTCCAGGGCGGCGAGCAGCGGCACCTCGTTGCCCTCGCCGTAGCGGTCGCGGAACGCCTGCCGGAAGTCCTCCAGAGGTCCGTCCGACAGGGCGGGCGCCACGCGGTGGAGCACGCCGATTCCCCGCAGGACTTCATCGATCAGGTCCTGGCCCAGACCGATCTCTTGCGCGGGCTTGGTCATGTCCACCTGGACCAGGCGCGACAGCTCCACGGGCACGCCAAGGGGCTCGAGCTCGCGGGCAATCCCGCGGTAGCGCTCGGAATCCGAACCTCCCAGCCCGTCCGCGTCGATCCCGGCCAGCTCCTGCTCGGCGCGGGCCAGCCGCTCCCTCGCCTTGGCCGCGGAGCCCACCCCCGCGAGCTGCCGCAGCAGAGCGGGGGTGCTCTCCTCGCCAGTCACCGGCAGCTCGAGGTCGGGCACGAGGATCTGGTTATCCACGAGGTCATTGAGGAACTCCGCCGCGTCCTCCAGGGTGATGTCCCCGTCCGGGTCTTCCGCCACCAGCGCCTCGGCCAGCTCCTGGAGGCGTGCCCCGTCCGCGGCCCGCTCGATCGTGCTCTTGAGCGCGTCGAAGACGTCGACGGCCACGAGGTGATAGCTGCGCAGGCGGCCGGCCACCCGGGCCTCGGCGTAGCGGAACCGGCCGGCGGTCTCGTAGAGGCTCGTGTTGGGCCGGAAGAGAATCTCGGACCGCAGTCCGGGGTCCTTGCCCAGGTGCTCGCAGAGGGCGAAGAGGTAGTCCATGTCCAGCCGGCTGTGCCGGCGGTAGCTCCCGCGCTCCGCGAGATCGAGGCGGGTGCTCTCGCCGACCGTCCCCGCCGTGCAGCCGGAGAAGAGGCCGAATGGGGTCGGCCGCGAGGCCATGCGCAGGAAGTAGCGCACCAGCCCCTGCTCGGTGCGCTGCCCCTTCTTGCTCTCCGGGTCGCGCTGCCACTGGGCCAGGCTCTCGACGAGGTCGGGCGAAGCGAGGAAGAGAGCCTCGCGCACCTCCGGCCGCTCGATCGCGGCCTTCAGGCGCTCGCGCAGCAGGGCGCGGTCGTGAGCCAGGGCCTCCGGGAGACCGGCGCCGTCTGCGCCCGGTGAGAGCAGACCCGAGCTCCACGCTTCGATTTCCTCGACCGGGAGCAGGGGAGTGCGGAGCACCACCAGCTCCGACGGCTCGAAATCCCGGGGTTTCTTCACGGCGTTTCCTTCGACGGAGGAATAGCCGTGAGCAGCACCCGGTCCCAGGAGGGCTCGACTTCCGACACCGCGGCCAGCAGCGCGAGCCCGATCCCCGCGATCCCAACGAGGAACCCGGATTGCGGGATCCAGGAGCCGTCTCCCCCCCGGCCCGAAGCCAGGAAGCTCTGGTACCCGGCGAGCCCCTCGCCCGGACGCTGCATGTCGAGCGTGCGCCGGTACCAGTCCAGAGACGCCTCCCGGAAGCCGGGATCGCCCGTGGCCTGGTGGAAGCGGTTGAAGAGATGGGCGAGGCCGGCCGCGCCGTGGCAGAGGCCGGCGTCGTCGGCCGCGATATCCCTTAGTGGCCGGCGGGCCACGAGCCGCATCATGGAGACGGCCTCCTCCTCCCAGTCCGGACGGCCGAAGGCGCGAGCCGCAGAGAGCAGAACGGCGGCGATCCCCGGGTCGCCATAGCACCACGCGCTGCGGGTGGGATCGGCCTTCTTTCCCGGGACCGCGATGGCAGGGAAGCGGGACCCGTCATCCTGGAGCCTCTGCCCGAGGAGCCAGCGGGCGATGCCCCCGGCGAGGCGCTGGACGCGGGAGTCCCGGACCCCCTGCCGCTGCGCCTCCGCCAGGAATCCGAGCACGCCCGGTACTCCATGGGCCACGCCGAGGTTGTAGCAGCCCTCGGAGAGGCTGTCGCGCTGCCAGCCCGGGATCCATTCCGGCGCGGTGTGCCAGGTGATGCCGGCCTCCGACTCCTCGGCCGTCTCCTCCAGGCGGTCCAGGACCCGGGCCAGAAGCCCCTCGGCAGCGGGGTGCGGCAGCCGCTCCAGCAGGTAGGTGCCAAAGCCGGCGAGCCCGCCGATCAGCTCGTGGTTCAGCTTCAGGCCCGGGACCGAGAGCAGCCCTTTGAGCGCCTCGTCGATCGCGGCCGTGAGGTCCTCGTCCGCTTCGAAAAACTCCCGGGTCAGGTGCTCGACCGACCAGCCGATGCCCGAGAAGCCGTTGTAGAGGGCGGGAAGGAGGCTCGCCTCGCCCAGGCCGTCGATGCTCCGGCCCAGCTCGTCGAGGGCGCGGTCGCCGGCGTCCGAGCCCGGACGCGCCGCGTCGAGGTAGGCGAAGAAGACCGCCAGGCCCGAGCTGCCGCTGGAGAAGAGAGGATCAGGATCCGGAGGGGACTCCGAGAGGGCACGTTCGACATCCTCGATGACCCCCCAACATCGGCGGGCGGTCTTCGCGTCCGTGACGGGTACCCAGCCGGTCCTCCCCATTGCGCTCATCGCGCCACCTCCTTGGCTTCGGGCCGCTGGGGTCCGGCGCTCTCGAGCTGGGCGGAGATGAGCTGGCGGTAGAGGCCGGGGCGGGCGAGCAGCTCGTCGTGGGTGCCGGAGTCGATGATCCGGCCCTGCTCCAGGACCAGGATGCGGTCCGCCTGGCGGATGGTGCTCAGGCGGTGGGCGGCCACGATCCGCGTCGTCCGCAGGCGCTGCAGGTTCTGCTGCACCCGCTGCTCGGTGAGGGCGTCGAGCGCGGACGTGGCCTCGTCGAGGATCAGCACCCGGGGCCTGCCCACCAGGGCGCGGGCGAGGGCGATGCGCTGCTTCTGGCCGCCGGAGAGCGAGGCCCCGCCGTCGGCGAGCAGCGTGTCGTAGCCCATGGGCATCTGCGTGATCTCGTCGTGGATCTCCGCCAGCCGGGCCGCTTCCAGGATGCGCGCGAGGGGCAGCGTCGGGTCCTGCAGAGCGATGTTGGCGCGGATGCTCGTGCCGAAGAGATACGAGTGCTGCGGCACGTAGGAAAGGTGGCGGCGCAGCCACTCGCGGGGGAGTTGATCCATGGGTCGTCCGTCGTAGAGCACGCGTCCTGCTTCCGGTTCGAGCAGGCCCGCGACCAGCCCGGCGAGAGTCGATTTGCCGGAGCCGGACGTACCGACCAGGGCCACGAGCTGCCCGGGCTCCACCTCGAAGGTGGCGTCCTCCAGGGCCGGCTGCACCAGCGGCCCGTATCGGAAAGTGACCTGCTGAACCGTGATACGGCCGGAGAAGGACGAAGGTTGCGGCCGGTCCCGGCCCAGGGGCTCGGTCGGCGTGGAAAGCACGTCCTCCAGCCGGTCCAGGTAGCTACCCAGGAGCTGGAACTGGGAGCCGCTCGCCACCAGCGCGGAGAGCGGCGCCAGGAAGCCGCTGGCCAGGGCCGCCAGCGAAAGCATCGTGCCGAGGGTCAGGTCCTCGGACATCACCCGCGAGCCGCCGTAGAGCAGCACGGCGAGCGGCGAGAGCAGGGCCACGCCGTCGAGCAGCGAGTTGACCACCACGTCCAGCCGGCCGCGGGAGAGCGACACGTTCAGCTCGCGCACGAAGAGATGCGACCAGGTATCCACCGCCCGCTGCTCCGCGCCGCAGGCCTTGAGCGCTTCGATACCCGAGAGCAACTGGACCTGGTAGCTCGACGACACCGCCTGCGCCTCCAGAGCTTCGGACATGAGGCGCCGGCGGCGGCGCAGCGCTCCCAGCAGGATGGCGATCCGCACCACGGCCAGCCCCAGCACCAGCAGCCCGAGGCGGAAGTCGGCGACCAGGATCAGGGCGAGATAGAAGATCACCATCAGCCCGTCCAGAGCGCCCGAGAGCACGGCCGAGGTCAGGATCTCGCGGATCGTGGTGTTGCTGCTCAGTCGCATCAGCAGGTCGCCCGAGGACCGGTGCTGGAAGAACGAGAACGGCAGGTGGACCATGTGCTCCAGGAAGTCCAGGGTGAGCTGCGCGTCCAGGCGCGTGCGCAGGGCGAGCAGGATGTGCCCGCGGATCATCGAGCCCAGGAGGGTGAAGCCGACCAGCACCGCGGCCCCTACCGCCAGCACTCCAAAGAGCTGCAGGTCGCCGCGGGGGATGACCCGGTCCACGAGCACGCCGGTGAGCAGAGGGACCGCCAGGGCGAAGAGCTGCATCAGGACCGAGGTGAACAGGATGCGCACGATCGCCGTGTCGTGGCGCAGGACGCGGGCGAGATAGCGGCCGACGAGAGAGGAGCTCTCGCCCCCGGGATGGAAGTCCGCGCCCGGCTCGAACGTTAGGGCCACGCCGGTGAGCGCGCGGTCGAGCTCGGCTCGGGGCACGAAGCGCCGGCCGATGCCGGGATCGACGATCCAGGCGCCCTTGCGCTCGATCCGCTCCAGCACCACGTAGTGGGTGAAATGCCAGTGCAGGATGCTGCCGGGCTCCAGGTAGGAGAGGTCCTCCGGCTCCTTGATCTGGACCCCGCGTCCGCGCAGGCCGAAGTGCTCCGCCGCGTCGATCAGCGTGCGCGCGTCCGTGCCGTGCATGGCCAGCCCCGTGACCCGGCGGACATCGTCCAGAGACACGGTCTTGCCATGCCAGGAGAGGGCCATGGCCAGGCAGGCCGGGCCGCAGTCCGTGAGCGCGGTCTGGGGCACGAACCGGATGCGCCGCCGGCTCGGGATCAGGCTGGCGAGCGCCGGGAAGCGCTCGTGGAGCGGGTCGGACCCGTCAGCCATCCCGCCTCCCCCCGAGGCTCTTCAGGGCCGGCAGCAGGGCAAACAGCAGCCTCTCCGACCGCACGCGGACCTCCGCCCGACTGGGCATGCCGTCGCGGAACGCGTACGTCTGGCCGGCCACCTCGAACGTGGGGGAGGAGAGCGGGGCCGTGACCACCGCCAGCGGCCCATCCAGGGGGACGGCGTCGCCCGCCACTGGGCCGAGCAGGCGCCGGGCCTCGGCCGGTCCGATGACCTCCGCCGCGGCCGAGTCGAGCACGAGCCACTGATACACGTAGGGATGGCCGGGGAGCTCCAGCCGCATTCTCATGCCGGGGCGGAGCTGCGGCAGGTAATGACCCGGCAACAGAGCCACGACGGACGGGGTCGAGGAGGACTCGGGCCGCGACAGGATCGAGAGCACCGGCTGCCCCGCCTGCACGAGCTGGCCGGGGGCGACGCGGATGTCGCCAATCTCGCCATCCGCGGGAGCGCGCAGCTCGCGCTCGGACAGCCGCGCCCGCGCCAGCTCCTGCTCGGCGCGCAGCGACATCAGATCCTGGGCCACGACGGGATCGGAAGGCGACTGCAGGCGCTGCACGAGCTTCAGCTCCATCTCGCGGTCCAGCCGCTTCAGGCTGGAGGCTTCCTCGGCGTTGTAGAGCGTCAGCAGGAGCTGCCCCTCGCGGACGCGGTCCCGCGGCGCCACGGCCAGGGACGAGACCGTCCCGCCCGCGTTCGCGGTCACCTCGATCCGCCCCCCGGCGCGGACCACGGCCACCCCCGAGGCATACTCGGGAATGCGGACCACCACCACGGCGATCAGCGCGGTGATCAGAGCGCCCAGAGCCAGCCAGTAGACCCAGCGCGTCCAACCCGGTGTCAGGCGCAGGGGCTCGAGCGGAGTCGAGGAGAGGTCCCGCTCGCGCAGAGCCCGCTCGCGGAACGGACCGCTCTGCGCGGCGGTGGACGCCGTGCCGGCCGGAGCCAGGGCGAGCAGGTACGGGGCGGCCTGCGCGGCGAGGGACTCCAGGGCCGCGACGTCGCGTGGCTCGAAGGGGGGCTCCTGCGCCGGGCGCACGGCGGTCAACACGGCCACGACCTCGCCTTCGCCGGAGCGCACCGGCGCGCCCAGGAAGCGGTCGGCGGGGTCCCCGTCCGGATCGTCCAGGTCGGGATCGAAGCGGGGGTCGTCGCCGGCCCGGGGAAGGCAGAGGGTCAGCCCGGTCCGCAGGACGAAGCTGGTCAGCCCCACGGCCGGGCTCTCCCCCGATCTCTCCCCAAACTGGGGCTCATCACCCTCCTCCGGATTCCACAGGACCTGGCTCTGAGGATCGAAGAGCATGCACCGGCCGCGCTGCGCACCGACTGCCTGGGTCAGGGCCGCTTTCATGGCGTCGGCCATCTCGGGCAGGGAGCGGGCGAGGGCGAACCGCCGCAGGGTGTCGACGGGCAGCGACAGGGAGGAGGCGCCCCGGAGAGCCGCCGGTTGCGCCTGGCGCTCGATCGTGCCGGCCGCGCTCTCCAGGAGCCCGGCCATGTCCCGCTCGGACAGGACGCCCTGGGCCAGGTAGAAGAGCCGGTCCTCGTTGATCAGCTCCTGGAAGCGCTCGAGGTTGGAAGCGCCCGTGAGCACCAGGCTGAGGCAAACCGCCTGCGGAGCCTCCCGCTCCAGGGCATCCAGCGCGGCTTTCACCCCATCGGGAGAAGACCCCGGACCGAAGCAGAGGACCGCGCGGCCCTGCGCGGCGATCTCGGAAGCCGGAATTTCGCCGGCGGGGCCGATGGGGATCAGGGAGAGCCCGCGCTCCCCGAGCATCTCCCGCAGGCGGCGCGGCGGACTTTCGGTGGAAATCCAGTAGACAGGCACCCGTCCCGGGCGGCGGCCCTCGAGGCGGGTGGCAGGCTCCGGTCCAGGCCCGGAAACAGCGAAGTCGCGGTTTGACGATTCCAACGCTACTATCTTACAGGCGGCAGCGAGATGCCTGTCATTTTATACGGATTACTACGATGAAAGCGTCCAAGAGTTTTTTCGCCAGGCTTGCCGTTCTCGCCATGCTTCTGACCGGCTGCGGAGACGGCTTCGTCGGGGAGGTGAAGCTGGTCCGCCCTGATGAGACAACACCCGCCACGGCCCCGGCCGCTCCAGCCACTCCGGCCGCCGCCCGTCCCCCCGGTTACGTGGGGGTCGTGGTCGCGGCCGAGACCGCCGACCTCGCCTTCGACATCCGCGGCCGGCTCACCCAGGTGGCCGTGCGGCCCGGGGACCACGTCCGGCCGGGCATGCCCCTGGCCACGATCGAGCCCCTCGACCTGCGGGAGCAGCTCGTGAGCGCCGAGGCCTCCGTGCAGATGGCACGCTCCGGGGTCTCCCAGGCCGAGACGGCGCTGCGGCTGGCCCGGGAGCGGGTGACCCGCGTCCATGCCGCGCCCGAGGTCTTCTCGGAAGAAGAGCGCTCCGTGGCCAAGGGGAACCTCGAGACCGCCGAGAAAGACCTGGAGACGGCGCGCGCCCGGGTAACCCAGGCGGACGCCGAGCTCCGGCGGCTGCGCGGCCAGTCCTACCGCCAGGTGCTGCGTTCCCCGACCGAAGGCTGGGTCGCGGCCCGCCTCCTCGATCCCGGCGCCCTGGTCGAGCCCGGCCAGCCCGTGGTGCGGCTCAAGCGCGGCGACCGCTACCTCCTGCGCTTCGCGGTGCCGCCTGCCGAAGCTCCCCAATGGAAGGCCGGCCGCCCGATCCGCTGGCGGCCCGAGAGCCTTGACCGCTCCTTCCGGGCCGAGGTAGCCCGGGTCGCGCAGCAGGTCGACCTGCCCTCCCAGATGGTCTTCGTGGAAGCCGACCTCGATCCTTCGGAGACCGAAGGCCTGCTCAAGGATGGCTTGGTGGTGCGGGTGGAGCCCTGGACCGAGGGCCCGTAGTGCGCGGCTACATCGTCAACGAGATCTTCTACAGCTTGCAGGGGGAGGGCGTCCGCGCCGGAACGCCCAACCTCTTCCTCCGCCTCGCCCGCTGCAACCTCGCCTGCCGGGTGGAGACCCACGGCTTCGACTGCGACACCGAGTTCGAGTCAGGCCGCTCCATGACCCTGGAAGAGATCGTCGCCGAGATGCGCCAGCTCTCCGAGAGCTGCAACTGGGTGATCCTGACCGGAGGCGAGCCCGCGCTCCAGGTGGACGCGGACATGATCGACGGCCTCCACGCCGCGGGCTTCAAGCTGGCGATCGAGACCAACGGCAGCATCGAGCTGCCGCCGGGGATCGACTGGATCACGGTGAGCCCCAAGGTAGCCGAGCACGCCATCCGCCAGCTCGCCGCGGATGAGGTCAAGTACGTGCGCGGCTACGGGCAGTCCATCCCCCGCACGGTTGTGAAGGCCGGGCACTACCTCGTCTCGCCCGCCTTCGAAGGGGACCAGGCCGATCCCCGCGCCCTCGAATGGTGCATCCGCCTCTGCAAGGAAAACCCTCCCTGGAGGCTTTCCGTCCAGCAACACAAGCTCTGGAAGGTGCGGTAATCAGGAGAAACTCATGAAGGCCACAATGCTCTTCACTTTCACGCTGCTCGCGCTCAGCTTCGTCTCCGCCGCCGACGACAGTTGCTCGTCTCAGTTTACTTTTTGCCCGCCGCAGGAAGGGCTTGCAGGCAGCTTTGCCGATTGCACGCAGGCGCCGTGCGAGTGGAAGGAGGGTGCGTCGACGATGAGCTGCACCTGCCGCGTGAAATCGAACGTGGCATCGACGACGTCGGGAAAATGCAGACTGGGGACGGATAAAGCCTTGCAGTCGCGCTATTCACTGGTCGACAGCATGGGCGTCTGCACGAGCGCCACGAACCGCTGGGGCTTCTGTCTCGACATCAAGTGCAGCCCTGGTGTCGACGGTGTCACCAAGTGCGACTGCACCATGGTAACCTCCAAGGAGTACTTGTCGAATCAGTACGTCATCGTGGGAGGAAACCCAGGTACTTGCGCCACCAATTATTCTTCTGCGACACCAAGCCAGGTGCTCGCTGCCACTGCCTTTCTGCGCTGCAAGCAGCCGAACACGAAGGTAGTGGATCCTACGATCGTGTGGGTGGATACGCCATGACCGCGCCCCATCAGGGTGCTTGGGGCGCTTCGGAATGCGAGCTCAGCAGGGCCTCGAGCCGCTCTAGGCGGGCTTCCTGCTCCTCCAGCCGAAACTTCAGGTTTCCGATCTGTGCCCGCTGGTCCTCTACGATTCCTTCTTGCTTCTGAAGCTCGTTGAGAAGCATCACGCTGATCACGTGGTAGCGGACGGTGAAGGGCTTTCCCTGGCCGTCATACTGGACGAGATCCGGAAAGACTTTTGCTACCTCCTCGGCGATCAGGCCGTACTGCGGAAGGCGGGAACCGTCGTCATAGCCGGCCTTGTAATGGAACGAGACCGGGCGGAGCTTCATCAGATCCCGGCTCGTCTCGCCCATATCCCGGACGTCTTCCTTGAAACGCAGCGACGAAGTGATCGTACCCAACCGGCCGGAGCTGTCCACGAACACCTCCGTGCCGCTGGACAAGGTCACTCCGTTCACTCCAGCGAGGAACGTCGCCGTCTGGGTGTTGCCGATGCGGATGGTGTTGGACTCGTTCCCGGGGGCGGAGTTGCCGATGTGGATGTTGTTGCTGCCGCTGGTGATGTTGAATCCGGCGGATCTGCCGAGGGCGATATTGCCGGTTCCTGACGAGTTTCCCAGGGCGTTCGAACCGACCGCCGTGCTGTTGCTCGCGGTCGTGTTGCCGAACAGGGCCTGGAACCCGACGGCCGTGTTGGAGCCGCCCGTTGTGTTGAGGTCGAGAGCGTTCACCCCAAGCGCGGTGTTGGCGCTGCCGGTCGTGTTGGAGGGCAGAGTGCCCGACCCAACGGCCGTGTTGACGTCCCCGGTTGTGTTGGCGTACAGGGCAAACGATCCGACCGCCGTGTTGGAGTCCCCGTTCGTATTGGAGAGGCAGGCGTCGGAGCCGACCGCGGTATTGTCGGACCCGGACGTATTGGAGGAGAGGGCGGTCTCCCCGAGCGCGGTGTTGCGGTTTCCCGTCGAAACGCCGGGATTGCCGGCATCCGTGCCAAGGTAGAGATTGTTGAAGCCCTGGGCTTGGGCGCTTGATGCGCAGAGCAAAAGAGTGGCGAGCAGGACGAATGGCGTGGAACCTTCTCGAGTCGGTGACAGGCGGACCATGGGACCTCCTTTGTGTGTCTTCTCTCGATAGTGCCTGTCAATTAGAATTTGCGCAATGAAATAGAACTAGAGCCACGGCTGGTTTTGGGGATGGTTTCCCAGTTGAATAGGCCAAACCTTCGCCCGTGCCCTGCGTAACACCCTGTTGACGGAGAACTACCCAGGTAGTGCTCTCCCGGCACTTGAGCCGGGCAGGAGGAGATTCGGGTGAGGTGGCCATGCTGACGCTTCCTTCGGGTGATATCACCCGCCGCTACGAAGAGCTGAAGAAGAACGTTCCGAAGCTGTCGGACGAAGAGGTCTTCGTCGGCATGAGCCGCATGTTCGCCCCTCTTCACCAGGGGCACGTGGTCCTCTGGACGTCCCCTCCGTTCAACCGGTACCTGCCGGTCCGGCTCTACGTTTTTCCGGACGGGATCTACATCATCGAAGGCCGCGGGGAGCACAAGGACCTCGCCGGATCGCGCGTGCTCGCCTTCGGCGGTGTGCCGGCCGAAGGGGGAATGAGATTCCAATTTGTCCATCCTGCGGTAATCAGCTAGCGCCTGACCTCCTGGCCCTTCGGCGGCCTTGAGCCGCGCGAATCCGCGTGGAGGACTGAAGGATTCAGGTCGCCTCCTAAGGGAAGCCAGGCCGGGCTTCGTCTCTCTAATCGAGAGGCCTTCTGCACTTCGTCTTGTCAAGGAGTATATGTGTATGGCTCGATCGCATTGACGCTCATAAGCGATTGATGTAGGATTGGTCTATGACACATCCGCTTCCAGAAGTGTCCTGCTCTTACATCAACCTTAGTCAGGGAGAAATCAGCTATGCCAGACTCAGTTCTTTTTTGGAACGCAGTGGCACTCGAAGCCGACCGCGTCAGTCATAGCGACCCGGACAAAAGAGAACAAAATGGTCCGACGCTCTCGTCACGGGCGTTAGCGATTGTTCATCTGGCGATGTACGACGCCTACGCCGGGATTGTCGGCGGTGGGCTTTTTCCGCGTTACTTGAATCCGGCACCGCCGCCTGCCGGTACAGGGACGGGAAATGCAGTAGCGGGTGCAGCTTACACTACGCTGGTCGCGCTTTATAAAGCCCAGAAGGATTTCTTCGACGCACAGCTAAGTCTTTTCAATACAGCCGGCCCAGCCTTCAACTTTGGGAAGACCGTCGGCAATGCTCTCCTTAATTTGCGTGCCTCCGACATGGACGCGAGAGACTGTGGTTACAGGTTCTCGTTCAATCGCGGCAGGCATCGCGTTGACCCGGACAATCCGGGACAGGGTTTCTATGCACCGTATTACGGAGCGCAGACGAGGGGTTTTGCCATTTCCGTCAGGCACCACCTTGCCAGTCCGCCTTTCAACAAGGGCACCGACCCAAAATACTTGCAGGCGCTGAAAGACGTGCGGGCAAGAGGCATCCGACCGGACTTGACGGGGACTTTGCCCGCCGCCCTTTTTGACAGGCGAAGAAGCGGGTTGGAAACGCTAATCGGCATCTACTGGGGGTATGACGGCGCGAATCGGTTGGGTACGCCGCCGCGCCTCTACAATCAGATAATTCGGAAGGTGGCAATGAACGTAAATAATCCCACCACCGGACAGATTAATGGCGAAGGAGAGAACGCCAAACTGTTCGCCTTTGTCAATGCGGCCATGGCTGATGCTGGAATTCTGGCATGGGAACAGAAATACTGTCATGACTTTTGGCGCCCGATCCTCGGCATCCGCGAGCACGATGAAAACCTCGGACCGCGTGCTCCGCACACGGGCTTGAACGTCAATTTCAACGACGGCGACCCCGGGTGGCTGCCGCTAGGTGCGCAGAGCACCAACTCGCCGAGCATGAAAAATTTTACGCCTAATTTTCCCGCCTACCCGTCGGGACACGCCACGTTTGGAGCTGCCGCTTTTCACATCACCCGAATATTTTACGGCATCGCTCCGAACAATAAAGCTGACGACAACTTGATTCCCGGCTCCGTCGTCTCTGACGAATTCAACGGAGGTAACCGCGACAACAACGGAACAGTGCGTCCGCGGCACACGCGCTTTTTCCCCGGCGGATTATGGAACATGATCATCGAGAACGCCACGAGCCGGGTCTTTCTTGGCGTTCATTGGATATTCGACGCTTTCGACTTCACCCAAGATCAGAACGGCGATCTGGTTCCCGATTTGACCAATGAGAATATCGGTGGGGTGGGTTTGGGTTTGCGAATCGCCAGAGATATTTTTGCAACCGGCAACGGTTTAGCACCAAAGATGACTCCGCTCAATGTCGCCGTTCCGCCAATCGGAACTCCCCCGCCTAACTCGCCGATGCCGGTCGCTTGTAAACAGCCGTCCTCAGTGCAGGGCTGTGCCGACGCGGGAATAGCTCCTGCGGGAGATGCGCTTAAGCCGGAAGAGAAAGGAACGGTTCAAGACGCCTTCCCACCTACAGGTTCTGAGCAAGATCAGGTTCAATCAGGTAGCCAAGTTCAAGACGCTTACCCATCTGGAATTTCTGAGAAATGACGCTAACGCGGATCAGTTTGTCGGATTAGATGTCAGAGGAATAGGGAGAATGAGCGCGAAGGGGGAGCGTAATCTTGGCGATAGTCCGCGCGATACACCTCTGGGCTCAGATGACGCCAGCAGGGCAGTTGGGAGAGCGCGACGGTCTCTTCCGTCGCGTAGCGCCGGGGCTCGAAATCCTCTCCCCGCAGGCGAGCAGGATGTCGGCGAGCACTGGGTCGGGCCGCAGCAGGTAACGGCTCTGGATGATGCGGCAGGTGATATCGACGAAGGCGCCTTCTTCTGGGATGAAGCGGAGTGGTCTTGACATAGTACCCGTGTAGAGAAGGAAAACAGGTCCAAAATGTCATTCCTGGAAACGCTTCAACGTTTCCCTGGCACGTGTGGAGGCAGCGCCTCTCCGCAAGCTATCGGCGTCACTCCGCAAGCCGTCGGCGCGTCCCTACAAGCTATCGGCGCCTCTCCACAAGCTGTAGGCGTCACTCTGTAAGCTGTTGGCTCTTCGCCGATGGCTTTCGGGCAGCCGCCAACGGTTAGCGGAGAGGCGCCGATAGCTTTTGGACAGCCGCCAACGGTTGACGGAGAGGCGCCGATAGCTTTCGGGCAGTCGCCGACGGTGGAGAATCTTCAAGCCTGATTCGGAGTCCGTCCTCCACCGGGCATCTTTTCTCTCCAGCCTGCGTATTCAGCTAGATACAAGGAAGAGAGGAGAGGCTCCATGCGTGGAACGATCGGGATGATCTTGGCTGCCGTGCTGATGCTGCCCGGTTTGGCGGCCGGAGAGACGGAGCAGGCCTGCACGTGCGCCGAGGCCTTCAACCATGTCGCCACAGGGGTGGAGGCGAGTTACGCCGGCTTCCCGCTCAAGGTGGATGCGGAGCGGCGGGAGGCCTACGATCGCCTCAAGGAGATCCTGAGGAAGGATGCGGCCGGGGCCAGGCCGGAGCGCTGCAAGGAGGTGCTGGATACGTACGCAGCCTTCTTCCAGGACCATCATCTGTTCGTTCTGCCGCGGCGGCAAGGCCGGTGGACCGGACAGGAAGGCGGCGCGTCCGTGGACCGAGACGGAGGCGCGCGCAGATATCGACCGCCGCCCTGTCGCCCCGGGCCGCGCCGCGTGGCGCTCCTGATCGACGGCGGAGTCGGCAGCGCGGTCGAGGGCATGCTGCTGATGGCCCGGCAGAGCCCGCGGGTGGTCCTGGTGGGGGAGAACACGCGCGGCAACATCGACTATCAGCAGGTCACTCTGAATACGGTGGGCTGCGGCGATCACGCCTACTATCTGGGCACTCCGCTGTACACTCGTACGCGCTACCTGCCCGAGGGAGCCCTCGACGGCATCGGCATCGCGCCGGATGTCCCGGTGCCGGACCACCTGGCCGATCCCCTGGCCTTCGCGGTCCGCCTGCTCGCGGATGAGACCAAGCCATGAGGTGAGTATGGCAAGCAAGAGAGTCCCTGGTATCTTCTTGTGCTTCGGAATCGGTCTGATCGTCGTCTCGCTCGGCGAAACGCAAGGCCAGGTCCAGCATCATGCCAGCCACGTCTTGGGCACGGCTGACTTCCCGATCACCTGCTCGAAAGAAGCTCAGGCGGAGTTCAATCGGGCGATTGCCCTCCTGCATCACATGACGTACCCACAGGCACGGGAGGCATTCGAGCGAGTCGCGACAACCGACCCCCGGTGCGCGATGGCGCATTGGGGCATCGCGACGACCCTGTTTCAACCGCTCTGGCCGACGCGGCCGCGACCCGAAGCGCTTCAGCGGGGGTGGGAGGCCGTGCAGAAGGCCAAGGCCCTTCAGCCGCCGACGGAGCGGGAACAGCTCTTTGTGGCTGCAGCGGAGGCGTTCTTCCTCGAACCGGCATCGTCGGATTACTGGCTCCGCATCCGACGGTGGGAACAGGCCATGGAAAAGGTTTACACCTCCTTCCCGGATGACCCCGAAGCAGCCGCATTCTTCGCCCTGGCGCACCTGTCAACCACTCCCGCGAATATTATTTCCCGCGCGCATTCCGACCGGGCTGCCGAAATCCTCCTCAGCGTGAACAAGCGGAATCCGGACCACCCGGGCGCCATGCACTATCTCGTCCACGCCAACGATGTGCCGGGACGCGAACGGGAATCGCTGGAGATCACTCGCAAGTATGAGGCGGTCGCTCCGCGCAATCCCCACGCTCTCCATATGCCGACCCATATCTATACCCGCCTCGGAGATTGGAACGGGGTGGTACGGGGGAACCTGCTGGCGGCGGAGGCGGCCCTGGAGCATCCGGCCGGGGAGCGCGGAGAATTCGTTTGGGACGAGTTTCCCCACGCGATCGAGTATCTCGTCTATGCCTATCTTCAGAAAGGTGCGGACGACGGAGCCGCCGAGCAGTTGAAGCGGCTGCGTGCGTCGGAGCGATTGGAGCCCACCTTCAAGACGGCTTTTCACCTGGCATCTACACAGGCCCGCTACGCACTGGAGCGGCGCGCCTGGAACGAGGCTGTGTTGCTCGTTCCACGCGAGCCCGCGACCCTCGACTGGGATCGTTTCACCTGGCCGGAAGCAATCGCGCGATTCGCGCGCGGCCTGGGCGCGGCGCACCTGGGGAAAGTCGTCGAAGCCAGAGCAGCCGTCGAGCGTCTGGAGGAGCTCGAAGGTGCGACCCGCAAGGCCGGAGAGGAGCTGTTTGCCCGGAACATCCAAGTGCTTCGTCTGGAGCTGAGCGCCTGGCTCGCCCACGTGGAAGGACAAAGGGAATCCAGCGTTGCGCTGATGCGAGAGGCCGCCGAGCTCGAGGTCTCGACCCCGAAGCACGCCGTGACGCCGGGACCCACTCTTCCTGCCCACGACCTGTTGGGAGACCTTCTCATGGAGCAGAAGCAGCCGGCGGAAGCACTCGTGGCGTACAAGCGCTCCTTGGAGCTCTATCCGAGGCGTTTCAACGGCCTGCTGGGCGCCGCCCGGGCAGCACACGCGCTCGGTGATACCCCCTTGGCGCGTACCTTCTACCAGGAGCTGCTCGAAGTTGCTGATGGCGGGATGCGGCCCGCCCTGAAGGAAGCGAAGAGTTACATGGCTCAACGGAAGTCGGGAGGCGGGGCGAAGTAACCCGAGAACGTCTGGTATCTGACGGAGGATCTCGGACGCATCCGCCCTTCTGGTGTCGTGTTCGATTGCGGCTGGTCGGCTGTCCGGCCGTCGCCTGCTTCTGCCCACTGAACGGCTCAGGCGGCTGATGCTCCCTCCACTCCTTCCACTTTCCGGAGCTGCGTCGCGATCAACTTGAGGTTGGCGATCTCCGCCGCCAGCGGCTCCCCGACGCGAAGGCGGACCAACTCGCCCGGGACCACGAGCAACGCGCGCACGCTCTGGCCGAGGCAGATCGCCAACAAGAAACGGCCGGACGTTGCCTCCTGCACCCGGTGCAGCTCGAACTGGAAGAAGAAATACCTCCATTCGAGAGCCAGGCGTTTGAGGTCGAGGAAACCCCGCTGGGCGGGTGAACGGAGGCACACCGCCCCCACCTGGAGGTCATCCAGCACTCAGATCCTGCTGTGGTAAGCGCCGGTCGCCGCCGCTCCGTGGCTCCGGCCAGTGGCCACAGAGTAAATCTACTTGGAACTCTCTGCCTGGATCCTTCACTACTGCTCCAGCGAGATGGCCATGCCCGTAATCGAACGGCGCTCCGGCCCTCCTTCGAAAGGAGAAAGTGAATGAGCTCGCCAGCCAACTACTACATGATCAGCAACCGCAAGTACGATCAGCAAAGCAACACGTTCCTCACCGAGGTGGGGGCCGACCTGAGCTTTCTGCAAGCTCCGGTGTCGAACCCCACCGACTTCGCCATCGTGTCCAAGGCGGATTGGCTGGCGTCGCTGCAAAACGATCTGCTGGGCGGTGGCCAGCCGCCGACGGCCTATGCCGGCTTGTTCGTCCATGGATATGGCGTCTCTTTCGAGGCCGCCACGACGCATGTCTACCCGACCTATTTCGGCAACCTGACGAATACGCCTCCCAGCGGCTATCCGGGCGTCCTCATCGGGTTCGACTGGCCGTCCAACGGAGGTCTCACAGAGCAGGATTTCAACACGGCAATGGAGAGGGCCGACATCACGGCGGCTGTCTCCTTTCCCGAGCTGTTCAAGGTGCTCGAGGCGATCAAGGCGGGCTGCCCTGTCAAGGTGTCGCTCTCCGCGATCTGTCACTCGATGGGCAACTATGCGATGTACAAAGGAGCCCATGTCTTTGCTCCCCAGAATGGTTCCGCGCCGTTTTTCGACCAGGTGCTCTGCGTGGCCGCCATGCTCGACGCCAACGCGTTCAACAGCCCGAGCTCCGCCACCTACTGCGTTGACATCGCCAACGCGGCAGACGGCGTCACGGTCTACTATTCTTCCCACGACGATGTTCTGCCGTTCGCGAAGAATTGGCTGGGCTACCCTCAGCTCGGCATGGTGGGGCCGACCTACGACAACACTCTTCTACCCAAAGTCATCGGCCTCGACTGCTCGCAAGTGGTCGATCAAGCCAATCTCAGCTATGAACCCCCGGGAATCAAGCTGACCCACACGGCGTACTTCTACATCCCGGAGGTCCGCGAGGATCTCTGGACGGCCCTGGTCGGAGAGTCGGCCGGGGACCGCGAGCCGATTTCAGGAACCAACGTAGGCTTCACCATGATCCCGAACCCGGCCGGCTGGCCTCCTTCGCCCGAGACCGGAGCGGAGCAGAAACAGGCCAGCCCTGACAGCTTGTAAGGAAGAGGCTGAAAGCGGTGAGGGAAGTGCTCTCCGCGAGAGGAAGCTCGGAGCCATTCCGAACCCCCAAGGAGTGGCTCCGAGCCGGCTGCTCCAGTTTGAGCACCGGGTTACTTATGGCGAGTGGGGATGAAGCGCGGCACCCGCGCGCGGTAGGGACCGTTATTCGGGAGATGGCGCGAAGTAACCCGAGACGTCCAGCACGAAGTGGGTCGCGCTCGAAGAGATGGCTTCGACCTCGCCGGCCACTCCGAGCGGCAGGATCGCGCTTCCGGAACGGTTCACGTTTGCCCGGAAGCTTGCCACGGTCGCCTCGGACAGCGGTGCCCCGGCGGGGAAGACTTGAAGGTGGCCGGCGGCTGACGGGCTGACCGCCTTCACGTTCGCCGCCACCGCCACCGCTTCCGCCGGGATGCCGCAGGACCCGGCCACGGGGAAGATCCGCGGAACCCCGGCCGCAAGAGGGGATGAGATCCGCGTGTCCGCCACGCGGCAGGGAACGACGGTGTGGAAGTCGAGCTCCTTTGAAGGGAGCGCGGAGTGGCAGAGCCCCTGGCCGGAGTCGAGGGTGGCCCCGTTCACGCCGAGGAACTTCCACTTGTAGCCGTTCGGATAGAGCTTCAGCTCCAGGACTCCGAAGGCGGAGTAGTTCCGGACCTCGCTGTTGGCGCGCACGGTCGTGACGGAGGTGAGATTCTTGCCCCCGTTCCCGACCACGAACTGGCGGATGCCGGCCGGATCGGCGACGGCGGCCGGCGACTGCGGCGCGAAGCGCTCGTATCCATGGTCGTGTCCGGTCAGGACCACGTCCGCCCCCGCCTCGTAGAGCAGGTTCCAGAAGTCACCGAAGGTGGGGTCCACCCCGTGCGGTCCCGAGGAGAAGCGGGGGTGGTGCCAGTAGGCGAGCGTGCAGACGCCGGGGTGCGCGGCGAGGTCGGCCGCGAGCCACTGCCCCTGCGGAGAGGCGGCGCCGCAGCCTCCCACCGCGCCGCAGTTGGAGTTGAGGGCGATCAGGTGCCATCCCCCCAGGTCGAAGCTGTAGTACCCCTTCGCGGGATCGCCCGCCGCCGCGCCGAAGTAGGTGAAGTAGCCCTGGGCTCCGGGCGTCATGTACTCGTGGTTTCCCGGCACGGGCTTGGTGACCGCCTTCAGCCGTCCCCAGCTCGGATCGTAGGACGCCTGGTACTTGGCCAGGGTGCCGTCCTCATATTGATTGTCCCCGAGGAGGAGGACGGCCGCAGGTTGCAGGCCGAGCGCGAGATCCGAGGTGGCCATCATCCGGCACCGAGTGGCCGTGCCCGCGCCGCCGTTGTAGGCCGAGTCCGCCGGATCGCAGGCGACGTCGCCCACCGCCACTATGGTGACTGGCGGGGGCGGAGCCTGCCCGGCCGCGGGCAGGGCGAGGATGAGGAGGGCCAGGGTTATCCGACAGAGCATGCAGGAATTATAGGCGGCGAAATGGATCGGCGCAGATCGGCACATGGCAGCAGAGATTTGATTTTTCGGGATGAGGAGGAGGACCCAGATGGCCCAGGCGTGTGCGCAGCATCCGGGTGTATCCGCGGCTTTCCGGTGTGACGGCTGTGGCAAGTTGCTCTGTAACGACTGCATCAAGAAGGGGCACGCCCTGCTCTTCTGCTCGCTGTGCGGCGAGCGGGCGCTGCCGCTCGGCGAAGGACAGCCGGCCACGGTCCGCGAAGTAGCGCGGCGGCAGGCGATCTCGAAGCCCTACAGCTTCCAGCAGGCGTTGTCCTATCCATTCCGGGGCGTGGGGCTCTACATGTTCCTCGGGGCGCTGGTCTCGCTGGCGTTCGTCTCGTTCCTGCTGGCGTACAGCGGCGGTTGCTACTCGATCGTGCTGGCGGTCGGCCTCTGGTCGCTGATGGTCGGGCTCCAGTTCAAGATCGTGCGCTCCACGGCCGAGGGGGACGACGATCTGCCCGACTGGCCGGAGTACATGGACTGGGGCGAGCGCCTCGGGGACATCCTGGTCTACGTGGTCATCGTGATCCTGCAGTTTTTCCCGGTGGTGGCCTTCACGCTGCTAAACATGGAGAAGGTCCTGACGACCGAGCCGAGCCTGCTGTTCTGGGCCGGCTTCGCCCTCTTCGCCTGGCTCGGCACGGCCCTGGGCACGGTCGCCTTCGGTGCGGCCGGGCGGTTCGACCGTTCCAGCGTCCTGCGCCTGGACCTCCACTTCAAGGCGCTGAAGATCGGCGGGGCGGACGCGGTCACGGCCACCAACATGGTCTTCGCCGTAAGCATCCTGCTCTTCGTGGTCCGGGCGCTGATGCAGCAGGTCCCGTACGTGGGGGCGGCCGTGGCCGGAGCCCTCGGCGCCTACTGGACGTTCACGAGCGCTCATCTGGCCGGCGTGCTCTTCCGCCGCCACATCCTGGAGCTGGAGAAGGTCTATGAGTGAGCCCCTGGTGGAACCGAAGCGTCCCTCGTCCCT
Organism: Thermoanaerobaculia bacterium; assembly: GCA_035556715.1. Classification (GTDB taxonomy): domain Bacteria; phylum Acidobacteriota; class Thermoanaerobaculia; order Multivoradales; family UBA5704; genus DATMER01. The sequence goes on from DATMER010000028.1 coordinate 44,569, forward strand.
CGTCAAGTGCGAGAAGCACGGCCTTCACTACGACCCGGCCAGGATGGACGGCTGCGTGATCTGCCGCCGGGAAGCCGGGGGCGGGACCGCCACGAGGAGCGCCGCATCGGCTCCGAGGGGCTCGATGGGGCAGGCCCTGGCCGTGACGGCCATCCTGCTCGTGCTCACCACGGTCTGTCTCTATTTCGTCCATGGCATGGCGATCGAGACCTTCCAGGCCTGGACCGGGCAAGGCCCGGCCGCCGCCAATGCCCTGGACGACGGCTTTGATCAGCAGGTGGAGGACCTGAGCTTCCCCGAGGAGGATACCGGCGGGGAGACCTACTCGGGGTCCGAGGGCAACTGACCCGAAGCGGTCCGCCGGTCGAGGACCACGAGCTCCAGGTTGAGCTGGCGGAACCGCTTGCGCCGGGTTACTCCCCAGGCGGGGTCCGCCTGCAGGATGCGGAGCGCTTCGAACTGCCAGGCGTTGTAGCGCTGGAAGTCGGCCCCCTGGAAGAGCGGGCTCCTGGGCAGCAGCCGGATGGCGAGGATGCGCCGGGGCTTCTCCTCCTCCAGCCACTCTTTCAGGCGGCGGGGGACCTCGCCGGCCTTGGGTCTGTGGAGCGAGGGCACGAGGTGGATCTTCCCGGACTGGGCCATGGACCAGCGGACCAGGTTGTCGCTGAATTCGTTGTACGTGCCGATCAGGGCCACCCGGCCCCGTCCCGCCGCCTTCCTTTGTAGAAACTCCAGGGCCTCGCCGTAGCGCGGATCGGCGGAGTAGAGAAGGTAGTCCTTGACGAGGCGCTTGTCGGCCTGCGCCATGGAAGCGAGCCCGAGGATCGCGGCCGAGCAGACGAGGGCCGCCACAGCCGTCCGCCATCGGGCGAGTATCCAAGCCAGTCCGATCCCCGCGAGGAGGAAGAAGAACGGGGCCGTGGTCGCGAAGAACCGGGGCTCTTTGTAAGGATGGATGGTTGCCAGCAGCCACCCCAGACCGGCGAGGAGAGCAAGGACTCGGGATCTCCTCATCCCCAAGAGCCCGAAGGCGATCACCAGGACGCCGATCCATACGGCTGGAGCGTAGTCCGTCACCAGCGAGCGGGCGTAGTAGCTGAACGATTCCAGCGAGAGCACCGGTGGCCCCGTGGAGCGGTTGCGGAGGAAAGCGTAGATGTTCTTGGGATGGACCGGGTCCGGGCTCAGGCACCACATCCAGAGCGGGATCACGACCGTCTCCAGCAGCGCCCGGGCCGCGGTGGGGAGGGAGCGCGACCAGGAGCGTACCCGTTCCGGGTCCCGCCGCCAGCGGACCACCGCGATCCCCGTGCCGATCAGCAGGAGGGCGTAGACGCCGACGCCCGGATTGACCCCCACGACCGCGCAGATCAGCAGCAGGTCCAGGGCCACGGCCAGGGCCGCCTGTCCCCGGCTCGCTCCGGGCCAGGGCCAGAGCAGCCGGCGGAGCCTCCGGAACATGTCCATGCGCCTCTCGCGAGGGAGAGAGAGGAACTGGTCGACGGCGACGCAGAGCCCCCAGATCAGCGCGTAGTTGTACTTGATCAGGAAGAGCGCAAGCGTGGAGAGGCCCGCCAGCCGCCAAGACCAGAGCGTGGAGACGCGGCGGGCTCTCAGGTAGAAGCCCAGTGCGAGCAGCGTGAAGACCACGCCCGCCAGCTCGCGCATGACCACGATGCCGAGCACCCGGTGCAGCGGGCTGGCCAGGAAGAGACCCGCGGCGAGGAGGCCGCCCCAGATCCCGGTCGATTGATCCCCCCTTGGATCCGCCTCGTGGGCCACCCACACCAGCAGTGGGGGAGTTATCGCGAAGAGAACCACGCCGAGCAGCGTGGCCGAGGCGAAGGTGGAGCCGCCCGCGGCGAGGAAGGGGAGCAGGAGGAGCGAGTAGCCGAAGGGCCACTTGTCCTGCGCGTTCAGGAGCTGAAGGAAGCGGAGGAGGCGGCCCTCGGACAACGCCTGGAGCAGCTCGACCCCGCCCTGGCCGTTGCCCGCCATGTCCCACATGGGCGTGCGCTCGTTGCCCAGGTAGAAGAGGTAGAGTGGCTTCGCCACCCAGACCGAGAGGGCCAGGACAGCGAGCAGCACGGCCGGGAGGACCAGGGCGCGGACGCGCCGGAAGAGGGTCGGGAAGTCCATGGGGGAGGCGGCATTCTAGCAGGGCAGGGGAACACGGACACACGGACGGACAAGGACAACGCCCGGACGATCACGGATACCCGGAGCTCCTCTTCCCCTGTCCGTGTTCGTCCGGGCGTCCGTGTGTCCTAGAATGCCCGCCATGCGGACGAAGACCTGTTTCCCCCTCGCCCTGACCTTTGTGTTCCTTGGCGCCGCGGGCGCCATGGCCCAGGCATGGACACCGCCCGATCCTTCCCTCGTGACCCGGGCGCGCAAGCTCCTCGACGAGGTGCCTCTCGTGGACGGGCACAACGACCTCCCCTGGGAGCTCCGGCAGCGGGTGAAGAACCACCTTCCCCAGATCGACCTCCGCTCCGACCTGAGCGGGCTGGAGAAGCCCATGCATACCGACATCCCGCGGCTGAAGCGGGGCGGGATGGGCGCCCAGTTCTGGTCGGTCTACATCCCGGCCGACATGGCCGGTCCGCAGGCGATCCGCGCCGTCATGGAGCAGATCGACGTGGTCCACCGCCTCGCCGCGCTCTACCCCGACGTCTTCGAGGTGGCGACGTCGCCCCAGGACGCGCACCGCATCCACCGCGAGGGCAAGATCGCCTCGCTGATTGGCATGGAGGGGGGGCACTCGATCGACAACTCCCTGGCCGTGCTGCGCCAGCTCTACAAGGCGGGTGCCCGCTACATGACCATCACCCACTCGAAGAACGTGGACTGGGCGGACTCGGCCACGGACGCGCCGAAGCACGGAGGGCTCACGAAGTTCGGCGAGGAGGTCATCCGCGAGATGAACCGGCTCGGCATGCTGGTCGACCTCTCCCATGTGTCGCCGGACACCATGAAGGATGCCATGACCGTGTCCGAGGCGCCCGTGATCTTCTCCCACTCGTCGGCCAAGGCCCTGGACGCGCACCCGCGCAACGTGCCCGACGACGTGCTCCGGCTGCTTCCCCAGGACGGCGGCGTGGTGATGGTGACCTTCGTCCCCTCCTTCGTCTCCGAGGAGGTGCGCGCCTGGAACGCCGAGGACGACGCGGCCGAGGCGCGCCTCAAGGCGCTCCACCCCGACGATCCCAAGGCGGTCGAGAGCGCGCTCGAAGCCTGGCGCAAGGAGCATCCCGTGCCGGAAGCCACGCTCGCGCAGGTGGCCGATCACATCGAGCACGTCCGCCGCGTGGCGGGCATCGATCACGTGGGGATCGGCTCCGACTTCGACGGCATCACCAGCACGCCCGTAGGGTTGGAAGGGGTGGACGACTTTCCCATGCTGTTCGCCGAGCTGCTGCGCCGCGGCTGGAGCGACGACGACATCAAGAAGCTCGCGGGCAACAACGCCCTGCGCGTCTTCCGCGAGGCGGAGAAGGTCTCGGCGCGGCTGCGCAAGGAGCGGCCGGCTTCGGACGCGCTGATCGAGGAGCTGGACGCGGCCGGAGAGTGAGGGGTTCGGCACGTCTCTTGCGTTCATCTCGCCAAGCGGGCGGGGTCGGGTAAAGCTGTTCCGGAACAAACCGGCACCCCCCGACGGAGGTGGGTGATGCCGAGCCGGAGCTTCGTTCCTTGCTACCTTCTCTCCCTTTTTCTTTGCATTCCTCTTCTGGCTGAGGACCCCGCGGACTCCTGGCTTGAAGATGTCGCGCCGCTCCTCGGCACCGGGGAGCGCGAAGCGTTCCTGCGGCTTTCCGACGAGGCGCAGAAACAGGAGTTCATCCGCCGTTTCTGGCAGGTGCGCGACCCGTACCCCCAGACCGAGCGCAACGAGCTGCAGGAGGGCTGGAGCCAGCGGCTCGCCGAGGCGCGCCAGCACTGGGGCCTCGGTGACGACCGCTCCCGCGCCTTCCTGTTGAGGGGCGAGCCCGACTCCTCCTTCGAGGGGAGCTGCCCCGGCGCTCCGGTCTATGAGGTTTGGATCTACGAGTCCAACTTCCGCGCCAAGTACAGGTCCGTGCTCGTCTTCACCCTGGGCGGAGACGCGGCGAAGCTCTGGCAGCCCGGTCCGAACGCTCCGGCGCTGGCCCCGCCTGCCGTCGCGGATTGCGTCCACGGCCGGGAGCTGGGCCGCGAGGCCATGTGGATCCGCTCCTTTGGAGAGGAGCAGTACCGCGCCCTGGTCGAGCGCACCCTCGCCAGGCCGCGGCCGAGCCAGCGCGACTGGTACGCCCAGCTCGCGCCCATCTCCAACGAAGCGCCGGCCCCGGAAGACGCCCTTCCCGCCGGGCTCGAAGTGGAGTACCCGGCCCGCGTCGAGGGGAACAGCGTCGTCCGGGTGATGATGAGGGTGCCCTCCGAGTCCCTGACCCCGGCGCCGGCGCCTCCTTCCACCTCCCGCGAGCTGCTCGTCACCGGGCAGGTGCTGCAGGACCGCGGCGTGCTGGAAGACTTCCGTTACAGCTTCCATGTGGATCCCCGCGTCGAGTCCCAGCCGTTCATCCCCCTGGTCTTCGAGCGTTACCTGCGGCCGGGTTTCTACATGCTGCGGATCAAGCTCGTGGACCTCTTCACGAAGCGCTTCTTCACGGAAGAGCGCTCCCTGACCGTTCCCGCGATCGGAGGCGTGCCCCAGGGGATGGACGTCGCGATGAACCGCCTCTATGAAGAGGCCGATGCCGCGCTCTCGGCGAGCCGGCCCGGGATCCGCCTGCTGCCGCCCGCGGACAAGCTCCTCGCCGGCCACACGCGCTTCGAGGCGCGGGTCGACCGGTTGGCCGAGGCTCCGGAGGCGAGCCAGATCTCCCGCGTCTCCTTCCTGCTCGACGGCCGGCGGATCTACACCCGCAACCGGCCGCCCTACGCGGTGACGCTGGACCTCGGGGATGTGCCGCGGCTCCAGAAGCTCACGGTCGAGGGGCTCGACGAGAGCGGCCAGGTGCTGGCGAAGGATGAGCTGGTCTTGAACGCCGGAGCCCAGCGCTTCTCCGTGCGCCTGATCGACCCGCAGCCGGGCAGGGAGTACCGCAACAGCCTGCGCGCGAAGGTCCAGGTGGAGCCGCCGCAGGGGGATCGGGTCGACCGCGTCGAGGTCTGGTTCAACGAGGACCGCGTGGCCACCCTCTACCAGCCGCCCTACACGCAGCCGATCCTCCTCCCCAAGGGCAAGGAGGTCGGCTACGTGCGCGCAGTGGCTTATCTTGCGGACGGCCGGGCCGCGGAGGACCTGGTCCTGCTCAACACGCCGCAGACGCCGGACGAGATGGCCGTGCGCGTGGTCGAGCTCTTCACCACGGTGGTCGATGGCGCTGGCCGGCCGGTGCAGACGGTCGATCCCGGCGTGCTCACGGTCTTCGAGGACGGCAATCCGCAGAAGGTGAGGGTGGTGGAGCCGGTGGGGGAGGCGCCCATCCGCGTGGTGACCCTGATCGACAACTCGCTTTCCATGGGTGAGCGTCTGGAAGAGACCCGCGGCGCCGCGCTCCAGTTCTTCCAGCGCACGTTGCGGCCGGTGGACCAGGCTGCGGTGATCACGTTCAACCGGAAGCCGACCGTAGCGGTGAAGCTAACCAATGACCTGGAGGAGCTGCGCGAGGGGCTCACCGGCCTGCTGGCGGAGGACCAGACCTCCCTCTACGACAGCCTGGCCTACGCGCTCCAGTACCTGAGCGGGGTCAAGGGGCAGAGGGCGGTGCTGCTGCTCTCGGACGGCATGGACCGCTCGAGCCGTCTCACTTTCGAGCAGTCGCTGGAATGCGCGCGCCGCGCGGGCATCGCGGTCTACACGATCGGGCTCGGTCTGGAGGACGGAGGCAAGGGCGAGGCAGGCGACAACCTCAAGCGCATGGCCGCGGAGACCGGAGGAAAGAGCTGGTTCGTGGACACCACCGCGCAACTGGACGGCGTCTATCAGCAGATCGAGCGCGAGCTGCGGTCGCAGTACCGGATCGCCTACCAGTCCACCAACAACAGCCCGGACGACGGCTTCCGGGTCGTGCGGGTCGAGGTGGGGAAGAAGGGACTGGAGGCCCGGACGATCAGCGGGTATTACCCGTAAGGGACCTCACCTCCTGTCCCCCTCTCCCATCTCCCACCCACCCATCCCCGGGAGAGGGGGACAGGGGGTGAGGTCTACTCCCCGATGTGCACCAGCAACTGGCGAGACCCTGACCGCCGCCGGTGCTCCCAGACGTAGATGCCCTGCCAGGTGCCGAGGCCCAGCTCGCCGTCCACGATGGGGACCGAGAGGGAGACGTCGGTGAGCGCGGCCTTGATGTGCGAGGGCATGTCGTCCGGCCCTTCCGCCGTGTGGGTGTAGAGGGGATCGCGCTCGGGCACCAGCCGGTTGAGCCAGCTCTCCAGGTCCTGCCGCGCCGAGGGATCGGCGTTCTCCTGGATCGTCAGGCTCGCCGACGTGTGCTGAAGGAACACGGTGCAGAGGCCCTCGCGCATGCCGCTCTCGCGCACCGCCCCGGCCACCTCCCGGGTCACGTCATGGAGCCCCTGGCCGGGGACGCGGATCGACAGCTTCTTCACCATGGCACGACGATAGCACCCCTCCGGAGCGCAAGGAGGATCGACATGGCCACCTCGGAAGACGATCGCAACCGCCGCCCGGACTCTCAGGACGAACGCAACCGGAAGGAGAGGGAGTCCGTGACCGACAACCGCACCGAGCAGAAGCGCCCGGTGGAGGACAAGACGGAGGGAGCGGGGCCGGGCGTCAGCTCGGGACGCCCGTAGCCCCTCTCAGGCCGGTACGTAGGCGACCAGCCGCTGACCCGGCCGGAGCACCTTCTTCCAGGTGAGCCCGTTGACGGTGAGGAGGTGATCGATCGACACCCCCAGACGGCGGGCGATGGCGGCGAGGCTGTCCCCGCGGCGGACCTTGTAGGTTTTGGTCTCGTAGTCGCGGGACGGGTAGATGGTCAGCTTCTGCCCGCTCTTCAGCCTGCGGCTCTGCAGGCCGTTCCACTCCAGGATGTCCTCGTCCCTCACCGAGAACAGCTCGGCGACCTCGTCCAGCGAGTTGCCGGACTTGACCGAGTAGACGATCCGGACGGTGCTCTTGTCCCCGGGGAGGACCAGGCGCTGGCCGATGCTGAGCGTGTACGGGCTGCGGATGTCGTTCTGCTTGGCGAGGGCGTCCACCTCGACGTCATGCGTGCGGGCGATGGAGCTGAGGGTGTCGCCCGGCTTGACCACATAGGTCCGCGGCTCGCGGCGCTCGGGCCTCGGCGCATCCTGCGGGATCTCCGGCACCGTTCGGGAAGCCAGCATCACCTGCGGCTGGTCCGCCGGCAGGGCCGCCAGGGCCGTGCTGAGCTGGGTACCCGTCCCGGCGGGGAGGTAGAGCGGGAAGTTGCGGCCAGGAGTGTAGGACACGTTGGGGTCGAGATCGTTGTTGGCCAGCCTCAGGTCGACCAGGTCGACGCCGGAAAGCTCGGAGATGCGGGCGATGGACATGACCTCCGGCACCACGACCACGTCGTAGCGCTTCCGCATCTCCTCCTCGGTGGGGAGATAGAAGCCGAAGCGCTTCGGGTCGGAGCTGATGACCGCGGCAGCCAGGATCTTGGGCACGTACTCCTGCGTCTCCAGGGCGAGGCAGCTCCGGATGTCCCAGAAGCTGCGCTTGTCGTAGCCGTCGGTCTTGCGCAGGCAGTTCATGATCTTCCCCTCACCCGCGTTGTAGGCCGCGGTGCCGAGGAGGAACGAGCGCGTGCCGAAGATGTTCAGCAGGTCGAGCAGGTAGCCCGCCGCGGCCTGCGTGGACTTCCGCACGTCGTAGAAGTCGTCCTTCTGGATCAGGCCGTAGCGCCGTCCGGTCTCGGGGATGAACTGCCAGAGGCCGTGGGCGTTGGCGTGGCTGACCGCCTTGGGCTGGAAGCCGCTCTCGACGAAAGCGATGTAGCCAAGCTCGCCCGGGAGCTTGTACGAGGCCAGGACCTCCTGGATGGTCGGCCAGTACTTGTGCTTGCGCAGGAAGGAGCGCTCGAAGAACTCGCGGTACTTGCCGCGGTAGAAGGAGATGTAGTGCTGGGTCTCGTAGACGACGACGTTGATGTAGGCCTGGGCGGGTGCGACGTCGCCGAACTGGCGGAGGATGCGGCGCACCTCGGTCTCGATGGCGGCGCGCTCGGCGAGCTCCGCGGCATCGAGCCGGTCGGTCCGCTGGAGCTCGCGGGCCACGGCTTCGAGGTCGTAATGGCGGAGGTTCTCGGGCAGCCCGGACCGGATGGCCTCGAGCCCCTGCTCCTTCCAGAAGTCCGGAAGGTCGGCCTCGACCAGGATCAGCCGGGCGTCGTTGAGGCTCTTGCGGGCTTCTTCCCACTTGCCGGTCTGATAGAAGGTGAGCCCTTCGACCGCCCACGACACGGCCTTTTCCATGGCCTCGCGGGTGGAGATGGGCGCGCCGAGCGCCGGCAGGTCGCCGTCGCTCTTGGCCGGCTCGATCACGGGCGCCGGAGGCGCCGGGACCGGAGCAGCCTGCTCGATGGGGGTGTATCGGACCTTGACGTTGGGTTGGGGCTTGCCCGCGCAACCTGCACAGGCCACGAGGAGCAAGACGAGAGCGCTTCGTCCGACCATGCTTGGTACCTATGAAAGACAGACCGTTGCTGACTCCGGGATCATAGCATATCGAAGGGACGCTATGCATAGTTCTTTGTGCTATCCGGAGGTCCCGCGTCCGGCCCGGAACGTGCGGTAGACTGGGCGCGGCGGCAAAGGCACCATGATCAAGAGGATCACCATCTCCAATTACCGGAGCATCGGCGAGAACGTCCGGGTCGATCTCGGGCGGTTCACGGCCCTCGTCGGCCCCAACGGTTCGGGCAAGAGCAATGTCGTCGATGCGCTCCGGTTCGTGTCCGACGCGATGCACATGGGACTGTCGGGAGCGATAACACACCGCTACGGAATCGGTGCGGTCCGAAGGTGGAGCGGCGGCCATCCGTTCAACGTTGCGCTCCGGCTGGATCTGGAGCTCGAGGGCGGTCTCTCGGCCCACTATGCCTTGGAGCTCCGGGGAGACAGCTCCGAAGAGTACAAGGTGAAATCCGAAGAGGCTCAGGCGGGGAAGAGCTACTTCCGCGTCGAGGACGGAAAGTGGCTGGCAGGTCCCCCCGGCTTGACCCCGCCGCTCGATGAAAAGAGCCTTGCGCTTTCACTCATCGGCGGAGACGCCCGTTTCCAGTCACTGGTGAACGCGCTCAAACAGATGTCCATCTATGCCATCTTCCCTGACACCTTGCGCGCACCTCAGAAGTACAGCCCGGCGAAACCGATGAACCTCCATGGTGCGAACTGGGCTTCGGTGCTCAAGGACCAGCCGGTGGACACCTGGAAGCCCGAGTTGATCAGCGCCCTGAACAAGCTCACGGGAGACATGGAGGACATCAAGGTTTCACAGGCCGCCAGCTACTTGGTCGTGCAGTTTCGCCACACGTCTCCGAACCGCAAGCCGAAGTGGTTCGATGCGGCACAGGAGTCGGACGGAACCCTGCGCGTGGCGGGGATCGTTACCGCATTGCTGCAGGAGCCGCCCGTCCCGGTGATCGGGATCGAGGAGCCCGAGCTGACCGTGCACCCGGGAGCGATTCCGCTGCTTTATGACTTTCTCAAGCAGTCGAGCCTGCGCAGCCAGGTGCTTGTGACGACGCACAGCCCGGAGTTGCTGGACCTCGTGGATGCGGATGACGTCCGCGTCGTGCTTCGGGACCATGAGGGTACGACGGTGGCCCCGATGTCCGCGGCTCAACGCAATGCCGTGCGCAGCGGGTTGCTGACGCTCGGGGAGGTCCTCCGAACGGAGGGGCTGCAGCCGGATCTGCCGCTCGTGGGGGCGGAGTAGCGCTTGGGGAAGGGTTACGTCCTTGTCGAGGGGCACGGAGAACTGGGGGCTGTCGATAATCTGCTCTCTCGGCTCAGCCGGGATCTGGATCTCCCGCTGTCCTGGGCTCCGGCCAGCCGTTGGAAGAACCTGCACCTCCAGCGCGGCATCGAGAAGGGGGCCAACTACATCCGTGCGAAGCGAGACGCGCAGGCGCTCCTCGTCCTCCGGGACGAAGACGACGCATGTCCGCGAGAGCGCGGCCCTCTCATGGCTGAATGGCTGCTGGGCTTGAATCTCCCCTTTCCTGCGGCCGTTGTCCTCCTGAAACCTGAGTACGAAGTCTTATTTCTCCCTTGCCTGGACCGGATGGCGGGGAGGCTCCTGGGTTCCGGTGCGGCAGCGCGGCCGGGGCTTCAGGAAGGAACCCGGTGGGAGGGGGACTGGGAGGGCCGGCGAGACGTCAAGGGATGGCTCTCCGCTCACTTCCCTCCGAACCGGAGCTACAAGCCGACACTCGACCAACTGCTTTTGACTCGACTTGTCGACTTCGGAGTCCTGCGTCAATCCGGCCCGGCGTGCTTTGGGACGTTGGAACGCGCTCTGGCATTCCTGGCCCAGGGAACAGCGGGCGCGGTTTATCCCGCCCCCACGCGCAACACGGTCGCCGGGTTCCGGTAGGAGAATGTTGTGAAGTGACCGAGGGGGCAGGCGTTCCGGCGCCTGCCCCCTTTTCGTTGCAGAGGAATCTCAGCTCCGCAGCTCGGGCTGCTGCGCGTAGGCCCGCGGCTCGTCGTCGGCCCACGGCGCCCACTCCGGACCCGCGGCCCCGATCTCCACCGCAGAATAGAGCCGGCTGCCGCAAGATGCCCGTGGATTTCAGCGAGAGGCCAGGAGCGCTCGGGTCAGTGCCCCTACTCCCCGAGATCCATCTCCGCCTTGAGGTCCCGCCGGAGCTCGCCGGGGGCCAGGAGGACGCCTTCGCCTTGAGGGCTGGGGAAGACGGCGACTCGGATGCCGTCCTCTTCCAGGATGGGGAGGAGGTCGTCGAGCAGCTCTTCGAGGGGGATGGATTCCGGGTTCGTGCCTTCCCAGGTGCCGTGGGCGCAGGCTTCGGCGAAGCCGGGGTGGGGCCAGAGGGGGAGGACGTCGCGGCCGTCCTCGCCGCTCGACAGGACCCAGCCCTCGGGGCTGTGCAGGCCCCAGGCCTCTTCCCAGTCGATCGTGAGCTGGAGGAAGAGGCCGTAGCGCTCCCGGGGGGGCATGGCGAGCACCTGCTTGCGCTCCTGCGGGCTCATCTCCCAGCGCTCTTCGCGGTGCTCGGTCACGGTTTCGCCGCCCCCCTCACGATCCAGGGCCTCTGCGCTCCGCTGGCGTCGGCTCCCGGACCGACGAAGAGCAGCTCCTCGACCTGGTCGTCCTCGCGGCGGATGCGTACCCGGGCTTCCCAGGAATTGGCGTCCGCGGCGTTCAGGGAGACCAGGTCCCAGCCCGTGAACGACATGGAGGTGAGCGGGAGGTTCTGGCCTCCGAACTGCTCCAGGGCGGTGGGGGAGAGGTAGTCCCGGAGGCGCTCGTCGTCCCCGGTGAGGCGCAGGTCCATGAAGGTGGTCACGAAGTCGCGTACCCCGGCCTCGCCCGGGTCCGAGGGAACCTCGATCGGGATGGGCAACGCGGATGCGACCGGCCGCGGTTGAGGAGTCTCGGGGGGCGCAGCCGCCTCCCGGGCGCAGGCGCCCCCACCCAGGAGAGCAACCAGGAGCAAGACCAGGCTCAGGACGGAGCGCATCAGGCGCGGACCTCCTCAGGCTTCGGTTCGGGCTCTCGCGGAGCCTCCTCCGCAGCCGGCTCGTCTTCCTCGGGTCCGCCCGGGGGCCTGGCCGACGACGGCTGCCTGCGCAGCTCCTCCAGGATCCACTCGCCGAGGATCTCGCGCTCCTCGTCCAGGAGCGAGAGGCCGGCGCTGTCGCAGAGGCTCATGACGTTGCGGAAGAAGGCCTGGGCCAGGGTCAGGTCATCGTCGCCGTTCTGGCCGAAGCGGTGGCCGCCGAAGGTGATGCCGCGCAGGATGAAGTTGACGCTGGCCCGGGCCACCGTGGCCCCCTCCTCGATGCACCGGTCGCGCACGGCCTTGGAGGTCCGGGTCAGGAAGTAGCCGTTCCGGCCCACCTCTTCGGAGATGTGGCGGAAGATCAGCGCGTACTCGCCCGGGGTCAGGTAGGGGGTGTCGGTGAGCTGGTGAACGCGCCAGGCGAGCGAGCTCAGCTTGGGATCGGTCGAGGGCAGCTCGTCGGGGCGGCCGTTGGCCGGAAGCTGGTGCCGTTGCGGGTCATAAAGATAGCCGGGCTTGAGCGCCGAGACCGCGAAGGCATCGCTGTCGCTCCCCTCCAGCAGGTCGCGGAAGGTGCCCGCGCCGGCCCAGCGCGAGTCGAGCACCTCGTCGCCGAAGCGGCTGATGACCATCTGCGCGGCCCGCGCCATGGGCACCGCCACCTCGGACTCGGAGACGAGCATGCGCACGTAGTCGAGGATCTCCTCGGTGAGGGCCTGGTACGCGGCCGGGGTGGGCCGCTCCCGCGAAATCACCGCCGGGACCGGCCGGCCCTGGTCCTCCTCTCCCTCAAGATCGTCCATGGGCCCTTCGCCGACTCTCACCCTCCAGGGGTCCCCCTCGAGCATCTCCAGGTCGCGCCGCGCCTGGATCACCGCGCTGGTCATGCCGCGCAGGCTGTTGAAGCCGAGCCAGTTGGTGCTGGAGGTGAACTCGGTGAACTCGCGGTAGATGCCGGGGAGGTCCGTCGCCACCAGCTCGCCGATGGCGCTGGCCTTTTCGTAGACCTTGTCCGCGATGCGGCGCAGGAGCTCCTGCATGGCGGTGGTGCGCGGCCCCTCGGCCCCGCCCGCCGGCACTACGGTCACGCCGATCGCCTCCTCCAGGAAGGTGTCCTGGTCGATCAGGAGGTCGCAGGCCGCCTTGTACGCCACCGAGGCCGGACCGACCGCCAGCACCGCGCTGCGCCGGTCGTGCTTGGACAGGCGCAGCAGCATGGGGGTGAAGTCGGCGTCGCCGGAGAGGATGATGAACTCTTCGAAGCGGGTGGCGTGCCCGAGGGCGTCCAGGATGTCCATGACCATCTGGATGTCGGCGCTGGTCTTGCCGCCGCTGGTCAGGGGCGGGCAGTCGACGACCTCGAAGGCCGAGCGGGTGAAGTAGGGACGGAAGCGTCCGAACTGGGAGGGGTTCAGGTAGCAGCGCCGGAAGAGGATCTTGCGCTTCGTCCCCGCGGCCAGCCCGGTGCCGACGTGGTCCAGGGGGAGCCGCTCCTGGAGCCACCGGAGCCAGTGCCCCGGATCGGTCGCGAACTGCTCGGCCGCGGTGGGGTCCTCCCGCTGCAGCCCCAGATAGATGTTGTCGAAATCCACGAACAGAGCCGCCCGGACGTGCGACGACGGCAGGTCTTGCGCCATGAGGATCCTCCACCCGACGACAGGGAAAACGGGCCGGCCAGGCCTGCCAGCCCCGTCATGATGAAAGACATTCTACCGGATCGATGTGACGGGGACCGGGGAAGGGCGAAACATTCCTCTCACCTGGGACGTAATGCCGGATGAAGGAGGGAATTACGATGCAAGCAACCGCTGAGACCCCAGAGGTCCTTTCCAATATGCCCAAGTCCGGTCGCGGACACCGCACCCTGTGGATCGCCGCCACCCTGCTCATCCTGGTCGCGGGCGGATTCTCCGTGGTGAAGGTCGCTGCCTCCAACGGCAAGGCCGCCGCGGCCAAGGAAGAGAGCAAGCAGGAAGAGAAGAAGAAGACCCCGGTCCCGGTCAGCGTGGCCGCGGTCGAGACGGGCACGGTTTCCTCCTACATCCGCTCCACGGCCAACCTGATCTCGGACAACGAGGTCAAGGTGCTCACCGAGTCCGACGGCCGCATCGCGCGCCTCCTCGTGGACGAGGGGGACTGGGTGAGCAAGGGGCAGACGATCGCCACCCTCGACCGCGAGGACACCGGCATCGACCTGGCCAAGCGGCAGGCCAAGTCCGAGAACGCCCGCCTGGTCTACGAGCGCGGCGAGCGCATGCTCCGCGAGGGGCTCATCAGCCAGGAGACGTTCGAGAAGCTGCGCATGGAGAACGAGATGTCCCGCCAGGAGGTCGCCGAGGCCCGTTACCAGATCGGCAAGACCTCCATCCGCGCCCCGTTCTCCGGCCGCATCACCTCCCGCATCGTGGAGCAGGGCCAGCACGTGCGCACCGGCGAGGAGCTGGTCACCCTGGCCGACTTCGACCCGCTCGTTGCCTACATCCACCTGCCCGAGCGCGAGGTCTTGGGCCTGAAGGCCGGCCGCGAGACCCGCATCACGCTCAAGGCCGACGAGACGGTCCGCTTCCAGGGCCGCATCCGCCAGATCAGCCCGGTGGTGGACCCCGCGACCGGCACGGTCAAGGTGACCGTCGAAGCCGTGAACCCGCTGCCCCCGGCCGTCCGACCGGGCGGCTTCGTGACCATCGACATCATCCGCGAGTCGCGCCCCGATGCGGTGCTCCTGCCGCGCCAGGCCGTCCTCCGCGAGCTGCAGAGCGCCCACGTGTTCGTGGCGAAGAACGGGATCGCCGAGAAGCGCCCGGTCCAGCTCGGCCTGGAGGAGGGGGAGCGTATCGAGGTCCTCGGAGGCGTCCGGACCGGCGAGCGCGTGATCATTGCCGGGCAGGGGAGCCTCAAGCAGGGCTCGCCCGTCGAGATCCTGGCTGCCGCGACCGGCTCCAAGACATCCCAGCAGCGCGCCGCCGAGGCGGCGCGCTAGGCCCGCGTCCTTCCACATATATCGGAGGCGGCCATGAAGATCGTCGAGATATCCCTGCGCCGCAGGGTCACGGTATCCATGTGCGCGGTCGCGCTGGTTCTTTTCGGCGGAGTCGCGTTCACCCGGCTGCCCATCAACCTGCTGCCGGACGTCTCCTACCCGACCCTGACGGTCGAGACCCGCTTCCCGGGCGCTGCCCCGGCCGAGGTGGAGTCGCTCGTCAGCCGGCCGGTGGAGGAGGCGGCCGGCGTGGTGGCCGGCGTCAAGAAGATCACCTCGGTCTCCAAGCCGGGCCTGTCCCAGGTCACCCTGGAGTTCGAGTGGGGGCGGAACATGGATTTCGCCGCCCTCGACGTGCGCCAGAAGCTCGACCTCCTCACTCTTGCCCGCGAGGCCGAGAAGCCGGTCATTCTGCGCTTCGACCCGTCGAACGACCCGATCGTCCGGCTCTACCTGACCGGACTGTCGGAGAGCACCGACCTCTACCGTCTGCGCTACGTGGCCGAGGAAGTGCTCAAGCGCGACCTGGAGTCGGCCGACGGCGTGGCAGCGATCCAGATCAATGGCGGCTATGAGGAGGAGATCGAGGTCCGGATCGACGAGGGCAAGCTCTCCCTGCTCGGATTGAGCATCGACGAGGTCCGCGCCCGGCTCCTTCAGGAGAACATCAACCAGGCCGGCGGCAGCCTCTACGAGTCCGAGGCGCGCTACCTGGTGCGGGCGCGCAACGAGTTCCAGAACCTGGACGACATTCTCACCACGATCCTGGCCACCCATGAAGGCCGCAACGTCACCCTGGCCGATGTGGCGGAGGTCACCCGCGGCCACAAGCGGCGCGAGGTGATCACGCGCTTCGGCGGCAGGGAGGCCGTGGAGCTCGCCCTCTACAAGGAGGGGGACGCCAACACCGTGGCAGTCGCCAAGGCCCTCCACGAGCGGCTCGACAACGTCAGGAAGGAGCTTCCCGAGGGCGTCGAGGTGGTGGTGGGCGCGGACCAGTCGCGCTTCATCCGCGCGTCGATCGACGAGGTGATCGACAACGCCCTCCTGGGCGGCCTGATCGCCATCGGCGTCCTGCTCCTCTTCCTCAAGGACCTGCGCAGCACGCTGATCATCGCGGTGACGATCCCGGTGTCGATCGTGGCCACTTTCTTCCTGATGTACCAGACCGGGACGACGCTGAACGTCATGTCCCTCGGCGGACTGGCCCTGGGCGTGGGCATGCTGGTCGACGGCGCCATCGTGGTGCTGGAGGCCATCCACAAGCGGCGCGAGAAGGGCGAGTCCGGCGTCGAGGCCGCGCGCAACGGCGCCTCCGAGGTGGGCATGGCCGTGATCGCCTCGGTGCTCACCACCGTGGTCGTGTTCGTGCCCGTCGTGTTCGTCGAAGGCATGGCCGCGCAGCTCTTCCGCGACCAGGCCGTGACCGTTTCGATCTCGCTCCTGGCCTCGCTGGTCATCTCCCTCACCCTCATCCCGCTGATGGCGGCGGGCGCGGCCGGCAGGCTCCCGAGCCTGGCTTCCGTTGCTCCGGATGCCTCGGCTCCCCGGCGCAAGCGGGTCTTCTGGGCGGTGTTCCACCGGGCTCCGGCGGCGGTGCTCGGCGGGACGCGCCGCGGGTTGTCCGCAATGGGCAAGGCCCTCGGCTGGCTGTTCCGGCCGGTGACCCGGACGTTCGACGCGGCCCTGGCCGCGGTGACCGCGGCCTACCCGCCGACCCTGCGCTGGGCCCTGCGCTCGAAGGTGACGGTGCTCGGGCTGGGGCTCGCGCTCTTCGTGGCCTCGCTGTTCCTCATCCCGGTCCTGGGGGTGAACCTGGTGCCCTCCTTCTCGCAGGGGGAGTTCAGCTTCCGGGTTGAGCTGCCCGAGGGCACGCCGCTCGAAACTACGGACCGCTTCGTGGCCGAGGCCCAGGAGGTGCTCGAAGGCGATCCGCGGATCGACTCCTACGCCAGCACCTCCGGCGGCAGCGGCCTCTCGCTGTCCTCGTCGGGCAGCGAGGGGGAGGGCGCGGCGCGCATCCAGGTGCGGATGAAGCCGGGCACGAGCCCGGAGGACGAGGAAGCGGTCGCCGCGAAGCTCCGCGAGCGGCTGGCGGCCTCGGAGCTGGCGCGCTTCGAGTTCGAGCGGCCCTCCTACTTCACCTTCCGCACCCCGATCGAAGCCGAAGTCTACGGCGACGACCTGGCCCAGCTCCACACCGCGTCCGCCGAGCTGCGCCGCGACATGGAGGACATCCAGGGCCTGGTGGACGTGCGCACCACGGCCGAGCTGGGCAACCCCGAGCTGCAGGTGGCGTTCAACCGCGAGCAGCTCTCCCGCCTCGGTCTCGACCTGTCGCAGGTGGCCGACACCGTGCGCAGCAAGGTGCAGGGCACCGTGGCCACCCGCTTCCAGCAGGGCGACCGGGAGATCGACATCCGGGTGCGCTCGGTGGAGATGGGCACGGCCTCGGTGGACGACCTCTCGAGCCTGATCGTCGGGCAGCGGGACGGCGTGCCGATCCCGCTCTCGGCCGTGGCCACGGTCACCCCGGCTGAAGGTCCGAGCGAGATCCGGCGCATCGGCCAGAAGCGGGCCGCGGTGATCTCGGGCAACCTGGCGGGCCGGAGCATGGGCGAGGTGGCCACGGACGTCCGTGCCGCCATCCGCCGCATGTCTCTACCACCGGGGGTGACTGCCTCTCTATCGGGCCAAGAGGAAGAGATGCAGCGCTCCTTCCGGTCGCTGACGCTCGCCGGCCTGCTCGCCCTCTTCCTGGTCTACCTGGTGATGGCCTGCGAGTTCGAGTCGCTGATCCATCCGTTCGTGGTCATGTTCACCGTGCCGCTGGGCGCGATCGGCACGATCGGCGCGCTGGCGCTCACCGGCCACTCGATCGACGTGGTGGCGATCCTCGGCGCGGTGATGCTCGCGGGCATCGTGGTGGACAACGCCATCGTGTTGATCGACGGCGTCAACCAGCTCCGCGACCAGGGCATGAGCAAGGAGCGGGCGCTGCTCGAAGGCGGTCTGAACCGGCTGCGCCCGATCCTGATGACCTCGGCCTGCACGGTCCTGGGCCTCCTGCCCATGGCCTTCGGCATCGGGGAGGGCGGCGAGCTCCAGCGGCCCCTCGCGATCACCGTGATCGGCGGCCTGACCGTCGGAACGGTGCTCACCCTGGTCGTCATCCCGGTCGTCTACACGCTCCTCGACCGCAAGGCCGAGGCCACGGTTACGAATGATGTATCCGAAGCCGTCCCCTCTCTCCCGGAGGGGGTGGCGTCATGAACCTCCCGAAGCTGGCGGTCAACCGTCCGGTCACCACGCTCATGGTCCTGGTGAGCGTGCTCGTCCTCGGCGGCGTGGCGTGGAGCCGTCTGCCCCTGGCCTTCCTGCCGGACGTGGACGCGCCGTTCATCGGTATCCAGATCCCGTACCCGAACTCCAACCCGACCCAGATCGAGAAGGAGATCACCAAGCCGGTGGAGGAGGCGCTCTCGACCCTGTCCGGGATCAAGAAGCTGCGCTCCCGCTCCACGGCCGACGGCACCGAGATCAACATGGAGTTCGACTGGGGCAAGGACCTCGACATCGTCCGCATGCAGGTCGGCGAGAAGATGGACCAGGTCAAGCCCACGCTCCCCGCGGGCATCGGACAGGTGATGATCTTCTCCTTCAGCACCAGCGACATCCCGGTGATCGAGGGGCGCATCGCGGCCGAGGGCGTGGACCTCTCCCAGAACTACGATCTCCTGGAGACGCGGGTCGTCAACCGCATCCGCCGTGTCCCTGGAGTCGCCCGCGTGGGGCTGCACGGGGTCGCTCCACGGGAGATCTCGATCGACCTCGTCCTCGACCGGGTCAAGGCGCACAACGTGGACGTCGGCGGTCTGATCGAGCGGCTCCAGGGCGCGTCGCAAAACCTGGTCCTGGGCCAGGTGGACCAGGGTGGCCTGCGCTACACGGCCCGGGCGCTCGGCGCCTTTGGATCGGTCGAGGCCATCGAAGAGCTGCCCGTTGACGACCGGGGCCTGCGCCTCCGCGACATCGCCGAGGTGCGCTACGAGGAGCCGCCGTCGGACACCGGCCGGCACCTCGACGGCGATTACGCCGTGGCCCTGGACGTGTTCAAGGAGTCCACGGCCAACACCGTGGAGGTTGCCACGGCCGTCCGCAAGGTCATCGAGGAGGATATCGACAAGGACCCGCTCCTGAAGGGCGTGAAGCTGTTCGTCTTCGAGGACCAGGCCAGGCAGATCACCAACTCGATCGACGGCCTCAAGGAGTCGGGCATGATCGGCGGCCTCCTCGCCGTCCTGATCCTCTACTTCTTCCTGCGCCGCCTGGACTCGACCCTGATCGTCTCGCTTTCGATCCCGTTCTCCGTGATCGCGGCCTGCGGGGCCATGTACTTCCTGGGCAGCACGCTCAACATCCTCTCCATGATGGGCCTGATGCTCGGCGTCGGCATGCTGGTGGACAACGCCATCGTGGTGCTGGAGTCGATCGACCGCCGGCAGCGCGAGGAGCGGGATCCGAAGAAGGCGGCGCTCGAAGGGGCGAGCCACGTCTGGCTGGCGGTGACCAGCTCCACCTGCACTACGCTGATCGTCTTCCTGCCGCTGATCGTGGGGGCGGGCAACCAGCTCACGATCTTCCTCAAGGAGGTGGGGGTCGCGCTCAGCCTGGCGATGATCGCGTCGCTGTTTTCGTCCCTGACCCTGATCCCGCTGGTCTCGGCACACTTCCTCAAGGTGAAGGAGCCGAAGCCGGTGCGGGCCGTGACCTGGATGGAGGAACGCTACGCCCGCATGCTCGGCTGGACCCTGCGGCACCGCTGGGCCATGTTCGCCGTGGTGGTGATGGTGTTCGTCTCCTGCATCGTGCCCTTCATGCTCGATCTGGTGCAGACGGGCATGTTCTCTGCGACCACCAACGAGCGCCTGCGGATCAACTACGAGTTCGCGGACTTCTCCTACAAGTCCGACAGCGAGCGGGCCGTGAACCAGGTGGAATCCTTCCTCAACGCCAACACCGGGCGCTTCCAGGTCAAGGGGCTCTACAGCTACTACATGGAGAACGAGGCGGGCACGACCATCACCCTGGCGCGGACGGACCTCACCGACCGCGAGATGCAGGAGCTGCGCACGAAGCTGCGCGATTCCCTGCCCAAAATCCCCGGCGTGAAGCTGCAGTTCGAGGACGACTCGGCCGAGGCCGGGGGGAGCAGTACCTTCTTCGCGGTCAAGTTCTTCGGCCAGGACAGCGAAGTGCTGGGCAAGCTCGCCGAGGAGGCCGAGCGCCGTCTCGCCACGGTCGAGGGGGTGGAGGACATCACCTCGCCGATCCACCGGGGCCGGCGCGAGATCCAGGTCACGGTCGACCGCGACAAGGCCATGCGCCTCGGCATGACCGCGCAGGACATCTCGAGCCTCTTCTCCTTCACTCTCGGGGGGATGCGCCTGCGGCGCTTCAACGCGGGGGACCACGAGGTCGAGACCTGGCTCGCCCTGCGGCCGGAGGACCGGACGAGCCTGGACGACCTGAAGCACCTCCAGGTGACGAGCTCCGGAGGCACGCCTGTCCTTTTGAGCGACATCGCGACCTTCCAGATGATCACGCGCGAGCAGGAGATCCAGCGCGAGAACCGCAAGGTCAAGACCGAGGTGCGGGCGGTCTACGAGGGCGAGAGCTGGGACGGCACCAAGGAGCGGATCACCGCGCTGATGGACGCCTTCGACCTGCCAGCAGGCTACTCCTGGTCCTGGGACGACCGCATCCTGGAGCAGGACGGCCAGGGCCAGCAGATGGCGATCAACTTCCTCCTGGCGCTGGCGCTGGTCTACCTCGTGATGGCTTCGCTCTTCGAGTCGCTGGCGCAGCCCTTCGCGATCCTGTTCGCGATCCTCTTCGCGTTCCCGGGCGCCATCTGGCTGGTGGTCCTGACGGGCACGCCTTTCAACATGATGGCCCAGATCGGGCTGCTGATCCTGATGGGGGTGGTGGTGAACAACGGCATCGTGCTGCTGGACCACCTGAACCAGCTCCGGAAGGCCGGGATGCCGAGAGACGAGGCCATCATCCAGGCGGGGAGGGACCGGCTCCGTCCGGTGGTGATGACCGCCGCGACCACGATCCTCGGGCTGCTGCCCCTGGCCTGGGGAGGAGCGGCGGTGGGGGATCTCTTCTACTACCCGCTGGCCCGCACCGTGATGGGGGGCCTGATCTCGTCGTCCGTACTGACTCTGCTTGTGTTGCCGTACATCACCTTAGGGGTTGAAGGTTTCGCCGCGTGGATGCGGTCCCTCTGGACGGGCTCGGCGCCGAAGGCGACGCTCCCGGCGGAGGCCGTCGAAGCCTAGCGGCATTCCCGGGGCGGCGTCCACCGTCTGGAGGGCGCCGCCTCAGATTTTGTGTCTCCCGTCCAGGCCAGTATTCTTGTGGCCATGACACTCACCCGTCTCCTCCTCTGCGCGCTGTTTCTCGTCGCCGTCCCATCCCTCGCCCAGGAGGCTCCTGCCGCTCCTGAGCCCGAACCCCAGCAGGTCGTGGATCGGTTCATGGACGCGTACAACCGCCACGACGTAGAGGCGATGCTCGCTCTCGCGCACCCGGACATCCAGTGGCTGAGCGTCGACGGCGAGAGGATCTCCGTCGAAGCCTCGGGGCACGAGGCGCTCCGCGACTCCATGACGAGGTATTTCGCCTCGCTCCCCTCCGCGGGGGCCACCTTGGAGAAAACGATGTCCGCGGGGCCCTACGTCAGCGTGGTGGAGCGGGCGCGGTGGAAGGGAGACAAGGGCGAGCGCTCCCAGGCGGCGCTGGCCGTCTACGAAATTCGGGAAGGCAAGGTCCGGCGGGTCTGGTACTACCCGGTCATACCGTAGACTCATGTCAGCGGATCGAGAGCTCGATATTGTGGACGACGAGATGGCGCGCCTGGCTTGGAGGAGATGTGGAGGAGGTTCAGCGCAGACTCGGATGACACCGACCGGGGTTGTTTTCCCTGGGAGCGCCGGCATCCTGCCGGCTCTTTCTATTGGTTAGTGCCGGCAAGGATGCCGGCGCTCCCAGGGAAAAACTTTGGCCCCCGCGGCGACCGGTGATGGGCAACAGGAAGAGGAAGGTGCGTCGGAATGCCAACTGTGCTGCGGAGCGGTCCTTACCGGGTTTTCTTTTATGCTGGCGACCGTGAGGAGCCTCCACATGTTCATGTGGAGCAGGGGAGTCATACGGCGAAGTTCTGGCTGGATCCGGTGAGGCTGGCACGGAGCAGCGGTTTCAAGAGTCAGGAGCTAGGTCGAATTCGGAAGCTTGTCGAGGAGAATCAAACTCTCCTACGGAGAAGATGGGATGAGTACTTTGAGAGCTGAGATTCAGGCGGCCAGCATCCAGGACGTGGCTGTTGCCGATGAGACACTCACGGCTGAGCTGAGAGATGGGCGTGTCATCTCCGTACCGCTGGCTTGGTATCCGCGCCTGGTACATGGGTCGCCTGAAGAACGTGGCAACTGGCGTCTGATCGGCAATGGGGAAGGCGTTCATTGGCCCGATCTTGATGAAGACATCAGTGCTGAGAACATCATCCTCGGGCAACCGTCCGGCGAAAGCCAGACATCTCTCAAGAGGTGGCTGGAGATGCGGGTTGGAACATGAGCAGTGGCACGAAGAAGAAGACCGGTCAGGAGGCCCTGCGCCGGGAGAACGCTGAAGAAGTGGCCCGGCTCCGGAACGAGTTGGAGAGGCTCCGGAAGACCGACTAACCCCCCAGAGCACCGCCCTGGCCTCCGAGGTCCACGGCCTCCCGCCTCAGCGGCCCGCCCGTTGCGAGACGGCCGGGCTGGCTGCCCTTCAGCTCCCGAAGCTCCTGCCTACGCGTCTCGCCCTTGAGAACTTGCCTCTCGCCCCCGAGGACTTGTGGCTCGCCCCCGAGGGCGAGAGGCAATCCCCGGAGGGCGAGGCCCAAGTCCTTGAGGGCGAGAGGCAAGCCCCCGAGGGCGAGCGGCAAGTCCTCGAGGGCGAGGCCCAATCCCCGAGGGCGATGTACAAGTCCCCGGGGGCGTTGTACAAGTCCCTGGGGGCGTTGTACAAGTCCCTGGGGGCGAGCCCCACGCCCTCGCGGGCGAGCGACAAGTCCTTGAGGGCGAGACGCTCGTCCTTCCGGGCGAGAGGCTCATTTCCGTTGCCTACCCATGCGACAGTGTGTTTTGGTTCCGCGACCGGTGGGGAAAGGAGGCTCGCATGCCCGTCATCCCTCTCCAGCGGCGGGAAGTTCCCTATCTGCAGCCGGAAGAGAACGCCGAAGACGCGGCCCGGCACGGACCGCAGCCTTCACCCCAACGATCGCGAGGTCTCTTGGCGAGGCTTGTTAGTATGTAGTCATCGTGCAACAGAACCAGCTTGAGGCGGAGCGGCGGATCGAGGAGGCTCGGAGAACCCAGGCCGAGAGCCTGGACCTCGGCGACCTGGCTCTGAGCGAGCTCCCTGCCAGTGTGGGAAATCTGCCACGCCTCAAGAGGCTCTACCTGGGCATGAAAAAGCCCACGGGGACAGGGGATCTTGAATGGGACGGAGATCGAGACGCCTCTAAGCTCACGGACCTGTCCCCGCTGGCCCGCCTCGAAAGACTTCAAAGTCTGAACCTGTATTTTTGCAAGGGCGTTACGGACCTGGCACCACTGGCCGGACTCCAAGGACTTCAGACCCTCTTCCTGACGGCCACAGGTGTTACGGACTTGGCACCGTTGGCTGGACTCCAAGGACTTCAGACCCTCGACCTGTCGAACACGGAAGTGCCGGACCTGGCACCGCTGGCCGGACTCCAAGGACTTCAGGAACTCTACCTGTCGTATACGGGCTACGTGGACTTGGCCCCGCTGGCTGGTCTCGAAGGCCTTCAGGTCCTCGACTTACACATAAGTGGCGTTACGGACCTGGCTCCGCTGGCTGGGCTCCAAGGACTTCAGATTCTCGACCTACACATCAGTGACGTTACGGACGTGGTCCCGTTGGCTGGGCTCCAAGGACTTCAGAGCCTCTCCCTGTCGAACACGGGCGTTACGGACCTGGCACCTCTGGCGGGACTCCAAGGACTTGAATTCCTCGACCTGTCTCACTGCAACGGCTTGACGGATCTGGCACCTCTGGCGGGACTCCAAGGACTTGAATTCCTCGACCTGTCTTACTGCAACGGCGTGACGGACTTGGCACCTCTTTCCAGACTCCAAGGTCTCCAGGTACTCAGCCTCTCAGGAATGGACATAACAGACTTGGCTCAACTGGCGGGACTCCAAGGACTTCAGAGACTCGACCTCAAGTACTGCAAGAGCCTAATGGACCTAGCACCTCTGGCTGCACTCCAAGCGCTTCAGAGCCTCGACCTGTCGAGCACGAGCCTAACAGACCTCGCACCTCTGGCTGCCCTCCAGGCACTTCAGAGCCTCGACCTGTCGAGCACGGGCGTCACGGACCTGACTCCGCTGGCCGGACTCCAAGAACTTAAGACACTCAAACTGACGAGCGCAGGCATCCCGGACCTGGCCCCTCTGACAGGGCTCCAAGGACTTCAGAGCCTCAACCTCTGCGACTGCCGGCCCCCGGTTCCGGCTGCGTTTCTTCGGATCTGTGCAGACCACCCGCGCCTGACCGAGTTGGACGCCGATAAGGCGGTCGGCGTGCCGCGGGAGGTTCTTTCTCATGACTACGGCGACAACTGCCTCCCACGGCTGCGCGCCTACCTTGAAGAGATCGCCCTTGAACCCGAGGCCGAGAACGAGGTGAAAGTGATCCTCCTCGGCAACGGCCGTGTTGGGAAGACCCAACTCTGCCGACGCTTCCGAGGCCAGGCTTTCGATGAGTCCGTCACATCCACCCATGGTGTTCAGCTCTGGCGGGAGGAACTGCGAATCCAGATCGGAGAGCAGGAACAGGTCTTCCAGGTCAACTGGTGGGACTTCGGTGGGCAGGACATCTACCATGGCACCCACGCGCTATTTCTGCGCAGCCGCGCCGTTTTCCTGATCCTCTGGACTCCCCAGCTCGAAAATCGGGACGAGTACCTCGAGAATGGTTTCATCCTGCGCAACCAGCCGCTCGCCTACTGGCTCGATTACGTGCGGTCTCTCGCCGGAGAGGACAGCCCAGTGATCGTCGTGCAGAGCCAGTGCGACCGGATCACTGACCGACGCACCCCGCCTGCAAGGCTGGACGGCCCCGGTTTCTTCGAAGCCTCCTACAGCGCCAAGTCCGAGGAGGAACTGGGCCGAGACACCCTCGAAGCCCACCTCCGCGACGCCATGCGCTACCTGCTCGAACGAAACGGCGCGCTGGAGATCGGCCGCGGGCGCGCCGAGGTGCGCCGCCGGCTCTACGATTGGCGAAGCAAGGACCAGAGGTGCAAGCCCGAGAAGCGGCGGCATCGGACTCTCACCCTCAACGAATTCCGCGGGCTCTGCGACGAGGTCGGAGGCATCGTCTCCTGGGAGCACGCCCTCGACTACTTCCACCATACCGGCGTGGTGTTCTACCGGCCGGACCTTTTCTCCAACTGTATCGTCCTCGACCAGGACTGGGCGCTCAGTGCCGTCTACACCGTCTTCCATCGCGGCCGGGCGGTGCCCTGGCTGAGAGACTCGGGGCGCTTTACGCGCGAGGATCTCGCCTGGATGGTCTGGCAGGAGCACTCCCCCGAGGAACAGAGGCTCTTCCTCGGCCTGATGGAGAGCTGCGGCGTGTGCTTCCGCTGTGGAAAGACGGCCCAGGGAGAGGCGCGCTACGTCGCGCCGGACCTGCTACCCGGGTTCGAAGCCGTAAAGGGACGACTCCATGCCTGGAAGGAGGAGCCCGGCATGCCCGCGCTACGGCTGGAGTACCGCTTCTTCCACCAAGCGGTCATCCGGGGATTGATGAGCAGGATCGGCAGGAAGGCAGGGGACCTTGCCGAGTACTGGAAGTACGGCTTTTGGCTCAAGGACGGCCGACGGGACACCCAACTCCTGGTCCAATTCGATGACACCAGCACGGACGAGGCACCAGGCGCCGGAGTTCTGGTTCTGAAGGCTCAGGGTGGTGACCCTCTGGGTCTTTTGCGCGAGATTCGCTGGGCGATCCTTGAGCAGCGAATCGGTGAGAAACCTGAGGAGTTGCTGACTCTTGAGGGCACCACGGTGGCCCGGAGTGCGCTAGCTACTGTGATTGGGGGCCGCGTGCTCGATTTCCAGAAGAAGCCGGTCCCCGCCGCCGCCTTCGCCGCTTTCTTCGAGGACCGGGAGCACGACCCCGGTGGGGAAACCCCCGGGATCGACGTCAAACCCCTGCCCCTCACCGCGAGCGAGAAGCGCCGGGAGGTCTTCATCTCCTATGCCTGGGGGGATGATACTCCCGAGGGAAAGATCCGTGCGAAGGCCGTCGAGGGTCTCCAATCGGCTCTCGCCGAGGACGGCTTCCAACCCGTTCGGGACCGCGATCAGATGCGGCCCGGTGAACGGATCTCCGCCTTCATTCGCCGCCTTACCCGCGCCGATCTCGTTGTGGCCGTGATCAGTGACAAGTACCTGCGTTCCCCCTACTGCATGTACGAGATCTACAGGCTCTGGCAGAAGCATCAGGGCGATGCCGACGACCTGGCCCGGAGCTTGGTGCCGATTGTGCTGCCGGAGGTGAAGATCGGGAGCTTCCGGGAGAGGGTATCTTACCTAGAATACTGGACTGACCAAGCCGAGAGCCTGGAGGTGCTGATTCGCAATCCTAAGCTCAGCCCCGGCAGCCAATCCTGGGAGGAGTTTCGCCTGGTCCGAGAGTTCGCCCACCATGTGGATGACATCCTCGTCTTCCTCCAGGACATCCTCATGCCCCGCAAGCTTGAGGTCCACCTCGACGACGGCTTCCAATCCGTGCGGGAGGCACTGCGGCGGCGGATCCGCGAGGTCCACGCTCCTCGTGTACTATGGTCCCAACCATGAGCCCGAGCGCACCCAGGAAGCTCAAGCCTCACGAAATCCCTTACCGGGAGCTCTACCCGGATACCGACGCTGACGCGGAGCGGGTCCAAATGGAGATCTACCGGCGGATGCCGGCTTGGAAGAAGATCCAACTGGTGGAGGAAGCGAACAGGATGTCGCGCGCGCTCGCCCTGGCCGGCCTTCACTCGCGTTTCCCCGACGCGAGCCCCGAGGAGATCCGCCGGCGGTTCTTCGGCTTGTGGCTCGGCGAAGAGCTTGCCACCGAGGTCTACGGACCCGTCGAATGACCCTCGAAAGCCAGGACATGGAGGTCGCCCTCCGGGTGATCGAGACCCTGGAGGACCTTGGGCTCTCATACCACCTCGGTGGCTCCATCGCCAGCTCCGTCCATGGCACTCCGAGGCAGACCCGCGACATCGACCTGGCGGTCGATCTCCCTCTTTCGGCGGTGGCGGCTTTCGTCGGCCGGCTTCAAGGGGAGTTCTACCTGGACGACGAGAGGATCCGAAGCGCGGTCCAGCGCAGGTCCAGCTTCAATCTCATCCATCTCGATACAGGTCTGAAGATCGACATCTTCGTCCGGAAAGGGGAGCCTTTCGACCGGTCCGAGTTCCAGCGTCATGCCCCCTACCGGCTCGTCCAGGACCCCCCTCGCGACGTGATGGTGACGTCGGCTGAGGACATCGTCCTGCGAAAGCTGCTCTGGTATCGCGAGGGGAACGAGGTCTCCGACCGCCAGTGGAGCGACATTCTGGGAGTCCTGAAGGCCCAGGGCGAGCGACTGGACCAGGAGTACCTGCGCTACTGGGCGGCGGAGCTGGGAGTCGACGACCTGTTGCAGCGGGCCTTGGCTGATGCCTCTGACTGAACGGCTGGTAGATCGTCGAGCGGTTCCTGGAATTGGCTTCGAGTGACCAGAATCCAATTTATTGGAGCCGAAATCGATTCCAGCCCGCAGAATTCCAGTTGGACGCGCTCGAAATGAAAAGCGGCGCGTAAAAAATGACAATCGGCACACTGAAATCGAAATTGACCGCACCGCGATCAATATACTGGAGACGAAATCAAATCGGATCCACTAGATTGAAATCTGCCGCGCTGTTCTCCAATCCAGTGGAGCCAAAATCTATTTCGAGTCCTCCGAATTCCAATCAAGGCGCTCTTTTCCAATTTATTGAAGCCGAATTCGATTTCGACGCGCTCGAAGTCTTTCCGAGCGTGCCGGATTCGAAATCAAGGCGCTCGCAGTCTTCCCCGAAGCGCCGGAATCCTCGTCGAGCGCTCCGATTCCAATCGAGCGCGCTCGAAGAGACCGCGGGCGGGCTGAAATCCAATCCTGTCAGCCGGGAGCGGTCTTAGGCGCGCCAGATCGGGTCGGCCCGTAGTCCAGCGGGAAGGAGGTGCTTCCGATGAGCGGGATGGGTCCGGCCGGCAAGGTTGCAATACACTTGGCTCATGATCCCGATCACTGACGACCTCGCCATCCCCGACGAGGAGGTCTCCTTCGCGACCTCCCGCAGCGGAGGGCCGGGCGGGCAGAACGTCAACAAGCTGGAGACCCGGGTCACGGTCCGGTTCGACGTGGCAAGCTCCCCGAGCCTGAGCGAAGAGCAGAGACAGCGGTTACAGGAGCGGCTCGCCACGCGGATCACCCGGTCGGGCGTGCTCCACGTCGCGTCCCAGAAGCATCGCACCCAGGGGGAGAACCGGGAGGCGGCCCTGGCCCGGCTCGTCGAGCTGATGGCAGAGGCCCTCCGCGAGGAGAC
Organism: Thermoanaerobaculia bacterium; assembly: GCA_035556715.1. Taxonomy (GTDB): domain Bacteria; phylum Acidobacteriota; class Thermoanaerobaculia; order Multivoradales; family UBA5704; genus DATMER01. Next base: position 72,986 of record DATMER010000028.1, read on the forward strand.
CCCACGCAGGACGACCCGCGTGCCCAGGTCCGCCAAGCGCCGCCGGGTGGACGCGAAGAAGCGCCGGGGGCAGCGCAAGCGGGAGCGGTCGTCCCCGATCCCCCTGGAGTGAGATAGGATCGACGGGTCTCCGGGGGGTGGGGACCATGGACGACGTTCAACGCTTTTTCCAGCCAGCCGATCTTGAAGCCATCCGTGCCGCCATTGCCGAGGCCGAGGGCAAGACCTCGGGCGAGATCGTGCCGTATTTCGTCGAGGAGAGCGACGCCTACCCCAGCGCGCTCTGGGAAGGGACTGCCCTCGGAGCGTTCGCGGGTCCCCTCGTGGCCGAGGCGATCTATTTCTTCGGCAACTTCTGGGGTGGGATGCTCCCCCTCTGGATCGCGCTGCCGGCCGCGGCCGGAGGCGCTCTCGGGTTCCTCCTCGCGGCCTACGTGCCCGCGGTCAAGCGCTGGCTGGCGGGGCCCGACCTGCTGGATCTCAGGACGCGGCAGCGCGCCGAGATGGCCTTCCTGGAGCAGGAGGTCTTCCGCACCCGCGACCGCACCGGCATCCTCCTCTTCCTCTCCCTCTTCGAGCACCGGGTGGTCGTGATCGGCGACTCCGGGATCAATCAGAAGGTCGAGCCGGGGCAGTGGGACGGCATCGTCCGGACCGTGGTTGCCGGCATCCGCTCCGGCCGGCCGGGGGAGGCGCTCGTCTCCGCCATCCGGGAGTGCGGCGAGCTGCTGCAGCGCCACGGCGTGGCGATCCAGCCGGACGACCGCAACGAGCTCGAAAACGAGCTGCGGCGGGGAGACCGGTGATGCGAAGTGCGGCGGCGGTCCTCCTCCTTCTGGTTCTGGCCGCGCCGCTCGCCGCGCTGGAGGTCCCCTACCTCTCCGGCCGGATCGTCGACAACGCGGACCTGATCCCGGACGACGTCCAGCAGCGTATGCAGCAGAAGCTCGCCGGCTACGAGCAGCAGACCGGCAACCAGATCGCGGTGCTGACGGTCGAGAGCCTCGAAGGGGACCCGCTGGAGGACTACTCGATCCGCGTGGTCGAGACCTGGAAGCTGGGGCGGCAGGGGAAGGACAACGGCGTCCTGTTCCTCATCTCCGAGCAGGACCGGAAGATGCGGATCGAGGTCGGGTACGGGCTCGAGGCCGAGCTGACCGACTTCGAGACCGGCCGCATCCTGGACGACGTGGTCACCCCCCGCTTCCGTAGCGGCGACTTCGGAGGAGGAGTCGAGAAGGGGGTTGACGCGATCCTGGGCTCGATCCAGGGGCAGGAGGTCGCCCCCGCGCCGGGCGCCGACCAGGCTCCGCAGATGGCGACGGGCGAGAAGGCAGTGTTCGGCTTGATCTTCTTCTTCGTGATCGGGGTCTTCTCTCTCATGGCCGTCTTCTCCCAGGGCTGCCAGAGCTGGTTCATGTACGTCTTCCTGATGCCGTTCTACGCGAGCTTCCCGAACATGATCTTCCCGGGCCTCGGTCTCGGAGCGCTGATCGGCTGGGCCGTGCTCTTCCCGATCCTCAAGATGCTGTTCGGCAAAAGGATTGGCAGCGGCATTCCGACCTGGGGGAGCCGCGGGCGCCGAGGCATGTGGGGAGGCCCCTTCATCGGTGGGGGCTGGGGCGGAGGGGGAGGATGGGGCGGCGGCGGAGGGGGAGGCTTCTCGGGGGGCGGCGGCAGCTTCGGTGGCGGCGGTTCTTCCGGATCCTGGTAAGGGCGGCCACGAGGGCCGCCCCTACCGTAGGGGCGGCCCTCGTGGCCGCCCTTTGGCTCATCCGTCCTCGAAAGCTTCGAGCGCCTCGCGGATCAGGAGATCCTCCTCGTCCTGGTGCTTGGGCGAGAAGTGGAACGGCACGAGCCGCTTGACCCCGGCCTCGCGGGCGAGGAGCCCCGCCTGGCGGGAGGTGAGGTGGCGTTTCTCCGCGGCGCGGCGCTCCTCCTCGTGGACGAAGGCCGACTCGATGAACAGCACGTCCGCCCCCCGGGCGAGCTCCACGATCGCCGCCGCATTGGATGCTGAGTAGGAGACGTCAGTCACATAGGCCACCTTCTGCCCGGGCACGATCCGCAGCACCTTGTCCTTCAGCTCGCCCAGTGTCACCTCGCGGTCTCCCGCCCGGAAGGGGGTCTCGTCCGGTTCGCCGCGGAGGGCGGCGTACTTGACGTCGCGCAGCCACGGACCCGTGGGGAGGCCCAGCTCCTCCAGCCCGCTCTTCCAGATGTTGACATGGAGCTTCTCCTCCAGCGCGAATGCCAGGCAGGGGATGCCATGGTCGAGGAAGGCCGTCCGCACCAGGAAGGTCTCCTCCTCGACGAGCATGCCGTCCCCGAAAGCGGGGGAGGGGACGGCCTCGCGGCGGAACCCTGAGCGGGTGCGGAACTCAGCGGTCTCGCGGTGTCCGTCCGGATGCGCCTCGGTGACGCGGATCACGAAGTCGCTCTCGTAGTTGGCCACCAGGTTCCAGGTGTAGGAGGCGAGCCGGTGCTCGACCTGGTCGAGGAATCCCGGCGGACCGAAGAGCCGGAGCGTCTTCTCCCGTCCCAGCAGGATGCGCAGCAGGGCATCGAACCCCACGAAGTGGTCCATGTGGGTGTGAGAGACAAAGGCGTGATCCACCTTCAGGAGCTGGCGCGCGGAGAGTGGCGAAAGGTCTCCCAGGTCGAAGAGCAGCGCCCGCCGCTCGAAGAGGAACTCGATGTAGAGAGCCGGGTCCCCGAAGGGGTCGTTGACCAGCCGCGGGTGGAAGAGGGGCTTCAACGCCTCAGGGCCGCTCGACCCAGTAGTTTGGGGCCTCTTTGGTGATCACCACGTCGTGGGCATGGCCTTCCTTGAGGCCGGCGGCGGAGATGCGGATGAACCGCGCCTTGGTGCGCAGCTCCTCGATCGAGGCGCAGCCGCCCAGGCCCATACCGGCGCGGAGGCCGCCGGTGAGCTGCGGAAGCATCTGGTGGACGCTCCCCTTGAACGGGACCATGCCCTCGATCCCTTCGGGCACCAGCTTGCCGAGGGTCGCGACGCCGGGACCGCCCTCCTGGAAGTAGCGGTCGGCGCTGCCTCGCGCCATGGCCGAGAGCGAGCCCATGCCGCGGTAGGCCTTGAAGGTCCGCCCCTGGTAGAGGATGGTCTCGCCGGGGCTCTCCTCGGTGCCGGCGAAGAGCGAGCCGATCATGACCGCCGTGGCTCCGGCCGCGATCGCCTTGGTCACGTCGCCGGAGAACTTGATGCCGCCGTCAGCGATGACCGGCACGCCGTGCTCGGCCGCGGCGCGGGCGCAGTCCTGGATCGCGGTGACCTGGGGGATGCCCGCGCCGGTGACGATGCGGGTGGTGCAGATGCTGCCCGGACCGATGCCGACCTTGACCGCGTCGACGCCGCGCTCGATCAGGGCGAGCGTCCCCTCCGCCGTGGCCACGTTGCCGATGACCAGCTTGACCTCGGGGAAGCGCTCGCGCAGCCTGCCCGCGGCGTCGAGGACCCCCGTGCTGTGGGCGTGGGAGGAGTCGAGCACCAGGAGGTCCACCTTGGCGCGGACCAGGGCCGCGGCGCGTTCCAGGAAGTCGCCCGAGGCGCCCACGGCCGCTCCGACCCGCAGGCGGCCGAGCTCGTCCTTGCAGGCCATCGGGTACTGGATGGCCTTCTGGATGTCCTTGACCGTGATCAGCCCCTTCAGGCTGCCGTTGCCGTCCACGACCAGGACCTTCTCGATCCGGTGCTTGTGGAGGAGCGCCTTGGCCTGCTCCAGGGTGGTCCCCTCGGGCACGGTGATCAGGTCCTCCTTGGTCATCAGATCCTGGATCTGCTTGTCGAGATCCTCCTCGAATCGTAGGTCGCGGTTGGTGAGGATGCCGACGAGTTGCCCTTCCTGGGAGGTGACGGGCACGCCCGAGATCTTGTAGCGCGCCATGACCGCGAGGGCCTCGCGGATGCTCTGGTCCGGCCGCATGGTGACCGGGTCCACGATCATGCCGGCCTCGCTGCGCTTCACCTTGTCCACCTCTTCGGCCTGCACCTCGATGGGCAGGTTCTTGTGGACGATGCCCATGCCTCCCTCCTGGGCGAGGGCGATGGCGAGGCGGGACTCGGTGACCGTGTCCATGGCCGCCGAGAGGATCGGGATGTTCAGGCCGATCCCGCGGCAGGCGAAGGTGCGCAGGTCCACGTCGTTGGGGTGGACCTCGGAGAGGCCCGGGACGATCGACACATCGTCGAAAGTGAGGGCGAGTCGCGGTTCGAGATCGTGCATTGCGCTCATGATTGGGTGGCGAAGGATATCAAAAGAAAACCCTCACCCCCGTCCCCTCTCCCACCTCCCCGCCCCCCTCCCTGGGAGAGGGGCGCCCCCGCACACCCTTGGAATGCAGTTCCCCCCTCTCCCGGGTAGGGGGGCGGGGAGGTGGGAGAGGGGGGCCAGGGGGGTGAGGGGTCTCAACCTACGGTGACCTGGGCCCCGTGGCACTTCTTGTACTTCTTGCCCGAGCCGCAGGGGCAGGGATCGTTGCGGCCGACCTTGGCGTCCTTGCTCGCCAGGGACTGGGTCCGCTGCGGTCCCTCGACCTTGGGCGGAGCGGAGAGCTCGATCCTGGGCGCCACCCGCTGCTGGCGGCGGCGCTGCTCGAGCATCTGCTCCTCGCTCATGGGCTCATACCGGGACAGCTTCTGGATGATGTCGTCCTCGATGCGGTCCTTCATGGCCTCGAAGAGCTGGAAGCTCTCCCGCTTGTACTCGTTGAGAGGATCCTTCTGCGCATAGCCGCGGAGACCGATGCCCTCCTTGAGGTGGTCGAGGGCGAGCAGGTGGTCCTTCCAGGCCACGTCGACCGCGTGCAGCATGATAGCGCGCTCGAATGCGCGCATCTCCCCTTCGGAGTGCCGCGCCTCTTTCTCGGCGTACTGCTGCTCGACCGCCTTCCAGAGGGTCTCGCGCAGCTCGTCGATGCCCAGCTCCTCCAGCCGCATGTCCCCTGCGTTGATGTTGAAGTAGGCGAGGAACTGCGTGCGCAGGCCGGGGAGGTCCCAGTCCATGGGGTCGAGCTTCTCGCCGGCGTGGGTGTCGAGCAGCGAGTCGACCACGTCCGAGGCGATCTTCATCACGTAGTCGCGGCCCTCGCGGCCTTCGAGGATGTCGCGGCGCAGCTTGTAGATCGCCTCGCGCTGCTTGTTCATCACGTCGTCGTACTCGAGCAGGTGCTTGCGGGTCTCGAAGTTCCGGCCTTCGACCTGCTTCTGCGCCCTCTCGATGGCGCCGGTGACCCACTTGTGCTCGATGGGCTCGTCCTCTTCCATGCCGAGCTTGCCCATCAGCCCCTGGATGCGGTCGGAGCCGAAGATCCGCATCAGGTCGTCTTCGAGGGAGAGGAAGAAGCGGGAGGAGCCCGGGTCGCCCTGGCGGCCGGAGCGGCCGCGGAGCTGGTTGTCGATGCGCCGCGACTCGTGGCGCTCGGTGCCCAGGATGTGGAGGCCGCCCGCCGCGAGCACCTTGTCGCGCTCCTCGGCGCAGGTGACCTGGTAGCGCTCGAAGGCCTGCTGGAACGCCTCGGCCTCAGCCTCCATATCGGCCTCGGAGCGGGCGAGACCCTCGGGATTGCCGCCCAGGATGATGTCCGTGCCGCGGCCGGCCATGTTGGTGGCGATGGTCACCGAGCTCAGGCGGCCGGCCTGGGCCACGATGGAGGCCTCGCGCTCGTGAAACTTGGCGTTGAGGACCACGTGCGGCACGCGCGGCGGCTTGTTGAGCAGCTTCGAGACCATCTCGCTCTTCTCGATCGAGACCGTGCCCACGAGCACCGGCTGGCCCTTCTCGTGGCACTCGCGGATCTCCTGGACCACGGCGCGCCACTTCTCCTCCGCGGTGCGGTAGACGAGGTCGGCGCGGTCCTCGCGGATCATGTCCCGGTTCGTGGGGATGACCGTGACGTCCAGGTTGTAGATCTGCCCGAACTCGGCCGCCTCGGTGTCGGCCGTGCCGGTCATGCCGCCGAGCTTCTTGTACATCCGGAAGTAGTTCTGGAAGGTGATCGTGGCGAGGGTCTGGTTCTCGCGCTCGATCTTGACCCCCTCCTTGGCCTCCACCGCCTGGTGCAGGCCGTCCGACCACCGCCGGCCGGGCATCATGCGGCCGGTGAACTCGTCGACGATGACGACCTTGCCGTCCTGGATCAGGTACTCGACGTCGCGCTGGTAGAGGTGGTGGGCGCGCAGCCCCTGGTTGACGCCGTGGACGACCTCCATGTTCTCGGGGTCGTAGAGGTTGCGGATGCCCAGGAGATGCTCGACCTTCTCGACGCCCTCGTCCGTGAGGCTGACCGAATGCCCCTTCTCGTCCACCAGGAAGTCGCCGGTGGTGCTCTTCTGGCCGTCGCCCTCGTCGATCTCCTCGCCCTTGACCAGGCGGGGGATGATGCGGTCGATGCGGTAGTACTTGTCGACCGACTCCTCGGACGGGCCGGAGATGATGAGCGGGGTGCGCGCCTCGTCGATCAGGATCGAGTCCACCTCGTCCACGATGGCATAGTGATGGCCGCGCTGCACCATGGACTCAAGGTCGAACTTCATGTTGTCGCGCAGGTAGTCGAAGCCGAACTCGTTGTTGGTGCCGTAGGTGATGTCGGCGTTGTAGGCGGCCTTGCGGTCGGCGTCGAGCATGTCGTGCTGGATCACGCCTACGGACATGCCGAGAAAGCGGTAGACACGGCCCATCCAGTCGGCGTCGCGGCGGGCCAGGTAGTCGTTGACCGTGACCACGTGGACGCCCTTGCCCTCGAGCGCGTTGAGGTAGACGGGAAGGGTCGCCACCAGGGTCTTGCCCTCGCCGGTCTTCATCTCGGAGATGCGCCCGCGGTGGAGGATCATGCCGCCCATGAGCTGGACGTCGTAAGGGCGCATGCCGAGCGTCCGCCAGGCGGCCTCGCGGGCCACGGCGAAGGCCGGGACGAGGAGGTCGTCCAGGGTGGCGCCGGCGGCGAGCTGCTGGCGGAGCTCCACGGTCTTGGCGCGCAGCTCCTCGTCGGAGAGAGCCTGGATCCCAGGCTCCAACTCGTTGATGGCGGCCACGGTCGGCAGCATCTTCTTGACGTCGCGCTCGTGCTGGCTGCCGAAAATCTTGGTCAGGAATTGGTTGATCATCGAGATCTCACGTGTCGGGAAAAGGCTTGCGGGTGAACACCCTGCGGCAAGCAGTTACAACCCGGAGTCTAGCAGAAAGAATTCCGGGCCCGGCCCGGGGGAGAGGGGGGGCGGCCCGGCCTAGAGCGGGCCGCCGCCGTTGTCGAGGATGTAGGCCAGGGGGTTGACCGGCTCGCCGTCCTGGCGCACCTCGTAGTGGAGGTGGTAGCCGGTGGAGCGGCCGGTGTTGCCGACGCGGCCGATCACGTCCCCGCGCTTGACCCGCTGGCCCGGCCGGGCCTCGATCTTCGAGAGGTGGCCGTAGCGCGTGGTCACACCGTAGCCGTGGGCGAGGTAGATGGCCTTGCCCAGGCCGCCGATGGTGCCGGCGCGCATCACGATGCCGTCGGCGCTGGCCCGCACGGGCTGACCCGGCGCGGCGGCGATGTCCACCCCCTGGTGGTCGCCGCGGCCGTGGGTCACCGGGTCGTTGCGGTAGCCGAAGCCGCTGGTGAGGATGCCCTTGACCGGGGTGATGGCCGGGGTCTGGGAGATCCAGCGCGCCCGCTGGTGGAGCCGGGCCTCGACGACCTTCAGGGTGCCGTCGATCTTCCGGATGCGCCCTTCCATCGACGGGAGGTTCTCCAGCCCGATATCGCCGATGTCGTCGACCGGAGCGCCGCCGCCGATGCCTGCCTCGGCACTATCGCCGATATCGCCCATATCGCCGGCACCGCCGGGTTCCCCAAGGGTCGCAATCCCGGCCACGATGGCGAGCTGGCGGGTGCGGTCCTCGTAGGACGTGAGCTGCTCCTGGAGCTTGCGGATGCTCGACTCGAACTCCTCGTTGACCTGGCGGAGCTTCTCGTTCTCGCCCTGGAGCCGGGCGACCTCGACCGGATTGGCCTTGGTGGAGAAGTGGGACCAGACGAAGAACCCGGCGGTGAGGGTGAGCAGGAGGAGGGCGCCGGCGACGAGCCCGATCTGAAGGTTCGTGACCCGCCACTTGCGCAGCTTGGCATGGGCATGCGGGACGAGGATGACCGTGTGGTGCTGTTTGGACATGGGCAACTTTACAAGAGCCGTTTGACTGCAACGTACCCAAACCGCGAGAGCTCAGGAACAGGACCAACCGTAGGTGAGTGGGTATTCTACGGACCCGGAAGGCGATGTCAAGAGGAAATTGAAATATGGTTGAAAAGCATCTTTATGGCGGGAAGTTCTTACAAATGGCGGGGAGGGCGGAAAGCCCGGAGGCCGATGCGGCCTCCGGGCTCGGCACCAAGTCAGGTCAGGGCAGCGGAGCGAGCCGGGCGCCGTCCGCGGTGGCGCGGAGGGTCCAGATGTCGGAGTTGAAGATGGAGAAGATGGAGTTGATCTGGAAGCCCTGGATCGTGGCGGTCCAGACTCCCGGAGTCGGGCTGGCGACGCTCACCCGCTCGGGGGCCCCGAGGGTCGCGCCGTCGAGGATGATGTTGCCGTTCGGATCCTCGAGGATGAGATCGATGTCGTCGGTGGGGTAGGCGCCCCACTCGCGCAGCCAGGACAGGCGGAACGCGAGCTGATTGGTGCCCGCCGGCACATTCACGCGCACGATGGTGTCCTGGCCCTGCTGGATCAGGCCCGACTTGGTGGGCGGAGCGAGCGGCACGTTCTGGCGCGTGATGACCACTTTGGCGGAGACGTTGCCGGCATTGGTGGTGTCGCCCTGGACCGCGACCCGCACAAGGCCGGCCTGCGGCAGGGGCACCTGGAAGGTCGAGTCGGCGACGATGAACTCGGACACCCGGACGTCGGCGAACGAGGTGTACGCGTCGACCACGGTCAGGAAAATGTCATCGCCGAAGAGCTGGTTCTGCTGCGCGGGGGGCAGCGCCGGCGTGACGTTCTGGACGCTGACCGTCAGGTTGTCGGTGTTGTCCAGGGTGGGCACGTAGAGCTGGACCATCTGGCCCGGCTTCAGATTGTTGAGCTGCTTGGTGTAGGTGTTGTTCGAGAAGTTGATCGGCGTGATCCCCAACGGCAGGAGGTTCAGGGCGACGATCGGCGTGGTGAGGCCCACGGGGAGCGTCGAGCTGACGTTGCCGGAGGTGAGCTTGGCGGCGGCGGCGGGGAGGTCGAGCAGGCCGCTGCCGCGGTCCATCTTGCCCGAGCCGTCGGCGAAGGCATTGGGGTTGCCCGTCGCGGCGATGGCGTTGCGGATCTTGACTCCCGAGACGGTGGGGAACTTCTCGCGCAGGAGGGCGGCGCCGCCGGCCACGATGGGGGCCGAGAACGAGGTGCCCGAGGCGAGCGCGATTCCGCCGTTGGCGCTCTGGACGAAGGTCGCGAGGCCGTTGGCCGAGATGGCGACACCGACGCGGCCGTCGGGGATCGGGCCTCGGGAGCTGAACGTGGCGGTCTGCAGGCCGGAGAAGGGCCGCCAGAGCGAGCCGATGCCGAGGCCGAACTGGACGTCGCGCAGCACCCGCTCATGGGCGGCGGTCGCGGCCGCGGCCACGGTCAGAGCGGGGTAGCCGGTGCCCGGAGAGCCGACGGTCATGGCCGCTGGACCATCGTTGCCGGCAGAGACGACCACCGTAATGCCCACCTTGTTCATCTCGAGGGTGAGCTGATCCTCGAGGTCGCGCCCGGAGAAGAGCGTGCCGCCGCCCAGGCTCATGTTGACGATCTGGATGGGCAGCGAATCGTAGACGCAGGGGGTGTCCTCGGCGCCGCAGCCGGGGTTGGTGACCACCGAGGGCATGCCGCTGTTGAAGTTGCGCCGCAACGTGATGGCGCGGTCCATGGCGGCGAGGATGCGCGCCGTCGTCGTGGAGTTGCTGTTGAAGGGGAAGACCTTGAGGGCGTAAAGGCTGGCCGCCGGAGCGGTGCCGATCATCGGCACGCCGGAGAGGTTCGCCGGGCAGCCGAGCTGGGAGCAGGGGATGACGGCCGACGGAGCGTGGGTCAGCAGCGATTGGACGAGCACCGAGTTGGTGGCAAAGAGGAAGATCGCGTGGCCGGCGATGGCGGTGCCCACCTGGGTGCCGTGGGCGGCGTTCAGCCGCGAGGTGGCAGAGGGCACGGGGTCGCCCACGACGAAGTTCTCGCCGCCGATCACGCTGCCGGCCAGCGCGGGGACCACCGGGGAGTTGGCGGTGCCGCTGTCGATGATGGCAACGACCACGCCGGTGCCCAGGGTGCCCTGGTTGTGGAGCGCGGTGGCGCCGATCAGGTCGTTGTTGAAGCTGTAGTCGGCGGGGCGGGCGCCGATGAAGCCCGGGAGCGACGCGGCGTCGAGGACCTGGGCGGCCTCGGCGGCGCCGACCGCGTACGACTGGTCAGGGGGCGGCAGGAAGACGTTGACGTCCTTGGTCATGCCGGCGACATCGGAGCGGCCCTGGATATCGGGTACCGCCGAGATCGGCAGGGTGACGGCAAGGCCGGCGACGTTCTTGTAGACCTGGTCGACGCGCGCACCCGGAATCTGGCTGATCGCGGCCGCGACCGCGTCACACTTCGGAGAGCACTGGACGATGAAGCTCTCCGTCGCTGTTGCGCTCGCGACGACCGGCAGGGTCAGGGCGAGGACGATGGCGGCCCACAACGAGGCCTTGGGGATCCGGGGAAACCTTTTCTGCATGGAACCTCCTCTTCGTTAACACGTGAAAGACTGCAGACGGACCGCTCAGACAATAGACCTTCATCAAAAGAGAAGTGCCTTCTGCCACCAAAAGTGGGATAGGGAGAATAGCTCAAAATTGACTTTGGCGCTAACGTATTCTGGGTTTTCGTGGAGGGCCGTTTCGCGTTGCAGTCAAGGGATAGAGGGCTCACCACTTCACCCTCCGGTCGAGGCTGCGGTACTGGATGGCTTCGGCGAGGTGCGGGGATCGGATGGTGTCGCTGCCGACGAGGTCGGCGATGGTACGGGCGACCTTGAGGATGCGGTCGAGGGCGCGGGCCGAGAGGCCGAGCTTCTCGAAGGCGCGATCGAGGAGGGCGCGGCCGGCCGGGTCGACCACGCAGTGGCGGCGCAATGCTTCGGGACCCATGCCGGAGTTGACCGGCGTGGAGGAGCCTGGGCCGAAGCGCTTGAGCTGGCCGGCCCGAGCCGCTGCGACCCGCGCGGCCACCGCCGCGGTGGACTCGCCTGCCGATCCCCGCAGCTCCTTGAGGGTCACCGACGGGACCTCCACGTGGAGGTCGATCCGGTCGAGCAACGGGCCGGACACCCGGCTCCGATAACGTTCCACGAGGGGCGGGAGGCACCTGCAGTCGTATCTTGAATCCCCAAGATGCCCGCAAGGGCATTCCTGCGTTGCCTTTTTGCCACCTGCGGCTTTCCGCTCGGATTCCGCCAGGACGGGGCTACCCGCTAGAACTCCGGAGGGTCGGAGACCACCTCAAGAAGCGAAGGCTTGACCTGGGGCTGCGGCAGCGGGACGTAGCAAGCCAGCTTGGGGTGAACCAGAGGACCTACGAGAACTGGGAGAAGGGGAAGTACGGGCCGGAGCTACGCTTCTTTCCCGCCATCATCGGCTTTCTGGGGTATGACCCGAGTCCGCTCCCCGTGTCACTTGCGGAGCGTATTGAGGCGACGCGGCGCCGGGAGGGCATCTCGCAACGGGAGCTTGCCCGGAAGCTCGGGCTTGACCCGACAACGGTCTGGGCGTGGGAGACGGGGCGGGTCCAGAGGCCGTATCCGCGTCTGACCCGACTCTTTGAGGAGTATGTGGAGGGGAAGGTATAGGGACAGCTCCAGGAGGGAACTCCTGGAGCCTTTTGTTTGTAGAGGACCCTCGGCAGAGTTCCATTATGGGGCTTGATTTGGTACTGCACGGTGCAGTATGCTTGCCGTGTTAAAGGAGTTGGACACTGCCCAAGCTCCGAGGCTGTATCCGGCGCGGCGGCATAACCATATGGGGCTGTTAATGCCTAATAAATGGGAGTGCCACCATGTCCGCGAACCGTCCCGAGTCCGCAGAAGGAGCAGTGCTTAGGAGTGTTAGTGAAGTAGTAGGAGCTGCCGAGAAGAAGAGCAGGCCGTGGCCCGAACTTGATGAGCCGCGTTTCGAGAGTGTTCCCGAGCGTCCCGTCTTTGTTGAACGCGTGATCTTGTGGACGATGGCCGGGATTGTTGGCGCCGTAACCATCGCTGCAATCACCAGATGGGATCGGGAACTATTGATAGTGGTTCTGGGTTTCGCCGCGACCACATTGCTGGGGTTGGCGGGACTAAAACGAGGGGGCAGCACTCCTCAAAAGAGAGATCATGATCCGAGAACTAAAGGAAAATCGAAAAAAAGAACCAAGTCCAACTGATCGAGGGAAGATGACCCGGATGACGGTTGACCTCACGCCGGAGTTTCGTGACCGGCTGGAGAAGCTTGAGGAGAAGACCTACCTCGGCAACAAGGCGACCGTCATCCGCCACGCGCTGGCGATCTACGAGTACCTCGTCACCATGACCGAGGAAGGAAGCGAGATCGTGGTGCGCAGTCCCAACGGCGAAGAGCGCCACCTGGACCGCATCGCGCTTGCTGTGGCGAGTTGAGCCACCTCGCCCTACCTGCCATAGCTGGACTGGTCGAGGCGGCTCAAGAGGTTAACGGTGAAAGCTAGGGGCTGAGCGGGGAGATCCCGTCTCAGATGCCCGCCTGGACGCAGTAGGGGATGGCGGGGACCCGAAGGGGGTCCCCGCGGGGGATGTCCACTCAGCCTCCTGCTACTCTCCCTGTCCTTTCGCGAGCTCTTCTTCGATCCGATCCGCGACCCTCTCCACCTCTACAGCTTGCCTCTCTGCGAACTGCGAAAGCGTCTCATCCTCAGGATTGAGAGATGAGACGACATGCTCCTGCCCCACGGAGGAGAGGAAGCCCTGAAGGTGCCGAAGATCGGCCAGGGCAGCACGCAGCTCGGAGCGTGTCTCTCCCTCTGGGTGATGCGGCCAGTCAGCAGGAGGCTCAAGAGAGACACTGAAGAGGAAGTCACCAAGCCCCCGGAGCGTGGCGTTGGCCTTGGGCTCGGTGAAATGGCGCAGGAGCGTCTCGCGGAATCCTTCGTGGCTCTCCCACTGTGCCGGGTCGATGCGGGGGATAGGGGCTGCGGTAGACTGCTCTTGGTCGGGCATGGAGGTCCTCCTTCATGCTTGGCTAGGCTCCGGGCGTAGTCACGAGCTGCGCTCGGGGCCGCTTCCTTTATGGGGAGATGCGCTCTCCCCTCGTGGGAGCGATTCTACTCTGTGGGTGGAGTGTGTGTCTACTGTAGAACCAGTGTGGGCTGAGGACTTCTGTATTCTCAGCGCATGGCGAAACGGGAACAAGCACCCAAAACTCGCAAGCCCGCAACCAGCCGGGGGCTCTGGCGGGAGATCAGCTACCTCCACGAGGACGAAGCACGGGCGCTTGCGGACCGAGCGAAGAAGGAGCGCGCCTCTAAGGCCGAGATCATCCGGCGAGCGCTCAGAGCCTACTTAGGGATCGAGGACTGATGCAGGTACGTTGACGACATTTTTTGAAACGGAAGTCCTACCTATGGCATTAGACAACAATCTTCTAAACCGCCTGCGCTCCTACATGTCACGAGGCGAGCTGGTGTTGTTCACGGGCGCTGGATTCTCCCTGAGCGGCTCGAATCATCAAGGACTGCCTATCCCCAGTGCGAAAGAACTCAAGCAGGAGCTTTGGAAAATCTGTTTCCCGAGTCGAGATTTGGATGATTCCGCCACATTGGGAGAGCTGTATGGAGTGGCATTGAACAGACAGCGCACCCAACTCGCCGAACTCCTCGAGACTAGATTTAGCATAGCTCCGGATTCCTTGCCTGATTTCTACCGTCTCTATTTCGATACCCCATGGCTTCGCTGCTACACCCTGAATGTAGACGACCTAGCGTTAGCTGCGGGGCGGAAATTCGATCTGCGCCGCAAGATCAGAATCGCTTCTGCAACGACTCTCGAGTCAGACTACGAGGCTCGCGGGGTATCTGATCCGCAGAACCTCGACTTTGTCCATCTCAACGGTATTATTCCCGGCCCTCCGGAGCGACTGACCTTCTCCGAAACCCAATACGCTCAACGGATAGCCAATAGAGAACCATGGTACCTTCGCTGTGTGGCAGATCTGAGTGCCCGACCCATTGTGTTTATCGGTACTGAGCTGCGTGAAGTGCCTCTCTGGCAGCATATGGAGTTACGAAAGAGAAGTTCATCAGGTGGTCGCGATCTTCGACCGGGTTCTATACTTGTTACTCCTTCCTTAAGTCCATCCCGAGAGGAGATGCTCCAAGAGCTGAACATTGCCTGGGTAGAAGGTACGGCTCAGTCGTTCGCAGAAGAGGTTTTGACGCTCCTTCGACCCGAGGTGGAGAAGGGGTTTGTCTTCATCGACCAAGCCGCTCGTCTGTCGGGACGAGTAACGGTTCCGCTCGTGAGCGAGCTCGTTACCCTAAACCCGCGGCTACATACCGGGTACCTGATGGGAGAGGAGCCGCACTGGTCGGATCTACTTGAAGCACGAGCCATCGAACGAACGAACGACCATGATCTGTTACAAATTGCACAAGAAATCCTCGCGAATAAACATCCGCGGACGGCCTTAGCTGTTACTGGCACCGCAGGAAATGGAAAGAGTACCTCTCTCATGCGGTTGGCGATACGGCTTTCTGCTGCTGGCATACCGGTGCTGTGGAATGATCGGGATTCAGAGGCGGGCCCGACCAAGATCCGTGAGCAGGTTCTTTCTCATGATCCTGGTCCATTGGTCCTTGCCATAGATGATGCGGATCTTTATGGACGGCAGCTTGTTGGGATGCTCAAGGACCTAGTGCCTGCTCGGGAGAAGTTCTGCTTTGTCTTTGGTCTTCGCTCAAGCAAGCTGCCTGAGATTTCCAATGCAGTCGTCCGATCTCGGGAACTCTCCCTTATCCAACATACAGTGCCAGGCCTTACTGACGCGGATATCGACGGCTTACTTGACACTCTTGAGCGTCACAGGCGATTGGGGGTTCTTCAAGGAAAGAGTCAAGCGGAACGGAGAGCGCTCTTTGCTCAGAAGGCAGGTCGGCAACTACTCGTTGCTATGATTGAGGCAACCACAGGGAGAGACCACGAAGAGAAGGCAAAGGAGGAGTTGGAGGACCTGAAGGGAACTCAGAGATACATCTACTCACTTGTCTGTGTAGCCTCTGCACAGCGTCATTACCTGACAAAGGATGAGGTGCTGATAGCAGCCGGTGGCGCTCCCACTGATGCCTTGGCCGCTCTCGATAGCTTGGTGGCAAGTCATTTGATCACGGCAAGACTTCCCGGGTATAAATATCAGGCGAGGCATCGGGTAATCGCGAGTATCGTGGTAGCCAAATTGCAGGAGCTGGGGCAGCTGAAAGATATCCTGATAGGCCTAGCTGTGGCAGCAGCTTCGAAAGTAGATCCCCTGTTTGATCGTAACAATCGCTCCTGGCGCTTCCTCGTGAAAATTCTCAATCACAGTTTTTTGCTTCGGGTCATCGGACCAATGCAGGCACGTGAGATTTACGCCGAACTCGAAAACTTCCTGTCCTACGACTACCATTATTGGCTCCAGCGAGGAATGCTTGAAGTTGAGAGAGGGGACGTCCGTCTCGCAGAGCTTTTTCTGAATCAGGCTCGCTCACTAGCACCGGATGACTATCGCGTGGAGACTGCGTATGCTTACATGCTCATGCGTAGGGCATATGAGGAGCCGGGACGCCCAGAGGCCGAAAAGCTATTACAGCAAGGGATCGACTTGCTTGAGAACATAATCCTATTGCGGGGTGCATCTGATCCGTACCCATACCATGTACTAGGTAGCCAAGCACTGAGTTGGTCGCGGCGGGCCTCGCTATCTGCAAGCGACAAAGGCCGCTTCTTGGGCAGGCTCGTTGCTACGGTCGAAGATGGGGTCAAAAGACATCCTCTCGCCGACGATTTGAAGCAGTTGTTAGGCGACTTACGAAGGGAACGCTTGATGACGGCAGTGCCCCCGAGGCGCTAAGTTGCTAGAATGG
Organism: Thermoanaerobaculia bacterium; assembly: GCA_035556715.1. Classification (GTDB taxonomy): domain Bacteria; phylum Acidobacteriota; class Thermoanaerobaculia; order Multivoradales; family UBA5704; genus DATMER01. The sequence goes on from DATMER010000028.1 coordinate 89,100, forward strand.
CTTTATGACACCTGATGTCTACGTGCTCTCAGTTATACGCCGGTATGCGGCTCCAGCTCGGCCTCTTCCAGTCTTTTTACCGATCGTTGCCAAACAGATTAGTCCACATATACGCAAATGGGCTGGAGAATACTTCGCAGGATTGACCTTCTCCGGTTCATACGCAAAGGGAACCGCGATTAGAGGCGTAACAGACTTTGATCTGTTCATCTCTTTGAAGGCCAATACTCCTGGAAGTCTCAAAGATATATATTATGCGCTTTATAATTTTGCTGATGCAAAGGGTTGGATGCCCCGTGTACAAAACGTCTCGATAGGAATTGCTCTTGCAGAACAGAAGATAGATCTTGTGCCAGCACGGCGACAGGCACCACTCACTGCGTATCATAGCCTCTACAGAAGCAAGGCAGACTCGTGGACTCAGACCAACGTCGCTATTCACATCAAACGGGTTCGGGAGTCACAGCGACGTAACGAAATACGAGCATTGAAAATATGGAAGCTTCTACACGGCTTGGACTTTCCTTCATTCTATCTTGAGTTGACGGTATTGGAGGCCCTACGTGGAAGGCGCGGATCACTTGCGGCAAATGTACTGCATACTTTAGCGTACATTGCTACTAAGCTACCTTCAGCCCGAATAGTAGACCCTGCAAATACCAACAACATTATCTCCGAGGATCTCACGGCTGATGAGAAGCGAGCTATAGCAGCCCAAGCAGAGATCTCATGCCAGCAGACGTATTGGGAAAACATACTATGGTAAAAGGAGCTGTGAGAGAAAATGCTCCACTGTTCTCGTGGAGCGGAGAGTGTAGCGCCTAACGTGAAGACTCACCAGCTGGCTCTGTTAACTTTAGGCTGGCCAGAGTGAGTGTGAGTCTACCGTCGGCTACATCTACATGAACTAGGTTGCCCTCCTCGAAGCCTGCGGTCTTCAGCCACTTCCCGCAGAGGCGAATCATAGGGACACAGCCGCGGTTATCAAATCGATACGTCACTGTAACTTTCCGCATGAGCAACCTCCTGTAAGCAGAATAGGCAGGAGGTTCGTAATAGAAAGAGGCCGGAACTTGCCGCTCTGGCAGACCAAGGCAGGCGACAACATCCTATTAGTTCGTTGCAATAAAGAAGAAGACCAGTAGAGGTTGGGACTCAAACTGGTCTTCGGGGTTCCCTTGGAAGGGGACCGTCTCAGGCCTTCTCCGCCGCCCGGATCCACTCGATCAGCTCGCGCAGGCGAGCGTAGAGGGAGATGCCGGAGTTCGCGAAGGTCCAATCGCCTGCCGGCGGGTTGGCCCGGCCGGTGGTGTAGATCAGGCCCTCGGACAGACCGGTGTTCGTGGCGAAGGTCGGCAGGTCGATGCCGTCCTGGATTACGATCACGGCCTGATCGCCGGACTTCTCGAACTTCTCCACCTCGCGCACGTAGACGTTGCGGTAGCCCCTCCGAACCAGCATGGTCCGAAGCTCGCCGGCGAGCCCGAGATGGGCGACGTCAGCGACGATAGCGACCGAGTGCCGACAGAGCGAGTGGTCCTTGAGGTACTGCTGGACGAGGCCGGTCGTCATCTCCCCGACGGTCTTGCGAACGGTGAGGTAGGCGGCGACGATGGCTGCGAGGATTGCGCCGATTCCGGTCAGGATCTCCATGATTCTCTCCCTTGTGAAAGATTGGTAGACGTTCCTACAGGATGTGGCAAAGAAAGATATTCCGTGCCATATCCTGTAGGACAAGCCTGAGATATCAAAGAACATTTATTCCCCATATTATAGCATATAGATATAGCCTGTCAAGTATGCTGGCTAAATATATCATATATGATTTATCTTTTGTCTATCTTGATTTGAGGACCCGAAAGAGCCGCCAGTAGGGCAGCTCTTTCAGGTCGCAGTCATTAGTGGACCAATCGTCTGGTGGTACATCTTTCATGACTTTGTGGATGCCAGTGATGATGCTTTTGCATCTCACTGTCTCGGGTCTCAATTAAGGTTCTAACGTCCTTCAAGGTGGTGCACATTGTAGAGGGCGGCAAGATCCCCAGGCTTTGAAGGTCGTACCCTCTATCCTCCGTACTTGCCTGTGTAAAACTGGCGCTCTTGGGGTATGATACGTCTGTCGGTTATCCCCGGGCGTGGGCATATCGCTCGCGCAGAGTTGAGGAGAGCCGTCTTCAATTCAACATGGCGACCATTTATACATCCTTCGTTGGCGTAGACAAGCATCTAGATTCTGGCATTCGGGAGCTGACTGGTGCACGACGAGACGCGCTGGCCCTCCATTCGCTTTTCAAAGACACGCTCCCCGAGATTGGGGGCTCCCTACTCATAAATGAAGATGCGACTCTTGAGACGGTCCGTGCTTCCCTTGTAGCTACGTTGGGGCAAGCGACATCGGATGATGTTGTCATCTTCTCCTTCTCAGGACATGGTACACGTGATCATCGTCTAGTAATGCACGATACATACCTCTCTGATCTAGAGAACACGACTCTGCCCATGGAGGAGCTGGCGAATCTCTTCAGGAGATCATCGGCTCGGGCGATACTTTGTATTCTTGACTGTTGCTTCAGCGGTGGAGCTCCAGCCAAAGTTCTTGAAAACAGTCCGGTGTCACGTAGTGTGATTGGACTGCAAGAACTGGCCGGTGAGGGGAGAGTACTTATTGCGGCAAGCAAAGAGAGCGAACCAGCCTACGAATTTCCCTCTCATCGCCAGGGTCTCCTTACGAAGGCACTCGTTGATGTCCTTCAAGGCGAGGGTAGGGATGGAGACACAATTGAGTTGCTCTCTGCTGGTGGCAGCATCTTGGAGCGGGTTCGGGCCGAAGCCGCGAGGTTAGGAGTAAGCCAGACTCCTGTTTTCCTGGGAAACATAGTGGGAGGCTTGGTACTTCCTCGGTTGAAGAGAGGAGACCTTTATCGTGCGGCCTTTCCGGAGTACCATGGCATTCTGGTCTCATCTAATCTAGAAGATCTTGCAGCCTTTGGTCTGCGCAGAGAGGTTCTGGAGGAATGGTCGAGTCGCTTCTCCGGTCTAAATAATCTTCAGCTTACGGCGGTCAACGAATTTCGGGTCCTCGATGGCGATTCGCTTCTTGTAGTTGCGCCAACAAGTTCTGGAAAGACCTTCATAGGTGAAATGGCGAGCATCAAGGCCGTCCATGAGGGCCGGAAAGCTGTCTTCCTTCTTCCGTACAAAGCCTTGGTGAATGAAAAGTATGAGAGCTTCACATCGTCGTACAGCGATAAACTAGATCTTCGCGTGGTACGTTGTACCGGTGACCATGGCGATCAAACCGGCTTAATCGCACATGGACAGTACGATCTAGCTCTGTTGACTTACGAGATGTTCCTAAACCTTAGTGGCGTGATGCCTCATGTACTCCAGCCAATTGGCTTGGTGGTAGTGGATGAAGCGCAGTTCATCACTGACTCCTCGCGCGGAATCAACCTCGAGCTTCTTCTCACGAGTCTCATTGCAGCTCGCGAAAGAGGGTTAGTTCCCCAAATCATCGCCCTGAGTGCGGTTATCGGAGATGTTAATGGATTCCACGAATGGCTTAGAACAAGGCTTTTAGTTACGTATGAGCGTCCTGTGCCACTCCAGGAAGGGGTCCTAGAACGCTCCGGCATCTTAGTCTATAAGGATGAAGGTGAGGCAAGGAAGACCATGCAGTTCCTTCCTCGTGGCTCTGTCTACCAGAGGAGAGACAAGCCGCAGAGCCAGGATCTCATCGTCCCACTCGTTGCTCAACTCGTAAGTGATGGGGAGAAGGTCCTCATCTTTCGGAATGCGAAAGGACCTACCCAAGGCTGTGCCCAGTATCTTGCCAATTCCCTTGGATTGGTGCCGGCCACTGATGTTATCGCTGCGCTTCCTGAGTCGGATCGGTCCAGCACTTCAGAAGCCCTCAGAAGCTGTTTGGCTGGGGGCACTGCATTTCATAATACTAATCTCAATGCCGAGGAAAGAGCAGCGGTAGAACGTTCGTTTCGAGATCCTGATGGAAGAGTGCGTGTCCTAGTTGCTACAACAACCTTGGCGGCAGGAATCAACACACCTGCTGATACGGTGATTCTGGCAGAGATGTTCTTCAAGGGCGAAAAGGAAGAACCATTTACGGTGAGCGAGTACAAGAACATGGCTGGTCGTGCAGGCAGGCTTGGGTACAAAACTGAAGGCAAGAGCATAATTATTGCACAGCACTCGATAGAGCAGGATCGCTTCTTTCAGCACTACGTTCTAGGGAGTCCAGAAGCACTCCGTTCGAGCTTTGATCCTAACCAGATTGAGACATGGATTGTACGGCTACTTGCTCAAGTGAAGCGTGTACCTCGTAACGAGGTAGCTACCTTGCTCACGCATACCTACGGCGGATACCTACTAGCTAGGCGCGATCCCACCTGGGGAGGAAGCGTTCACGCGCGTATCGATGAGTTACTGCGACAGATGCTTCAACTGGGTCTTTTAGAGGAAGAGGATGGAGTTGTCTCTCTAACCCTTCTTGGGAAGGCATGTGGCAATAGCCCTCTTTCGTTCCGTAGTGTGCTCCGCCTGGTAGAGTCGTTGCGTGCGCTCAATCCTGACCGAATTACTCCTCTCAACTTGGTAGCAGTGACTCAGTCGCTACTAGAGTCTGATGCGTATACACCCTTAATGAAGAAGGGGAATAAAGATCAAGTGTGGCCAAGCAGGGTGTTACACTCCTACGGATCGGATATAGTACGCTTGCTTCAACGGGGTGTTAATGATGAGTTTATCTACTATGCCCGTGCAAAGCGAGTAAGCATCCTTTCTAATTGGGTTCATGGAGTGCCGCTTAGTGACATAGAGAGAGCCCACACAGTCAACCCATTCTATCCTATTGAATATGGCAACATTCGAGGTTTCTCAGACACAACACGGTTCCTCTTGCGTTCTGTGGCAAACATCGCCAATCTACTCAGCCCTAGTGAGAACTTTGATGTAGAACCTGTTCTCAAGCAGTTAGAGTTTGGTCTTCCGGATGACGCTCTAGCACTTGTTGACTTGCCTATTCCGCTGACAAGAGGTGAATACCTCGCGCTCTGGCAAGCTGGCCTTGTCACCCCTGAACAAGTACTGGAGAGTCCTGAAGATAGGCTTTCTTCCTTGTTGGGTAAGCAAAGTCTTGTGCGATTAGCCGCATTTCGGCGCGTGGGTAATAGTTGACAGGCAGTCTATCAAAGGCCAGAGCTGTTGTCAGGCAGAGCAGAACAAAGAGCCACCCCATAGGGCAGCTCTTCAATTCGCAGTCTTCAGAGGATTGGATCGTCCTGTGTGGTAGTTTGGGCAAGCTTTCGTATGCCAGCTATAATGCTCTGCATCTCATTGTCACCAGTCTCGATTAACGTGCTACTCCTGCCTAGTTGCTGCTAAGTACGGTTGCCCCAGGAGATAGAACCGCAAAAGTCCACGCTACTTAGCGGTAACAGTTCCAAGTATCCATACTCTCTCAAGGGGAAGCTCTGACTTCACGTTTTCCGGAAGGCGGTCGTACGTGCGAAAGATTTCCTCAACCAGCTTATGAGCGTCCCAGAGACGAATTTCGAAGTGCCTCTGATGTGCTTCCCGTACAAGCGCCTTGGTGAATCCTCCCCAAGCGACGAGTATGCCCTGATTTGCCCCGTAGTTCGTCATTGACCCTTGAAGGGCGCGAAGAGTCTCTACTTCGACAGGATGCTTGGACGACTTCACCTGCACACAGATGCGGAGTCGACCAAAACCATATTCTCCATTTGATGCCAGAATATCAACGCCCCCATCAGGTCCTGGTCCTGAAACTTGGACATGAAGATTGTCGGCCTCAAAAATAGACCCTACAAGATGCGCGAGCGCATGCCCGGAGAAGCACCTTTCGATATGCCGGAGGATCTGCTCGTGGGCCAATTGCTTCATTCCAACCACGATTTCCAGCTCCGGCGATTCGCCAGGAACGTCCTTTATCTCTTGCGCTGACCTTCGGCTATGTGCTGCCATCTTGCCTACCTTCCGAAGGACGGAGAAGATCAGGAACTCCGTCAAGACAGCAGGTAAGTGCACTGCATGTGATGATGCTGCGCTGTCTTGGCGGCTTTGCCTCTAAGCGAATGTACCTCCTATTCCTATTGTATCGTTCTCAATAACGGTCTATCGTCTATCGCAGCCAAGTACGGCAAGCCTAGCAGATAAGATATCGGCCCCGGCTTCCGATTAGGTCGTTCGGAGAGACCAGACAAGAGACACCGTCAATTGTTTACTCCGGATCTATTATCACTCTCAATACCCCCTTTTCGGTCCAAGGAGAACGTCCGCTTCTGCACCGGATCAGCGAGCAGTAACATGAAACCACTCGTCACCGAACTACCCGAGCTCGTCCATTTAGGGTGCGCCCCAAAGAGTTTGAGGGACAGCCCTGCACTCGAACGCATGAGGAGGAACATACAGATCATGGCATTCATAGGCTGGTTGTCTCATGCCCTTATCTCCTATGCCTGGCCTTAGCTCCCATGGTGCTCCGGCTATTTCGTGCCACTCAACACATATACACCCAAAGTGGCCAGTGTGTTTAGCTAGACGCTTAGCGTGACGCTACCCGTGAGACTCTCAAGCCTTTAGAGGGAAAAAGAAGATGTGCTCCCTCTAGGGTAGGTGCTTCTCTTGTCCATTGTCAAGCCTAAGTACCTACACCTTCTTGGTCAATTTTGTTGGACCAGCTGACATGCAATGACGCTACTTGGTAGCTCTGAGGTATGTTCCGCAAACCTTCAACAAAGCGCAGATCTCCTCTTGTGTCGCTGCCTACGGTACTTGCTAAGTAATGGGTAGGCGGAACAAGGTAGCGACTAACTCGACGAAGTTGCCCCTAACAACCGCTGCAAAACAATGTCCCATTGTCTAGTGTGCCCCTAGTAGTGCGACGCGAGTATTTGAACCGCTGTTCAAAGTAAAGCGAGACGTGGGGCTAAAGACTTCCCGAGTTAGTCACTTCAGTGTGCCTGAGTTACAGAACCCGGTACTCAACAAGGGGGCTTTGAGGAGGGAGTCCGACGAAAAAATGAGTATCCGACGAAAAATGAGTATAGGCGGGCCAAGTCTAGAGAGCCTATTCACAGACCTGCTCTATCCCAAATTATTTAGGTGCCGCGGCTAGGAATTTCGTGACAACTAGTAGACTTAAGCAAAAGCTGTAGAGCGCTTGAGTGAATTCGATCCTCAGACCGTCATGCCGCCGCAACTCATGCAAGCGGCCTCCGCAGAGCTCCAGGGCGCGGCTTGGAGCGGGTCCTGCGAAAGAAGAAGGACGCCGAGGACATCCTGCAGGAAGGCTACTTCCTGGAGCGGCAGGTCTCTATATCTTGAAACCCTTCTGCAGAGACTTTATTCTTGGCTCGTATGCCTAAGAACCCTATCACAATTCAAGACCTTTTCCCCGATCTCACACCGGAAGAACAGAAAGTTGCCGAAGAAAATCTAAGGTGCTATGTCGAGATCGTGGTTCGAATCGAACAGCGCCTTGAACAAGAGGAGTCTTTGACACATCAGGACACCGCCGATAGGATGGAAGACGAAAGGTCGAACCATTATCCAATAGTTAATCCATTCCACGAGACATGAGTAGTTGTTTTGCGTACATCAGAGTGTCCGATGCGTACAAGCAGGGCAAGAAGGGTGTATCCCTTCGCGCACAGCGCGATGCCATCAAGCGCTATGCAGCGACACAGAATCTCACCATCAAGCAATGGTTTGAAGAGAGGAAAACCGCCGCCAAGCAGGGGCGCCCTGTCTTTACCAGGATGCTCGCGCTGCTGAAGCAGCGGAAAGCTGCCGGTGTCATCATTCACAAGGTAGACCGGAGTGCCAGAAACCTGCGCGATTGGGTAGCCATAGGGGACCTGAGCGACGCCGGAGTTGCAATCCACTTTGCAGGAGAAAGTGTTGATCTCAACACACGTGGTGGGCGCCTTTCTGCTGACATACAGGCAGTGGTCGCTGCTGACTACATCCGCAACTTGAGGGAAGAGACCATCAAGGGATTCTACGGCAGGCTCAAGCAGGGACTCTATCCACTGCCTGCGCCTCTGGGCTATGTCGACTGTGGCAAAGGTAAGGTCAAGAAGATTGACCCGGCGCGCGGTCATCTGTTAAAGCGCGCGTTTGAACTATACGACTCTGGCATGTTCACACTCGAAACACTCTCTGACGAACTCTATCGCATGGGACTTCGCAATCGCCGAGGAGGACAGGTGACACGGAATGGTCTATCTGTGATTCTCAATAACCCATTCTACATGGGTGTCATCAACATCAAGAGAAGGAATGAACACTTTGCCGGTATTCACACGCCGCTCATTCAGCGGGCCCTTTTTGAGCGCGTGCAGGATCGTCTTCACGGGAGAGTCAACGTCAAGGTTGTGTCCCATGATTTCGAATTCCGCCGGCTCTTTGACTGTGCATCGTGCGGTAAGACATTGACGGGTGAAGTCCATCACAAGTGGACCTACTACCGCTGTCACGCGAGGGACTGTCCGATACGCTGTGTACCTGAGCCTGACATTCGTGCCTGTGTGCGCCGTGAGTTGATGCGCCTGTCGTTCTCCGATCTGGAGCTGCTATTTCTCGAACAGCAGCTAGAGCGTGTTACTGGCTCGATTGTTGACCGTACAAAGAGTGTGCTTGAGGTTCTCTATGCAGAGCTTGGGCAAGTGAAGAAGCGGCTCGAACGGATGACCGATGCGCTGATAGACGGGTTACTTGAGAAGGAAGTCTATGAGGAGCGACGGCAATCACTGCTAGCCCGACAGGTAGAACTACAGAGCGCAATTGCCGAGAACACAGAAAATCCACAGCGAACCGTAGATCGGTTGCGGAGACACTTCGAAGTTGCTGAAAGCGCTTGGTTAAGCTATTCCAAGGCGGAGAACAGTGAAAGGCGGTCCTTGTTGAAAACGGTGAGTTCGAAGAGAATTGCATCGCCGCAAAATGTGGTGGTTGAGCTGTCCTTTCCGTTTGCCCTGATCGCAGAGCGTACTCTTATCCCCGATGGTGACCCGCAACGGTCAACGGATCGAAGTCTGGGAAAGTTGGACCAGACGGCAAATTCAATACGGCACACCGTAGAATCGGTGTCTGAATGGCTTCTCACCAACGGCAATACGGTGGTAGATATACCACGCGTGAATCGTGACGTGCAGCCGTTCGACGATTCTCTCGTCTAATCAGTGTAACTAGAAAAGCTGCTCGTGTTGAGCAGCTTTTCTTTGTTGGCTCACGCCCCATATCCCTCCTTCTTGTTGTAGATCTTCCACCCGCTACCCTAAAGCGCATGATGCGATCTCGATACAACGAAGCTGTCTCTTTGCACCGGCGCCTCTCGGAAGCCGAGTGGCTCTTGCTGCGCGAGTCAGGCATTCCTGCCGCGGTCGCCCATGAGCGGCTCCTGGGATGGGACGGAGAGCACATCACCATCCCGGTCTTCTCATACGACAGAAGGGTCCTTTTCTTCGAGCGTGCGACCTGGGGACACGATGACCTGCTTGAGTTGGTTCCCAAGCGGGGAGGCAGGGTGGCGCTCTATGGTGCGCAGCTCCTTCGACAGGCTCCTGGCCAGGTCATCCTCACTGAGGGAGTGGTGGAGAGTCTCGTCCTTGCCGGCAAGTCATTTCTGGCGCTCTCTGCGACCGGCTCCGGACGCGCGTTCAATGAGGAGTGGGTGCCGCTTCTTCGTGGCCTGCGGGAGGTGTTCATCTGCTTCAGGCATGGTGAGGGCAGCCAGCGGAGAGCAGAGCAGATAGCGTTCCTCATTCCCCAGGCAACGGTCGTCGCCCTGCCCGAGGAGGTCGGCGAGGGTGGGGGAGTCGCTGACTTCTTCGTCCGCCTCGGGCGTACACGCCTGGACTTTCTGCGGCTCCTGTCGCTTGCAGGGTATGCGTGATGAGGCGCGGCGTCGACCGGCTGCAGGGGCAGTGCTCCCGGACGGCCGCGTGGCGGAGCTGGTGTACCGGCCCGAGGAGGGGCTGACCAGCTTTGTCGTAGGCCAGGGAAGGGAGTGGGAGGAGATGGAGTCTCTCGAGCTTCCCGGTGGAGAGGTCCTGGTGCCCTTCAGTCCCCAGAATAACCTCCTGGTGCATGGTGTCGTCTTGCTCCCCTCTGAGCCTGTCGAGTACGGGACAGAGGAGGAGCTGCGCCGCGAGCTCTCTGCGTTCCTCCATCGCTACATCGACCTGTCGCCGGAGTTTGCGGTCGTCGCCCGCGAGTACATCCTGTTCACGTGGCTGTACGACTCCTTCAACGAGGTCCCGTACCTCCGGGTGCGGGGCGACTATGGGTCCGGCAAATCGCGGTTCCTGCTGTCAGTAGGGTCACTCTGCTACTTGCCCATCTTTGCCAGCGGTGCCTCAACCATGTCGCCGTTGTTCCGGATCATGGACATCTTCCGGGGGACGCTGGTGCTCGACGAGGGAGACTTCCGGGCCTCAGATGAGAAGGCCGAGATCGTCAAAATGCTCAACAACGGGATGTCCCGTGGGTTCCCGGTGCTCCGGACGGAGCAGACCGCGAGCAAGGAGTTCAACCCGCGGGCCTTTCACGTCTTCGGCCCAAAGGTGCTCGCCACCCGCGGGTTCTTCGAGGATCGGGCCCTGGAGAGCCGTTGTATCTCCGAAGTCTTGGGCAACCGACCGATCCGCTCAGGTATCCCGCTCAATCTCTCGGATGACTTCAAGAGAGAGGCGCTTTCGCTTCGCAACAAGCTCCTCCTGTACCGGATCCGGACCAGGGCCGTCCCACGGGAGGTCGACCAGGAGAGCCTGCCCGGTGTTGAGCCGCGATTGGCGCAGATCTTCCGGCCGCTGTTGGCGACCAGTGATCCCGCCTCACGCGGAGAGCTTCTTGCCGCGGCGCAGGGGCTCAGCGGCGAGCTGCGGGGCGAGCGCCTGGGGAGTGTCGAGGGTGAGGTGCTCGAAGTCCTCCGGGATCTGTGGGAAGGGTCTGCCTTTGCGGTTGCGGTCAAGGATGTGACAGCGGAGTTCGGTAAGCGGCATGGTGAAGAGTACGAGTGGAAGGTCACGTCCCGGTGGATCGGGAACGTGCTCCGGAAGAAGCTCTTCCTGTCTACGGTCAAGAGCAACGGCAACTTCGTCGTCCCCCGGTCGGAAGGAAGGAAGCTCCGGCACCTCCTGGAACTGTACGGACTGTCGGATCGCTTCGGGGATGATGGGGACGTTGGGGAGGTGGCTGAAAGTGGGGGAGAGGAGGAGATCGCCGGCACTGATGCCGCGTAGCTGTGGAAGCACTTGTCGCGCCTGCTTCTTTGAACATCCCCGATGTCCCCAAAGTCCTGTAGGACTTGTGCAGGAAGGCAATATCCTCTTTCTTTTTTCTTTAGCTTTGTAGCTCTACTCTAGAGATTCATGCCAGGTAAACCGCTCTCAAATTACTTGCGTACGTTTCGGAAACGCTCGGGACTCTCTCAAGACGAGGTTGCATTCCTCATGGGTGTCATGAGCGGCGCTGAAGTGTCACGTCATGAGACCTTCAGCCGAGTTCCGACGCTGAAGACAGCGCTCTCATACGAGGCCATCTTCGGTGTCCCGGTGCGCGAGCTGTTTGCTGGCGAGTTTGAAAAGGTCGAGGCAGAGATTAAAGCACGAGCACAGGAGCTAGCCCGCCGTGCCCTTGAGCCGGGGCTCAAGGGAAAGAGTAAGCGGAGTGTAATCGCTCGTATTCTCGGCTGGTGATGCTACCCTCTGCTCCGATAACGCTCTCCCTTGATCCGACATCCGCTGGTTTCTGCTACGCAGTCTTACAGGGAACTGAGACCCTGCTTGATTGGGGATCTACAGAACTCTCGGCGAGGACCCGCGAAATGGTACTTCAAAGGATCGGGAAGATCATCAGGCGGTACGCTCCAAGCCTCATTGTCATTGAGACGGTGGAGAGATCGCGGCGGGGAGTGTGGGCAAGAGAATTCACTGCAAGTGTCGAGGAGTTCTGTCGAGCTGGCAGCATTGAGGTTGTGAAGGTATCTCGCAGACAGGTACAGGAAGAGTTTGCAGCAACCGGACGGACAAAGTACAACATCGCCGTTGCCGTAGCTCGCCTCTTTCCGGAGTTAGAACCGAGACTTCCTCGAAAGCGAAAGGCCTGGATGAGTGAGGACGAACGTATGAGTATCTTCGACGCCGTGTCACTTGCTCTTGTTGCGCTGAGACCGAGCCCACTTTAAGAAGTACCTGGCAGTCTGTTCTTTCCTGGGTGCAGCCGCACCTGAAATCCAATCAACCCAAACAAGTCAGACGATCCTCGGATCGTCGCGGGAGAGGTGTGCATGAAGTGTCCCCGCAAAGTCCGCAACTTTTGGATACAGGCGCGAGTCGATGGACGCGAGAGCCGGGTGTGTGGAGGCCCACGATCAAAAGACGGCGGTCTCTCCCTGACGCTCTACCAGCGCAGCAGAGGCATGGTCGTCGCCGCTCTCCAAGTCAATTGCTTCGCACGCTGTGACGGCACGCTTCGTCTCGAAGTAGAACCTCTCTTACCCCTCACATCATCAAAAACAAAGGAGCTTGTCATTGAGACGAAAAGATAAGGAGAATCTATGGATGGAACAGAAGGTCGTGACATAGCACCCACGCGAAGAGACCTCGCGCTCATTCGGGACAGCATCAAGAAAACCGCACTGCGCTTCAACGAGCGGCTATCTCCTGACTCCATCGAGGATCTTGTCCAAGAGGTGTTCCTGCGGCTGTGGAGGCTTGGGGCGGAGGAAAAACTCGGTAGGTGTCCTACCTACGTCTGGCGGGTTGCGGTCAACGTGACCATAGACGCTATACGAAGGAACCGAGCAAAGAAAAGGACACTGCGGTCGAGAAGGTGCAGCGTGGAGATGATGTACCCGCCGACGCCCACGCCCGAAGAGATCATTCTTGCCCGTGAAGAGCTTCAACTGCACCTTGCACAGTGTCGCGCACTTCTCTCGCGACGTGCGTATCGGGCCTTTGTGCTGGTGTGCATGGTTGGGTTCCCTCGCCGGGAGGTGACATCGCTTGTAGGCATGCAACCAAGAAGCATTGACACCATGCTGAGCCATCTGCGAAGACGATTCGTGACCACTTCCGAAAAAAGCAGAATAGACAAAGGAGAACGGTATGATCGCAGAACCCGCCAAGTCTCTAGAGAAGGAAAAGCTTGCGCGGCTCGCTGAGGAGTATGGCTCGTCGGTCGAGGAACTGCTGGAGGACTTCGCTCTGGACAGCCTAGTCCCTGGAATCTGCATGAACGCCGAGTGCGACTTCACCACTGAGTACGAGCCTGACCAGCGCGCCGGGTGGTGTGAACACTGCGGGAGCCAGACAGTGAAGAGCCTTCTGGTCCTTGTCGGGGTTATCTAAAAAGGCAAGGACCAGGAGTCGGTATAGCGCCATACCTCAGCCGGGAGTCCTCCTGATCCTTATTCAAGCACAGAGCATCTCACTCCTACAGAGTAGGTTAATAGGTGGGTTGTGCACCCACAATGTTCTTTCTCTTCGCTCCCAAGGTTTCTTGGGGGCTTTTTTACGCAGGCGTGCGTAGCTTCCTGTATTCTTCGGCACGATCGAGCCTTCCCCAAGACGAGTAAAGCCGGTCCAGTAGCTTAGCCGTTTGCAAAGTGGGAGGAGCCTCGGCTCCGGCGCGCTCCTTCCAGTATGTAAAGGCAGTGAGAAGAAGAGGCTCAGCTTCGGAGTATTTCTCTGCTGTAAGGAGGATCTCTGCAAGGAGAGTTTGAGCCTTGATAGTTGAGGAGCTTGTAGCTCCGAAGTCCTGGCTGACCTTCCGAACAGTTTCGCGGGAGATTCGCTCGGCTTCAATTATGCGTCCCTGCTTGAGACGAATCCTTGCCAGAGTTCCTCGCAGGATTGCGACACGTGTGTGGTCGTTTCCATACACCTTCTGTGCGACGGCGATCGCCTCACGAGCCGCCTCCTCTGCTTCTTGCAGGCGCCCAAGATTGAGAAGGGCCTGTGCGCGGTTGCCTTGATATAGTGCATATGAGCTGTGTTCTCTTCCTACTGACTGCTCGACTCGCTTAAGAGCATCCACAAAGAGCTGATCGGCTTCATCGTAGCGTTCTTGGAGGAGTAGGGCTGAAGCAAGATTTGCGATGGATGTGGCAAGGGCCGGGTGCTGCTCACCAAGTTCAGCACGCTCGATCCTGTGTGCATCCCTGAGATAGTGCTCGGCCTCGGACAGGGGACCGGTTTCCAGTAGCACGATCGCAAGGTTTATCAAGCTTTTCGCACGATCCGGATGGTCCGGCGGGAGTATCTGTTGCCGGGCCTGAAGCACTTCACGCTGAAGCGACCTTGCTTCCAGAAGCCGCCCTTGCTTCCTCAGAAGTTCCCCTAAGCTGGTCTTGGTCTTCAGAGTTTCAGGGTGCTTAGGTCCGAGGGAGGCCGTGTATAGGTTGAGAGCCGCTTTGTAGATTGTCTCGGCTTCCTCACGTTTTTCCATGTTGGACAACACAACTCCCAGATTGTTTAAGACAAGTCCAATCCGAGGATGAGAGGGAGGAAGCCTCTTTTGGAGAAGGGTGAGCGCTGTCCGGGAGTGCTGCTCCGCAGCAGCATAGTTAGATGCTGCACGCTCCAGCGCTGCGAAGCGGGTCAGGATATCCGCGCGGAGAAGATCTCCTCCGGATGAAGTGAGCGCCACAGCGTCTTGTAGTGCCGCTTGATAGTGCGTACGCGCTGTGTCGAGATCTCCTGTTTCCTCTATCGACTCGGCGAGTGCCGCACGGGTCGTTATAACCGCAAGCTGGTCTGGAGGTTGAATGGACTCCTGGATTGTGAGTGCAGTTTGATGGGCCTCAACCGCCTGCTTATACTTGCCTTGGTTATGGCGCAGTCCGCCCAAGAAGTACCACGTCTTGCCAACAACACGAGGGTCCGGCTGCTCCACAGAGGAAAGCGACTTGAGAGCTGGAACAAGGAGTTCCTCTGCTCGGGGATAGTCGCCCAGGTTGGTAAAGATACTACCCAGAGTTGCTCGCAGAGTGGCCTGAAGAGCAGGTTCACGGGAGAGTTCTACTGAAGTGCGCTGTGCTGCACTTGTGAGAAGATCCTTGACCGAGACCGTCTCTGGTGAAGGGTCCCAGGGATCTGATGACTCGAATAGCTCAACGATGAAACTCGTCACTGCTTCGGCTCTGCGCGCTTGGTCCTGCGCCTGCTGGCGCTGACGTGTTGCTTCTCGGTACATAATGAGGAGGAGAATGGAAAGGACGAGCAGGCCCACGATCGCGGCGGCAGAGATAGCAACCTCTAGTCTGTGCCTCTTGACGAACTTCCGAATCTTGTAGGGTGTACCACCGTTAGAGGCAGAGACAGGTTCACTCCGAAGAAAGTGTCTGATGTCCGCTGCAAGCTGGTCAACAGTCTGATATCGCTCATCAGGGGTTCTTCGCAGCGCTTCTAGCGTTATCGCATCGAGGTCGCCTTCGAGAAGTCTTTTAAGCTGCCAATCTTGGGTAACAAGCAGACTCGGTTTTGAAGGAGGAATGTTTCGGATCGCCCATGGCAGATCGTGGTAGCTCTCAACTGGATAGGGGAGACGTCCGGATAGGAGGAGACACAGGAGGACACCAAGAGAGTAGATGTCCGTGCTCGTGGTAGTGTGCTCTCCCTCAAGTTGCTCGGGGCTCGCGAAGGCGACCGTCAACGCTCCTTCATTGGTCGCGGTGGGTGTCGTCGACGACTCCTGAGAGAGAAGCTTTGCGATTCCAAAGTCGAGAAGCTTTGGCACGCCATCCGCATTCACCAGGATGTTTTTGGGCTTGATGTCTCGATGCACGACGAGGTTCTGGTGGGCGAAGGAAACGGCATCACATACCTTGAGAAAGAGGGCCATCCGCTCCTGTAGCGTGAGGTCTCGCTGGGCGCAGTAGTCGGTGATCGGCTCACCCTCCACATACTCCATGATGAAGGACTCGAAATCGTCCTTCACTGGGACGCTCTCATAAAAAGTAGCGATGTTTTGGTGCTGAAGCTTCGACAAGAGCTTCTGCTCGTGCCGGGGAATCCGACCGTGCCGCCGGGGTACTACTTTGAGCGCTACGAGCCGATCGTGCTGTGTGTCCTGCGCGAGGTAGACCGCGCCCATGCCCCCCTCACCAAGAGGGCGTACGACGGTATACGGTCCAACTGCGTCACCCTCCTTGAGCACGATTTCTTGGAAGCCTGGGGGAACCACCTGAAAGTCATCGAAAAAATCGGCCCGGCTGGAAGAGACCGCAAGAAGCGCCTCGACCTCTTGCCGGAGCTCTGAATCCCCGCTGCATGCCTCATCCAGGTATGAGGGCCTCTCCTCGGGTGGTAGATCAAGCGCACGCTGTACGATTTCCTTGATCTCCAGCCAGCGCTCAAGGTTCATCATGCGGTTCTCCTCTCAGGAGTTTTGCAAGCAGGAGCTTTCCCACGCGCCACTCTCTTTGCACGCTGGTACGGCTGACCTCAAGAACCTCCGCGATGTCGTTCTCAGTGAGTCCGGAGAAAAATTTCAGTTCAATGATCTTATAGAGAAACGGGTCCTGCTTTTCCAGGTGTGAGAGCACGTCTTCAAGCTCAAGCGTATCGATGGTTTCTCTCGTGTCAGGAAGGTCCACCAACTCAAGGTCCACGCGCTCTCCGCTGCGCTTATCTGCCTTCCGTGCTCGGGCATGCTCGACCAGCACCCGGTGCATGAGGGTTGCGGCAAACGCAAAGAAGGGCTTCCGGTTCTCCCATGACACCTTCTTGAGCTGCGCAAGGCGCATGTAGACCTCATGCACGAGTGCAGTGGGATTGAGCGTCTCTGCGTGACGCTCGCCCCTCAACACTCGCCGGGACATTTCCCGCAGCTCGGTGTACAGCAGAGCAACCAGGTCATCCAGTGCTTGCGGGTCGCCATGGCTCCAGGCGTCGAGGAACTCGGTGATGGGGGAGTCGTCCTTCACGGGGTCTCCGAGAGAGAGGGTCCCTATAGATACTAGCGTAGGGAAAGGGGGGATAGCTTCAGCTCCTGGGAGGGACGGCAGATTTGCCTGCCTTGGGCGAAGGGGGATGTAGACCATCATGGAGGCATATGCCTCCACACCAGCACATCACCTACTTCGCCCGGACAACCTACCGCAATCGCGGGAAGCGTTTCGGCATCAGACGGGAGGATCGCCGGAGCCACATGCTCATCATCGGGAGGACAGGAACGGGCAAGTCAACACTTCTCCGCACGTTGGTGTCGCAGGACATTCTCCGCGGCGAAGGCTTTGCGCTCTTCGATCCCCACGGCGATCTCATCGAGTCGCTGCTGCCGCTGATCCCGCCTGCGCGGCAAGCCGACCTCGTGTACCTTGATACGCCCAACGCGGCCCGGCCGTGGTTCTTCAATCCGTTTGCCGGCGTTGACCCTGAGAAGAAAGCGCTTGCGGCCGCTGGCATGGTGGAGGTCTTCAAGAAGCTCTGGCCCGATGAGTGGGGGCCACGCCTGGAGCACCTGCTCAGGAACGTGGTATTCACGCTCCTGGACACTCCGGGCGCGACCCTCGGTGACATACCGCGTCTCCTGTCGGACAAGACCTGGAGGAAGGAGGTCGTGGAGGGCGTCAGCAATGAAGAGGTCCGCGCCTTCTGGAAAGACGAGTACGAGCGCTATAGCCAAGCGTTCCGGGCAGTGGTCGCGGCGCCCTTGCAGAACAAGGTCGGCGCATTTCTAACCGATCCGCTGCTCGCCCGGATCTTGAAGGGGGAGAGAAGCTCGTTTGACCTGCGGGAGATCATGGACAAGGGCAAGATCCTTCTGGTGAACCTCGCCAAGGGGAAGATCGGCGAAGGTCCGGCATCGCTTCTCGGCGCGCTCCTGGTGTCGTCACTCTCGCTTGTCGCCTTCGGGAGAGCCGATGTTCCAGAAGAGGAGCGGCGAGACTTCTTTGTGTACCTGGACGAGTTCCACACCTTTGCAACTCTCTCTCTGGCGACCATGCTCTCGGAGCTGCGGAAGTACCGGGTGGGGCTCATCCTTGCTCATCAGTACTTCTCGCAGCTCGAGACCGAGATCCGGGATGCGGTTCTCGGGAACGTGGGAACGCTGATCTCGTTTCGGGTGGGAGCGCTTGATGCGCCGCTCTTGGCCCGGGAGTTCTCTCCCGTGTTCGACTCGGATGACCTTCTGTCCCTACCCAACTTCAATATCTACCTCAAGCTCATGATCGATGGGGAGGTGAGCAGACCCTTCAGCGCGAAGACTTGGGTTTCTTAGGCTTCCTGATCGCAGCAACCTTGTGGGCACTGGCCATGACGGCTTTCGCGCTATTGTGGCTCGCGTCCCCCATAGGGAGGCCAAACAGCAGCTTGGTCACATTGCTGTAGTAGTCCGCTGACTCGGGAAGACATCCCGGCGGAATTTTGCTGGCGTCTTCGCACTCAATCGTAGCGAAATGGCGCTCGGGTGCGCACTGCACAAAGCACAGGTCGTGCAAGCCTTGAATGAATATGTGTCCCAGCTCGTGGCTCACGGTCCCAAGACCACAATCCCACCGGACTATTCCTCCGACGAGCGTTGCTCCCCACCCACAGACCCCTTCTAGTTCCCCTGAGAGGACTAAGAAGACGTCGGCTCCATACTTCTTGAGGGATTTGGTCAGCGCCTTATGGGTGAGGGGCGCATCGGCTTCTCGAAACCACGGCGCGGAGACCACGCCCACGAGCCTCAAGGTGAGGTTCGTCACCCCGCTGCCAGGATAGATGTCCTGGTTCATGCTCCCGATGAAGGACTCGGCAAGCGCGATGACCAGCTCCCGCGAGCCGATCTCCTGCAGGGCGGTCGAACTGTAGAGTACAAGCACATCGACAACCTGCGGTCCGGTTGGCGGCTTCGGCTTCTTGGCCTCAGCCCAGATCCCCTCGGAAGCCCCGAGCTGCTCGACCACTCCACAGGGCAGGTCGGGCGTGCTGACCTCCCGCAGATCTACGACCTGGCCATCCTCGACTACCCGGAGGGTAGTGGACCAGGGCGTGAGCTCTACGGACACCTGCCGGTCGGGGCGATGGGGGACAGCCTGTTCCTGAGCTGCCGCCGGAAGCGCGAGGAGCGCGAAGGCGAGAAAGAGGGTGCTGGCTCTCATGGGGTGTGCTCCTTGTTCCGAAGAAATAGACACGGCCCGCGGGCTCTTGTTGGGGAAGATCTTTCTTAGACGATCTTAGTCTAGACGATTTTGGACTAAGCGGGCAAGCGGGGATACACCGTGCCGGCATGGCGACACGACACCCCGAGCGCTACCGCCGGCTCCTTGAGCGGCTCAGGCAAGCCCGCAGTGAGGCCGGGCTGAGTCAGGTGGCGGTGGCGGCAACGTTAGGGGTCGAACAGAAGTTCGTCTCCCGGATTGAGACAGGCGAACGTCGCATCGATCCTGTTGAGTTACAAGAACTTGCTGACCTTTACGGCAAGCCGTACCAGTTCTTCTTAGAGTAGCTCTCCATCTTTCTTCAAAGTCCCTGAAGCTTTTTCCCGTGGTTTGCGCCTTGTCCAGTTAGGAAGAGGTGTTCGATGGGCGTTGGGGAATGCGACCTTGCACGTATTTCAGCGACTGCTACACTGAAATCATGGAGCTATCTATGAAAACACGATTATCGATCATTGGGCTGGTCGCTGTGGCCTTGGTAGTTGGGCTATTCCTCCATACGGGAAGGGCAGGAGCGACACCGCCAATATCATGGTATCCGGAACTGTTTGATATAGCCGTTCCTCCCGGCGGGCGTCTGCCAACGAAAATCACCGCGACTATCACAAAGAGCCTTCCTTCAACTCGGGTGGAGATTACGCCATCGCTGGCACAACACCTTGTGTCAGTTGAGCCCACTACTTTTCCGGCACTTCCGACGGGTAGCACGGTGACTATCAACCTCATCTTTGGGGTGGCAACAGGAACACCTCATCGGCTCATCAGAGGTACGCTGCATCTCAAGGAGACAGGCGGTAAGGGCAAAGGCACGCAGGCACAGCCGCTCCCAATAGCGCTCACAATTGGCGACCTCTTGTATCCTCCTGATCCTGGAGAAGCTGGTAAGGCTGCACTGGAAGGTATCGACTCGGATGGAGATGGATTGAGAGATGATATTCAGAGATACATTGAACTAACGCATCCAAATGAGCCCGCTACGCGAGCTGGACTCCGACAATACATATTTCCTTTGCAACGAGCCCTCGTAGATGCTGATAGCGGGGAGACAGCTCTGCAGCATACAGCTAATCTAGATCGTGCTGATGATTGCCTTCAATCTCTCATCGGTCTCCGACCAACGATCGAGGCAACGGATAAGCTGGTCGCAGAGTTTCTCAATACGGAAGAGAGAAGCCGTGCATATATACTCTACGACAGCCAACTTGGCGGTCATGTCTTTCGCCTGCGCGGTCTGAGCGAAATCAATACATCTTTGTGTGACTTTGATCCTATCACTATTGGAGGTGAACGGTGAGGCTTTGCACAGTGTTGTCTCTTGCTGTGGTGATTCTACTCTCCTGCACTGGGCCTCTCTGGCCTCAGACGACCGCCCCTAAGGCCGTTATATTCTTTGGTAATGGCGTGTGGAACAGTACAAGAATGGCGCGGCACTCGGCAGGACTACTGCGTAGCGAGTTCAAAGCAAGGCACTTTCCCCTTTTAGTTGATGAAGCCTTTGACACAGCATTTCCGTTTGACTACGCCAAGAATGAAACTGCTTGTATTGACGACCCACCTGACCCGCTCCGCGACCCGAACTGTCTCATTGACTTGCAGGAAGCATTACAGCAGGCTGCCCAAGCGGGAGGTTTTACTTTCGGCTACCAAGATTTCTGGCGCTTTCTTCTTGGCCTTACATTGGACTTTCCTAATATCACTGAGATATTCGCGGCAGTGCTCCAAGCAAAGGCTCTCTCCTTTGATCCGCTCGCCGTCACGTTTGACGATCTTCAGGAACAGGTAACGACGTATCGAGAGACTATTGATAATGGGAGCAAGGTGCTTTTGGTTGCGCACTCGCAAGGAAATCTATTTGGCAATCAAGCATTCAACTTCATCTCACCCTCTCAGAGGCGAAGCTTCGGGATGGTGTCAGTAGCAACTCCGGCAAGCTTTGTTGCTGGCGGGGGACCCTATACAACTCTGGAGCAAGACTTCATACATAAAGTTTTTGGAGCGCTCCCGCCGAATACATCGAGCATAGGTTGTGGTGCCCCGCTTACATGCCATGGCTTTATTGGCTCATATCTCGCTGAGGATGAATCGAGAGAAAAGATTCTTGATGACATGCTCGCTGTTCTCGACTCGCTTGTCTATCCAGGACCTGAGCCCGTCACGCCTGACACATTGATCGTGCTGGATGACTATTACGACCGGCTACTTATCGTAGACCCTGCTACCGGACAGACAAAATTCCTCATACACCTGTCGAGAGACTTTCTTGCGGGACTGGCATATGACAGGGTATCACGCCTCCTCTACACATTCGACATAGTGGCCAAAGAACTCGTTGAGATCAACCTTGTAGCCCGAACAGAGCGAGCCGTAGGAGTAGTAGGAACTCGCCACATCACTGACATGACATTCGGACTTGATAACGTCTTATTCGGCATGGAGTGTGGAGAGTTCAGCATGTGCCGTCTCGTGGAAATTGATACGTCAACGGGCGTAGGGACTCCCAGAGGACCGCTTCTCGCTGCTCAACCGACTACGCTGGTGTACGATCCTGATTTGCAAACGATGTATACAACCAGAAATACTATAGGCGGAAGCTTATACGAAATTGATCCGGCAACCGGGACGGAGCGCTTCCTGAGTCAAGGTCCCGCTGGCGTCGCCTACATGGCAGAGCGTCCGGGAAGCTCAGATGTCTTTGCCATCGCTCGGCAGCCCTTTTCCAACAACATTAACACGGTCGGGTCATTTGATCCTGCTGCGCCGGAGTTCCGTTCAATCGTTCGTATAGGACAGATGCTCAGCGGTATAGAAATGGTGTCTCTGGATGGTGTGGTCATTGGGCAGAGCCAACCACCCGCCATGCGATTTAATGCGTTGGAGCAGGATCATGGCGGCACGTTTAACCTTCTGTATCCTATTTCCTGGACTGACGAAGATCCGGACAGCGCTGCGCTTATCGCACTTTCATACAGTACAGATCCCTCGTGCGCTCACCCGACGCTCATCTCAGCAAATATCTCTGAGGACGGTATTGACCAATACGATTGGGATGTCTCATCGGTTCCGGAGGGCGCATATTACCTTCAGGGGATCATTGTGGACGGAGTCAACCCGGCAGTGCGCACATGCAGTCGCAACTTTGTCAGGATAGGTCATTAGGTTTCACGTCACGCTATCGCCCGTTTCACCAAGGAGGGAACCATGGGCACGCAATTTCTCCTGGACAGTTTCGTCGGCGACCCGGAAGAGTTCTACAGCCTCGTCATCGAGGAGATCAACCAGCGCGAGCTACCCGACATCGAGTACAAGTGGGTGGAGGAGGCAGAGTCGGAGAAGACGTTCTTCAACAAGGGAGCCAAAGCCAAGGCATTGCAGGTTCGTTTCAAGAGCGAGTGGATTGAGGTCTTCGGGTATCAGCTCGGGACGTGCTTCTTCGCCTCTACTCGCGTCACCAATCGTTTTTATGACCCCCAGACAAGCACGTACCTGTATGACGTGATCGTCCACTGCTTTGAAAAGGCCATAGAGCGCAGTACCAAGAAAGCGCTCGCCCGTCATATGGAGAACCGGAGGGCTCCGGTCCCAAAGTTCCTGGCAGTTAACGACAACGAGCCGATGGCGCAAGAGGCGTCAAACTAGTCCGTGAGTGAATGGGGGACGGTCTTTCTTCGTGTCTCTCGATCCTTCTGGCGCTTGTTGTGCTGTTTGCACTGTTCGTTGTCTGGACGGTCGTAGACACGCGGCGGGAGAACAGGAGACGGCACCAGGAGATTCAGCAGTGGGCCGAAAGAGAGCGGCAGGAGCGGGAGCGTGAAGAGCTGACCCGGGTTGCTATCAACGGATGGCAGGGTATCACGGCCTGGTTCCCGTTCTTGCCGCTACCAGAGCCGGCAAGCCACAGTCCGGACGATTTGATGCAGGCAGCGGTCAGGCGCCTCCTCTCGGCTCCCTCTCTGGGCACTCTCTCGCGCTACGGGATTCCTGCGCCAAGCTTGCCACCGGCTGAGCGGCGCAGGCATTTGTACGTGGTGGGGAAGACCGGATCAGGGAAGACCACATACCTCGAACACCTGATGCTCGCCGACCTTCAGGCCGGGCACGGCGTCGGGGTGATGGCTCCGGAAGGCGAGCTCTTCCGGTCGCGTCTGCTCCCGCTGATTCCCGCATCCCGCCGGGAGGACATCATCTACTTTTGTCCCGGAGATCCGGCCTGCACGCTCTCCTTCAATCCCATGCAGGTTGAAGGAGGAGACGATGCGCTCCGGGCGGCTGAGGATCTCTTCACCATCTTCAAGCGTGCGCTTCCCAAGGAGGACCTTGGGCCGCGGATGCAGCCGATCCTCCAGAACGCCTTTGCCGCCCTGGTCGGCCGCCCTGGCGTCACCCTCTGGGACGTGAAGCGGCTCCTCACGGATTCTGCATTCCGGGGAAGGGTAGTCGGTACGACAGCAGACCCCTACATCCGGGAGTTCTGGGAACTCACCTTTCCCCGATTCGCCAAGGGTGCCGACTTGCCGCTGCTGTCTCGGCTCGATCACTTCCTGCGTCCGCCTGCAATCAGGCGGGCGCTATGTCACCCGGTTTCGAGCTTCTCGATCCGGACGGCGATCCGGGAGAAGCAAATTCTTCTGGTGGATCTCTTCGGGCTCTCTGAAGAAACCCGGGCCATCGTCGGGCAGATGATCCTCTCGAAGTTCCAGATTGAACTCATGCGACGTGAACTCTCCGGGGGAGTGCCTGCGACGTTCTTCCTGTACTGCGATGAGTTCCAGACCTTTGCCGGATTCGCCGAGGGCGTGTGGCGGGAACTCCTGTCCCGGGGTCGCAAGTACGGCTTGGCGCTCACCCTGGCGCATCAGTTCCCGGCCCAACTCCCCACGGCGCTCCAGGAGGAGATCTTCGGGAACGTCAACTCCATGGTCGCCTTTGCGCTCGGAAGCAAGGACGCTCAGACAGTGCGCAAGGAGCTGCTTACGGATGTCGAGCGAAAAGGAGAGATGCAGACCGAACCGCTGCCGGTGGAGGAACTCCTGGACCTGCGGGTGGGTGACGCGTACGCCAAGCTTGCCGGCGGTCGGGCAGTGAAGATCTCCATGCCCTCGCCGCTGCAGATCGAGCGGCGAGCGGCCGGAGAGGAGCTGATCGCGCACTCATGGGCACGGTATGCGGCGCCGCGTCTTCGGGAGGAGGAGACACCGCCAGTACAGGAGCAGGTGCCGACCGAGAAAGCTGTCGCTTCGGTTCCACCGCCTCAACCCGTGCCTTCACCCGGGCCGACTCCTCCCGAGCCAAGGGCGGCAAGCAGGAGAGCAGCACCGGAGCCCAAGCCTCCTGGCAAGCCTCAGACCATCGGACGGGGAGGGCCTGAGCATCAGTACCTCCAAGAGCTGGTGAAGCGGTGGGGAGAGGCCAAGGGATTTCGGGCGATAGTCGAGGAGCAGGTGCTTGACGGGCAGGGGAGCGTGGATGTGGTTCTGGAGCGGGAGGGGTGGCGGATCGCCTGCGAGATCTCGATCGCATCGACGGTTGAGCAGGAAGTGGGCAACGTGAAGAAGTGCCTGTCTGCTGGCTTCGCCGAGGTGGTGGTCATCTCTCCGAACAAGCGGCACCTGGGGAAGATTGAGAAGGCGCTTGGAAAGCGGCTCCCAGAGGATGCCCTGACGCGGGTGCGGCTCCTTCTCCCTGAGGAGTTCTCCGCGTACCTGGACGGGCTCCCGGTGCCGATCGAGAAGGTGGAGACGGTTGGCGGGTATCAGGTGAGAGTCAGCTATAGGCCGGCATCTGTGGGAGATAGCCAGTCACGGGCAAAGACGGTTGCGGGGGTGATTGCCCGAAGTTTGAGGAGAATGCAAGGGAAGGCAGGATGAACTATGCACGCATGCTCACGCGCTTGCTCTACCCCTACACAGAAATACTAAACTTCAACGTGGCCGAAACTTCACGACCATAACATTGGAAGGAAACGAATTGCCGCCTTCGCTCTCTACAAGAACTCTGAAAAAGTAAGTTCCTTTTGAACTTGGGGTAAAGGTAAATGATGTTTGGCTTAGTCTCGCAAAGTCACCAAAGTTCCCATTGTCCTTTCGCATTTCTATGAGAAAGTTAGTTGGAGGACGCGTATTATCCTTCCAGGATAGGATCACACTCTTGCCGTTGTCTATAATCTTTGCCTGTAAGTTGCTTGGAGCTGCGGGAACGCGGGAAGGATCAAGGTATTTTCGGAGATGGGTAAGCCCAACTCCGAGAGAACCATTGAGTAGCCTCTCTTCGCCTTGTTCTTTGCAATTATTTGACTTCCCAGGACAGTCAGCACTCAAAGCGCCATACAGCTTAGACCCTCCGAGAAGAGGTGATCCAGAACTACCTCCCCAGATTGCGCCATAGGGATGATCTTCGATTATATCCTCGTTATGGAAAAACGTGAGATAGGGGGCACTTACTAAAAACTTAGGATATCGAGGCACTGTGGAATCAGGGCACTTTGTGCTACTGGATGTTCCCCATTCCCATGAGAAATGCATGGGCAGGTCACAAGGATGATGAAGCCGATGGAGAAAGCTACTAGCTTCAGGTCCGTAGATGTGCCCACTGTTAGGAAGGTAATCATACCATCCAAGAAGAGTGCGGCCGGCTGGAATCTTATCGACCTTGAGAAGTGCCAAATCAACGTTGGGTACTCTTTCAACTATCCGCGCTGTTGCTCTTGGAAGAGTTGAGAGGGAAAGCGCTTTTTTTGAACAGGGTGCGATATCGTCAAAAAAGGCCTCTATGCTAACAGTCTTTTCATAAAGACAATGGTCAGCAGTGAGCATATAGGGAATAGTTGTTTCTGGCACGTTGTCATTTATAAGAGCTCCGGTGCATGGTTGGCTTACGTAATGGCCTGGGCCGGCTTTCCTAGTGATGCGCAGGTGCGCGATAGCCTTCATTTCGGTATCGACAGAAGTAAAAATTCGATGCGTGCCATTTTCTATTGGTATTCCACCCCGAACACAATCTGCATTTCTAAGGCATGTGCGGATAGGACAGTCCGCAAGCGTTTGATTGAGGTTGGTAGATACATTGCTGCGATTGCCTATATCGAAAACTTCGAGTACCCGGGCTATGTTGAAGCCATATAGCATATTTCCGAACGCGCTTGCTGGGACTTGTACTTCAAGGTGAACCGTTGGCCCTTCAACACTTGGTGTCCATATCTCCGTTCCACTGAGTTGGTCTAGATCAAAGGTAATAATGTCGTAATCTTCTGTGCCATATACCCAGAAACGAGTACCACGCGGCAGTCGCACATCAGAGAGATGAAGACTCAGGCGATAAGAACTCTCGACTGTGATTTTTGTGCCCCACAAGAGGTCACCGGATGCTGATTGGCTCAGTACTCCGCCTGCAAACTCGAGTGGTCTAGTCCTTGAGATTGGTAGCTTAGATAGAAGAACGTTGAGAGGATGACTGAAGTCTCGCGAAAAGCCATTTTGGATGGGCAGTTTGCCCGAGCGATTCCAAGTACGCAGGCTCCGTAAGTTGGAGGTTGCAGTTTCCCGCGCAGGAGACATGCTGATGATAGGTGCTACCGCGGACTTCTCCACAAACCGGGGAGGGGGGGTATTGCTGTCGTCTCCTAGTCCTTCGGGGACGACGAGCATCTCAGCCCCCATATCCTGGGGCGCGGCTAAAGATTGGGGGACCGAGAGGAAAAGAGTAACGGCCAGAAGAGGGGTCGAGCGGGTAAGCATGGGTGTACTCCTCATGTCGAGGTATGTCTATGAGGCTCTGCTTATAGTAGGGCCTCAACTAATAGTTGCCTGTATGACCAAAAGCGGGACAACTTCAAGGCCGTCACGGCAAGAAACCCGGCCTTCCAGGTCCCGGTCCCGGCATTTACAGTGTGGGGAGAGTTGTTCTTCTAACCCTAAAACAACCCCCGCACGTCTAGCTGCGGTCTTCGAGTGAGGACTAGCACATGCGCCAGGACACCGACCGCCCGCGGGCGACAGCTTTATCTGAGAACCACGAGCCAAAGCGAGTAGGACTCTGGATTCGGGTCTCTACGGAAGAGCAGGCCAAGGGCGAGAGCCCGGAGCACCACGAAATACGTGGCCGGATGTACGCAGAGATGAAGGGCTGGACCGTGGTCGAGGTGTACCACATGGAGGGCATCTCCGGTAAGTCGGTCATGGGATTCCCCGAGACACAGCGGATGATGAAAGACATCGAGACCCGCCACATCACGGGCCTGATCTTCTCCAAGCTCGAACGCCTCGCCCGGAACACTCGGGAGCTGCTCTCCTTTGCCGACTACTTCAACGAACGGGGAGCCGATCTCATCTCTCTGGGAGAGTCGATCGACACCTCAACCCCCCATGGCCGGTTCTTCTACACGAACCTTGCTGCGCTCGCTCAGCTTGGGCGGGAGGAAACCGCGTACCGTGTCGCAGCCTCCGTCCCTGTCCGCGCCAAGCTCGGCAAGCCCCTGGGGGGAGCGGGACCATACGGCTACCACTGGCAGAACCGCCAGCTCGTCCCCAACCCGCAGGAAGCACCTGTCCGCATGCTCATGTACGAACTGTTCGCACAGCACAAGCGCCTGCGGACCGTGGCCCGGCTTCTCAACGATGCCGGCTACCGGACCCGCAACGGCTCCAAGTTCACGGACACCACGGTCAAACGCCTGCTCCGCGACCCCACGGCCAAGGGCCTGCGGCGTGCCAACTACACCAAAAGCCTCGGAGAGAAGAAGCACTGGAAGACGAAGCCGGAAGCGGAATGGGTCTATAGCGAGATCCCGGCGATCGTCTCCACGGAACTCTGGGAGGAGTGTAATGCGCTTCTCCGGGAGCGGAGCTGGACACCTACAGCCCGGCCGGCCAAGAAGGCGGCCCACCTGTTCTCGGGGTTCGTCTTCTGCACCTGCGGCGGCAAGATGTACGTGCCGTCCAACACGCCCCGCTACGTGTGTAAGGCCTGCCGGACCAAGATCCCCGAGGTTGATGTCGAGCGGCTGTTCCAACAGCAACTCAAGAGCTTCTTCTTCTCGCCTGAAGCGGTTGCAAGCCACTTTGAAGAGGGGGATCAGGTGCTGTCCGAGAAGGCACAGCTTCTGTCCACTCTCCAGGCTGAACAGGGGAAGGTGAAGCGCGAGATGGAGCAGCTCTATCGCCTCTACATGGGAGGCAACATCAGCCCTGAGGGCTTTGGGAAAAAGTACAAGCCTCTGGAAGAGCGGGCAGCGCAGCTTGAGGGGGAAGTGCCCCGGCTCCAAGCCGAGGTAGACTTCCTCAGAGTCGAGCTTCTTTCTGGAGAGGAGGTGGTCGAGGCCGCCCGGGAACTCTACACGGGGTGGGACGAGTTGCCGTTTGACGAGCGGAGGAAGGTGGTCGAGAGCCTTGTGGAGCGGGTCACAGTCGGCGGCGGGAAGATAGCGCTTGCGCTTCTCTACTTCCCCGCCGCTTCTCAGATTGTGGCAAATGAGCAACGAAACCACACGGATTCATGGCCGCAAGCAGCGCGAACCGGGCCGGGAACTGGAGGCGGGCGCGTGCCCGGACGACGGTGACGAACCCTTCCTCCAGGGGCTGGCGCAGAGCCTCCAGGGTGTCGCGCCGGAATTCCGGCAGCTCGTCCAGGAAGAGGACCCCGTTGTGGGCCAGGCTCGCTTCACCCGGCCGAGGATTGCTGCCGCCGCCGATCAGGCCGGCCGTGCTCGTGCCCGTGTGGGGCGCGCGGAACGGACGGCGCCGCATCAGCCCAGCCGGCGGCTCCTCGGCCACCAGCGAGTGGACCTTGGTCACGGCGATCGATTCGGCCAGCGTGAGCGGCGGCAGGATTCCGGGCAGGCGCCGGGCGAGCATGGTCTTGCCCGAGCCCGGCGGCCCGATGAAGAGCAGGTTGTGCCCCCCGGCCGCCGCTACCTCCAGGGCGCGCTTGGCCATCTCCTGGCCGCGCACCTCCGAGAGGTCGGGCACCAGCTCCGAGACCTCCAGCGGCAGCGCGCCGGGATCGACCGGCCGGATCGGCTGCTCGCCCAGCAGGTGCTGGACCGTCTCGGCCAGCCCCCGCAACGGGATGACCGGGACGCTGGCCAGGGCCGCGGCCTCTCCGGCGTTCGCGGCCGGCAGCAGCACCTCGCGGATGCCGAGCCTGTGCCCGAGGTCGGCGATGGCCAGGCCGCCCCGGACCGGACGGATCTCGCCGTCCAGCCCCAACTCGCCGCAGATGAGCCGGCCCTTGAGCACATCCTCGGGTATGTGCTCGTGGGCAGCCAGCAACGCCAGGGCGATCGCCAGGTCGAGGTGGTTGCCCTCCTTGCGGAGATCCGCAGGGGCAAGGTTGATGACGATGGATTTCGGCGGCAGGTCGAATCCGCAGTTCTTGATCGCGGCGCGCACCCGCTCGCGGCTCTCCTTCACCGCGGCATCGGCGAGACCTACGATCTGCACCTGCGGGAGGCCATTGTGCACGTCGACCTCGACCTGGACCAGCCGGGCTTCGATACCCCATGGTGTTGCTGTGGATGCACGGGCTAGCATGACAAAGGGATAAAGACGGAAAGCCGTTAGCTAATGTCATTCATTGGAATAGTGAAATTCGATTGAACCTGCTCGTCATCGCCACCAAATCCCCCTGGCCGCCCGTCGACGGCGGCCGCCTGCTGCTGTCCCTCACCCTGGAGGGGCTCGAAGCGGCGGGCTGCCGCGTCACCCTGATCGCCCCGGGTGCGCCGGTGCCGGCCCGGCCTGTGAGCACTGCCCTGGCGCTGGCCCGGTCGTGGCGGGTGCCCCTGGCCATCGCCCGCCACGCGCAGCCGGCCGTGCGGGACGAGGTCGAGCGCCTCCTCGCGACCCAGCGCTTCGACCTGGTCCACGTGGAGCAGCTCCAAGCCCTGCCCCAGGCGGAGCCGGCGCTCCGCCGCGGCATGCCCGTGGTGCTGCGGGCGCAGAACGTGGAGAGCGACCTCTGGATGGCCACGGCCCTGAGGACCCGAGGCTGGAAAGGGAGGCTGCTGTCGAGGGAGGCGCGGCGCCTGGCGAGATGGGAGGGGGAGGCGGTGCGTCGGGTCGCTGCGACCTTCCCCCTGAGCCAGGAGGACGCGGCGCGCCTCCGGCAGCTCGCGGGCGGCGGCAAGGTGCGAGTGGTCCGGGCTCCGTTCCCGGAGCTCTCCCCGGGACCGGCGACCCTGCCGGGCGATCCCCCCGTGGTGCTGCTGGCCAGCCGCGGCTGGCTCCCAAACGAGGACTCGGTCCGCTGGTTCCTGGGCGAGGTCTGGCCCGCGGTGCGCGCCGAGGTCCCCGGCGCGGTCCTGCACGTCTTCGGAGCCGGTCAGGTGCCCCCGGGAGCGGTTCCTCACTCCTCTCCGCGCGACAGCGCCGAGGCCTTCGCCCCGGGTTCGATCCTGGCCGTGCCGCTCCGCATCGGCTCGGGCGTGCGCATGAAGGTGTTGGAGGCCTGGGCGCGCGGCGTGCCGGTGGTGGCAACTCCCGCGGCTGTTTCAGGGCTGGAGGTGGAGGAGGGGCGGGAGGCCCTGGTGGCGGCCGATCCCGTGGCGTTCGCCCGTGCCGTGGCGCGCCTTCGCTCCGAGCCCGGGCTGGCGCAGCGCCTGATCCGGGAGGGGCGCCGCGCCCTGCGGGAGCGGCACGATCCCGGCACCGTGGCGGCGGATCTCCTTTCCGCCTACCGCGAAGCGCTGGGTTGACCCGGTACGCGCCGGAGGAGGCTCTCAATCCCGCGAACAGGCGCAAAATGCGGCTGACAGGCTGTAATCCCGCGAGACAGCCTCGCAACGCGGCGGAGAGGCTGCGAATCTCACAGACAGGCTCTAAACGCGGCTGACAGGCTCTAAACCCCACGGAAAGGCTCTAAACGTGGCTGACAGGCTCTAAGGGCTCGTCACGAAATAACTGTGTCAGGAAGCCGGGAGGGGGCGTCCTCTCCCGCGAAGCGGGGGAGGATCGAGGAGGGGGCCTCCCTCGGGCTCGAAGAAAAACCGCTCCCCTGTCCTCCCCCCTCTACGCGGGAGAGGGGCCCCCCGCCCGCCCCTTCATCGGCTACGGCTGAGCCACCTGTTTCGTGACGGCCCCCTTGGATCAGGCGTTCACCCGGGCCTCTCGGGTGCGATCCCGAGCCATTCGGGCGGTTTCCCGAGTCGCTCGGGCACGGTCCCGAGGCTCTCGGGCGCCTGCCCGGGGCTTTCGGGTTCTTGTCCGAACCGCTCGGATGCCTGCCCGAGACGCTCGGGTCGCTGCCCGAGGCCCTCGGGTTGCTGCCCAAGGCCCTCGGGTTGCTGCCCAAGGCCCTCGGGTGCTTGCCCGAGCCTCTCGGGTTCCCGCCCGAGGCTCTGGGGTGCCTGCCCGAGGCTCTGGGGCTCCCGCCCGAGTCTCTCGGGCACGGGGTAGAGTCGCTCGGGCTTGCGCCCGAGTCTCTCGGACGCTGGCCCGAGATGCTCAATTCCGCCGCGAAGGGTGGAAAATCTGCTGAAGAGCGGCTTACCTGGCTGGTTGAGCCCCCTCCCCTGCCCTCCCTCGCGCTGGCGCGCGGGAGAGAGGGGGTTCCCCCCATAGGCGCTAACTTTAGCCTCCGGAGCGACGGGGAGGGTGGGTCCCTCCCCCCTGGGAGGGGGCGGTTGGAACGGGAGGAGGCTAGGAGGGGGGTGCTGCGCGCTTGCCACGAGCTTATCGCCGAGGGAGGCCCCCTCCTCTATCCTCCCCCGCTTCGCGGGAGAGGACGCCCCCTCCCGGCTTCCTGACACAGTTATTTCGTGACGAGCCCTAAGCCTCATGGACAGCCTTTCAACGCCGCGGCCGGATTAGCCCGGCTGCCGTTTGCCGGCGGCGCGCTCGGAGGGCTCATGACCGCCGTGGAGGTACAGGTTCAGGACCTCGCCGGTCTCGCCGTCGGCCCGCAGCCGGCCGGCGTCCAGCCAGACGCAGCGGGTGCAGGTCTCGCGGATGACGCCCTCGCTGTGGGAGACGACCAGGATGGTGATCCCGGCCTCGTGGAAGGTGCGCATCCTGGCCTCGCACTTTTCCGTGAACGCCGCGTCCCCCACGGAGAGGATCTCGTCCAGGATCAGGATCTCGGGCACCCAGGCCGTGGCGATGGAGAAGCCCAGGCGGGCGAGCATGCCCGAGGAGTAGTTGCGGATCGGCGAGCGGATGAAGTCGCCCAGGCCGCTGAAGTCGATGATCTCCTCCAGCTTCTCCTGGATCTCCCGGCGGGACCGGCCGAGGAGCAGCGCATTGAGGTAGATGTTCTCCAGCCCGGTCAGCTCGTGGTCGAAGCCCGTGCCGAGCTCCAGGATCGGAGAGATCCT
Source organism: Thermoanaerobaculia bacterium (assembly GCA_035556715.1). Classification (GTDB taxonomy): domain Bacteria; phylum Acidobacteriota; class Thermoanaerobaculia; order Multivoradales; family UBA5704; genus DATMER01. The sequence continues at coordinate 121,592 of DATMER010000028.1, forward strand.
TCCGCGCACCTCGATCCGTCCCTGGGACGGCTTGAGCACCCGCGAGACCACCTTGAGGAGCGTGCTCTTGCCCGCGCCGTTGCGCCCCACGATACCAAGCGTCTCCCCCTCTCGCACGGTGAGGTCCACGTCCCGGAGCGCCCAGAGCTTTTCGTAGGCCAGGGCACCCTTCATCCAGTGGATCGCGTACTCCTTGATCGAGGGGATGCGCTGCTTCGCCAGGCGGTAGCAGAGGGACACGCCGTCGAGGCGAATGCGGACGTCGTCAGGCATCGTGATCAAACGTAGAAGGGGATGCGGTCGCTGCTCTTGCGGAACACCCAGGCGCCGAGGGCCAAGGCGAGCACCGCGATCGCCACGGAGACCGCGAAGTGGGAGAGGGGCGGGATCTCTCCCTGGTAGATCGGGTCGCGGAACACCTCCAGGATCGAGCGGACGGGATTGAAGCGGACGACCGAGCTCAGCGGCTCGGGCACGATCTCCTTGGGGTAGAAGACCGGAGTCAGGTACATCAGGAGCCCCAGGAATACGCCGATCAGCTCCACTACGTCACTGAAGAAGACCGCGAGCGGCGACAGGAGCAGCCCGGCCCCAAGGGTGAACAAGGCGGCCAAGAGGATGGAGACCGGTAGGAACAGCAGTGCCGGAGTGAGGGGGTGCCCGGTCCACAGCAGGATCAAAAACAGCGGCACCATGGCAAAAATCAGGTTCACCACCCCCGAGATCACAGTGGCCAAGGGGAACACCGCCTTGGGCACCGGCAGCTTTTGCAGGAGCTGGGCATTGCCCCGCAGGCTGTTCATGGACGAGACGATGCTCTGGCTGAAGAAGTTCCAGAACATCACCCCCGACAGCGCATAGACCGGGTAGTTGGTGATGGCGAAGCCCCGGAACAGCGAGCTGAACACCAGTTGTAGGACCAGCATCGTGAGGAGCGGCTGCAGCATTGTCCAGACGAAGCCGATGGCCGAGCGCCTATAGCGCACCTTCAGCTCCCGCGCCACGAGGGCGCGCACCAGGTCGCGGTAGCGCAGAAGGTCGGTCATGCAGGCCGCTTTCTATAACGGCAGTCCGGAGTTGGCAAGCTTTACATACTTCCGTAGCGCGCCAGACGGGGTCTCCTCGCGGTCCCCCTCTCTCAATGGAGCTGGTCCGCTTCTTGCTGACGGTGGCCATCCAGAGGACCGCTGTACATCCTCGGAGGGTGGATCTTCTGATTGTTTGGGGGAAGGCAGCGAACGTCTCTGTCAACGGGATTCACTGACAAGAGGAGACAACATGAATTCTTGCAAGCAATCAGCGATCTGGGTGTGTCTGGCAGTCGCCCTCTCGGCCAGCCCCATCTGGGCGCAACCGGACGGGGGAGACCCTGAGGTCCGGGCGGCTCGCCGGGCCGAAGCCAGGAACGTCGTCGTCCAGGATCTGCAGGAACGCGCCGTCCGCGCGGTCGACTCGGCGGTGGTGGCCAGGGACGCCGCGAGGATCGTCAAGCGTCTTTCGGACGAGCAGGTGGAGGCCTTGCTCGCCGGGGAGGAGGCGAGCACCCTGCGCGTCCGGACTGCGGACGGCGAGCTCCGGTCGGCCGTCCAGCCCGCCCTCGGGGAGGCGGAGTCCGACCTGCTCTTCGTGCCGGTGGAACCCTGCCGCATCATCGACACCCGGCTTCCCGGAGCGGGCGGGATGATCACGCCCGGCCCCAGCGGGGTGCGGCAATACGAGGTCGCGGGCACCACCGGATTCGAGAACCAGGGCGGAAAGGCCGGCGGCTGCGGCATTCCCCTGGGCGCGAGCACGCCTCTGGCAGCGGCGGTCGTAATCAATTTCGTCGCCGTCGGACCGCAAGGACCGGGCCATCTGCGTGCCTGGGAGTTCAACCAGGCTCCGCCGAACGCCAGCATCATCAATTACACCAACGTATCGGGCCTCAACATCGCCAACGGCGTCATCGTGCCGATCGCCGGAGTTGCGAGCCTTGACAAAGACCTGTCAATCGACGCGAACACGTCGCCGACCTTCATCGTGGCGGACGTAACCGGATACTTCACGCGCTTCCCCAGCGAGCAGTTCCAGGGCGGCCTGAAGTCGACCGCGACCATCACCCAGAACACCACGCTCACCAGCATGGCGGACGGGGCGTGCAAGGAGCTGAACACCTGCACCGTGACCACCGACTCGGCCGGCACGGTCATCGTCGAGGCGTGGGGCCAGTTCGTGGCGGACCACACCGCCGGTACCCTCGACCGGGTCGCGATCGGCATCGAGACCGCGGCCACCGTGGCTTGCAACGACGACGACTCCGTGGACGCCTCGGATTTTGAGGTCCCGGCCTCCCTCGGCAGCAACTCGGACGTGGACTTCACCGTCAGCCATGGACGAGCGTTCACCCAGAACGCGGGGCAGACCCGGACCTACCGTCTGAGCGGGCGGATGATCAGCGGCGCCAACTCGGGCGACGAGATCGAGAACTCCCGGATGATCTGCACCTTCATTCCCGATTGAGGCGCACGAAAGGAGCAGTCATGAAAAGTCTCAAGATTGTCGCGTGCGCCTGTGTGATGATGGGGCTGATGATGGCGGTCGGAGTAAAGGGCAGTGCTCAGCAGAGCCTCTCTGCCAGCGCCGTATCCGCTCTGCGGAATCATGCCAAGGATCGGATCGTCGAGATGCTGGAGCGCCGAGCGGTGCGGCCGATCGATCCCGGAATCGTCGCCGACGATGCCCGGAGGATCGCCTCCCGGCTCAATGAGGCGCAGCTCCGCGCGATCGCGGCGGGCGAGAACGAGGAGAGAGTCCTCCAGGAGGCGACCCTGCGGAACGCCGCGGCGCCGGCACTTGGCAGCTCGCTCAGCGACCTGGTGTTCGTCCCGCTCGCTCCCTGCCGCATCATTGATACCCGCATCGCCGGCGGCGCTCTGGCTGCGGGAGAGATCCGGGATTTCCAGGTGGCTGGCGTCACCGAGTTCGGTCCGCAGGGCGGCACGCTCGGCGGCTGCGGCGTGCCCCCGGGCTCGGCCGAGCCGAGCGCCCCGGCGGTGGTGGTCAACTTCGTCGCGGTCGGCCCGGCCGGACCTGGCAACCTGGTTGCCTGGGCCTGGGGACAGCCACAGCCGAACGCCAGCGTCATCAACTACTCGAACGTGACCGGGCTGAACGTCGCCAACGGCGTGGTCGTGCCCATCGCCGGCACGAACCTGGTGCCGGCGGACCTCAAGATCCGGGCGTCGTCCGCGGCCACGCACGTCGTGGCGGACGTGACGGGCTACTTCACCCGGTTCAACATCGAGCAGTTCACGAATACCGAGAAGTCGATCACCGTGGTGAGCGACGGCGGGGTCGTCGACCTCTCAGACGGCGCCTGCACCCTGGTCAACTCCTGCACCATCACGGCTGCCGCCCAGGGACAGGTGATCGTCCGCACCTGGTCACAGGTGTCGATCAATCACGGCACGAACGTGGGCGGAGACCGGGTCGCGGTTGGCGTGAAGAACGCCGACCCTACGGTCTGCTCGAACAACGACCAGTCGATCAACGCCACCGACTTCGAGGTCCCGGATTCGCTCCCGGCCGACTCCGACGTGGACACGACCCTCTCCCACAAACGGATCTTCATCCAGGGGACCGGGACCAGGACCTACTACATCAACGGGAGGATGATCACCGGGGCCAGTACGGGCGACCGCGTCGACAACTCCCGGATGATCTGCACCTTCATTCCCGACTGAGCGCCCGGAGCGCGTTCGCCAGCGCCCGGTCGTCCGCTCGCCCTTCCTCCCGGCGTGAAGCCGCGAGGAAGGGCCGGGCGAGCCTCCTTCCGGCCAGCCTCAAGAGGACCCCCCAGCGCAGCGCCCTGCCGGCCTTCGCCGCCCACTCTTTCCCCTTGTGCTTGCGAGCCCAGCGCAGCAGATCGATCCACAGCAGCTCGGGATGCTGACGCCCCAGGGCGCCGGTCTTGCCGCCAATTGTGGCTCCGTGGTGATGGAGGACGTGGACCTCCGGCGCGATCCCGACCTCCCAGCCGGCCTGCCGCACCCTCAGGCAGAGGTCGAGGTCCTGGGCATAGAGCCGGAAGCGCTCGTCGAGCGGCCCCGCCTCGCGCCACGCCTCGCGACGGATCGCGAGCGCCGCCCCGGTCACCCAGCCGACGCGCCGCAGCCCGTCCGTGGGCGTCAGGGGTTTGGCGCGCCGGTAGAGCGGCAGGCGCGCCAGCAGGGGAGGGATGCCGCTGGCGAGGCCGAAGAGCCAGAGGAGCGACGGCTCCTCTCCGCCGCTCCACTGCGGGCTGCCGTCCGGGTAGTGGAGCGCCGCGCCGATCACTCCCAGGCCGGGCTCCGCGTCGAAGCGGGCGAGCAGCGCCTCGACCCCGGCGGGCTCGACCTCCGTATCGCTGTTCAGGAGGAGCAGGACGTCGCCCCGCGCCAGTTGAAGGCCGCGGTTGGCGGCCCGCGTGAACCCTTCCGGAGACTCGTGGCGGAGGATGCGGATGGAGGGGAAGAGCGCCGCGATCGCTTCGGCCGTGCCGTCACGGCTGCCATCGTCGACAACCAGGATCTCGATGTCGGACCTGCTGGCCAGCGAGCCGAGGCACCGGAGGGTGAGCTCGCGCGTGTCGTGGGTGGGGATGACCACCGACAGCCGGAGGGGCTCCGGCATGGTCCTACGTTCCGATCGCTTCGAGCCGTCCGATGATCTTGCGCGCCGCGGCCTTCCAGCTCCAGCGCGCCGCGACCTCGCCTGCCGCGGCCAGCCCGCGCCGGCGCGCCTCGTCGCGGTTCTCGTAGATCTCGCGCAGCAGGTGCCGGAGGTGCTCGGGGTCCGGATCGGCCCAGGAGAACCCGGTGTAGTAGGGGCACTTGGCCACGGCCGGCACTGTCCCCCGGTTGCGCAGCGGATAGGCAATCCCCTCGTGGACGAACTCCCGGTGGGCTCCCCAGTCGGTGGCGATCGACGGCAGGCCGCAGGCCATCGCCTCCATGAGCGGCATGTTCCAGCCCTCGCCGCGGCTGGTCGCGACGAAACAGTCCGCCGAGCGATAGAGGGAGCCGAGCTGGTAGTGCGGGAACTCCTTGTTGAAAAGGTAGGAGATCCGGCCCCCGCTCTCCTTGAGGCCCAGCTTGCGGATCTCCTGCTTGAGGCTGAGGCCGCCGTCCCGGTTCATCACCTTGCAGAGGAGGCGCACCGGCTCGCGGGCCGAGAACGTCTCGTTGAAGGCGCGCAGGAGGAGCCAGGGGTCCTTGCGCTCGCCCCACTCGAAGATCGACAGGAAGAGGAACTCGCCCATCGGGTTGGGATGGGCCTGGATGCCGGGATGGAAGTAGTTGGTGTCGATGCCGAGCTGGATCACGTGCACCGGCTTCGTCAGACCCGATTCGACGAAGCTCTGGCGATTGAACTCGCTCGGCACCCAGACCTCGTCCATCTGGTTCGCCTGCCGCACCCACTCCGCGGGAAAACCGTCGACCTCCAGCATGGTGTAGCCGATCTTGTAGCGCCCGTGGTTGCGCTGAAAGACATCCCCCTGGCCATAGACCACCGCCACCTTCGGCTGCGACGGCGGCTCGCGCTGGGCGATCACGTTGAGCCGGTAATCGCCGCTGTTCTCCGGCTCCTGCACGGGGAAGGGGGAGCCGGGGCCGTAGACATAGCGGTAGATGGTGCGCACCCCCTCCTGCTCCAGGGCACGGAGGATCTCGCGGCAGCTCATGGAATAGCCGGAGGGGAAGTTCAGGATCGACTGCCAGAGCAACTCGTGACGGTAGCGCCCGTTCAGCTCCTTCTCCCACTTCTTGCGGAAGGCCTGCTGGCTCTTGCGGAACAGGCGCATCAGCGCGCCCTGCTGGTCGTTGGTCGAGCCGTGCTCGTCGTGCACCAGGGTGACGTCGCCACAGACCGCGGTGGCGAAGCCCGCCTGCCTCGCGCGCAGGCAGTAGTCCGTGTCCTCGAAGTAGGACTCGTAGTCGAGCGCGAGGCCGCCGATGGCCCGGATCAGCTCGCGGCGGATGTAGGCGCAGGCGAAGACGATCCCTTCAACCCGGCACACGCCCGGGTATTGATTGATATCCCGCTCCAGGCCGCCGATCTGCTGCCCCCACATCGTGTCCGGCAGGATGTAGGTCCCGGCGTGGAGCAGCCTGCCGTCGGGCTGAATCAGGCGGCAGCCGACGACCCCCAGGTCAGCGGCCGAGTGGGCGCACTCTCGCAGCCGCTGGAGCCAGTCGCGCTGGGTGAACTCCAGGTCGTTGTTGAGCAGGACGATGTCGGACTCGGGGTCCGAGGCCTCGATCCCGGCATTGTTGCCGCGGACGAAGCCGAGGTTGCCCGGCAGGACGAGGGTGCGGACCCAGGGGATCTCGGCCAGCCGCTGCGGCGTCTCGTCGATGGACCCGTTGTCGACGACCAGGACCTCGGCCCCGGTGAGGTCGGTCTCGCGCAGGGTCTCCAGGCAGCGGCGGGTGAGGTGCCACTTGTTCCAGGCGAGGACGATGAGGGTGGCCTTGCGCGCTACCATCAGCCCGGCTCCACCACTTCGAGCGAGCTCCACAGGGTCTCCAGGGTCTCCTGGACCTCCGCGGGGGTGAGCGCCGTGGTCTCGTGCCAGAACTCGGGGTCGAACGGCCCGAAGGGGAGGGGGGCAAGACCCGCGGAGACCCGCGAGATGACCAGCATGTCGCGATGGCAGACGTGCTTCTGGATCAGCCGCAGCTCGCGGGAGCGCCGCTCGAGGAGAGCCTCCAGCGCGGCCACGCGGGACTGCAAGCGGGCGATCTGCTTCGACTCATCCGACTCCATTAGCTCACCAGGCCCGCCCGAATGGACGCCGCAGGAGCTGGACCGCCCGCCACCCCTTGGAGCGGAGGACCGCCTGCTGGTAATCGGCGAGCAGCGCCACCTGCCGCTGCAGCCGATCGACCTGTGCCGAGTCGGCTCCGGCAGGCGCCGGCGCAGGGGCGGCCGCGAGATCCGGCCGCTCCGCCACCAGACGAGTCAGCCGGTCCACCCGCTCGCGGCTCTCGAGCTCGCGCAGGCGCATGTCGAAGGCCTTCGCCTCCAACTGGCCGCAGCGTTGCGCTTCCGTGGTCTCGTCGAGTCGGTCCATCTTGAGTAGTGCGCTGGAGTGAATGCGCGAAGGCAGCTGAGTATACTAACCCCCGCTTGCCGGCCGCAACCTTGGTCCCGGCATGCGGTAAACTGCACCCGTGAATCCGGAAAGCCCCTCCAACAGGACCCAGAAGATCTGCGTCGTGATGCCGGCGTACAACGCCGAGAAGACGCTCGAGCGCACCTATCGCGATCTGCCGCTCGACTGGGTGGACGACGTCATCCTGGTCGACGACGCGAGCCGGGACCGCACCGTCGAGATCGCGCGCCAGCTCGGTCTCCACACGGTGGTCCATCCGAAGAACCGCGGCTATGGCGGCAACCAGAAGACCTGCTACGCCGAGGCGCTTGCCCGCGGGGCGGACATCGTCGTCATGGTCCACCCCGACCACCAGTATGACCCGAAGTACATTCCCGAGCTGGTCACACCGCTGCTCCGGCAGCAGTGCGACGCGGTCTTCGGCAGCCGCATGCTCGGCGGCAAGCCCCTGGAGGGCGGCATGCCGAAGTGGAAGTACTTCGCCAACCTGTTCCTCACGGCCGTGGCCAACGCCACGTTCTACGTCTTCCTCTCCGAGTACCACTCGGGCCTGCGCGCCTACAGCCGCCGCTACCTCGAAGCGGTGGACCTGGAGGCGAACTCGGACGACTTCGTGTTCGACACCGAGATCATCGCCCAGGGCGTGATCAAGGGGATGAGGCTGCGGGAGGTCCCGATCGCCACGCGGTACTTCGACGAGGCGTCCCAGATCGGCTTCGGACGGAGCGTGGTCTACGGGCTGTCGATCCTGGGCGTGCTGTTCCGCTACAAGCTGCACAAGAAGGGGATCTACCGCTCGCGCATCTTTGCCTGAGGGACGACCTCGACCGGATGGTCGGAGAGGCTGAACCAGGCAACACCTTCCTGGACGAAGGCGAGGCGGAGGACATGGGGGCCCGGAACCTCCGGGACCCGCGCCCGCACGATCATCTCGATCGTCCCGCCTGGCGGAACATCGGCTGGCAGGAGCGAGCGCTCACCCTCGCCTACGACGACACGGCCGTCCGGCGCAAGCCAACGGTAGGAGGCGGTGACCCGCAGGGCACCGGCCTGAAAGGGGAGCCCGGACGCCGACCAGGCGGCATCGCTCCGGTTGAGCACCTTCACCGGGACGGTGATCTCCGAGCCGGCCGCGACCCGCGCCGGCACGGCGGCTGAGAGGAAATCGGCCTGCGGACGCGCGAGGGGGACGGGTTGCACAGGCAGCGGCGGCGGCAGGAGCCGCCCGCTGATTCCCAGGTAGACGCGATAACCAGCAACGCGGAGCACCCGGTACGGACGGCCGGAGCTGGCGAGCTGGTTGAGCAGTTGCCCCTCCAGCAGGCCCACCTCGGCGTGACCGGCGGGTGGGAGGTCCACCTGCTCTCCGGGGAAGACCCAGGCGACCCGCTCCGTCCCGCTCAACCGTTGGGAGTAGGGTGGGTAGCGGTTCCAGCCCATGTAGGGGACGAACACGAGCTTCTCGCCGGCGAGGAAGGTCGCCTTGTACGCGTCCCAGTACCGGGCGTAGCCTCCTTCCAGCCCGAGCGATTCGAGTACCTGGAGGAGGTCGCGGAGCGGCTCCCGCTTCACGGCCACCTCCAGCCTGGGGGTCAGGAAGCCTCGGTCGACGAGCCACGCGACCGACTGCGCGGCAGGGAGCGCGACCGCGAGGAGCCCCGCGGCAAGGGCCGCGGAGAGGCTCCGGCGCCCCAGCCGCACCAGGGCGGCGCCCGCCAGGGGCAGCGCGCTCAGCCCAGGCAGGAGATAGCGGTTGGAGCCCGCGTCCTGGGGGTTGGGGCTGAGGACGAAGAGCAGGGCCACGAGAGGGACGAGCACGACGAGCAACGCCTCGATCCACCTCCGCCCGCCGTCCTCGGTTGGCCGGGCCACGCGCACGATCCCCCAGACCCAGGCCGCGGCATAGCCCAGGAGCAGGAGGGCGCCGAGGCCTGCGGCAAGCTTCCCCAGGCGGAGGTTCACCCCAAAGAGAGCGGGGATGCAGTCGCGTATCAGCAGCCGGAGGTTCGAGAGGATCTGCTCACCCCCGGCGAGGGCGTAGGCCGGACGCTTGGTGCCCTGTCCGCCCGACCAGAGCAGCGCGATCTTGGGAGCCGCGCCGACCGCGAAGCCTCCGGCCACGACTACCAGGTTGGTCAGGTTGCCGAGCCGCTGCCCCCTGAGGAGGGCGATTCCTCCCGCGAGGAGAAGGAGCGCGAGATAGGGGAGGAAGAGCTCGAAGATATAGAAGCCGAACCCGGCCAGAAAGCCGAGCATCGCGAAACGGAGAGTGGAGGGAGTCTTCAACACTCGCAGCAGGCAGAGCAGCGTCAATGTTCCCCAGGCGACGATCAAGCAGAAGCCGCTGACGGCCAGCGTGCTCCAGAACAGGAGCTGAGGGGAGAAGACGGTCAGGAGCGCCGCGGCCACGATCCCTTCGGTCTCGCCATAGAGGGCGCGGCCGAGGAGGAACACAGCCACCACCAGGAGGAGGAATCCGACGACCGCCGAAAGCTTGAAGGCCAGCGCGGTCGGACCCAGGACAGCGACGAAGGGGATGGCCAGGAGACCCTCGACCATCCCGTAATAGGTCGCGTCCCAACTGAAGGCCGAGATCTCCCTGCCATCCAGGAGGTGCTGGACGGCCAGGGCGTTGACGGCTTCGTCCGAGGTGAATCCCGCCTCCGCGTTGGCGAGCAGGGGGAGACGGGGCAGGAGGCTCGCCGCGAGGACGAGGCCTAGGAGCACAAATGCGAAAAGGCGGCCCGAAGGCCGCCCTCTTGGCTCACAGCACCGTGCCGTTTCAGGGCACCGTGGCAAAATAGCCGGTCACGTCGAACACGATGTGTCCCGTGCCCGGAGCGTTCGCCATCGAATACCGGAAGCTCAGGTCGTTGGCCCCGCCATTGTCCGGACCCAGCGGCGCGATCGCGCCGTTCGCCAGGGCCGACTCGTTGGCCAGGAAGTTCAGGGTGGACACCGTAGGCTCCGAGGCTCCCACCGGCCAGATGGTGATGTGGCCGGACCGGTTCGGAGTGACGACGGTCACGTTCAGGGCTGCCGCCTTGGCTCCCACCGGGACGCCGCAGGTGCCTTGGACCCGGACCGAGTGGACGCCGTTGGGCAGGGGCGTCACGCCGTCGCCGTCGGTGCGGGAGTCGAAGATCCGGCAGGGGGTGATGGCAAAGAACCGGAAAGGTCCGTCGGCATAGGCGACGTCCGGTACGGCCGTCAACAGAGTGGCCAGGGCCAGCAGGGTAGCGCTGAAAACGTAGATCCGCTTCACGATGTAGTCCTCCTCCTTTTAAGGGAGGATAACACAGAACGCCGTCAAGTTCATCCCGCCGTTGCGGCCGTGCCGGTTTGGCCTTAGTCTTCTGCGCCGATGTGGACGATGCCGCTGATCGTGACCGGGATGCACCGCTCAGGCACGTCGCTGGTCGCCTCCGTGGCGGCCGCGGCCGGCGTGGATATGGGCGAGCGGCTGCTCGCGGCCGACCAGGCCAACCCTCAGGGCTATTTCGAAGACATCGGCTTCCTCTCCCTGCAGCAGCGGATGCTCACGGACTCCACGCCCGCGGACGACGGCGGACACCGTGACTGGGGGTGGACCGAGCACGAGCGGCTGGACCGGAAGCGGTTCCCGCTCTACCGGGAGGCGGCTCGCGCCCTGATCGAGGCTCATCGCCGTCCGGGGAGGCCCTGGGGGTGGAAGGACCCGCGGACCACGCTCGCCCTCGATTTCTGGGACGGGCTCCTGGAGGATGCCCGCTACCTGCTCGTCTACCGCTATCCCTGGGACGTGGCCGACTCGATGCAGCGGCTGGGCGCCGAGGTCTTCCTCCGCAACCCCGAGTACGCGCACCGGATCTGGGCCTTCTACAACCGCCACGTCCTCGACTTCCACCGGCGCCACCGGGAGCGCTCGCTCCTGGTCAGCGTCAATGCCTTGATGCGCGATCCCGGGCGCTTCCGGGCCCTCCTCGCGGAGCGGCTCGGTCTCGATCTCGCGGAGGAGCGGCTGCGGGAGATCGTGGGAGCGGGCCAGCTGCGGACTACCGGCGGCGCCGACCCCCTGGTCGGACTGGTGGCGGCGACCTCCCCGGGATCGGTGCGGCTGCTGGCTGACCTCGACGCCGAGGCCGACCTGCCGTCCTCCGGCCTCTGGGAGACCCACCGCATGCCGCAGCGCCGGGCGCTCTCCACCCCCGGCGCTGCGCCGGTCCGCCTCTCGGTAATCGTCCCTTGCTTCAACCATGGAGAGCTCCTGGTCGAGGCGGTGGCCAGCGCCGAGCGCAGCATCGCCGAGCCCTACGAGCTGATCGTGATCGATGACGGCTCGCGGCAGCCGCGGACCCTGGAGGTGCTTGCCGCGCTGGAGGCGGCCGGCTACTTCGTGGTGCACCAGGAGAACCGGGGCCTCTCCGCCGCGCGCAATCGGGGCATCGAGCTGGCGACCGGCTCCTATATCCTGCCGCTCGACTCCGACAACCGGCTCCTCCCAGGATTCCCGGAGACGGCGATGCGCGTGCTCGACCAGGATCCGCGGGTGGGGGTGGTCTATGGCGACCGGTTCGAGCTCGGCCTGCGCTCGGGACTGGTCCAGGTCCCGGAGTTCGACATCGACCTGCTCCTGACGGGCAACTTCATCGACGCCTGCACCGTGATCCGCAAGAGCGCGTGGTCCGAGTGCGGGGGCTTCGACTGCGCCATGCCCTTCCAGTGCTGGGAGGACTGGGAGCTCTGGATCTCTGCGGCCGAGCGCGGCTGGCGCTTCCATCACCTGCCTGGGGCTGCGTTCGAGTACAGGGTGCGCCCCCGGTCGATGAGCTCGCCCTGCGCCACCCCCGAGGTCGGGCAGCCCCAGCAGCGTTACATCGTCGAAAAACACCGCGACCTTTACCTGCGGCGCCTGCCGCAGCTCCTGATGAAGATACAGGCCATCCAGCGCGAATCGCGGAGCCTTCTCGACGAGGCCGAGCGGCTGCGGGAGAACCGTGCGGAAGAGCTGAAGGCGCTCGCCGAGGAGCGGGACCGCGTCGCCATCCAACTTACCGAGGCCATCCGCGAGCGGGAGGCGCTGGACGCCGAGCGCGACCGGTTGCTCGCGGACCAGGAGCGCCTGCAGACCGAGCGGGACCTGCTCTACCATGAGCTGGAGTCTTGGCGGGAGCGCGTGGCGTTCATGGAGGAGACCTCAGCGTGGCGGTGGCGCGGACGCTGGATCCGGCTCTGGAGTACCTGGCGGCGCTCGTGATCTAGCGGACAACCCTCCTTCCGATCCTGGCAAGGAGGGCTTTCACGCACCGGAGCTTATCTACTGCTTCGGAATGTCAGCATCGATCACGCCATTGTTGGCGTCGGCGTTCATGACGTCGCCGAAGGTGGCGATGTGGCCGCCGGCGGAGGTGTTGAAGCCGGTGGTGTTGCCGGCGACCATGCAGTCGCTGACCCGGATCGTGGCGAGACCGAGGTCCGCCTTTACGCCGTTCACATTGCCGATCGCGGCGCAATCGTCGAGATTCAGGGTCGACGCCAAGGCGCTCCCGACGGCGAGGAAGCCGGCAGTGGTGTTCCCGGCAGCCGTGGTGTCCTTGGCCGTTACCCTGCTGTTGTCCTCGACGCGGAGACCGACGTTGCTGTTCCTCAGTTGGGTGTTCTCGATCATGCCCACGGCCGATACGTTGACACCCGGCTTGATGCGGATGCCGCCGCTATTAATGCCCGCGTTGTTGCGGATGATCGAGTTGCTGACGTGGAGCTGGGCGGTGTGGGTCGTAACGCTCGTGGGGGCGAAGTCGATACCGAACTGAGTGAAGCGGTTGATCGTGCAGTTCTCGACGTGGACGGAGCCGGCCGACAGCACCCTGATCCCGGAGAGGCCCGTTCCGAGGCCCTCAAAGTCGAGCCCGCGGAGAACCACGATGCCAGTGTTCCCTGCATTGACGATGATGGCGTTGGTGCCCGACACGAGCACGCCGGCCTCGAAACCTTCGGAGGAGATCGTGATGGACTTGGTGATGGTCACCCCGCCGAAGCCGCCCGGATCGAGGACGTTGATCTCACCTCCGGTCGCGGTCTTCGAGATAGCGCCAGCGAAGGTCTTGCAGGGCGCCGTGCGGCTGCAGGGGTTGGCGTCGTCGCCGACTCCCGAGACCCAGGTGCGGGTCGCCTGCGCGTGCAGGACGGAGCCGTTGATCGCGAGAGCAGCGACGATGACAAAGATTCGGTTGGTCCAGCTTCTCATTTCCCTTTTCCTCTCTTAAGGACAATCGATTGCTGTATAAGCAGCGACGCAGATATACCGGTGGTTCCTAACAACGATAAGCCCCGGAGCGCAGGGACGTCAATAGGGCGATGGGAGCGCCGGCTTCGTTACAGTAATATCCGGCAGGATCTCGAGCCGGGCGACCGGGAGGGAGCGGCTCACTTCGACAGACCCGCTTCCGGAGCGGAGGAACCAGAGCATCGGCTCGACCCGGAGCTGCTCGGTCGGGTGGAGCCGCCACCAGGCGATGCCGCCTTCGAAAGACCTCGCCTGCTTGTCGAAGCAGCAGGTCTCCGGCGCGGTGGGCCGGCCGTCGATCGCGCCGGCCGCCGAGCGGTCGCCGAGGTCGAGCTCCAGGGTGCCTCTCTGCACCCGCGTCCCGGGCTGGAAATCGAGGCTCCAGACTCCGAACTGCCCCCCCTTCTCTTCTCCGATGTGGTAGCTGAGCCGGTAGACGCGCTGCTCGCCCCGCGGCCGCAGGAGGACCGCGTCGAGCCGCACCCGGTGGCCGTCGAGGATCTGCTGCTCCACGTAGGCAGCTCCCTCCGGTAGGGGGGAGGTCTCCACGCAGGCCCCCGCCTGCCCGGTGACGGCCCCCAGCACCTGGACATCAGCGAGCAGCGCGTCGCCTTCCGTGTGGCTGACGACGAAGCGGCCGGAGCCAGCGGCACCGGCGCATGCCAGGTCGAGGTCGACGAGCCAGCCGCCGGGGGGGAGATCCACCGGCGCGCCAAGCCCCTGGACGGCCAAACGCGCTCCGGTACCGGCGCTGAAGACCCGCATCTGGACGGTCCGGGGCGTACCCGCCCCCAGCGAGAGATCCCGCGCCTCCGCGCCCAGGGAGACCGCGGCTGTCGCCGGGGTGCCGCGCCCGGCGGCGATGGCGAGCGCCACGGCCTCGCCCTGCGGCCAGCGGCGCCCCCAGAACGTGCTCGCCATGGCCGAGTCGCGCCGCATCCTGAGCTCGTAGCGCCGGTTGCCCCACAGGCGGACGTAGCTCCCGGGGTCGTACCAGGGCTCGCCAGCGGCCCCGCGCCGCTCCTCCAGGTCGACCAGCGCGTACCGGAAGAAGGCGCCGGCCTCGCCCGGGGTTTCCACGTGGATGATCCAGAGGCGGTCACGGTAGCGGACCTTGTGGTCCCGCAGCAGGTAGCCGAGCCAGTGCGGGCGCAGACCCGAGGAGAGATCGAGGAGGAGCCAGTCGTCCGGGCCGAGCCGGGAGGCCGATTGCGCGGCTTCGATCAGCTCCCGGTCGACGGGGACCCGGTCCTCCGGGACCCGGACCTCCAGGACGTAGGACTGGGTCCACAGGGAGCACTTGACGTTGATCCCCAGGAGCAGGAGCCCCGCCAGAGCGGCGAGCCAACGCTTGGACCGGTACCGCCAGAGCGCGGCGAGGCCCGCCGCGAGGAGCGCCACCACCTGCGGCGCCAGGGCCGAGACCGACTTGTACCAGCCGTATGGGTAGCCGTCGGGAGGGTTGATCCCCCATCGCTGCTGGGCGGCCAGGGCGAGGCCGGTCAGGAGCAGGACGGCGGCGGCCATGCGGGCGCGCGGCCTCAGGTGCCACCACCCGAAGAGCGCCAGCGCGGCGAGCCCCAGGCCGAACACGTTCAGCAGCGCGAGAGGATTGCGCTCCAGGCCCCCGCCATAGGCGGCATCCGCGTGGGCCACCAGGCCGAAGACCTCGATGAAGGGCGGGAAGACGAGGATGTTGCCCGTGCCCGCGCTCTGGATCCTATCCGGGTCGAGGACCTGCGAGAAGAAGCCGAGCTCGCGGACGGAACGGACGAGGGCGACGCCGTTCCAGGCCGCGGCGCAGGCCGATGCCCCCAGCCACCAGAGGGCGGCCCGCCCCAGGTTGCGCCCGAGGCCCGGACGCGACAGCCAGGCAACACCCCAGAAGGCCAGGACCCCGGCGAGGGTGTAGGCCGCGTAGACAGGGTAGATCGAGATCAGCGCGCTCAGGAGCACGCCGGCGAGGGCCGCCGTCCGCCAGTCCGGCCGGCGCTGCCCCTCGACAGCGAAGGCGAGCACCACGGGAATGAGGCTGGTCGCAACGGCCTGGGAGAGGAAGTTGTCGTAGACCGGCCAGAGGAGGAGGTTGTGGCTCCCCGCCAGCAGCGCGGCGAAGAGGGCCGCGCGCCGGGGGAGCCGCAGGCCGGTGCGCGCCCAGGCGAACACGGCGACAGAGGTCAGGGCGAAGAACAGCGCCGCCACGGCGGTGAGCAGCTCGTAGCTGCGCCGCCCGGTGAGCAGGCCGAGCAGGCCGGTGAATTGGACGTCGCCGAGGCGGATGAGCTCGATCTGGCCCATCACCCAACCGAGCCAGGGCTTGCCGGGCGAAAGATTGTTCCGGAAGGGTAGAGCATCCTGGAGGTACTCGGAGCGGACCGCGTAAGAGATACCGTCCACGGTCGCGCCCAGGGTCGTGAGGTAGCCGAGCTTGAAGAGGGGGACGGCCGCGAGCAGGAAGGCGAGGAGGCCGGCCGCGAGGGCCGGCGCCGAGCCGCGGGGGGAGCTGCGGAGCCGCCGGTCCGCCAGGATCAAGATCCAGCCGGCGGCGGCGATCGCCACGACCGGCCAGCGCAAGTGGCGCAGCGTCCCGCCCAGGGAGCCGGCCCAGTGGCACAGCGCCGAGATCAGCGAGAGACCCAGGAAGGGGGCCACCAGCGGCAGCAGGGGCTGGAGGCGCCGCGGCAGGAGCAGGCGCGCCAGGGGGATTCCGCACCCCCACAGCAGCCCGGCCGCTATCGCCGCAATGACGAGGACGTCGAAGAGAACCACCATTCCGGTACTGTGCGCACTCTAGCACGCAGCACGAAACGGGGTCCTCTACTCGAAGTATCCGTTGACGTCGATGACCAGGTGGACGGTCCCCGAGCCGGTGATGGAGGGAGTGGCGGTCAGCACCCCTCCGGCCCCCAGCTCCAGGAGCGCGTTGTTGGCCCGCGTCTGCCCGGCGCTGAAGTTGATGCCGCTGGCCTGGGTCGGCGGGCAGCCGGGGGAGAAGCGGATGTTGCCTCCGCCCGTGGGGCTCACCACGGTGACGTTGAGCGACAGGGCCCGGGCCATGGCGGGGACGCCGCAGACGCCGGTCAGGACGAAGCTGCGCCCGACTCCCGAGGCGAGGGCCGGTCCCCCCCGCGGCCCCACGGCGTTGCGCGTGTCCACGAGGCGGCAGGGCGTGAGGGTGTGGAGGTCGAGCGGCGGCGTCTCGCCGGGGCAGCCTGCGCAGGCGCCGGTACCCGGCGCCGTGCCGCGCCGGTCCGCGCTGCGGCGGAAGAAGCCCCAGGGCGGCGTCGAGGTGCGGTTGACGGGGTTCCAGGCCTGGACCACGGTGATTGTCTGGGTGGGGAAGTCCCGCGCCGAGACCACCAGGATCTCGATCTTGTTGTCCGAGGCGTCGGTCTCCAGGTCGGTCACGGCCACCGCGGAAATGGAGTCCTGGGTCATGAGGTTCGGCTTCGCCGGATCGTCCGGGAAGTTGTCGGTCTCGGTGAGCTGCGCGCCCGCCAGGTTGAAGATCGCCACTTCGCCGTTGGTGGGCACCAGGATCTCGAGGGCCGTGTCGCCCAGGACGTCGGCCACGACCGGCTCGGCGCCGCTGAGGCTCTGGTTGAAGAAGTCGCGGATCACGGTGGAGAAGATCTGGCTGCC
Source organism: Thermoanaerobaculia bacterium (assembly GCA_035556715.1). Classification (GTDB taxonomy): domain Bacteria; phylum Acidobacteriota; class Thermoanaerobaculia; order Multivoradales; family UBA5704; genus DATMER01. Next base: position 138,634 of record DATMER010000028.1, read on the forward strand.
GTTGCCCTGGAAGGCGTAGAGGCGGAACTGGGTGCTGGAGCGGGTGTTGTCCGCGGTCACCACCACCTCCAGCTGGGGGTCGCCGTCCAGGTTGGCGAGCGCGGGGGAGGTATGGACCTGGCCGGTGACCGCCACCGGCCAGCCCGGCACGGCCGAGCCGTCGCACTTCCAGGCGTAGACCCTCTCCAGCCGGTTGGGGAAGAAGGTCCCGGTGCCATGGACGATCTCCGGCTTGCCGTCGCCGTCGATGTCGCCCACGGCCGGCGAGCTGCTGACCACCTGGTCGATCTCCTTGGGGAAGCCCGGCAGCTCGGTGCCGTTGGCGCGCAGGACCCGGAGCCGGCCGCCGTTGGTCATGAAGTAATCGGTGCCGATGATGATGTCCAGGTTGCCGTCGCCGTCCATGTCGTGGAGGGACGGGGACGAGAACACCGTGTCCTGCATGTCCTTGGGCCAGACCCCGGGGGCATGCGACTGCCCGTTCTCGCCGTTGACCACATAGAGCTTGTGGTCGAGCGCCCCGAACACCACCTCCACCGCGCCGTCGCCGTCGATGTCGCCGATGGCGGGGGTGGACATGACCGGGTCGCGCAGGCCGTTGGCCGGGCCCGGAGTGACGTCGGAGGTCTGCACCTCCCAGAGCTGATCGCCTTCGACGTTGAACGCCCTCACCCCACCGTGGCCGAGCCCCTGCGTCGACACCGAGCCGAAGCCCACCACGATGTCGGGCTCGCTGTCGCCGTCCAGGTCGCCGACTGCGGGGCTGGAGTAGACGTGGTTGGGGAGCTGCTTGGGCCAGCCGGGCGCCGTGCTCCAGGTGCCGTTGCCGTTGCGCCTGACCACGTACAGCTTGCCGTTGCGCAGGCCGAAGACCAGGGACTTGTAGCCCGGGGTGAGACCGAGGTCGGCGGCCACGATGTGGCTGCCCACGGCGGCGGCCTCGTCCGCGGTCTGGCCGGGGAGCTCGACGGGGAAACCGGGCTTGACCGGAGGGGCGTTCTGGCCCGCGGCGAGCGCCGGCAGGAGGAGCAGGAGAATGCCTGCCAGGCCGGTCGCGCCGGCGCGGTGCTTCCGAATCTTGATGGACATATCCTGGGACAAGTATAGCAGGAACGCTTTTATTCCGGGGGCATCTCGCAGCCGGCGGTAACGACCTGGACCGAGAGGTCGCGCGGGTCGAACGAGCCGGGGAGCAGGGCGGACGGCTGCCAGGTGCGGTCGCTCTCCAGCACGAGCCGCACGCGGCGGCCGTTGCCGAAGCGGGTCAGGAAGGGGACGGCGTCGAGGACGTAGAGGTTGGCCGGTGCCTGTTTCACTTCGATCATCCCCACCGGGACCGGGATGCCGGAAACATCGTCCACGGCGGTCACCTGGATGTTCAGGGGCAGGGCCTCGGGCACCGTTGCGAGGATGAAGATCATCCTGCGCGCGGCCAGGGTCAGGCGCAGCTCGCCGCGCCCCGACATCCAGCGGTAGCCGCCCGGCTCCCAGTCGTGGAACCCGCTCGCCACGACCTCGGGCTGCGGCCCCTGGCGGAAATCGGCGAGCGGGGTGGTGCTGGCGTCCTCCAGCCGGCCGTCGCGGATCGCGAGGTAGGGGAGGGGGGCGCCGATCTCCCGCGCCCAGGCGTCGAGCACCGGGTTGAGGATGCGGGCGTCGCGCTCGCCCACCCTGTCCTTGGCGAGGCGCAGCCGCGCGCCCGGGCCGCGGCCCAGCACGTGGAGCAGGACGCGGGTCGTGACGTGGCCGTTGTGGACGTCCGGGAACCAGAGCGAGGTGTCCGGGACCTCGAGCGGCGGGGAGCCCGGAGGGAGGTCGCGGGCCGCGGCTTCCAGGAGCTCGGCGAGGCGCCCGAGCTGCTCGAACCGGGTCTCATGGGCCTGGTAGACGTCGAACGGGATGCGGCGAAGCAGGGCGCGGCGGTGGAGCAGGAGCTCGGAGCCCAGGCCGGCAACCACGAGCAGCAGCAGGGCCGCACGGTAGCGGCGAGGCCAGCCCTTCAGATGCCCGGCCACCGAGAAGGCCACGGCCCCGGCCAGCAGAGAGACCGGGACGAGCAGGGTGAAGAAGTAACGGTCCGCGTCATAGAGCTCCCAGTAGCTCGTGCGCCAGCGGCCGAGGCCGACCAGGCCCACGACTCCCAGCGGGCCGATGGCCAGGAGCGCCGCGATCCCGGCCAGGCGGGGGGCGCCGCGGTGCCAGAGGCCGAGGAGGAGCGCGGTGACCGGCGCGGCGACGGCGAGGCCGAGGACCGCGCCGAGGATCGCGGTGCGCACGCCGGGATCGGAAGCGGCGACCGGGACGCCGGGAAAGAACAGCCGGAACGGCGCGACGAGCAGGAGGAAGGCGGAGCGGGGGATGCCCTGCCAGAGGTTCAGGGATACCCGCGGGCCGAAGGTCTGCGTGTAGAGGTACGAGGCCAGGCCCGCCACCGACACCATGGCCACGACGCAGAAGATGGAGAACAGCCCCACGGGCCGGCGCGGCTTCCCGTGCCGCCGCCGCTCGTACTCGTCCAGGGCCAGGGGGAGCGCGGCAAGGGGGGCGAGCGTGCTCTCGGTGAAGAGCGCCGCGACCAGGGCCGCGCCCGCGATCAGGCGGGCGTTGCGCACCCCCAGCCGGTCGCGCCAGGCCAGGGCCAGCAGGCCGCCGGTCAGGAGGGCCATGGCGAACGGCACGGTGGCCCCCGACGGGAACCAGACCCACATGGAGGAGAACCCGGAGGCCCCCACGTAGGTGATGCCCGCGGCCAGGCCGGCCGCGGCCGATCCGGTGTAGCGCCGGGCCAGGAGGCCGAGGAAGAGCGCCGAGGCCGCGTGGGTCATCAGGACGAGCAGGCGGTAGGGGAACGCGTCGATGCCGAAGAGCTTCAGGCTGGCGTGCAGGACGAGCCGGAAGCCGGTGATGATGTGCTCCCCCTGGGGGCGCAGCAGGAGGGCCGCGAACCCGCGCTCGCCTGCCATGGTGTCCGCGGCCTGGTTGATGTAGTCGATGTCGTCGTAGGCCCAGGAGGAGCCCAGGGTCGGGAAGTAGAACAGCAGGGCGAGGGCGAACACCGTGGCGCCCAGGAGGAGGGCGAACGGCCCCGTGCGCATGCCCGGTATTGCGGTCGGCGCCGTCATCGCCGGCCTCGCCGGCTCGGGCGCAGGTCGAAGCGGGCGCCCAGCAGGGCGAGGTAGCTCAGGCTGGTGCGCCAGAAGGCCATCTTGGATTTCCCTTCGCGCCGGAAGATGAAGTGGATCGGCTCCTCCACCACCTCGAGACCCATCTGGTGGGCGCGGATCAGGATCTCGGGGAGGAAGGCGAAGCCGCTGCGCCGGAACTCGATCTCCCGCAGCGCCTCGGCCCGGTAGAGGCGGAACCCCGAGGTCTTGTCGTGGACGCTCACGCCGTAGAGGAAGCGCATCAGCAGGTTGACCGAGCCGGACAGCATCCGTTTCCACAGGGGAGACCCCTCGACCTCGCTGGCGTCGAGGAACCGCGACCCCACCAGGATGTCGGCCCCGGACTCGCGCAGGCGCTGGAGCAGGCGCGGCACCTCCTCGGGCTGGTGGTTGAGGTCGGCGTCGAGAGTAAGGACATAGTCGGCGTCGGCGGGCACCGCGTCGAACCCGCGCCGGAACGCGGCGCCGAGGCCGGACGGCTCCGGGTTGTAGAGGATGCGGATACCCGGGCTCTCGCGGGAAATCTCTTCGAGGATCGAGCGGGTCTCGTCCCGTCCCTCGACCACGAAGAGCAGCTCGGAATCCAGGCCTTCCATCCCCTGGAAGGTGGCCAGGAGGCGTCGGGTCAGGGTCCCGATGGTCTTCTCCTCGTCATAGGCGGCCACGACCGCGACGATCTTCACGCGGCGGGCTTCCTGCCTACGACCACGAAGTGGATGAAGAGGTCATGGAGGGAGAAATGAACCGCGGCCGGCTCGAGGCCGCCGCCGCTCAGCATATCCCGGGCGTGCCGGAACGAGCGCAGGCGGTTGACCTCCGCCGGGAAGAACTCGAACTGCTTGCCGGTCAGACGGGTGCGTACCCACTCGATGGGTCCGAGGACCATCCGGGAGGAGCCCATCTCGGGAGGCCAGAACAGGAGCGCGGCTCCGCCCGGCTGCAGGGTACGGCCGACCTCGCGCAGGATCTCGTGCCCCTCCGGCGGGTGGAAGTGCTCCATCACCCCCAGGTTCCAGACTCCGGCCAGGGAGCCGTCGCGGAACGGCAGGTGGCGGATGTCGCACTGCACCAGGGCGCGGTAGGAGGCGCGGCGGGCGTCGAGCAGCGCCTCCAGGGAGAAGTCGAGCCCCAGCAGCCGGCGCTCCGCGGGCTCGATCCGCTCCGAGGCCTGTCCCGTGCCGCACCCGGCGTCCGCGAGCCACCCCTGGCGCGGGAAGTAGCGGCCGGTGTAGTGGCGCACGGCACGGCCGAGCACCAAGCGGCGCACGAGCGACGCCAGGGTGCCGAAGAGCGACCGCTCCTTGCGCAGCTCCTTCCAGTGGAGGTCCCAGACCTCCGGCTGCCGTCCATCCATCCGGGTCAGCGAGGGGCGAAGACGACGGAAAGGATGTCGCCTTCAGGGAAGTTTTGGGAAGTGCGGACCGCCCGGCCCCCGAGCGTCCGGCAGGCGTACCCCAGGGCCTCCATTTCGGCCAGGAAGTCGGCCGGGTTGCACCCGGCCACGCGCGCGAGCTGGCTCGGGTTGAGCTCGGCCAGGATCGTGGGCCGGTCCTCGCGCAGGATGTTCCGGGCTCCGCGCAGCGCGAGGGGCTCCGCGCCCTCGACGTCGATCTTGATGAAAGAGACCGGGCGGCGGATCGGCTCGGCGTCGAGCTGGAGCACCGGCACTTCGAGGACCCTGCCGGGGATGTCCGGCGCGACCTCGTTCCGCACCAGGTAGGAGCCGCTCAGGTTCAGCGAGTCGTTGCCCAGGAAAAGCCCCAGCCGTCCCGGCTGGTCGGCGACCGCGGCCCGCGCCACCTCGACGCGGTCGCCAAAGCCGTTCTCGGCCACGGAGCGCTCCAGAAGGTCGGCGATCCGGGGCGAGGGCTCGAAGGCGTACACCTTGCCGCCGCTTCCGATCATGGCCGCCAGGTTCATGGTGAAAAAGCCGATGTTGGCGCCGATGTCCAGCACGGTGTCGCCGGCGCGGACGTGGCGGCGGACGAGCTCCAGCTCCTCGGTCTCATATCGCCCGCGGAGGACGCCCATCCCCACGACCTGGTCGGAGAGGTCGATGAACAGCCGGAGCCCCGGCGAGATCTCCCGGATGACGACCAGCGGCTCGTTGGTCAGGGCGAGGTCCGGGTTCCTGTCCCGGAACTCCTGGGATGTCATGAAGTCGATCCGGAGCTGCCGCACCGATTTCCAGGCGGCTATCTTGTCCGCCACCCGGGCCTCGCTCTCGGGCTCGCGGTCGAGGAAAAGGCGGTAGCCCCAGAGGACGTGCTCCCGAGTCACGGAGAGCTCGCCGGGCACCGCCCTCTCAACAGTTCGATTTCGTGGCCACAGGGGTATTCTCATGCGAAGGGAGCGGAATTGTAGCATGGAGGGTTTCAGGGGCTGCGTTTCAACTTTCGCGGCGTCTCAGGGCCTCAATGATCCCCTCCGCCCCGTCCTCCAGGGGGACCAGCCGTCCCGATCTCAGACGCTCTGGCACGGCTCCCAGCTCGAACGCCACCACCGGCACGCCCGCGGCGGCGCATTCATCAAGGACAAGGCTGTAGGACTCGGGCACGATCGAGAGGAGCAGCGCGAGGTCCACGCCGTCCTCGCGCAGGAGGCGGGGGAGCGTGCCGTTGCGGTAATAGCCGCGGATCCGGACGTTCGGCAGCCGCCGCAGCCGAGCGAGGATCACGGGGTCCCCTCCCCCGTACACGGTCCAGCGCAGATCCTCCCTCCGCCGGGCCACCTCCTCGAAGACCAGCGCCCCCTTGTGCGCCTGAACCCCTCCGACGAGCGCCACGTGGCGGACCGGTCCGGAGGGCGGCGGCAGGGGGACAGCCTGCCCTCCCAGGGGAGGGACGACGCGCTGCCGCTCCGGAGGGAGCCCTGGGAAGAGCTCGTTGTACGTCCGCCGGAGGAACTCCGATGGGAAGATCAGGCTGGAGGCGGTCGCCAGCAGCTCGGCCGCGATCGCTCTCCGCTCGGCCTGGAGCTCGTCCTCGACCGGCCAGTCCTGTCGCAGGCAGCGCCCGCACCGGTCGAGGTCCCGCGAGTAGAAGCAGAAGCGGAGCTGCGGGCGCTCCAAGAGGTGAGGGCGTGGGCAGAAGGCCGCGAAGTCGTGGAGGGAGAGGGTCAGCTCCAGATCCTGGAAGCGGAGGAGGGAGAGGGGAGGGAGGCCCGCCAGCCCCTCGACATGGAGGGCCGTCGCTCCCAGGACCCCAACCGCCGACCGGACCGCCCTCTCGAACGCTTCATCCTCCAGGGCGACCGGAGAAGGCGGCAGTCCGGGGAAGGTGAGCGCCTGCCCCTGGACCTCCAGCCGCCATCCGCCCGTCTCGGGGTAGAGGAGCGCGCTGTTCGCATCCAGGCTTCGGAGGAGGTGAGCCTGGACACCCCCGAGCCGAGGGGCCGGCGGAGTCGCGGAGAGATGGAGGACGCGGACGGGCTCGGGCCTCCAGCTCTCCGGAGCCGGGGAGAACGACCGCCGCCTCCGAGCCTCGGCGATCCGGTCCAGGGCGCGGTCCCGCACCGAGAGGAGCCCCTCCGTCCGCAGAACCCGCCAGACCACGCTCATCCCAGCACCCGCTCGTACACCGCCTCGATCTCCTCGGCGTGCTCGTCCATTCCCTTGACCCGGGGCAGGACCGCCGCCCAGCGGTCCAGGATCTCCGGCTCCGCAATCAGCCGCTCGATCCAGGCGCGCAACGACGCCGGGTCCTCGGGATCGAAGAGGGCTCCATGGTCCCCGTCGAACATCTCGGGGAGAGCGCCGCGGTCGCTCGCCAGCACCGGCACGCCGTGGTGCATGGCCTCGCGGGCAACCAGACCGAATGATTCCAGCCCGAGCGAGGGGACGATCAGCGCGTCCATCTCCGCAAAGATCGCGGGCTTGCGCTCCTCCTCGAAAGGCGGGTTCCCCCAGACCGTCAGCTTCGCCCGGTCCGGGTCGATCCCGGCGAAAGCCTCGGTGGCGACGTGCATCCCCTTGTGCGGCAGGGAGGAGCCGATGGCCCCGAAGCGGAGCGGTTGACCCCGCTGGCCTCTCTCCCTCTTCAGACGCGGCGCCAGCTCCACGCCGTAGGGGATCACGAAGACCGGATCATCAGGCCGCAGGTATCCCAGCCTTAGGTAGCTCTGGTGGATGAACCGGGACCCCATGACGAAGGCGTCCGCACTCCTCAGGGCCTTCTTCATCAGGGCGAAGCGGTAGGCATAGAGCGGCCGGTTCAGGAGCGGGAGCCGGGTCAACGGCCGGCAGGCCGCGCACTTGGCAAGACCCGGACCGGTGCAGAGGCGACCCCAGGCATCGAGCAGGTTGACCCGGGCGCAGGGCTGCCACCAGTCCTGGACTTGGAAGAGGATCGGAATCCCCCGCCGCGCCGCGATCCCGACCAGAGAGGCCACGTGCCCCGCCAGATGGTGGACGTGGAGGAGCCGGGGGCGGACCTCGTCGAGCAGGCGCGAGAAGTCCGCCTCCAATCCCCGGTCGCGCAGGGCATTGCGCGAGAGCGGGTCGCGCTGCCTGAAGTTGTTCACGATCAGCCGGACGCGGGCGCCGCCGTCCAGCAGCTCGATCGCGTCCCCCTTCGACCGTTCCGGGTCGGCGATGCGCGCGTAGACCGCGACCTCCCTATGGCGGGCCTGCCTCCGGACCAGCCCGGCGGCATACAGCTCCGTGCCCGCGGAGTTCCAGGGAGGCCAGCCGTGGACCAGGTGGAGCACCCGTTCGGGCGGCCGGATCGTCCTTCCAGGAATCAGGGCTGAGACCACCCGCTCGCGCAGGGGTCGGACCGGGTCCTCGCGGATGAACCGCGCCACCGTGGCCAGGTACTCGGGATGGAGCCGCCGCATGGCCCGGTGGGCGGACCTCACCCGCGAGCCCCGCCGCGTCCCGAAGCTGCGCTGGCCCTCGTGAAAGATGAAGGTGGCGTCGTCCAGCACGTGGGCGTAGCCCGCCTTGAGCGCACGCATGCAGAGCTCGCTCTCCTCGCCGTACCCCTCTCCGAAGCTCTTCTCGTCGAGGAGCCCGATCCCATCGAGCGCCTTGCGCTTGATGTACAGGCAGACGCCCACGCCCGTGGGCAGCCGCGGATAGACCCGTAGCGAGCACTCCTCGACCAGGCGGCCGAAGCGCTCGTCGTCCCAGCCGGAGGGGAGCGCATTGGTCTCCAGGAAGCGGGGGAGGGAGCAGATCGTGGCGCTGTTCGAGAACGGGGTGACGGTGGCGATCTCCGGCGCCGAGTACGCTGCCTCCTGGAGCTTGCGCACCCAGCCCGCGGTCACGCGGGTGTCGCTGTTGAGCAGGATGACGTCGCGGTCCTGTTGACCGCCGGCGGACATGCCGCGGTTGACGCTGACCACGAACCCCTGCCGTTCGGGATTCTCCAGCACCAACGCCCCCTCCGGCAGCCGCGGCATCCCCGGAGGCTGGGGACCGTCGAGCACGACGACCAGCCGGTCCCTCTCCAGATCGGTATGGGCGAGCAGGCTTTCCAGACAGCGGGCGAACGCCTCCGGAGCCCCTGCCACGGGCACGATCACGTCGACGGGGCCGGGGGACCGGTCGGGGGGCACCCGGGCGGGGTCTCCCTGCAGCGGGAGAGGGGAGGCGCGCATGGGCGACGGCAAGGTATCACGCGTCCGGCCGGGGAGGGGTTCTGAGCCGTTGGGGAAAGCCTCCCCATCGGGGGAAGAAGTCCTGCGCGGCGGGTACGAGGTGCTACCCGCAGGATAGACGCCATCCCCTTCAGGTACGAGGTGTACCCGCCGGGGACGAGGTCATACCCGCCGCGTGCGCGCCGTCCCCTTCGCGTACAAGCCGTACGCTTCGCACACGGCGCGTACTCGGCGCGCACGGCTCAGCCGCGGCGCGTGCGCGTCGTACGCTGCGGGGACAGGCCATACGCGCCGCGTACGGGTCGCCCCCGGCGCGTGCGCGTCCTGCCCGCCGGGTACGAGGTCATCCCCGGGGCGCCTGTGCTACGATCCGCGCCCGAACGCGCATGAAAGCAAGTGAAGAGACATCCCCGGACGCCCTCAAGCTGAGCGTCGTCATCCCGGTCTACAACGAGCGTTTCCTGGTCAGGGAGCTGGTCGAGCGGGTGCTCAGGGTGTCGGTCCCCGAGATCCGCGAGCTGGAGCTGGTCATCGTCAACGACGGCTCGCGGGACGGCACCACCGAGGTCCTGCGCGCGCTCGCGACCGAGCACCCGGACCGGGTGCGGCTGTTCGAGCAGCACAACCAAGGCAAGGGCGCGGCCATCCGCAAGGGGATCGCCGAGGCCACCGGCGACCTCATCCTGTTCCAGGACGCGGACCTGGAGTACGACCCCAACGACTACGGCCGCCTGGTCCGGCCGTTCCTGGAGGATGGCGCCGACGTGGTCTACGGCTCGCGCTACCTCCCGAGCGACCGCCGGCGGGTCCTCAACCACCGCCACTCGCTCGGCAACAAGATGCTCACCGCCGTGAGCAACTGGTTCACCGACCTGAGCCTGACGGACATGGAGACCTGCTACAAGATGTTCCGGGCGGAGCTCCTGAAGTCGATCCCGATCCGCTCGAACGACTTCGCCATGGAGCCCGAAATCACAGCGAAAATCGCCAAGCGCGAGTGCCGGATCTTCGAGGTGCCGATCAGCTATCTCGGCCGCACCTACCGCGAGGGCAAGAAGATCGGCTGGAAGGACGGGGTCAAGGCCTTCCGCGCCATGTTCAAGTACTGGATCATCGACGACCTCTACGCCGAGGACGAGTACGGCTCCCATATCCTGCACAGCCTGGAGCGCGCCCAGCTCTTCAACCGCTGGATGGCGGACAGCATCGCGCCCTATGTCGGCGCCCGGGTGCTGGAGATCGGCGCGGGTATCGGCAACATCACCTCCTGGCTCCTACCGCGCGACCTCTACGTGGCCAGCGACATCAACCCGAACTATCTGCACTACCTCCGCAACCTGTCGCTGGGCAAGCCCTACCTCACGATCGACCAGATCGACCTGGAGGACCCCCGCGGCTTCGAGCGCTGGCAGGGCACGTTCGACACCGTGATCTGCCTGAACGTGCTGGAGCATGTGCGCGACCCCCTGCAGTCGCTACGGAACATCTACGGCGCCCTCCAGCCGGGCGGGCGGGTGGTGCTCTACGTGCCGCAGGGGCAGCACCTCTACTCGAGCCTCGACGAGGTGCTCGGGCACCGCTGCCGCTACGACAAGGAGACGCTGGGGCAGGAGCTGCGCGAGACCGGCTTTCAGGTGGATCTGTTCCGCGACTTCAACCACTTCGCGGTGCTGGGCTGGTACCTCAACGGCAAGGTCCTCAAGCGGCGGCACTTCAGCCGCTCGCAGCTCAAGGTCTTCAACATGTTCGTCCCCGTGCTGCGGCGCCTGGACCCCCTGGCTCCGGGGCCGGGCCTGGGCATCATCGCGGTCGCCACCCGTCCCGCCTGACCGGAGGGGCATGACCTCCCGACCCGACAGGTGGGGATGGTGGGTGGCCGCGGTGGTCGCCGCCCTCGCCGTCTGGATAGACCTGTCGCCGATCCACGCGTACCACACCAGCGACTCGTTCGTCCCGGTCTTCGCCAGCCTGTATCGCTGGACCCCGTTCTTCTGGGAGCAGAACCGCTTCGGCTCGCTGATCCCGCTCCTTAGCCTGGGGATCGACTCCCCGTTCGCGAACCTGCTGTTCCAGGTGGGGCTGCGGCTCCTCGCGGTGGTGGCCTCGTTCTTCCTGCTGGCGCGGACGGTGGTGCCGCGGCCGTACTGGCCCGCGGTGGGAGCGCTCACCCTGGCTCTCTGGCTCGGAGGCCAGGAGATCCGCGCCCATGCCTTCGTGCAGATGCAGCCCTACGGCCAGGCGGTCGCGCTCAGTCTGGCCGGGCTGCTTCTGCTGGAATCCCGCTCGTGGTGGAGGGTGGCCGTCGGTATCGGATTGCTCCTGCTGGCCTTCTGGATCTCGCTCACGACCCTGTTCTGGCTCTTCCCCCTGGTGGTGGCGCGCCACTTCCTCCTGCGGCCCGGCCGGACTGTGCTGGCCCTCTTCGCCGTGGTGTTCTCCTTCGGAGCCAGCCTGGTCTTCTCGCGGCTCTCGGTCTACCGGCGCGCCACCTCGTTCTCCGCGGCCGATCCCGGGGACTGGCCCCTGGCTTGGCGGACGCTGGCGGAGAGGTCCATGGACTACCTCTCCCTCCCGCTGGTGCTGGCCGCGCTCGGGCTGCTGGTCGCCGCGCTGCTTCTCCGTCGGCGGCTGGCGTTCTCGGCAGGTCTCTGCCTCCTCGTTGTCGGCCTCGGGGAAGTGATCGTCATGGGGACGACCTACTGGGCGAAGCACAACGGTTGGAGCGTCCGCTACGTGGCGGTGGAGCTGCTCGCCCTGGGCACGCTCGCGCCCGCGCTGGCGCTGGTCTTCCTCCTGGAAGACCGGCCGGAGCGCTGGCACCGGATCGCCAATGCCTTGGGCCTGACGATGCTGCTGCTCGTGGCGGTCTGGCGCTACGGCGAGCCCTCCGTGACACGGGCGAGAGCCGCGCTCGATCAATTCGGGGAGGGCACGGACGAGATCCTGGCCTCGGGCTCGACACACCTGCTCGGAGGCTACTGGCGGGCCTGGCCCGCGGGCTTCCATGCCAACGTGGTCCGCTGGGAGCGGGGGGAGACGACTCCGGTCTGGGTCCTCTCGCTTCGCTCGCGTCCGACCGAGCCCCTGTGGCGGCCCAGGGATTGGGCCGGAGCACGCATCGCCGTGCTCCGGGGGGACGAAACCGAGGCCGAGGAGGTCCGCCACCGCCTGGAAGTGCCACCGCTCGAGCTGGCCGAGGATCTGGGTGAGGTGCGCGTCTACACTGCGAAGTAACCGGCGCGTTTCTTGCTATAAGCTCCGGCGCCATGACGAACGACCGATCACCACAGACCGTGCTCATCACCGGGGGTGCCGGCTTCATCGGCTCCCACCTGGCCGACGCCTTTCTCTACCGCGGGGACCGCGTGCTGGTTCTCGACGACCTTTCCGGCGGGCGGCGGGAGAACGTTCCCGCAGGCGCCGAGCTCCACGTACACGACATCCGCTCGCCCGAGGCCGCGGCCCTGGTGCGGGAGAGCGGAGTGGACGTGCTGGTCCATCACGCCGCGCAGATGGACGTGCGGCGTTCCGTGGAGAACCCCGCGTTCGACGCGGACGTGAACATCCTGGGGAGCCTGAATTTAGTGGACGCGGCCCGGCAGGGAGGCGTGAAGCAGGTGCTCTTCGCCTCGACCGGCGGCGCCATCTACGGCGAGCAGGACTACTTCCCGGCCGACGAGCAGCACCCGGCGCGCCCGGTGTCGCCGTACGGCGTCTCCAAGCTCTCGTTCGAGCGCTATCTCTTCTACTTCCACACGGCCTACGGCCTGAACGTCACCTGCCTGCGCTACGCCAACGTCTACGGCGAGCGGCAGAACCCCCACGGCGAGGCCGGGGTGGTGGCGATCTTCCTGAGCCGCCTGCTCGCGGGACAGGCACCGACGATCAACGGCCCGGGGCTCCAGACCCGCGACTACGTGCATGTCTCCGACGTGGTGCGCGCCAACCTGCTGGCGGTGGGGAAGCCCGGCTTCCACATCTACAACGTGGGCACCGGCATCGAGACCTCGGTGGTGGTGCTCTACCGCGAGCTGGCCCGCGCCGTGGGGACCGACCTGGAGGCCAAGCACGGACCGGCCAAGCCGGGCGAGCAGCAGCGCTCGGTGATCGACGCCCGGCTGATCAAGAAGGAACTCGGCTGGCTCGACCCACTGCCGCTGCGCCAGGGGATCGAGCGCACCGCCGCCTGGTTCCGCGAGCGCGCCGGGGCCAGCGTGCCGACCACGCAATAGACAGCGTAGGAACTTTCCCCGAACAGCACCTCTCTAATCAGGTTAGGAGCGCTCCTGAACCCCGCCTCGGGACGGCCCGCGGGGGGAACGATCAAAACCTGACTTGGGAGGTGCACGAAAATGTTCGAGCACTCGCTGATCGACCTGGAAGCGCGCAAGAAGTCCCGCCGCGGCTGGTTTTCCCTGCCCGTCGCCATCCTGATCCATCTGGTGGCCTTCGCAACCTTCGCGGTGGCCGGCTACTGGGATATTGCGGAGGTGCCGGAGCCCCCGATCAATATGAAACCCTTCATCGTTGAGCTGCCTCCTCCGCCTCCGCCGATCCGTGGCAGCGGACAGCCGGAGCAGAAGAAGGCCGAAGTGAAGCCGCCAGACGTGAGGCCGGTGACGCCGCAGCAGACGGTGCAGCCGGAGGCCGTGCCGGACCAGGCTCCGCCGGTGATCTCGGACGTAGTGGCCGCCGCCGACTCCGGGCTCCCTGACGGTGGTCACCCCGACGGCGACATAAACGGAGTCCCGGACGGTGTCATCGACGGGGTGCCCTTCAGCAACGGCGACAGGACCAACCCGGTCACCTCCCTGATCCCCGGGCCTGCCGAGCCGCAGCCGGCGAACGACAAGCCGATCATCGTGGGCGGCGCGGTGAAGAAGCCGGTTGCCATCTACCAGCCGCAGCCCCGCTACACCGAGATGGCGCGCAAGGCGCGGGTGCAGGGGATGGTGATCCTGGACGCGGTGATCGATGTGAACGGCAACGTCGTCGACCTGAAGGTACGGAAGGGCCAGCCCATGGGCCTCGACCAGTCGGCCATGGATGCGGTGCGCACCTGGCGGTTCAGGGCGGCCACGCTGCACGGCCAGCCGGTCAAGGTCTACTTCACGCTCACCGTGAACTTCCAGCTCAACTGAGATGGCATGAGAGGGCGGCCACGAGGGCCGCCCCTACTCACCCCTGCCCGAAAGCAGGCGGTCGAGCGACTCTCCCTCCAGGAAGAAGCGAGCCCGCTCCACGTCGGTGAACTGCTGCGCCGTCTCCCTGAGCTGCGCGAGCACCCGCGGGCTGTCGCACTCGCCGCCGATCTCCAGGTATCCCTTCAGGTGCACCCGGACCTCCGTCCCGGTACGCTCGACGCGGGCGACCTCCAGGTTCGAGCCGTGTAGCGCGTTGTAGAAACCGGTCCTCGTGTCGTAGGTCTCGTTCATGGCCAGCAGGGCATCGAGCGCGCCTTCGAGCGCCGGACCCTGGCGGCGGAGGGAGACCTCCACCGGCACCGCGCTGTCGCCGCACCCCACCCGCACGCCGTCCACCCCGCCGTCCTCCATGGCGATGAGGAACACGGGCGCCCGCTGGGTCACCGAGCGCGACTGGAGGCCGGTCTCCGAGTCCCCCGCGCCGCACGAGATGGCGACCAGCAGGGGCAGCCAGAGCCAGCGGAAGCGCCGCTCACGCCGTCTGCTGTCGGCGATCCCAGACCTGGAAGGACCAGGCGAAAGGGACGTCTTCATTCGGTTCATTCGGCCCATGGTCCTCGCGGTCCACGAGCATCCATTGCGATTCGTCGTATTCGGGAAAGTAGACATCTCCTGGGAAGTCTTCCTCGATGCGAGTGAGATGAAGCCGGTCGGCGGCCGGCAGGGTCTGGCGATAGATCTGGGAGCCGCCCGCCACGAAGAGCTCGCTCTCCCCCGCCTCGCGGGCCAGCGCCAGCGCCTCTTCCACGGAATGGACGACGCGGACTCCCTCCGGAGCGTAGCCCTCCTGGCGCGTGACCACGAGCATGGACCTTCCCGGCAGCGGCCGGCCGATCGACTCGAACGTCCTGCGCCCCAGGAGCAGGGTGTGCCCCATGGTCAGCGCCTTGAAGCGCCGGAGGTCGGCAGGCAGCCGCCAGGGGAGACGGTTGTCCCGGCCGATGACCCGGTTGGCGGCCATCGCGGCTATCAGGGATATTTTCATACCGCGATAGGCGCCTTGATGCTCGGATGCGGATCGTACCCGGCGAGTTGGAAGTCCTCGTACTTGTAGCCGAAGAGCGACTCCACTCCCGGATTGATCTCCATCCGGGGCAGCGGCCGGGGCTCGCGGGTGAGCTGCAGGCGCGCCTGCTCCAGGTGGTTGAGATAGAGGTGGGCGTCGCCGAGGGTGTGAATGAATTCGGCCGGCTCCAGGCCGGTGGCCCGGGCCACCATCATGGTTAGCAGCGCGTAGGAGGCGATGTTGAACGGCACGCCCAGGAACACGTCCGCGCTGCGCTGGTAGAGCTGGCAGGAGAGGCGCCCCTGCGCCACCCAGAACTGGAACAGGGTGTGGCAGGGGGGGAGCTTCATCTCGTCCACCTCGGCCACGTTCCAGGCGCTCACGATGTGGCGCCGGGAGTCCGGGTTGCGCCGGATCTGGTCCAGGACCCTGGAGATCTGGTCGATGCTTCCGCCGTCCGGACCTCCGGGGGAAGTACTCCAGGAGCGCCACTGCTTGCCGTAAACCGGGCCGAGCTCGCCGTCCTCGTCCGCCCAGTCGTCCCAGATCGTGACCCCGTTTTCGCGCAGGTAGGCGACGTTCGTGCTGCCGGAGAGGAACCAGAGGAGCTCGTGGATGATGGAGCGCAGGTGGAGCTTCTTGGTGGTCAGGGCGGGGAAGCCCTGCGTGAGGTCGAACCGCATCTGGTAGCCAAAGACGCTCAAAGTGCCGGTGCCGGTCCGGTCCGTCTTCTCGACCCCCTGCTCCAGGATGTGCCGGAGGAGGTCCAGATATTGCCTCATGGCGCGTGACTGTAGCATGTGGACTGTATGATGCTCACGGCCGGGAGCTGCGATGCCCGGCCGAGCGAAGGAGGGTGGAGAAATGAAGAATATCGGCTGTCTGGCGGTGGTGGGTGTGCTGGTCCTGCTGGCCCTCTGGGGCATCGGCGCCTACAACGGTCTCGTCGGCGCGGAGCAGGCGGTCCAGACCGCGTGGGCCCAGGTGGAGAACGTGTATCAGCGCCGGGCCGACCTGATCCCCAACCTGGTGGCCACGGTGCGGGGCTCGGCCAACTTCGAGCGCGGCACGCTCACGGACGTGGTCGAGGCGCGCGCCCGCGTGGGCCAGGTCAGCGCGCAGGCCACCAACGAGATCCTCAACGACCCGCAGAAGTTCCAGCAGTACCAGCAGGCCCAGGACGGTCTGTCCTCGGCCCTGTCCCGGCTGCTGGTCGTGGTCGAGCGCTATCCCGAGCTGCGCTCCACTGCGGCGTTCCAGGATCTGATGAACCAGCTCGAAGGTACCGAGAACCGGGTCACCGTGGAGCGCCGCCGCTTCAACGAGGTGGCGCAGGACTACAACACCCGGCTCCGGCGCTTCCCCACGAACCTCTTCGCCAACATGTTCGGCTTCCAGCCGAGGCCCTACTTCCAGGCCCAGCCCGGCGCCGAGACCGCCCCGCGGGTCGATTTTTCGGAAACCCCAAGGTAGGCAGCGGGATCCCCCCTCTCCCCCGGCACGGGGGAGAGGGCTGGGGAGAGGGGGAACGGGATCAACTCTTCTTGGCCGACAGCTTGTAGCTGCCCGTGCCCGTCGGCTTGAAGTGGCGGACCCGCAGCCAGTACTGGCCCGGCTGCAGCGCGGCCGTGATCAGGGCGTTGCGCCCCTGGCCGCTGTCGTCGTCCTCGGCCACCAGCTTCTTCTGGTCGTTCGGCCCGACCAACGACATGATCACATCGGTGCTCCCCTCGGTCTCGAACCTGTAGTTCCCGGCCTTGTCGATCTTGACGCTGTAGAGGTCCTCCTCCCCGTGCTTGCCGATCGAGGCCGAGACCGTGGAGCCCACCTTCAGCTCCTGGCCCTCCTGCCCGCCCTTCTTGTCCTTGTCGAAGGGATAGCAGACGCCGATGAACTCCTTGTCCGTGTCCGACAGCTTCTTGTTCCAGCCGATCTCGAAGTTGCCCAGGGTGAGGGCGTTGTCCACCGGGTAGAGCATGATCGACTTGGTGTCGAACTTGGAGAACTGCGTCTGGGTGGCGCCATACCTCTGGAAGAGGTTGGTTTCCACCTGCGCGCGGGTCCAGTTGTTCGGCGGCCCCTGGTAATAGCGGAAGACCGCCTCCTTGTCCCAGGGGATGCCGGCATCGGGGTGCTGGTGCTCGTGGATGCACCCCAGGGCGTGACCGAACTCGTGCACCACCGTGCGCTCGAACTCCTCGTCCGCGGTGCCCGGCCCGAACCAGCCGAAGTTCATGGTCGGCTCGTTCTTGGGGATGACCAGGTTGTCGGTGCCGATGTACGACCAGGAGCCGTCGGGCTCGAAGGCGATGCGGATCTCGGCGTTCGGGCTGTTGTCGAACTCCAGCTTGATGTTGGCGTGCTGGGGCCACTGCATGGCGAACTGCTTGACCTTGGCCTGCACCTGGGGCGTGCCGCCCAGGAAGCGTACGTGCAGCGTGCGGCCGTTCTGCCACTTCTTGCCGGTGAGGACCGCGAGCGGCAGGGGGCCGGCCCCCATCCCGGGGCGGTGGCGGAACACCGGCAGGTTCGAGGGGTTCTCCTCGACGGCACGGTCCGCCGCCTCCACCTCGAGGTGGGGAGGGAGGACCACGTCGAGACAGACGTGAGGGACCTTCTCTTCTTGCTGATCGGGCATCGTCTTCTTCCTTTCTATTTGCGGTGACCCTATTTGCGGCGTCGATAATCGAGATCGTGGGGGCGTGACCTCCTGCTGCATGGTGAGCGTGTTTCTGAAATGCTTTCACGGGCCCCTGTGCCCGTCAATGAGGCGACGGACACACGGGTTCTGTTTCCCAAAACGATGAAGAAGGGTCAAGTCCCTCTCGAGAGGGCGCTCTCCAAGCTCGGACTGGCCTCGCGCGCCGAGGCGAGGGCCATGATCCGGGAAGGCCGGGTCACGGTGGACGGCCGTCCCGCGACCGATCCGCTCGTCCAGGTCGTCCCGGAGCGCGCCCGGATCGGGATCGACGGCCACCCTGCGGAGCGGCCCCGGTCGCTGACGGTCCTCCTCCACAAGCCGCGGGGCGTGGTGACCACCCGCTCCGACCCCGAGAACCGTCCCACGGTGTACGGCTGCCTGGAGGGGCTGAACGCCCACGTCGTCCCCGTCGGCCGCCTGGACGCCGCCACCTCGGGCCTGCTTCTCCTGACCAACGATACCCGCTTTGCCGACTGGGTGACCGACCCGCGCAACGAGGTGCCGCGGGTCTACCTTGTGACCGTCCGGGGGGAGCTGACCGACGAGCAGGCCCGCCGCTTGGAGTCAGGGATTGAGGATGAAGGAGAGCAACTGGCGGCCAAGTTGGTGACCGTCCGCAAGCGCTCGAAGCGGGAGACGCACCTGGTGGTGGAGCTGACCGAGGGGAAGAACCGGGAGATCCGCCGCATGATGGAGGCGGTGGATCGCGAGGTCACGAAGCTGAAGCGGGTCTCCTTCGGGGGACTGGAGCTGGGGGAGCTTCAGCCGGGGCGATGGCGGGAGGTGGCGACGGAGGAGCTCCAGGGGGCTTTTCCGGGAGCGGCTTTCCGGTATACTTCTCCTGGAGACGAATGATGACGACCTACACGACCCGGGAAGCGGAGGCGAGGTTCAGCGAGATCCTGCGCAAGGTTCGGATGGGAGAGCGGGTGGTCCTCGTAGAAGAGGGGAAGGACGTGGCGGAGATCCGGCCCGTCGAAGGGGAGGCTCCCCCGCTGGAGGTCGCCCTGCGGGAGCTGATCGACGACGGGATCATCATCCCCGCGGAAGCTCCCAGGCAGAAATTCGTTCCAGCAGGGAAGAGTCCGGGAGCCCTCGCGCGGTTCCTGGAATCCCGCCGTTGAGGATCGCCTACGTAGACAGCTCCTGTCTGATCGCCGTCGCCCTTCAGGAGGAGGGTGCTGGGGAACTGCTTGTCCGGCTGTCGCGATTCGACCGCCTCGTCTCCTCACCCCTTGCCGAGGCGGAGTTCCGATCCGCCCTGGTACGCGAAGGCATTCCAGGCAAAGGCGGCAACCTCCTCTCGTGGCTGGATTGGATCCAACCCTATCGCCGATTAACGCCCGAGATGGAGCAGATCCTCGCGCTTGGGCGCCCTCGCGGTGCCGACCTCTGGCACCTTGCCTGTGCTCTCTTCGTGCGGCCGAAGTTGAAGGATCTTCACTTCCTCACGCGGGACGGGGGGCAGAGGGACATCGCCTGGGCTCTGGATTTTCCAGGACTCTAACGCCGACTTTTGCGGCTCGTGTATAAATCCGAGCGACCGCGCTGTACATCAGAGCGGCTCGTGCGCACGTCCGAGCGACAAGTTTGAATATCGGAGCGACTAGTCTGTACATCGGAGCGACTTGCCCCAGCGGCCGAGCCACTCAGATGTACAGTCGAGCGACTAGTTTGTACATCGAAGTGGCTCGGGGTCGTAGCCCGAGAGGCTCGGGCGCCGCGGAGTTTCCGGGGCGGCCCCGGACACGGTAGAGTCCGCGCCGTGCGAATCGTCACCCTGATCACCACAGGCGGTACCATCGAGAAGACCTACGACGAGCTTTCCGGCGAGCTCGCCAACCGGCGGTCCATCGTGCGGCGGATGCTTTCCGAGCTGCGGCTGGAGGACACGGAGGTCAACGTCCTCGAGCTGATGAGCAAGGACAGCCAGTTCCTCACCGACGAGGACCGCAGCCGGATCGTCGAAGTCGTCCGCGCCATGTGCGGAGTGGGGGAGGGGGAGGGCGGCGGCCTCGTGATCCTGCACGGCACGGACACCCTCGCCGTCACCGGACAGTGGCTCTATGAGAAGATCCCCGAGCCGCGCATCCCCGTCGTCCTGACCGGGGCCATGCGTCCGTTCGAGATGAAGCAGTCGGACGCCCTGCAGAACCTCACCGAAGCCATCTTCGCCAGCGGGGTCCTCCCGCCCGGCATCTACTGCGTGGCCCACGGACGCGTCCTTTCCTTCCCGGGAGTCCGCAAGGATCCCGAGCGCGGCACCTTCGTCCTCTCCTGACGACCGGAGGCTTACATGGCCAAGGACATCGACGAGTTCCGCAGCTACCGCAAGCGCATGAACGAGCGCATCTTCGAGTCCGAGCACCTCGGCATCAAGCGCTTCTTCAACCTGGACACCGCCGCCTACCGCGACGGTGCCCTCGACGGCCGCACCAAGGAGCTGCTCGGCCTGGTGGCGTCGGCCGTGCTGCGCTGCAACGACTGCATCGACTACCACCTCGACCAGTGCGTAGAGGTCGGCTGGAGCGACGAGGAGCTGCACGACGCGCTCAACGTCGCGCTGATCGTGGGCGGCAGCATCGTCATCCCTCACCTGCGGCATGCCTTCGACACCATCGACCAGCTTCGGACGGAGAAGGGCTCTTCAGTCGAGGAATAGATCCGTCGCTAGAGGCTCGCCCGGCTTCACCGCATACCTGTCGAAGTCGGTGATGCCCGCCTCGTGGAGCACGTCCTCGTCGATGTAGAAGTTGCCGGTGCAGCAGCGGCTGTCCCGGGTCAGGATGACGTGGGCAGCGTCGGAGAGGATCTCGGGCGTGCGGCAGTTGTCTGGGTTGACCATCCCCCCGAGCATGGCGAGCGCCGCGGTGGCGATCACCGTCCTTGGCCAGAGGGCGTTGATCGCGATGCCGTCGTCCCTGAACTCCTCGGCCATCCCCAGCACGCACATGCTCATGCCGTACTTGGACATCGTGTAGGCCGTGTGGTTCTTGAACCACTGGGGGTTGAGGTTCAGCGGCGGCGAGAGGGTCAGGATGTGCGGGTTCGTCGACTTCTTCAGGTGGGGGATGCAGGCCTGGGAACAGAGGAAGGTGCCGCGGGCGTTGACCCCCCACATCAGGTCGAACCGCTTCATGGGCGTCTGGAGGGTCGGCGTCAGGTTGATGGCGCTGGCGTTGTTGACGAGCACGTCGATCCCCCCGAAGGCCGCCACGGCTTTCTCCACAGCCCCATAGACCTGCTCCTCCTCGCGGATGTCCACCTGCAGGGGGAGGGCCTTGCCGCCCGCGGCCTCGATCTCCTCGGCCGCAGAGTAGATCGTCCCCGGCAGCTTGGGGTGGGGCTCCGTGGTCTTGGCAGCGATGACGATGTTGGCGCCGTCGGCCGCGGCCCGGAGCGCGATCGCCTTGCCGATGCCCCGGCTGGCGCCGGTGACGAACAGGGTCTTTCCCGCGAGACTGGCCATTCCATCCTCCTCCCACTAAGAACGCAGGTCGATGCTCTCTGCTCCTTCGTAGCCCAGGATCTTGCGATCCGCAGTGGCGAGAGGAAGCTGATGAACACGGGCCGTGGCTACGATCAACTGGTCTGCTGGATCTCGATGAAAGCTCCCGGGCAATTGAGTCGCTTCTACGACTATCCGGGGCGTCAATTCGAGCAGAAGGATCCCTGGATACCGGAGTGCCTGCTCAATCCATTCTTCAACCGGGGTAGGAAGGTCGAGACGCCCGCATTCCACGAGCTTTGCTACTTCCCAGCAGGAGATGATGCTGACACCAAGACCGCTCGCCTCGTGCTCCTTGATGAGATCCAACGAAGAGCGGCGCAGACGGCTGTCTCCATGGACCCACCAGATCCAGATGTGGGTATCCAGGAGGATCACTGAAGGGCTTCCCAGTCGTCCTCTGCGACTGGCTCTGTGGGATCTTCGTAGCGGATGGGCAGCCCACGTAGCGGATAGGGATTGTCACTGGACTGAGCCGGCTCGCGGCGGAGGAGAATGACCTCGACCTCGTCGCCTGCGTGGAAGGGGAGGTCCAGGAGACGCAGCTCGCCTTCCCGCTCGATCCTGGCTGCCGTCTTGTAGGCTTGCATCGCCGAGGCTTCCATAAGCCCTAGAGTTTAGCAGAGCCCTCTCGGCAGCTTCATTTCTCCACGAGCCCTCGGCAAGGCGCCCTCAGTTGCTGCCGGCCGGCTCCTCGTAACCGAACACGCCCCGGGTGGTGGTGCCGGCGTAGAGCCGGCGCGGGTTCTGCGGATCGATGGCCAGCTCGAAGATGTTCGTCCCTGCCAGGCCGCTGCGGATCGTCGCCCAGGTGGCGCCGCCGTCGGTGCTGCGCTTGACGCCGAAACCGTCCACGACGGCATAGACCGTGGTCGGCCTGGTGGGGGCGATGACGACATCGTTCACCTGGTTCTGGAAGCCGGGCAGGCGCGTCCAGGTCTGGCCGCTGTCCTGGCTGCGGTAGAGGCCGGTGTTCGTGCCCGCGAAGAGGGTGGACGGAGTGGCAGGATCAATGGCCAGGCTCAGAAACAGGTTGAACCCGAGCCCCGTGTCGCGATACTGCCAGGTGCTGCCTCCGTCCGCGCTGCGCAGCAGGCGGAGCTGCGACCCCTCGAAGCCCGCGACGTAGACGACGCGGGGGTCGCGGGGGTCAACCTGCACCTCGGTCACCGTCGGTCCGAACGGCGCAGGGGTCTCCACCTTCGTCCAGTGCTCTCCCCGGTCGACGGAGCGCAGCACGCCTTCGAAGCTGGCTCCCCAGAGCGCGCCGGGCTGCCGGGGATCCAGGGCGATCGAGAGCAGGGTGGTCTGTTGCCGGAATCGCCTCCAGGTCGTGCCGCCGTTGTCGCTCCGCACCAGCCACGGCTCGTCGCCGCGAAGAGCATAGACGGTCGACGGGCGCGAGGGCTCGACGAGGGCCTGCAGGATGTTGACGAGGTCTCCCGGCGGGAAGCCCAGGCCCATCGTTTTCCAGGTGGCGCCGCGGTCGGCGCTCCTCGACAGGCCCGAGCGGTCCGAGCCGGCATACAGAACGTTCGGGTCGGACGGGTCCACGGCCACGGCGGCGACCCCCACCTCCTGGAGTCCCTTGTTGGCCCGGCGTTGCCAGGTGACGCCACGGTCGGAGCTCAGGAACACTCCGCCCGGCCTGCCATTGCCATTGCTTCCGGCATAAACGCCGCCGGAGCTCGCCGCCAGGGACACGGGATCGGCCGGTCCCTGAGCCGCCCTGGTCCAGGTCGCGCCGAAGTTGGAGCTGTAGGAGATCCCGGCACCGTGGACCGCGAGGTAGACCCGGTCCTCGTGCGTCAGAAGGTCGATGATGAAATCCTGGAGCGGCACCTCGACGACCCTGTGCCAGCGGGCTCCGCGGTCCAGGCTCCGGAACAGATCCTGGCTCGAGGCGAGATAGAGGATCGACGGGTTCCTGGCATCGATGGCGAGATACTGCAGGCGGCGCCCTCCGCGAATGCCCGTGGCGGGCTGCCAGGTCTTCCCCAGGTCCGCGCTGCGGAAGAAGCCTTTCGTGGTAGCGAGGTAGACCCAGGGGCCGGCCGGGTCGACCGCGAGCGCCGTCGGAAACGGCGTCTTCTTCGCCTTCGGCCTTGGGAGCGTCTGCCAGGTGGCACCGCCGTCGTTGCTGAGATAGACGGTGCGCCCGGCGGCCCACACCCGGTTCGGGACCCGCGGATCGTCGACCAGCGTGAAGACGTCGCGGGGGACGCTGGAGGCGGCCGTCCAGGTCTGGCCGTCGTCGGTGCTCTTGAACAGGCCGCGGTTCCCGAGAAGCGCGTAGATCGTGTCCCCGACGACGGCGATCACGCCGCCCCCGCCCTGCTCGCGGCGGAGCAGCGTCCAGGTCTGCCCGCCATCCGTGGTCTTGAGGATGCCCAGGGCCGATCCGGTGTAGAGGGTGTCCGGGGCGGAGGGATCCGCGACCAGGTTCCACACGCTCCCCCCGTCGGGACCGAGAGGGGTCCAGACGCCCACCCCCGCGAAGGCGGGGAGCGCGAAAGCCAGGATCATCAGAGCGATGGCGAAAAGACGATGCGCTCTCATGGTCGTTCCTCCTCAGTTCGCAGGTTCTGTGTAGGTGAAGAGGCCGCGCGTCAGGGTGCCGGCGTAGAGCCGGCGCGGGTCGGTCGGATCGACGAGGAGATCGAGCAGCGGCGTGGAGGTCAGCCAGCGCCGGACGGCGACCCAGGTGGCCCCCTGGTCCCTGCTGCGGAGCACGCCGAACCCGGGACGGAAGGCATAGACGGCCGTGGGTTGGGTCGGAGCGGTTTCGACCTCGCTCACCGGACCGGAGAACCCGGGCACGGCGGTCCAGGTGAGGCCCGCGTCTCGGGTCCGGTAGAGCCCGAGGTCCGTGCCGGCGTAGAGAGTGTCCGGATCGGCGGGATCGAGGGCCAGGTCGATGACGGAGAAGCCGAAGGGGGCGTTGATCCCCTTGTCCCGCCGCTGCCAGGTTTGGCCGCGGTCGGTGCTGCGGAACACGCGCAGCTCCAGGCGGGAGAAGCCCGACGGCCGCTTCACGAACACGCCCCCCGCGGCCCAGAGCACGTCGGGATCGGTTGGATCCTGCTCCATGGCGCGGATCCAGACGTTGTCCCCGCCCGGCACCGGGAACCGCACCCAGGGGTCGCCGCCGTCGCCGTTGTGATAGAGGCCGGGAAAGCCGCCGGCCCAGACGTCGCCGGGGCGCGAGTCCTGCTCGAGATCCTCGGCGTTGAAGTTGGAGAGGACCTGCCGCCAGGTCTCGCCGCCGTCTTCGCTGGCGAACAGGCCGCCGGTGCCGTACCCGCTGCCGGCGTAGACGGTCGCCGGATCGGTCGGAGCCACGAGGAGCGTGCTGATCCGGGGATTCGCGTTCAGGGGGAGCCCGAGGTTCAGGGGCTGCCAGCTCGCGCCCCGGTCGGTGGACTTGAAGAGGCCCGCGAGGTTGGCGGCAGCGTAGAGGACGTCCGGATCGGTGGGGTCCACGGCCACGGCGTCGACCGCCAGACTCTGGAGCCCTTTCCGCGCCGGTTCCCAGGTGAGTCCGCGATCGAGGCTGCGGAACACGCCGCCGGGGTTGCGGTCCCCAAAGGTGCCGGCATACACGGCGCCGGGACCCGCGGCGACCTCCAGGATGTCGAGGTCCTCCGGGTTCTCCGGGGCGGGGTTCCAGGTCCTGCCCCGGTCGTCGCTGTAGAAGACCCCGCGGCTGAGGACCCCGGCGAAAAGGCGATCCCCCTGCCAGGCCAGGGCGCGAACGGGAAGGGAGCTGGAAGGCGACTCGTTGAAACCGGCCTTCGTCCACTGGCCTCCGCGGTTGGTGGACTTCCAGACTCCGAGGCCCGTGCCCACGTAGAGGACCGAGGGGTTCTGCGGGTCCAGGAGGAGGTCGAAGTAGCTGGCGCCCAGGAGGCCCTTGCTCACCTTGACCCACTTCTTGCCCTGGTCGGTGCTCGTGTAGACGCCGCGCGAGTGGCTGGAGATGTAGATCTGGCCGTTGGCCGGGTCGATCGCGATGCCCTGGATCGGGTTGTCGAAGGGGTCGCCCTGGAAGCGCGTCGTCCAGTTCGCGCCGCCGTTGGTGGTGGAGAACAGACCCCTGTGCGTGCCGGCCCAGATCCTGTTGGGATTGCGCGGATCGATCGTCAGGGCGCCGACGTTGGGGCCGAACCCCGGGCGCACGCCGGGGATCCCATTGGAGGCCGGGACCCAGGACTGGCCGCCGTCGGTGCTCTTGAAGATCCCGTCGTCATCCGTGCCGATGTAGATGGCGCCGGCGGTCACCAGGATCGAGCGTACGTCGACGCCCTCGGGCTTGAGCCCGCGGCCCGCCCAGCTCCAGGTCTCGCCGCCGTCGGTGCTCCTGAACATGCCGGACTGCGTGCCGGCGAAGACGGTGTCCGGGTCGCCGGGGTCCACCGCCAACGTGTAGACGGTGCCGCCGTCAGGACCGAGCGGAGTCCAGGCTCCGAGTCCCGCGGCGGCGGGGAGTGCCAGGGCAACGAGGGCCACGATGGAAACACCAAGGTTTTTCATTCATTCAAGGCTCCGTGAAGGTGAACATGCTGCGGGTCAGGGTGCCGGCATAGAGCCGGCGCGGGTCGTTCGGATCGACGACCAGGTCGAGCACCGGGATCGGGGCCAGGCCGCGCCGGGCTGCGGTCCAGGTGCTGCCGCCGTCGGTGCTGCGCTGGATGCCGAACCCGGACAGGTAGGCGTAGATTGCCGAGGGCGTGGTGGGCGCGGCTTCGACCGCGGTCACCGGGGCCGTGAACCCGGGCACGCGCGCCCAGGTGAGACCCGCGTCGGTCGTCCGGTAGAGGCCGCTCTCCGTGGCGGCGTAGACGCGGCTCGGATTCGCGGGGTCGATGGCCAGGTCGAGAACGGTGAGGCCGCCGCGCGTGGGTGTGGTGGGCAGCCCCGTGTCGCGCCGCTGCCAGGTCTGCCCGCCGTCACCGCTGCGGAACACGCGCAGGTGGGCCCTGAAGCTGTGGGGCCGGATCTCGAGGAAGCTCCCCCCGGCCCACAGCACCTGCGGGTTTGTGGGGTCCACCTCGAAAGCCCGGATCTCCATGCCTTTGGGGAGCGGAAACGCCACTGGCTCCCAGGTGGCCCCGAAGTCGTCCGAGTGATACAGGGGCGAAGTGCCGGGCAGGATGTCCAGGAAGCCGGCCGCCCAGACCGCGCCGGGAGCGCGCGGGTCGGCCTCCAGCTCCTGGACGTAGAGGGGGAGATCCCTCTGATCCCAGGTCGCGCCCGCATCCCGGCTGCGGTAGAGAGCTCTGCCGGAGCCGCCGTAGAGGGTTGACGGATCGGACGGATCGATGAGGAGCGTCCTCAGGCCCGGGCCGAAGTTCGGGAGATCCAGGTCCAGGTCCAGCACCTCCCAGGTCTCGCCCCGGTCCATGGACTTGAAGAGCGCCCACTGGCTGAAGGTCGCCGTGGGGACCACGGCGTAGAGCACGTCCGGATCGGACGGGTCCACGGCCACGAGGTCCACCCGCAGGCTGTCGATCCCGCTGCCCGGCTCCCAGGTCGCGCCCTGGTCCAGGCTGCGGAAGACTCCGCCCACGGAGACGTGCCCCGCGGTGCCGAGGAAGACGTTCCCCGCGGTGCCGGCGTAGAGGGCGTCCAGGCCGGCGGCGAGCTCGACGACCTGCGGATCTTCCGGGTTCTCGCCGGCGGGGGTCCAGGTCTTGCCCTGATCGTCGCTGTAGAAGATGCCGAGCGTCAGAGACGCGGCGTACAGCCGGTTCCCCTGGTACGCGAGCGCGAGGACGCCCCGGTCGCCCAGCGCCGGCACCCGCCTCCAGCTCGCGCCGCGGTTGTCGCTGCGCCACAGCCCGGAGCCGGTGCCGACGTGCAGGACCGAGCGGTTGTTCGGGTCGATGACCAGGTCGTGGTAGGAGGAAGCGTTCAGGTTCCTGCTCACCTTGGTCCACCTCCTCCCCTCGTTGGTGCTGGTGTAGACCCCGCGACGGGAGCTGGCGATGAAGATCTGGCCGTTGACCGGGTCGATGGCGATGCCCGTGACCGGGTTGTCGAAAGGGTCTCCCTGGAAGCGCGTCGTCCAGGTTGCGCCGCCGTTGGTCGTGGAGAACAGCCCCCTGCGCGCGCCGGCCCAGATGCGGTTCGGATTGCGCGGGTCGACCAGGAAGGAGCCGACGCTGGGGCCCAACTCAGGGAACACGGGGGGAATGCCGTTCGAGGCCAGGAACCAGGTCGCGCCGCCGTCGGTGCTCTTGAAGACGCCGTGGGCCTGGGTGCCGATGTAGACGGCACCGGGGCGGATCAGGATCGCGCGCACCCAGACCCCCGCGGGTCCGAGGCCGCGGCTGATCACGGTCCAGGTCTCTCCGCCGTCCGTGCTCTTGAACATGCCGTTCGTGGTGCCGGCGTAGACCACATCCGGGTCGGCCGGGTCCACAGCCAAGGCCCAGACGCTGCCGCCGTCAGGACCGAGTGGCGTCCAGATGCCCACCCCTGCCGCGGCAGGCGATGCGGGAAGGACGAGCGCCAGAAAAGCCAGGATCAGCGCGAAACGACAGGTACGTAGAAGGGCATGCATGGAGTCCTCCTGAGCCTTCGACTGCGCTCATATGCGTCTACAGCATATCACGTCCGATCTACAACGCCGAGCTCCCCGGAGGCACCAGGCGGTCTATGGCCACCCTGTCCTCCGCGGTGATCTCGACGTCGAGGACGCCCAGGCTGTCCTCGAGCTGCTCCAGGGTGCGGGGGCCGATGATCACCGACGTCACGGCCGGATTGGCGAGCGCCCAGGCGTTGGCGAAGCGGGCGAGGGAGATGCCCTTGGCCCCGGCGAGGGGGAGCAGCGCTTCCACGATGTCGAGCCGGCGCTGGAACTTCGGGTTCTCGATGTCGCCGATCCAGGTCTGGGAGCGCTTGCTGTCCTTGGGGTTGCCGGTCTCGCGCCGGTACTTGCCCGTGAGCCATCCCCCTTCGAGCGGGCTCCAGACGATGTTGCCGATGCCGAAGCGCTGCGTCATGGGGAAGTGCTCCTGCTCCATGACCCGGCGCAGGATGCTGTACGGCGGCTGCAGGCAGACGAAGCGCTCCCACCCGTGGCGCTCCGAGACCCACAGCGTCTCGACGATCTCCCAGGCCGCGAACCGCTTCTCCCACAGGGCCTCGCCCGCGTAGTGATTCGTGGACAGGCCGAGGTAGCGCACCTTGCCCTGCCGCACCAAGTCGTTCAGGGCGGAGAGAGTCTCCTCGACCGGGGTGGTCGGATCGGGACGGTGGATCTGGTACAGGTCGATCACGTCCGTGCCGAGGCGCCGGAGGCTGTTCTCGACCTGCTCCTGGATGGCCTTGCGGGACAGCCCGCGCTGGTTGGGGCTCTCGCCCACGGGAGCCCACACCTTGGTGGCGAGCACGGTGCCCTCCCGCCGGTCGCGGAGCGCCTTGCCCACGATGACCTCCGACTCCCCTTCGGAGTAGCCGTTGGCCGTGTCCACGAAATTGATCCCGGCGTCGAGAGCCCGGTGGATGATCCGGATGCACTCGTCGTGATCGGGGTTGCCCCACTTGCCGAACATCATGGCACCGAGGCAGAGAGGAGAGACCTTGAGGCCGGTGTTTCCGAGGTTCCTGTAGTCCACGCGCACCCCCTTCGAAACGTCCAGGGGGATTATAGAGGTGAGTTGTTACCCCCTCTCCCCCGGCACGGGGGAGAGGGATGGGGAGAGGGGGGATGGGATCAAATCGCCGACGCGACCTTAGGGATAGCCAGCCGCCCCTCGAGCGCCTTCTCCCGGCACCTGGCGGCGGGGATGGGCGGGCTGAAGAGGTAGCCTTGCACCTTGTTGCATCCCTGGCTGCGCAGGATCTCGAGCTGCGTCTCGTTCTCGACCCCCTCGGCCACCACGTCGAGCTTCAGGCTGTGGGCGAGGCTGATCACGGCCGCCGTGATCTCGGCGCTGCCGCGGTCCGTGCCCAGGCCGCTGACGAACGAGCGGTCCACCTTGAGGATGTCGATCGGCAGCGTCGTGAGATAGGAGAGCGACGAGTAGCCGGTGCCGAAGTCGTCGATCGCGATGCGGATGCCCAGCTCCTTGAGCCCGCGCATCACCGTCTTGCTCGCCTCGGCGTTCTGCATGGCCAGCGTCTCGGTGATCTCGAGCTGGAGCAGGGACGCCGGCAGCCCGGTCTCGGCGAGCACCTCCTGGATGCGGTCGAGCAGGTCGGGACGCTGGAACGGCCGGGCCGACAGGTTCACCGCCACGCGCACGTCCGCGCCATCCTTGTGCCACTCCGACACCTCGTGGCAGGCGGTCCGCAGCACCCAGAGGTCCACCGCGTTCGTCATGCCCGTGACCTCGGCCAGCCAGAGGAACTCCGCCGGACCCATCAGCCCCCGCTCGGGGTGCTGCCAGCGCAGCAGCGCCTCCACCCCCTCGATGACGCCCGTGCGGGCGTCCAGCACCGGCTGATAGAAGAGCACCAGCTCGCCGTGCACCAGGGCCTTGCGCAGGTCGTTCTCCAGGGCCAGCCGCTCCAGCGCGTTCGCGTCCATGGTGGGCGCGTACACCTGGTACTGGTCGCCGCCGTGCTCCTTGGCGTGATACATCGCGATCTCCGCCTTCCGGATCAGCTCGTCGGGGTCCGACCCGTCCTCGGGGAAGCGGCTGATGCCCACGCTCGTCGTGACGTACAGCTCCGTGCCCTGCACCGCGAACGGGCGGCGGATCAGGCCCAGGAGCTTGTCCGCGGTCTGGGCGATCTTCCACTCGCTGCTGATCACGGGCAGGAGCACCGCGAAGCCGTTGGCGCCCACGCGCGCCACGGTCTCCGTCTCCAGCAGGCTGCGCCGCAGGCGCTCGGTGATGGAGCGCAGGATCTCGTCGCCATAGGAATGACCGAGCGAGTCGTTGATCACCTTGAAGCGGTCGAGGTCGAGGAACAGCACGGCGCTACGCCCCTCGGGCCGCCGCTCGGCCCGGTGCAGGGACGCGGCCACGTGCTGCACGAGGAGGTTCCGGTTCGGCAGATCGGTGAGAGCGTCGTGGTAGGCCAGGTGCTCGGCCCGCGCCGACGCCACCATGACGCGCCGCCGCTCCTCCTCCAGGAGCCAGATGACCATGCCCACGCCCATCAGGAACTGCAACAGGAAGTCGACCGGCGTGAGATACGAGATGTAGCGCTGCGTGACTCCCATCACGGACGGGGCGAGGAAGAGCACCAGATAATGGGCCTGCTGCAGCGCGGAGAGCAGGAAGGCGCCGGCCATGATGCGCTGCCCCATGCCGGCCGAGACCTCCTCGTTGCCCGCGCTCCACACCCAGTAGCCCGCGACCAGGAACGCTCCGGCCAGGCAGAGGGCGCGGATCCCCTCCGGCAGCAGCGACTCGACCGTGGGCTCGAACGTCAGCGAGCCCACCACGGGGACCACGGCCAGAACGGTCAGGACCGTCAGCAGGACGACCTGCGTGCGCCGCGACACGGGCTGCATCGTGGCCAGCTCGTAGGTGCCGAAGAGGAGCCAGGCGATCTGCCAATAGCCGGCGACCAGGGAGACGCTCGCGACGGCCGTGTTGATGAGGGGGTCGACAGGCCCGCTCTGGTTCAGGAAGAGCGCGAGGCTGGAGCTGGCCAGCGAGACGCAGAACGCCCACCAGCTCCAGGCCCAGGTGCGCAGGTACTCACGCTGGTAGAGGTGATGAAACCCAACCAGGACCAGCGCCAGGACAAGCGCGCCACCAGCCTGAGCCAGATGGCTCACGAAGATCACGAGGGTGCTGCTATTCATTGTTCCGCCCGCTATCTTAAACGAAGCAGGCGCTTTTCGGCTCGTCTCCGTCCGAAGGGACCCCTTGATCGCAAAGGAGTTGGGACCAGCCGCACCTTTTTCTGGGGAGCGACGAGACGAAGGCTTCCAATCTGGAGAAAAACCTTCGCCGGTCCCCGCCGGCTTGCCCGGTCCTCCCCGGTTGTGATGCACTCTGGAGCATGACCCGACAGGACTACGAGGAGCGCCGGCGGCGGCTGGATGACGAGCTGCGTGCCGGGCAGGAGCTGCTGGACGCGAGCCACTGGGCACAGGTGAGGGCCCTGGACCTGCTCTGGACGGCCCAGACGGGGGAGGCCGCGCTGCCGGACAAAAAGGCACGGCGTCCCGCCATGGAGCTGCACGACGCGGTATTCAGTAGCTTGGATCAGCTCCCGGAGGTGTTCACGAAGGACGATGTCTGCCGTATTCTGGGCGAGACGCCGGACCGCCGCGCCCTCTACCGGGTCCTGCACAACCTGGTCTTTGATGGATGGCTCAAGATCGAGGAGGTGGGGACAGCCAGGATTCCCTCGTCCTACCGGCGGCTGGTATCGCCGGGAAGTGCCCAGGGGACGCCGCGCTCCTGATGCTGGACGCTCCCGCGCCGGATGAAGACAGCGCCGTTCCGAACCGGGCTGACGGCCTTCTGCTGGAAGACGTTCCCTTCGGGACGGGGGAGACCGCGGTCCCAGGTTGCGACGCTGCACCCGCGGGTTGAGACGCTGCGATCCCGACGGGAGCGTCCCAACCCTGGACGGGAGCATCGCAGCCCGTGGGTCCCGAGTCTCCACCCGGGACGGCAGCGTCGCAACCCGGCATGGCAGCGTCCGCAACCCGCGGGTTTCGCGTCGCAACCCGGGATCGCAGCGTCGCAACTTAAAATGTTGGCGTCCAACCCGCGGGTGCAGTGTCGCAACCCGGGACGGGAGCGTCCCCCTTTTGAGATGGTAGCGTCGCCATCCGGGATGCGAATCCTCCTGCCTGGATCGCAGCGTCTCAACGCGGGATCGCCGCGTCGCAAACTTCCACGGGAGAGGCCCCCGTGTCCCCCAGGAGATCTGCCATGAGCTCGGAGAACGGCTCCCTCGACCGCCACCTGCCCGTCTACCATCACCGGGAGGTGCACGAGGTGACGATATCGGCCGACCCGAGCAGGTGATGCGGGCCATTCGGGAGCTGAGAGGTCGTGACGTTGCCCTCGCGCGTCCCCTCTTCGCCCTGCGATCCCTGCCCGCCTGGCTGCTGAGGCGTCCGGTGCGTCATACCGACCCGGACCAGAGGGTCGTGGACACCATCCTGAAGGGCGGCTTCACCCTCCTCGACGAGAGCCCGTTCGAGATGGTCGTCGGAGTCATCGGCCGCTTCTGGCAGCTCTCGGCCGCCCTGGTCCCCTTCTCCGGTCCCGCCGACTTCGCGACCTTCGACCGCGAAGGCAACGCCAAGGGCGTGATGAACTTCACGGTCGAGCCCCTCGCGGAAGGCCGCACCCGTCTGCGCACCGAGACGCGCGTCCTCCCCCTCGACCGCTCCGCCGCCCGCAAGTTCCGGCTCTACTGGCTCTTCGTCCGTCCCGGAAGCGGCCTGATCCGCTGGATCTGGCTGGCGGCGATCAAGCGGCGGGCGGAGAAGGAGGCGACATGATCGAGATCCGCAGGGCCAAAGACTCCGACTTCGACGGCATCTGGGACATCTTGCACGAGGTCGTCCAAGGCGGAGACACCTATCTCTACGATCCGGACACGACCCGAGAGCAGGCCTACGCCACTTGGATGTCCAAGGAAGTGGCCACGTACGTCGCGATCCTGGATGGCGAGATCGTGGGCACCTACATCCTGAAGCCAAACCACGTCGGGCTCGGCTCGCACGTTGCCAACGCGGGCTACATGGTCAAGAGAGACGCGAGCGGGAAGGGGATTGGAACAGCCCTCTGCGAGCACTCGATGGAGGAGGCGCGGCGCCAAGGCTTCCTGGCGATGCAGTTCAACATGGTCGTGAGCACCAACGAGCGGGCCGTGGCTCTGTGGCAGCGGATGGGATTCGCGATCGTGGGGACGCTTCCGAAAGTTTTTCGCCACAGCAGGCAGGGACTGGTGGATGCGTTTGTAATGCACCGGTTCCTTTGATCGTTGATCGTCAGTGCTCGGAGAGTTGCTCTCCGAGGACTAGGCGTACATCTCATGCACATCCCCTGTGCGGGAGATGTCGCCCAGGATTGAGCAGGGGACGGCCTGCCTGGGGTAAGCCTAAACAAACCAGACAGTTGCGTGGCTCTGTCGGAGTGGCACGACCCTCGCTCTCTCGGGATGGTGGAAGGAGGTACGCCATGTTCCTGACACTTCTTGCGGTCACATTCACGATCGCGGTGCTGTGCTCGTTCGCCGTGGCCCGGCTCTTCGACAAGCCGATCGGGGCCATCCTTTCCAGGATCGTGGCCGAGCAGCTGAGCAGCGCCTGGCACCGTTACATCAAGTTTGCCATCTATGTGGTCGGCGTTTCGGGCGGGGTACGGATCTGGGAGCTGGAGAAGTACATCACCCCACGGTCCAAGGAGGTCGAGGTGCCGGTGCTCAATTCCGATCGCTGGGTCCTCGAGGTCTATCGGACCGTCATCGAGACACTCCAGAGTGTTGCCTGGATGCTTCTTGTCTTCTTCGTCTTCGCGCTCATCGCCTACGTGGTCGTGCGCGGCTTCGAGCTGCGCCGGGGATCAGGCGCGTCCAGCTAGCTCCTGGAGCTGCTGGAGCGTGCCGCTGAACACGTCGAGGTCCACGGAGCCCGTCACGCCCGATACGGAGCCGGATTGGGAATGCTGCCAGAACAGCCAGGAGGTCCAGCCCTTTGGCAACACCGGCTGGGAGGCATAGTCCGCAAGCCAGAGCGGATAGCGGGTGAGGGAGAGGTCCGGCTCATGGGAATTCCAGAAGCCCGGAGCGGTGTAGAGGATCGGCTGGCGCCCTGTCGCCTGCTCCACGAGCTGGAGCCAGGTGGCAACTCCGCTCCAGATCTGCGCGTCGCTGGCTCCGCCCGTGACCTCGACGTCGAGGACGGGCGGAAGATCGCCGGGGGAGAACTGCACCGTAGCAAGGAAGAGATGCGCCTGGCTCGCCGCGTCGTCGTTCGCCAGGAAAAAGTGGTAGGCGCCCCGCACGAGGCCAGCCGTGTT
The DNA here is from genome assembly GCA_035556715.1 of Thermoanaerobaculia bacterium. GTDB lineage: Bacteria > Acidobacteriota > Thermoanaerobaculia > Multivoradales > UBA5704 > DATMER01. The sequence continues at coordinate 172,771 of DATMER010000028.1, forward strand.
GATGCCGGCCCAGTTCGCGTGGAACTGCGGGTCCACGTACGTGATCCCCTCGGTAGCCTTGGCGAAGACAAAGGTAATTCCCGCCTGGGCGACCTGCTGCCAGTCGACAGTGCCCTGGAAATGCGAGACGTCGATGCCCTGGATGTCCTGGACCCCCTGCGTCGGCATGCTCTCTCCTCTCGTGCGAGTCCGGGCTTTATACCACGTTACCAAGAAAGGAAGGCGTGATGAACAAGTCGAGAGCTGTGGCCGTGGTCCTGCTGTGTCTGGTCGGAGCCGGTAGTCTTCCCGCGGCTCCCAGGAAGGCGCAGGACCGGACCGGTCAGGTGATCTTCAAGGACGTGGCGAGCGAGGATCTGAGCAGGACCAGGATCCTCAAGGTCACGGTCGTGCAGGAGCTGCCGGACGCGCTGGTGGTCGACGTCGAGTATAACCGCGCCTCGGATTACGAAGGCGAGCTCGGCCTGTCAGTGATCCCGGACATGCCGCACTGGTCGGTCACCCATATCCATCTGCAACCGGGAAGGCACATCGTCTCGCAGGAGATCGCCATCCAGGAGGAGGTCAAAGCGCCGCAGACTTCCAACAACCTGTCTATCCAGATCCAGCACTACCAGGACCGGAAGTACAAGGGGGAGATCTTTACCCGGATCGTCCCCTTCGAAAAGGTCTGGAAGCCGCGTCAGCGCTGACGGCTGACCCAGATCGGCGACGACCAGGCTTGGTGGCCGTCGACCTGGGTCACGCGCACGTAGTAGGCCGTCTCCCCGGAGGGTTTGACGGCGTCCTCAAACTTGATCTCGAGCCGGCTCAGGTCTTCCGTTGGCACGCGTTTGCCCCCCTGCGGATCGCCGGGATCGTAGACGTAGACGGCTCCGCGGGAGGTCCCGGCTACCTGTTCGAGCCGGATCACCGCGAAGGTGTCCACGAGGTCGCGCACGATTTCGACGCGGTCGATGGCCGCGGTGCCCTCGACATAGACAGAGAGATCGATTCGATCATCAGCCTGGATCTTCGATCCCATGGGTTCGCCGTCGATCGTGAAGTCGAGGACGATCCGGGCTCCGGATGTGGCGTAGTTGCGGCGGGCGCGGATGGCGTCGAAGAGCGAGCCCCGGTCGAGACGCTCGGCCAGGATGGCCGTGACGCCACCCTCGCCGGGTGTGAGGTGGTGGGTGTCGCTCGCTCCCATGACTCCGACGTGGCGGCCTCGGCGCAAGGCATCCTGATACTGATGCCCCGGTATCTGCCGGCGTCCCTCGAATGGATTGCCGTAGAACTCGTAGCGCCCGTGCCACGAGGAAATCTCGAAGTTGGGCTCGAGCTCCTCATCGTGGGACGCGTCCGGGTTCCAGCGCCCCCAGGTCGCGTGCCCCGTGTGATGGGGCGACATCACGCCTCCCGTGCGATGGAGATGGGCGTGAAGCTCTTCGATCGTGTCTCCCTCGGGCGACATGGCGCTGAGATGCGGTCCTCCGTCGTCCCGGTGCAGGATCACGCGATGCCCGTAAAGGACCCCGGCGGTCCATTCCCAACCGGAAAGGCTCACGAAACGTCCGGGTTGATCGAAAGTCGACGCGGTCGAGCGCACCTCCGCGAACTCGGTCGGTTGCAGCCGGCCCATCTCGGCGTGATCGCTCACCACGGCGAAGTCGAGGCCGAGATGATCCCTGGATAGCACGAGCAATTGATCTGGCAATCCGGTCTTGCCGTCGCTCAGGATGCTGTGCGTGTGCGGGTCTCCGAAAAAAATCTGCCAGCGTCCGTCGCGGGTCTTCACGGTGCGGGGTGGCGGGCCGGGCAGCATGGGCTCGTCCGTGTCGCCGAGCACCTCTTCGGGCGCGGGCGACAGGGGAGCGGGGGACCATCCCTCCGCGCCCTCCGCGGGAACTGTCGCTCTTCCGACCAGGACCACGTTGGGGTTTCCCAGCGTGTTGTAGGAGTCCACGTCCCCACCGCCGAGCGCTTCCTCCTCGCCGGGACGGGGGAGGATCTGGCCTTCCCATGCGAGCTCGAGGCTGCCATCGGGGCGGGCCGCGGCTACCGGCCACTCGTCGCGGCCCGGCGAGAAGTCGGTCAGGTGCAGCTCCGGAGACCAGCGCTCGCCGTCGTGGACGCGGCCCCAGAGATCGAAGTTGTGGGCTCCGGTGGCGTCGGTGCGCCAGATGATCCAGGCGCGGTCCCTGGCGTCGAGGAAGACGCGGGGGTAATTCTGGGTCTGCTTCCACTTCCAGTAGGCGGGCACGGCGTCGTTGGGCGTCTTGTTGAGCAGCCCGTAGCTCACCTGGCCTGGAAGCGCGCCGGGGACGACTCCGGGAGGAGACCACCAGCGTCCTTGCCGGTACACGCGGACGAACGCGTCGCCGGAGTGGCGGTCCACCCGCAGGGGCTCGCTCCCGTGGCTGCGCATCGAATTCCAGGCGAGCCACAGGCTGCCATCGCGGGCACATGCGAGGGAAGGGGAATCGTCCACCCGCCCGTCGCTCGTCGCTGCCATCGGCGCATCGATCGCAGGCGCTCCGCTCCCTGCCTGCGCCCGGGCCACCCAGATGTCGAAGTTGCCGGAGCGGGTCGAGTCCCAGGCGATCCAAACGCTGCCGTCCGGCGCCGCAGCCAGGACTGGCCGGCGGTCCGAGCCGGGGCTTTCGATCCGCGCCGGACGGCTGAGACGGCCCCGGTCGAAGAAGGCGATCCCTATCTCGAATCCGTGGGCCCGCGGAACCTCCCACGCAACCCACACCCTGCCGCGGGAGTCCACGGCGATCGCGGGATGGAGCCCGTCCGAGATCCGTTGCTCGGCAGTCCACTCTCGACCATCCTGGCGCCGGGTGAACACGCCCCAGACCCCGGCGCGGAGACCGTGCCAGACGACCCAGGGCCGGTCCTCGCGATCGAGCGCCATGGCCGTTCCTCCCTCGGTCCCCTCGCCGGAGTCGAGACGGGTCTCCGCGGACCATCCCTGCGTTCCGCGGCTGCGGGCAACGGTCACGTCCCGGCCTTCGCGGGTGGACGACCAGGCGAGCCAGAGCGTGCCCGCGGGATCGAGAGCGATCGCGGGGTACTTGTCGTGATGGCCGGCCGAGGTGGGAGACTCGACGCCGGTCAGCGCAAAAAGCGAGAGAAGGAGCGCCGTTGTCAGTTGGATGATGATCTCTCCTTAAAAACGGAACCGGAGCGCAAGCTGGACGATGCGGTTGTCGACCGCGGAGACGTCGTCGCCGAAGGTCGCCTGGGGGATGAGGATGTTGGTGGCCGGATTGTAGTTGTAGAAGACCGAGCGCTGGACGTTGATGTTGTCGCGGTCGAACACGTTGAAACCCTCCCCGATCAGCTCCAGGTCATAGCCCCCGATGCTGAACGCCTTCACCACGCGGAGATCGAGCGTGTAGCTGTTCGGAAGACGCTCCGAGTTGCGGCCTCCCGGCACGATGTCGTTGCGGGTGTTGCCGTCGCGGTTGAGATCGTTCGTCACCGTCTGCGAGTACGGCTGCCCGGTCTGCGCGGTGGCGATCCAGCTCAGCGACCAGCCGCCGAGCAGGCTGTTGCGCCAGCCGGTCGCGGGCTGCATCCGGCCCAGGTCCCAGTAGCCGCTGATCACGAGGCGGTGGCGTTGATCGTTGCTGCCGGGCGCCCGGTCGTCGTCGAAATCGAAGGGGTTGGAGGGGAACTTGGCGTCGTCCGCGCTGCCGGGCACGACCGCGGTCGCGTCGGGGACGGTGTCCTCGACCTTGCCCAGGGTGTAGGCGACGTTCGCCTGCAGCCCGTCGCCGAAGCGCCGGCGCAGCTCCAGGGTGAGGCCGCTGTACTCCGACTCGGCGGTGCTCTGGAACTCGATGATGCGTCCGAAGTTGACGAAGGGGCGGGCGGCCGGGAACTGGTCAACCGTGACCGTGCCTCCGCCCTGGACCGGGATGGCGGTGGGCACCGGCGGGAAAAGGTTGATATCGGTCGAGCGCTGCAGCTTGCGGCCTCTCACGTGGAGGAGGCCCGCGGCGAGCGCCAGCGAATCGTTGAAGGCGTGCTCCAGGCCGAGGCTCGCCTGGTGCACCTCGGGGTTCTCGTAGTCGCGGTCGAAGACGAAGATGGTCGGCTTGGGCAGCGCCGCGCCCGGCGGCAGGGTGGGGAAGATGTTGGGATAAACCGGCACCTGGCTGCCGGTGAACGTCACGGTCTGCACGTTGATGCCGTTGTTCGAATGCGCGGTGGCCACCATGATCGACGGCGTGCGGCCGTAGAACAGGCCGTAGCCGCCGCGGAAGACCGTGTGGGGGTTCATGGCCCACGAGAACCCGAGGCGCGGCGCGAGGTTGTCCTCGTCCACGTTGAGGAAGCTCGTGTCGATCCCGGCCGCGGCGAGCTGCGGATCGGGGTTCCGGACCTCGGGCTGGGCGATGTCCTGCACGTCGTAGCGGAGACCGAAGGTCATCGTGAACGAGGGCCGGATGTCCCATTCATCCTGGGCGTAGACCGCGGTCTCGAAGATGTCCGGAAATGTGACCGGTCCCGAGGTGCCGGGTCCCGCGAAGGCCTGCACGTAGCTCTCGCCCGGGCCGTCAGGGATGCCGCGGTTGAAGCTGGAGATCGAGTTGAACGTGTAGGCGCCGGAGAAGTTGCCGGGGAAGAAGTTCTCGATCTTGTCCTCGATCAGATCGAATCCGGTCTTCCAGGTGTGGCTGCCGCGGATCAGGGTGAGCGTGTCCGCGAGCTGCCAGCGTTCGAGCGCGGTCTCGCGGGGGCTGAAGAAGTTGCGCCCCACGGTGAGGATGGTGCGGCCGCCCTGGCGCACCGTGGCCTCGGGCAGGGCGCTGTTGGCGCGCCCCGGCTCGCGGTCTTCCGCGTACTGGCCGCGGACCTCGTTGAACGTCCGCGATCCGAGCACCGAGGCGAAGGAGCCGTTGAGGGTGCGCGTGTTCACCAGGCTGTCCCCGGTGTGCTCCTCGGCGTTGGTGGCGCCGCCGTTCTCGAAATTCGTCCCGGTGAACTCCTGGTGGTTGTAGCGCAGGGTGAGGCGGTTCGCGTCGCTCGCCTGCCAGTCCGCGCGCGCGAAGAGGACGTCCTGGTCCTGTCCGCGCTGCCAGTTGCCGGCCGCGCCGCGCAGCTTCTGCAGGCCGGCGACCGTGCCGGCATCGTTCGGCAGGGTCAGCCCGGCGAGGTTCTGATCGAGATTGATCTCGTTGGGGATCTCGTTCCGCTGCCCGTCGTAGGAGATGAAATAGAAAGCCTTTCCGCGCTGGATCGGTCCGCCGAGCGAGCCGCCGAACTGATCGAAGTGATAGGGCGACTTGGGACGCTGCGGGCTGGCCGTCTTGTTGACGAAGCTGTTGGCGTTGAGCGATTCGTCGCGGTAGAACCAGAAGAGCGAGCCCTGGGTGTCGTTCGTCCCTGACTTGGTGACCACGTTGATGACCGCGCCGCCCGCCCGTCCGTACTCGACCGAGTACGCGTTGGTGTTCACCTGGAACTCCTGCACCGCTTCCTGGCTGAACTGATAGGGAGCGCGCCCGGAGCCCGTGCGGCCGAACGTCTGGCCGAAGAAACTGTTGTTGTTGTCGGCGCCGTCGACGATCAGGCTGTTGAGCGTACCGCGCTGGCCCGCGAAGCTGATGTCTCCCAGCCGCACGTCGCGCGTGACGCCCGGGGTGGTGAGCACGAAGTCGATGAAGTTCCGGCCGTTGACGGGCAGGTTGGCCACGGCCACCTCGTTGACGGTCGAGGCCTGATGGGTCCGCTCCTGCTCGAGGATCGGCGGCTGCGCCGTGACCTCGATCGTCGCCTCCACACCGGCCAGGCCGAGCGTCAGGTCGACGGTGAGCTGCTGCCCCACGTTGAGCTGGAGATGAGGCCGCTGGACGGTGCGGAAGCCGTCGAGAGCGGCGCTGACCTCGTAGGTGCCGACGGGCAGAAGCGGGGCCATGTACGACCCGGTGCCGTCCGTCGTGGTGGTGCGGGTCGCCTCCGTCTCCTCGTTGCGGACCGTGACGGTCGCTCCCGGCAGCACCGCGCCCGTTTCGTCCCGCACGGTGCCTTCGATGGCGCCGCCGGCCGCGAGCGTCTGGGCCGGGGCCGGACTCGCCAGCAGGAGGAGCATGGCCCCGACGAAAGACTGCCCGAGGAGCCGCAGGAAGACCTGTCGCATGTTTTTTCTCCTTTGAGGGTACGTGGAACGTGAGGATGATGCCATGCCAGGCGACCAGTGGCAAGGGCAGGGAACCTGCGGCGCAGCCTTGATCGGCGTCCGGCTCTTGACTACACTGGGAGGAAGCCCGTTGGAAAGCGTCGACCGAGAGGCACTCGTTGAGGCCATTGCTAGCTGCGCACTCGCCCGAGATCTGGCGAACGGCCTGCCGGGACATGGCCTGGCGGGCGCGGGGCGGCGTTTTCGTCTATCCGGCGATGATCGCGTTCCTCGGGCTGGGCGCGGACCTGCAGCGGAGCGCGCCCGCTGCGCTCGGCATCGTCCTGGCGCTCGTCACGCTGCTGTCCGTCAGCCGGATGGTCCTCATCCGGCGTTTCGACGGCCTCTATGACCGTGATCCGCGTCTCTGGGCGGCCGGCTTCTTCGGCGGGCTCCTGGCGACCTGCGTCCTGCTCTCCGGGATGCTCTACTTCCTCCTCAGCCGGCAGGGCCTGACCGCGTTCACCCTGTTTGCCCTCGCCCTGGGCGCGAGCACCGCGGTCATGGTCGTCGTCGCCTTCGCCCAGGCCCTGCTGGTCGTCTGGACCTACCTCCTCCTGATGGGGACCTCCATCGTCGCGTCGCTGGCACAGTTGGACGGGGCTCACCCGGAGCCTTTGATCTCCTGGGGTGCCGCGGCCGCTTTCGCGTATCTGCTCTGGGTTGCCCGGCAGCAGCATTTCGAGCTCTGGGCGAGCCTGACCTCGCGCCACCAGCTCACGCTGCACGCGGCCGACCTGGAGATGGCGGAGGGGGAGCTGCGGCACGCCCGCGACGAGCTCGAGCGCCTGGTGGAGGAGCGTACCCGGGCGCTGGCGCGGACGAGCCACGACTACCGCCAGATCTTCGAGAGCGCGCACGACGCGATCATCGTCTTCCGGCCCGAGGACGAGCAGGTCCTCAACGTCAACCGGCGCGCCTGCGAGGTCTACGGCTTCACGCGGGAGGAGTTCCTGCGGATCTCGCTGGCTTCCATCTCGATCAACGTCGCCCGGGGCCAGCAGCAGATCCGCGACACGCTCGAAGGGGGCGTCTACCACAACTTCGAGTCCGTCCAGTACCGCAAGGACGGCAGCCGGATGTTCCTGGAGATCAACGCCGCGGCGATCGAGTACGAGGGCCGGCGCGCCATCATCAGCATCAACCGCGACGTGACCGAGCGCCGCCGGGCCGAGGCGCTGCGCCTCGCCAAGGAGGCCGCCGAGCGCACGGCCCACGCCAAGACCCAGTTCCTGGCCAACATGAGCCACGAGATCCGCACTCCCATGGCCGGAGTCGTCGGCCTGTCGGACCTCCTGCTCGCGACCGACCTGGACGAGCGGCAGAACCAGTACACCCGGCTCATCCAGTCGTCGGCGGGCTCGCTCCTCCGCGTGATCGACGACATCCTCGATTTCTCGAAGATCGAGGCCGGCAAGCTCACGTTCGAGGAGATCTCGTTCGACCTGCGCGCGACGCTGGGCGAGGTGGTCGAGCTGCTGCGGCTGGGCGCCATGGCCAGCGGGACCTCGCTCGAGCTCGATCTCGCGGAGGACCTGCCCGCCTGGGTGCGCGGCGATCCGGGCCGGCTGCGCCAGGTGCTGATCAACCTGGTGGGCAACGCGGTCAAGTTCGCGGAGGGGGGCTCGGTGAGCGTCCGCGCGGAGACGACCAGACCGGGCCGCATCCACATCCGCATCCGGGACAACGGGATCGGCATCCCTGTCGAAGTCCAGGGGCGCCTCTTCGAGCTGTTCTCGCAGGGCGACGACTCGACCTCGCGGCGCTTCGGCGGCACCGGGCTCGGCCTCGCCATCAGCAAGCGGATCGTGGAGGGGATGGGGGGAGAGATCGGCTTCGAAAGTGCTCTGGGCGCGGGCTCGACCTTCTGGATCACGATGGAGCTCGAGAGCGCCCTGCCCCCGGAGATCGCCGAGAGTGCCGTTGGACGGTCCTCCGGCTCGCACATCCTGACGGTGGAGGACAATCCGATCAATCAGCTCGTGATCAGCGAGCAGCTCAAGAACCTCGGCTACAGGGTGACCGCGGTGAGCAACGGTATCGAGGCCCTGGAGGCGCTGGAGTCCGGGCCGTACGACCTCATCCTGATGGACTGCCAGATGCCCCACCTCGACGGCTACGAGGCCACCCTGCGCATCCGCCAGCTCCCGGGGGAGGCGGGCCACATCCCGATCATCGCCCTGACGGCGCACGCCGTGCGCGAGGAGCTGGACAAGTGTCTCGACGTGGGGATGAACGATTACATCACCAAGCCGTTCCGGGGGGAGGTCCTCCAGCGCAAGCTCGAGCGCTGGCTGGGGGATGGCAGCGATGACACCGGCCATATTAGGACATCACAGGAGCCCGAGCCCTCGCACGAGACGGTGGACCCACGTCAGATCGAGATGCTGCGGGGCATCGGCCGGGAGTCGGGGTCGGACTTCCTGGCCCGGCTCTTCGAGCAGTTCCGAAGCCAGCCGTACCTGACCGAGCTCCGCGGCGCGCTGGAGCGCGACGACCGCAACCTGCTCCAGACCCGGGTGCACGGGCTCAAGGGGACCAGCTCGCTTCTGGGCGCGAAGTGTCTGCCGCGGCTTTGCCAGCAGCTCGAGCGCACCTGCCTGGAGGCCCCGCGCGAGGAGTGCCTGCGCCAGCTCGACCTGATCGAGACCGAGCACGGCAGGTTCCTCGACAAGCTCGGCGAGGTGCTGCCTCAACCCTGAGAAGGTCTACAAAGGCGTGCCGCCCGCCCTCCCGATCGCGAAGAGAGGGCGGGCGGCAGCGAGGTCAGAGCTCGCAGTTGGTGACGGTCTCTCCGTTGATGCAGGTGTCCGTGCCGATGTCCCCGTTCAGGACATCGGTGCCGCTGCCGCCGTCCAGGTCGTCGTCCCCGGAGTCGCCGTCGAGGTTGTCATCTCCGGAGTTGCCGAAGAGGTCGTCGTCCTCCGAATTGCCGCGGAGCACGTCGTCCTCGGAGCCGCCGTTGAGGATGTCGTCCTCGGAGCCGCCGCAAAGGCGGTCGTCCGACTCGAACCCGTTGAGGGTATCGGCCCCGGCCTGACCTCGGATGCAGTCACAGCCCGAGCTGCCGTTGAGGATGTCGTTGCCGGCCGTGCCGGTGACGAAGTTGCAGCCGATCTGGCAGATGCACGCGATCTCGATCTGCGCCTGCGCAGGGGCGGTGCCCAGCAGCAGCAGAAAAGCCGCTGCCAAGCCCAGGGGAAGGTACTTCGCTCCTCTCGACATTTGTCCTGCCTCCTTTTCTGGTAGGTGCTGCTGCCAGCCGTCAATGCAAGGAACAGAACGTTAGCATAGTTCTCTACGCATAAACGTAGAACTGCTGGAGATCTCCCAAAGGGAGAGGAGAGGCGCTTGGCTAGCTGCTCAGGACGGCTGCGGCCACGTCATGCACCGGCGTCTCCACGCCTGCCTGCCTGCCGAGACGGGAGACGGCGCCGCTCAGGTCGTCGATCTCCGTGGGGCCGCCCGACTCCAGGTCGAGCAGGAAGCTCGGCTTGAGCGCCGGGGCCAGGGAGTCGACGAAGCCGAGGATCTTCGACGCGTCCTCCTCGGACAGGTTCACCCCGAGGGCGCGGCCCACGGCGAGGACCTCGCGGACGGCGCGCTCGATGAGGAGGTGCCCCAGGGGCCGGTCGCGGATCGAGCCGACGGGGGAGCGGGACAGGCCGCAGGCCGCGGCCATGGAGGAGATGAAGGCAAGCTTCCGCCACAGGTCGGCGGTGATGTCGTCCGAGGCGCGGGCGTCGGGGCCGGCCTCGCGGAAGGCTGCGGCGATGCGCTCGGCGCGCTTGGAAAGGCCTCCGCTCCGTTCCCCCACGACCACTCTCTGGAACGAGCTGCGGCGCTCCACGACCCCTGGCCCAACCCGGGCCGCACTGATTTCCGTCAGCCCGCCGAGCACCCGGTCGCCGGGCACACCGTCCGCGATCAACCGGTCGGCCGCCTCCACACCGTTGAGCAGCGGCAGGATGTTCGCGCCGGCCTCAGCCAGGAGCCGGGCCGCGGGAGCGATCTCCCGCAGAGAGTAGGTCTTGACTGCCACGATGGCGAGGTCGACCGCTCCCAGCTCCGCCGGGTCGCCAGCCGCCTCTACCGCTGCGGTCCAGGTCCCCTCCGGAGTACGGACCTCGAGCCCCCGCTCGCGCAGGGCGTCGAGATGGGCTCCCCGGGCCAGCACTGCCACGGAATGACCTGCGCGGGCGAGCGCGCCGCCGAAATAACCGCCGACTCCACCCGCGCCCAGGACCGCGATTCTCATCGGCGGGATTGTGTCACGGTCGCGGACTCGTAGAAGGCGGCCGGATCCTTCTTCAACTGGATGAGCGATGCCTCGTGCAGGTACATCATGTGACCAGACTCGTACTGCGTCGGGAAGGCCTGAGGCTGCCGCGACGACGCCCGGGGAGGAGGCGGGCGCCGCCGCGGCAGCCGTCAGGTTCAGCGGCCGGGTCCGACGATCCGGATGGTCTCCTTGAGCTCGGTCTCGGCGCCGTCCACGCTCAGGCGGATGATGATCTCGTGCCTCTCGCCCGCCTTGGGCGTGTCCAGGGTCTCGATGGCGTCGCTCTTGGAGAAGAAGGCGCGGATGTGGTTGCCGTTGCGGCTCGCCCGCAGGGCGGGGAGGGGCGCGGCGGCGGGGTCGGTGCCGACCAGCACGATGGAGTCGAGGTCGACGTCTCCGAGGCCGTCGCCGGTGATCTTCACGCTCACCGTGCCGGCGCTCCCGGCCCAGTTCGTGTTCCAGGTGTCGGGCTGGACCAGGGCTTCGAAGTCCTCTTCCTCGCCGCCGTCGTCGGCCCCGCCGCCCGGTCCGACCACGCGCACACGCAGGGACAGACTCTTGGTCTCGTCGCCCGCCGTGAACTCGATCTTGAGCTCGTGAGTCTCGCCGCGCTCCGGGGTGTCGAGCAGGTCCAGGGCGTCGCCCTTGGCGAAGAAGGCGCGGATCTGATTCTTGCTGGCCTGGACGCGCTGCGGTTCCAGTTCCCCGCCGGAGCCCACGAGCACGATGGAATCGGCGTCGATCTTGTCGAGCCCGCTGCCGCGGATCACGACGGACACGGTGCCTTCGCTGTTCTCCCAGTTGGTGTTCCAGGTGTCGGGCTGGATGTCGGCGCTGAGGTCGCGAGGCTTTCCGCCGCCCTCGTTCCCGCCGCCATTCCCCCCATTCCCCCCACCGTTCCCACCGTTCCCGTTTCCCCCGTTGCCATTCCCGTTCCCCCCATTCCCGTTGCCATTCCCGTTTCCACCGCCACCCTTTCCGTTACCGCCCTTGGCCTCGGCGAGCGTCGGGCCAGGGCCATCCTGCGCGGCGCGGGCCTGGAGCCGAGCTCCGGGCTCGCGAGAGGCGCGATCCACCAGTGGAGTCCGCTCACCGGCGACGTTCTCGCTGGCGACGCTGGCCTGGGAGACGGCGACGGGCTCGGGTTCTGTGGGAAGTCTGTGGCTCTCGCTGCAGCCGCCGAAGAGGCTGGCGGTCGCGAGCACGAAGGCGAACAGCGGGAGTCGGTGAACCTGGCGCATCGTTGAGCCCTCCTGGTCTGAAGGGAGGTTAGCCGCTCCCGCCGTCTGCCGCTGTCAATCGCGTCACGAGGTTGGTGTGACGTGGTTCACAGCGGATCTCTTCCTATAATGGCTCGCCATGCGCAAGGCGCCCCCTCCTCCGGACCCCGAGATGGGTATGTGGCAGGGCCGGTCCATCGCCCGCCGGTTCGTCTCGCCGGACGGCATGACCGTGCTCGTCGGCCGGACGGCCGAGGACAATGACGTGCTCTCCCTGAAGCTGGGCGCTCCGCGGGACTTCTGGTTCCACGTGGCCGGGGAGTCGGGCTCGCACGTGGTCGTGCGCAACCCGGAGGGGGTGGACCGCCTTCCCAAGGAGACCGAGCGCTTCGCCGCGTCGCTGGCCGCGGGCTACTCCAAGGCGCGGAAGGGCGGGCGGGTGTCGGTCCACATGTGCACCTGTGCCGATGTGAGCAAGCGCCGGGGCTCGCCGCCCGGGGAGGTGGTCCTCGACCGCTTCAAGAGCGTTCAGGTTGCTCCGTGGCGACCAGATATGGATGGCTAGAGCACTTCAAGGATCTTCTCGGCGCTGCTGACTTCGAACCGGCCGGGCTGGTCGACGTGGAGGGCCTTGACGATGCCGTCCTCGATCAGCGCGGAGTAGCGGCGGGAGCGGGTGCCCAGGCCGAAGCGGGAGGAGTCCTGGTCCAAGCCCATGGCGCGGGCGAAGTCGCCGTTGCCGTCGGCCAGCATCAGGATCTTGTCTCCGACCTCCCGGAGCTTGGCCCATGCGTCCATCACGTAATGGTCATTGACCGCTACACAGGCAATCAGGTCGACGCCTTTCGCCTTGATGGCGTCGGCCGCCTCCACGAAGCCGGGCAGGTGGTAGTCCGAGCAGGTGGGAGTGAACGCTCCCGGGACCGCGAAGAGCACCGCCCTCCTTCCCCGGAACAATTCGGCCGTCGAAACCTCCCGCTCGCGGCCCGCGGCCACGGTCCTGAGCGTCACGTCCGGAATCCGGTCCCCGATCTGAATGGGCATGGCGACATCCTATCTCCAACCAGCTCCGCAGGCATCCGGGGGCTCTGTCGGCAGGCCGGATCGCCGGTTATCCGGCGCTGCGAGCCTGAAAACGGGGCGAACAGGCTGAAAACAGCCCGGATAGCCTGAAATCGGGCGTGGATAGGCTGTAAACGGCCCGAACAGGCTGAAATCGGCCCGCACAGCCTCGCAACGGGCGTGAATAGCCTCTAAATGGCGTGGACAGCCTGAATTTCTGGCTGAATAGCCTGTTTTTCCGGCGGACAGCCTGTCAGCCGCCGTGAGAGGCGATTCGCGCGGATTTCAGGCTCGGCGGATGGACGAATCCCCGCTTTGGCCCGTATGTTGCCTCAAAGGAGACGGCATGACCCAGAAGCTGAAGGATCCCGAGCTCGACCGGCTCGTCCACGAGCTCAACCGGCAGGACCCTCCTGAAGAGACCGCCTCCCCCGCGGCAGTGGCTCTCTCCACGACCGAGGAGCTCGACGCTCCGGTCCGCTCGCGCGTGCAGGAGGGGGAGCCCCTTGACACGCTGCTCCTGGAGATGGCCCGGCAGGGGGCGAGCGACCTGCTGCTCCTCGCCGGCATGCCTCCGGTCTTCCGCGTGGACGGCCGGCTGATCCGGGCTCAGGCCGAGTCCCTGGACGGCGACGAGGTGGTGCAGATGTTCAAGCCCCACCTGGGATCACGGGCCCGCCGCGACCTGGAGGAGCGGGGCTCGGCGGACTTCTCCCTGAGGCTGGCTCCCGGCCGGGAGCTGGACGAGGGGGGAGGACCCTCCCGGCGCTTCCGGGTCAACCTCCACCGCCAGCGGGGTCAGCTCGCGTCGGCCATCCGCGCCCTCCCCCTGGAGGTGCCCAGCCTGGCGGGGCTCAACCTTCCTCCTTCCCTTGCCGAGCTGATCCGGCCGAGCCGCGGCCTCGTCCTTCTCTGCGGCCCCACCGGCTCGGGGAAGACCACGACCCTCGCCGCCCTGGTCGCCGAGATCAACCGCAACCGCACGGCCCACATCATCACCATAGAGGATCCGGTCGAGTACGAGCACCGCTCGGTCAAGTCGGTCGTCGAGCACATCGAGGTGGGGCGGGACGCCCGCTCCTTCCACGAGGCCCTGCGCGCCTCCCTGCGCCAGGACCCGGACGTCATCCTGGTGGGGGAGATGCGCGACCTGGAGACGGTCGCGACGGCCCTGACCGCGGCCGAGACCGGCCACCTGGTGCTCTCGACCCTGCACACCAACGACGCCGCCCAGGCGGTGCACCGGATCGTGGACGTCTTCCCTCCGGCGCAGCAGGCGCAGATCCGCCACCAACTCGCGCTCTCGCTCCATGCCATCGTGGTGCAGCAGCTCGTGCCCCGGGCCGACGGCCGCGGGCGCATCCCCGCGATCGAGCTGCTGATGGCCACCTACCCTGTGCGCCACCACATCCGCAGCGACAACCTCCAGAAGCTCTACAACGAGATCTCCCTCGGCAGGCGCCACGGGATGATCTCCATGGAGGAGTCGCTGGGGCAGCTCGCGCTCCAGGGGATCATCGACCCCGAGGAGGCGAGGGTGCGGGCGAGCCATCCCGACGAGATGGAGAGCCAGTTGCGGTAGGCTTCACCCCATGAAAACCACCGCGGTCACCGCTCTCGCTCTGGTGTTGGCGGTCGCTGTCTACCTGCTGTCGGATTACCAGGACCCTGCGCAGGAGCGGCCGGCGACCGCATCCGAGGCTCCCCGCCCCGCTTCTCAGGGCGCTCCGCCGCCCGGCTTCCCTTCCGCCACGGAAAGAGGGTGGAGCGACACGGACCCGGCCGTCAACCTGGAGCACATCTTCGAAGGCGGGACCAACCGCCGCGGCAAGCCGGTCGGCTTCCATTTCCGGCCTGAGGGAAAGGATCCCTCCAGAGCCCGGATGACTCAGCTTCGGGACGGTCCGAACTACATCGGGGTCTACACGGCAGACGTGGAGATCCTCAGCCGCACGGGCCGCTGGCTGAAGAAGCAGTCGACCTTCTACCCGGACAGGATGGACCGCGAGGAGGTCCTGGCGGCGATCCTCTATGCCTGGAAAGAGCGGGAGGAGGTCGAAGGTAACAGGTTCCGCGGCCCATCGGGCGAAGGCTTCACCATCGAGGGCTACACCACGGACGGCGGCAGCATCAACACCGCCTACCCGATCTACAAGGCGGACTGATGAGCACGGGTCGAAACGACCTCCTCACCCGCTACCTGGAGTCGGATATCCAGGGGAGCGCGACGAGCGCCCAGCGCCTCCTCGACCTCCTGGAGCGGATCGACGCGGGCGAGATCGAGCGCTGGGAGGAGACCGGCAACGCCCACACGCTGGAGCTGGGGCCGGACGGCGCCACGATCGTGTCCGAGTGGGACGAGGAGGCACCTCCTCAGCAGGTCTCCCTGGCCGAGCTGCGGGACGCCCTGACCGGCTGGCTGGCCCTGCTCGGCCGCTAGCCTCTGGCTTCCCGGCACGCCGCAGGCTAAGATTGTCCCTGTAACCAGTATCAGTACTCTCGGGGAGGAGGAACGATGGCCTCCAGGTGGAGCAGGCTCGCGCTGCTGGTGCTCCTTGGCATCCCGGCGGTCCCCGCGACCGCCACGGGTGCGTCCGCCGAGCAGCCGGCGGACCTGGCGGAGATGAGCCTCGAGGAGCTGATGGACGTTGCGGTGACCTCGGTCTCGAAGCGCTCCGAGCCGATCTCCGGGGCGGCGGCGGCCGTGTTCGTCCTCACCGATGAAGACCTGCGCCGGTCGGGCGCGACCAGCATCCCCGAGGCGCTCCGCCTGGTCCCCGGGCTGGAGGTCGCCCGCATCGACTCGAACAAGTGGGCGATCACCTCCCGCGGCTTCAACGGCCGGTTCGCGAACAAGCTGCTGGTCCTGATCGACGGCCGCAGCGTCTACACGCCGCTTTTCTCGGGAGTCTTCTGGGACGTGCAGGACACCCTCCTGGAGGACGTCGAGCGCATCGAGGTCATCCGCGGCCCCGGCGCGACCCTGTGGGGGGCGAACGCGGTCAACGGGGTCATCAACATCATCACCCGGCCGGCCGGCGATACCCAGGGTGGACTGCTCATCGCGGGCGGCGGCTCCGAGGAGCGGGCGTTCGCCGGCCTGCGCTATGGCGGCGCGCTGGGCGCTGTGAGCGGGGCCACGGCATACCGGGTCTATGGGAAGTTCCTGGAGCGCGGGAGCGGCGAGCGGCTCTCCGGCGGGGCGGGAGCGGACGACTGGTCCGTGGGCCGGGGCGGCTTCCGGATCGACTCGATGCTTTCCGGCGGCGCCGGCCTCTCATTCCAGGGAGGGCTTTACGACGGCAATATCGGGGAGTCTTTCACCTTCCAGTCCCTCACCTCACCCATCCCCCAGACCTTCGACGATGAGATGAAGGTGTCGGGGGGGCACCTCCTCGGCCGCTGGCAGCGTACGTTTTCGGACACCGCAGAGCTGTCCCTGCAGCTCTACTACGACCGCACAGAGCGGTCGGCGCTGCTCGTCGAGGAGGACCGCGACACCCTCGACGCCGAGCTCCAGCACGGCTTCGCCCCCACGGCGCGCCAGCGGGTGGTCTGGGGCCTCGGCTACCGCCGCACCGAAGACGACATCCGCGGCAGCGAGAGCCTCGCCATCGATCCGGCGCGGAGGACGGACGGCCTCGTCAGCGCGTTTCTGCAGGATGAGATCATGCTGCGTCCCGACGCGCTGTGGCTGACCCTCGGCTCGAAGATCGAGGACAACGACTACAGCGGATTGGAGGTCCAGCCCAACGTGCGGGCGGTGTGGATCCCGCGCCGGCACCACACCCTCTGGGCAGCCGTGTCGCGGGCGGTCCGCACCCCGTCCCGAGCCGAGAACGACCTCCGCCTGGACAGCCTGTTTCTCGGTCCGGGCGAGCTGTTCCCCGGGGCGCCCCCCGCGGTCGTGACCTCGTTCGGCGACCGGGACTTCGGCTCCGAGGAGCTCGTCGCCTGGGAGACAGGCTACCGGCTGGGCCTGGCGCCGGGCCTGCTGCTCGATCTGGCGGCGTTCTACAACGACTACGACCGGCTGCGGGGGAGCCGGGTGGGGGAGCCCTTCCTCGAAACCGCTCCCTTTCCGCACCTCGTGGTCCCCCTCGTCCTCAGCAACGATCTCGAGGGGGAGACCTGGGGAGCCGAGCTGGTGGCCGACTGGCGGGCGACGCAGCGCTGGCGCTGGACAGCCGCCTACAGCTTCCTCGACATCCAGGTCCGCGACCGCAGGACCGGCGTGGAAGGGGGGCCGCTGACCGGCGAGGGGGAGAGCCCGCAGCACCAGGTCTCCTTCCGCTCGGCCATCGATCTTCCGCGCGGGGTAGAGCTCGATTTGACAGCGCGCTGGGTGGACGAGCTGCCGGGGCTCGGCATCGACAGCTACACCAGCCTCGACCTGCGCCTGGGATGGAGGCCGAGCCCCGCCCTGGAGCTCTCGGTCGCGGGACAGAACCTGCTCGACGACTCCCGCGTGGAATTCGCTCCCGAGATCATCCCGACCCACCCGACGGCAATCGAGCGCGGTGTCTACGGGAAGCTGACATGGCGCTTCTAGGCGGCACGCGCCGCCGCTTCGCCGTGTTCCTGCTGCTGGCCGGCTTGCCCGCGGCATCGATCGCCCAGGGGGCGGGCACCAGCGAGCATGCAGTCAAGGCCGCGTTCCTCTACAACTTCGCGAAGTTCGTCGAGTGGCCGGAGGGCACCTTCCGGAGCCCCGGCGAGCCCCTGGCCTTCTGCGTCCTCGCCGAAGGCTCCTTCGGCAATGAGCTCGAGCGGACGGTCGCGGGCAAGACGGTGGCGGGGAGGCCGGTGACGGTGCGCCGCCTGTCGCAGCTCGCCGGTCTCGACAAATGCCACATCCTCTTCGTCGGCGCCTCGGAGAGCCCGCGCTTCGACCAGATCCTCGCCGCGGTCGGCGAACGCCCCGTGCTGACGGTCGGAGAGGAGGAGGGCTTCACGCGCGCCGGAGGGATCATCAGCTTCGTGGTGCGGAGCAGCCGCGTGCGCTTCCTGATCGACCGCGAGACCGCCGGCCGCGCCGGTCTCAGGCTCAGCTCCCGCCTGCTGGAGCTCGCGGAAGAGGGACCTTGAGGGATGGCCTTCCACAACCTCTCCATCCGCCGCAAGCTGACCGCAATCATCATGGCGACCAGCTCCGCTTCGCTGCTCCTGGCCTGCTGCGCCTTCGTGCTCCACGACCTGGTGAGCTTCCGCCGGCTGCTGTTGGCCGACATCTCGACGCTGGCCGAGATCATCGGCTCGAACAGCTCGGCGCCCATCGTCTTCAATGATTCGGCGAGAGCGGGCGAGACCCTCGCCGCGCTGGCAGCCGAGCGCAACGTGCTCTGGGCCTGCATCTACACGGCGCAGGGCGAGCGCCTGGCCAGCTACGCGCGCGGAGGCAAGAAGATCGACTTCCCGCGGCCGCCCGCGTCGAGCGGGCACTGGTTCAAAGGCGACCGGCTGCTGCTCGCCACCCCGGTCGTGCTGGACGACGAGGAGATCGGCACGGTGCTGCTCCAGTCCGACCTGAGCGAGATCCGCGAGCGGCTCGCCCGCTACATGGGGATCGGAGGCGCCGTGCTGCTCGCCTCCTCGCTGGTTGCGCTCCTGATCTCCTCGAAGCTCCAGCGCCTCATCTCGGAGCCCATCCTGCAACTGGTGCAGACCGCCCACGCCGTGTCCGAGCGCAAGGACTTCTCGGTGCGGGCTGCCAGGCACAGCGACGACGAGCTCGGTCTCCTGGTCGGCGCTTTCAACGAGATGCTCGAGCAGATCCAGCGCCGCGACGCCAGCCTGGTCGA
The DNA here is from genome assembly GCA_035556715.1 of Thermoanaerobaculia bacterium. GTDB lineage: Bacteria > Acidobacteriota > Thermoanaerobaculia > Multivoradales > UBA5704 > DATMER01. Next base: position 191,311 of record DATMER010000028.1, read on the forward strand.
GAGGACCCGCGAGGTCGAGCGCGTCAACCAGGAGCTGAAGCGCAGCAACCGCGAGCTGGAGGACTTCGCCTCCGTGGCCTCGCACGACCTGCAAGAGCCGCTGCGCAAGATCACCGCCTTCGGCGACCGGCTGAAGGGCCGCTGCGGCGACTCGCTGGACGAGAAGGGGAGCGACTACCTGGAGCGGATGCAGAAGGCCGCCAGCCGGATGCAGACCCTGATCCACGACCTTCTCGCCTACTCGCGGGTGACCACGAGGGCGCAGCCGTTCGCCCCCGTCTCCCTCAAGGTCGTGACGCAGGAGGTCCTCTCCGACCTGGAGCTGCGCATCGAGAAGAGCGGAGCCCGCGTCGAGGTGGGGGAGCTGCCCACGATCGAAGCCGATCCGCTCCAGATGCGGCAGCTCCTCCAGAACCTCCTCAGCAACGCCCTCAAGTTCCAGCGCCCCGGAGAACCGCCGGTCATTCAGGTCGAGGGGACCCGCATCGACGGCATCCTGTGCCGGATCGAGGTCCGCGACAACGGCATCGGCTTCGACGAGAAGTACCTCGACCGCCTGTTCAAGCCCTTCCAGCGCCTGCACGGCCAGAGCGCGTACGAGGGCACGGGGATCGGCCTGGCCATCTGCCAGAAGATCGCGGAGCGCCACGGCGGGAGCATCACGGCGGCAAGCGCGCCAGGACAGGGAGCGCGCTTCGACGTGACGCTGCCCTTGGAGCAACCGGAAGGAGACGAAGCATGAAGACGGGCAGAAAATCGATCACGATCCTGCTGGCCGAGGACGACCCCGACGACCGGATGCTCGTCGCGGATGCCGTGGCCGAGGGACGGCTGGTCAACGACTTCCGGTTCGTGGAGGACGGCGAGGAGCTGATGGACTACCTCCATCACAAGGGCAGGTATGCGGACGAGAGCCTGGCCCCGCGCCCGGGTCTGATCCTGCTCGACCTGAACATGCCGCGGAAGGACGGGAGAGAGGCGTTGCGCGAGATCAAGGCCGATCCCTCGCTGCGCCAGATCCCGGTCGTGGTGCTGACCACCTCGAAGGCGGAGGAAGACGTCTTCCGCAGTTATGACCTGGGGGCCAACTCGTTCGTCACCAAGCCGGTGACCTTCAACTCGCTGGTCGACCTGATGAAGAGCCTGGGCCGCTACTGGCTGGAGATCGTCGAGCTGCCCGGCCCGGACGGAGAGGGCTGATGCCGGCCGAGCCGGTGCGGGTCCTGCTGATCGACGACGACGAGGACGACCACGTCCTCACCGCGGCGCTGCTGTCGGAGATCGGCCGGGAGCGCTTCCGGCTGGACTGGATCTCCCGCTACGACGAGGCGCTGCAAGCAATCGGAGGGCGCTCCCACGACGTCTACCTGCTCGACTTCCACCTCGGCGAGCGCAATGGCCTGGAACTGCTGCGCGAAGCGGTCGAGGGCGGCTGCCGCGCCCCGATCATCATGCTCACCGGGCTGGGCGACCGCGACGTGGACCTCGAGGCTATGCGGTTCGGCGCGGCCGACTACCTGTCCAAGACGAAGCTGGACGCGCCGCTGCTCGAGCGCTCGATCCGCTACGCCCTGGAGCGGGCGCGCACCCTGGAGGCTCTGCGCGAGAGCGAGGAGCGCTACTCGCTCGCCGCCCGCGGAGCCAACGACGGCCTCTGGGACTGGAACCTCAGAACCGGCGCCATCTACTTCTCCCCGCGCTGGAAGGCCATGCTCGGGCTCGCCGACGGCGAGGTCTCCGACCAGCCCGTGGACTGGCTCAGCCGTGTCCATCCCGAGGACCTGGAGCGTCTGCGGTCCGATCTCGATGCCCACCTCGAAGGCCTGACGCCCCACTTCGAGTGCGAGCACCGGCTGCTCCACAGGGACGGCAGCTTCCGCTGGATGCTGACCCGCGGCATGGCGGTCCGGGGCGAGGACGGGCAGGCCTGCCGCATCGCCGGCTCCCAGACCGATACCACCGGTCGCAAGGTCTACGACGGCCTGACCGGGTTGCCGAACCGGGTCCTGCTCCTGGACCGGCTCGCCTCGGCGCTGGTGCGCGCCCGGCGCCATCCGGAGCTCTTCTTCGCCGTCCTGTTCTTCGACCTGGACCGCTTCAAGTTCGTCAACGACAGCCTCGGGCATCCGGCCGGCGACCGCCTGCTGTCCCAGGTCGCGCAACGCCTGGTGACCTGCATCCGCCCGGAGGACACATTGGCGCGGACCGGAGGGGACGAGTTCGCGATCCTGATCGAGGACATCCGCCACGTCAGCGACGCGAGCCGGGTTTCGCTGCGCATCCACGAGGTCATGGCGGCTCCTTTTGATTTGGATGGCTTGGGGTCGGATGGCTTGGGGTCGGATACCCGGGAGGTCTTCAGCTCGGTCAGCGTGGGGATCGCCATGAGCGCCACCGGCTACACGATGCCGGAGAACGTGCTCCAGGACGCCGAGACCGCCATGTACCGCGCCAAGAGCCTGGGAGGGGCGCGCGCCGAGGTCTTCGACGACGCCATGCGCGCCCGGGTCACGGCGCGCCTGCAGGTGGAGAGCGACCTGCGCCGGGCCGTTGAGCGCGGCCAGTTCGAGCTCCACTACCAGCCGATCCTGTCGCTGGCGAGCGGCGTCATCCTCGGGTTCGAGGCGCTGGCCCGCTGGCGCCACCCGGAGCGCGGGCTGCTCCTCCCCGCGGAGTTCATCCCGGTGGCGGAGGAGACCGGCATGATCCTCCCGCTCGGCGGCGAGATCCTCCGCCAGGCCTGCCGCCAGATGCAGACCTGGACCGAGCGCTCCCCGGAGGTGCCTCTGGTGGTGAGCGTCAACGTCTCGGGCCGGCAGCTCGCCGAGGGAGACTTTCCCGATCGGGTGGCCGAGGTCCTGCGCGAGACCCGGCTTTCCCCGCGCAGGCTCAAGCTGGAGATCACCGAGAGCGCGATCGTGGAGAACGCGGAGTCGGCGGCGGACCAGCTCCAGCACCTCCGGGACCTGGGGATCGGGATCTGGCTCGACGACTTCGGAACGGGCCACTCGTCCTTCGGCTATCTCCACCGCTTCCCGATCGAGACCCTGAAGATCGACCGCTCCTTCGTGTCCAAGCTGGAGGAGGCGGACGGCAGCCCGGAGATCACCAGCACGATCGTCCTGCTCGCCCACAGCCTCGGCATGAGCGCCATCGCCGAAGGGGTGGAGAGACCCGGCCAGCGCGACCGGCTGCGCGACCTGCGCTGCGACGCGGTCCAGGGCCACCTCCTGGGCTACCCGATGACCCAGGCGTCGGCGGACGAGCTGCTCGCGGTCAGGTGAGAGCTTAGGCAGGGCTTAGGCCAACCCCAGCCGCCTCATCCTCTGCAGGAGCGCCGGCTTCGAGACCTCCAGGTGGTCCACCATGGCCTCCAGGTTGCCGTTGCAGGTTTCGCGGGCTTCCAGGATCTCGGCACGGCTGAGCTCGACGGCCTTCCTCAGGCCGGGGAGCTTTTCCATCATCAGGTAGAGGGACGGCCGCGCCACGCCGAGCTGGGCGGCCGTGGGCTTGATCTCCCAGCGGTTGGCGCGCAGAGCGGCCAGGATCTCCTCGTGGGAAACATCCGCAGGGGAACGGTAGCTTCCGCCGAAGCCTCCGGAACGGTGAGAAGGGATGGGAGTGTCCATCCGGGCCGGGTCGATCGGCAGCGGGGTAGGCGGCCGGGAGGACGGCAGGGGAGACTCCGTCACCTCCTGGAGCAGGCGCTCGATCTGGGAGCCGATCTGCGCTTTCGGGAAGCCGCGGCTGCCCACGACCAGCTCGCGCGCCACGTTGCGGAGCTGGCGCAGGTTGCCGGGCCAGGGGTGCCGCGCCAGGCGGGCGACCACCGACGCGGACAGCCAGGGCTCCTCGGTCTCCCGGATCAGCAGGAGCTTCTCCTCCTCGTGCAGCACCCTCAGCTCGGCGCGCAGGAAGTGGAAGAGCAGGCGGCCGAAGTCGTCGCGGCGCTCGCGCAGGGGAGGCAGGACGATCTCGTAACCCGAAAGGCGGTGGAGGAGGGGAGCCCGGAACCGCCCCTGCTCCACGGCGGACTCCAGGTTCGCGTCGGTGGCGGCGATGAGCCGCACATCCACCTGGACCGGGGCGCTGCCGCCCACGCGCTGGATCTCTCCGCTCTCCAGGGCGCGCAGGAGCAGGGGCTGGACCTCGGCGGGCGTCTCGCCGACCTCATCCAGGAAGAGCGAGCCGCCATGCGCGCGCTGAAAGTACCCGGCCTGGTCCCGGACCGCGCCCGTGAAGCTCCCCTTGACCGCGCCGAAGAGCTCCGAGGAGGCGAGCGAGGGCGGGACCGCTCCCATGTTCACCGAGACGAACGGGCCGCTCCGGCGCCGGCTGGCCAGGTGGATCGCGCTGGCCGCGAGCTCCTTGCCGGTGCCGGTCTCCCCGCGGAGCAGCACCGGGAGGTCCAGGTCGGCCACCTGGAGGATCCTCTGGCGCACCCGGGCCACGGCGTCGCTCTGGCCGACCAGGCCGAGCGGATCCCCGCGCTCCCCGGGCCGGTGCAGGCTGGGCTGGAGCCGGTGGAGCAGCAGCACCGAGCGGCTGGACAGCTCCAGCACGACCCCCCGGGAGAGCGCCTCCTGGGTCAGGGTCTGCATGCCCTCGACCGTCAGGCCGTCGGCGAACACCGGGGTCGGGCATTCGCGGGCATCGAGGCGGACGGTCTCCAGGTCTCCGGCGGGAGCTATCCAAAGCGGAGTGCGGCTCATGCGGCGGTCGGCCAGCGGCCGTCCGAGGGTCTCTCCGGGAGGCGAGAGCTCCGGCTGCAGCCGGGAGAGGGGCACGGCGTGTCCGGCCGAAAGCTCTCTCAGCAGGGCGCGCTCGCCCACGCGGCGGACGTCGGGATGGCAGAGGATGGTCAGCGCCAGAAGGGAGCCGTCGCGCTCGTTCCGGCGCCGGGGCCGGCGGTCGCCCATTCCCTCCCAGACCGTCGAGAGGATCTCGTCTTCGTCAAAGCTCACAGTCCCCAGAGTTTATAGGAAGGGGGACGGCTTGGTGGGCGGCTTGGCGAGAGACCTGGCGAGAGACCTGGTGGGAGGCTTGGCGCCCCCGCCCGGAAGCATGCCGGGCGGGGGCAGAGAAAGAGTCCGGCTACCGCGGGGGCGGCATGTTGATCATGATGGGATCAGTCTCGGGGTCCGCCTGAGTCGTGGCGCCCCCGGAGCCCGAGTCCCCTTGGAACCGGTCGAAGAGGGGACGGAAGGGACTGTCGGTCGGGATCAGGTTCCAGAGCACTGAGAGAAGGATCAGGGTGAAGTGCAGTTTTTTCATTTCCGTTGCCCTCCTTGGTAATGGCAATCCCAGAAGGCAATGGACGTACCCGGGCCTCATACCCGTAAACAATTCAGAATCAATGATTTGAGAGAAGATGCCCCGGAGGCCTGCCGAGGGTGTCAGCGGGTGCCCGGCGTGTCAGCCGTGTCAGCCGTGTCAGCCGACAGCGATGGAGCGAATGTGCGTGCGGGAGGGGTCTGCTGTCAGAAGCCGGCGGTCCAGTCGCCCTGGGCAACGAAGGCCGCCCAGAAGTACGGATCGCGCCAGACCCTCTGATTCATCATCTCGATCTGGGCGGCGCGCAGGGCGGCCGCGGGGCGCAGGCCGTCGCGGAGCATCGACCGGTAGAAGCGCTGCATGATCTCGGCGGCGGCGCGGTCGCGGACGGGCCACAGGCTCGCCACCACCTGGGAAGCCCCGGCATGGAAGAAGCCGTTCGTCAGTCCGACCAGCCCCTCGCCCCGCAGCTCGCGGCCGAGGCCGGTCTTGCAGCCGCTGAGGACGACGAGGTCGGACTGCAGCCGCAGCGAGTAGAGGTCCTGGAGGCTGAGGAAGCCATTGACGGCCTGACCCTTTCCGTCGAGCTGGGAGAGCGCGAGCCCGGACAGTTGCGGGTACTCGCTGTCGAGGATGCCGTGCGTGGCGAAGTGGAGGGCGCTGAAGCGGTCCAGCCGGCCCGACGTGACCAGGTCCTTGGTGGCCTCGGCGCCGAGCGCGACCAGAACCTCCCTCCCCTGCGCCTCGGCCTTGATCCCCTCGGCCTCCCTGCGGCTCCAGGGCAGGTCTGCCAGCCCGGAATCCCGCGATGCGACCAGCCGGGGACGCACGCCCCTGGAGGGATCGTTGTTGTAGACGGGGTCGGCCAGGATCGCGAGGGAAGGGGGCCGCGGTGCCCGGTTCGCGTCCGCCTGGCGGATCTCCTTCAGCACGGCGACCGAGGGGAGGAGGACGATCTCGTGCTCCTCGACGAGCGACACGCTCCCCTCGGGGCGTGGGACCGGCAGCGCGGCGAAGGGGATGTAGTGAAGCGCCCCGTCGGGCACGATCACCAGGCGCCGGCCGGCGATGGCTTCGAGGGCGGGGCCCAGCACCTGTTGCGAGAGGAGGCGCAGGTCGGCCTTCTGACCGGCGACGTCCCTGTCGCTCGGGTTCTGCAGGCGCTCGTGGAGCCTCCGGGCCAGCGGCCCGATCTCCTTCCGGCCGGGGAGGGTGAAGGCCTGCAGGGACGTCGAGCTGACCACCCACATGTAGCTGCGGGGGTCCGCCAGCAAGTACTCGATCAGCACGGTCTGGTCGTCCAGCAGGCCCTGGATCTCGCGGACCGAAAGCGAGGGCTTCTTCTTCAGGCTCTCGTGCCGGCTGCCGTCCGCCAGGAGGGCGTCGACGATCTGATGCTCGGCGGTCAGCGCGTCGATCTCCTCCCGCAGCGCCTCGCTCCGGGCCCTGGAGGCTTCGTCGTCAGCCAGCGAGAGCCGGAGCGCCGCCTTGGCGTTCAGCTCCTGGCGCAGCCGCAGCTCCCGTTCCAGCACCTTGGGGTCGCCGTCGCGGGTATCGACCCGGGCGCGGGCGAGGACGTCCAGGAGCCCCCGGGCACGGGACTGCTCCGCGATGGCGAAGGCCTTGGCGTCCAGGCCGGAGCCCGGCGCGGTCTGGTGGAGTTGCATGAGGACGTCGGCGTACCTCTCATACGTCTCGCGGACGGTCGCGAAGTGCATGGCGCGCAAGCGGTCGCCGCTGACCTCGGACCGGAAGGACTCCATCAGCACGAGGGCGGCCTCCAGGCGCTCGCGGGCGGCCGGCAGGTTCCCGGCCTCGTGCTCCAGGCGTCCCTGATCCGCGAGGATGAGCACCTGGGCGCCGATGTCGCCGAGGGACTCGGCCTCCCTGTTGGACTTCTCGTAGGCATCGCGCGCGGCGTCGAGCTTCCCCTGGACCGCGCAGGCGCGGGCCAGGCCCCGGCGCGCGGTGGAAGCGCCGCTCTTGCTGCCGAGTTCCTCGTAGAGGGCGAGGGACTCCCGCAGCCTCGCCTCGGCCTGTGCCGGATCGCCCAGCTCCAGGAGGAGGAGGCCTTGAGCCCGGAGCGACTCCGCCTCTCCGGCGCGGTCCTTGGCTTCGCGCTGGAGCTTCAGCGCCCTGTCGATCTGCGTGGCGGCCTCCCCGGTCTCTCCCAGCTCCTCGGCGATGCGGCTCAGGCCGACCAGGGTCATGGCCTGGCGGCGGGGATCGTGTTGCAGCGGCAGCGCCTGCCCCAGCAGCTCGCGGGCCTCGTCGTAGGCGCCGAGCTGGAAGAGGAGCATCCCCAGGTTGTTGATCGCGATGGCCTCCGACTCCGTATCGTTCAAGGCGCGCAGGATCTCCCGGGCGCCCGCGAAGTGCTCCAGCGCATCGTGAGGCATGCCCAGGTTGTTGTAGAGGGTGCCGAGGTTCGAAAGGACCTGCGCCTCGGTCTTGCGCCGGCCGGTGGAGCGGGCCAGGTCGAGAGCTCCCCGCAGGTCGTCGAGCGCCTGGAGAGGCCGGCCCAGCAGGAAGCGCATCTGGCCGACGGAGTTGAGGGCCATGGACTGCTGCGGCCGGTCGCCCGCCTTCCGGCTGAGCTCCAGGCCCCGCTCGTACGCGGCGAGGGCAGCGCCGGCATCCCCGAAGCTCTGGTGCACGTGCCCGATGGTCAGGAGAGCCGTGGCAGCAAGGTCCGGCCTGCCGAGCTCCTGCCAGAGGGTGAGCGACTCCTCCAGGGCGCCGAGCGCGCGCCGGTCGTCGCCGACCAGGCGAAGAGTCCGTCCCATTGTGCCGAGGGTATCGGCCATCCCCTCCCGGTCGTTCAGCTCGCGCTGAAGGGATAGGGCCTGCTCGCAGGCGGCGAGGGACTCCTCCCACTGACGGGCCGCGGCGAGGACCTTCCCGAGGCCGGTAAGCGCGCGGGCTTCATGCAGCCGGTCCCCGAGGGTGCGCCAGCGTTCGATGGCGATCCTGGCGACCTCGATCGATTCCGGATCGCCTCGCCGGGCGCGAAGGCCTGCCTTCAGGTCCGCCTGCTCGGCCTCGACCCGGAGCCGGTCGTCGCGGTCGGCCCGGTGGAGCGCCGCGAGGCTCAGGCGGTACTGCCCGGTGTCGCCGGGGTAGACCGTCCGGACCTCGATGGAGTAATCCCCCTTCTCTTCGGCGATCAGGGAGACGCTTTCCGTGGAGAAGCTGCCGGTGGGGGAGTCCACCTTGACCAACTCGGCCCCGGACGGCCCGCGCAGGGCGGCGGCCACGTCGAGCCCCTCCTGGGCGACCTCCACCCGGGCGTAGTCCCCGGAATCCAGGGTCAGGCGATAGACGTGGACTTCGCCGGAGCTGAGGGCGCGGGTGAGCGGAGCATTCGCTTGGATGCGGAATGGAAGATCCGCACCTGGACCAATGACGTTTCCGGCGAGCCCCAGAAGAAGCCAGGGCAGGCCCCATCCCTTCATCCCGACCCCCAGACTGTCTGTTCCCACTGCTAAGAGTGAAGCAAGATGCCCAGGAATTGCAAGTATTCAAGGGGAAATCAAGAAAAAAGCCCGGCCCGAGCCTTGAGGAACGGCTGAGACTGGCAGCCTCAGGTGACGCGAATCCCCGTCGAGACCCGGGCGAAGCTCTCCCGGTAGCGCTCCAGGGAGCCCCAGCGCTGAAACTCCTCCAGGTGCTCCAGAAGGGATTCGGGTGCGCCTTCCTGCCTCAGGTACCCTCCAAAGTCGGTATAGAGATTCCCGTCGGAAAGCCATTCCCGTTCGCAGTGCTGGATGGCGCTCAGCGCGACAAGGACCTCCTCAGGGATTGGGACGGCCGGATTGAGCATGTCCCTGGCGCGCAGGAGCTTGAGCCGGATCAGCAGTTGGTGCAAAGGGGTCACGGGAGGGACGTAGGGCCTCTGGAACATGGCGTAATAGCGGACGCGGTTCAGGAACCTCTTGGCCGAGCGCGGATTGTTCCGCTTGGAGAACAGGAAGGGGGTCCAGGTGCGGAGGGCACCGACGAACTGTGGAGAGTCCCGGACGATATCCTCCTGGGCCTGGATCGCTCTCCAGACCAGCAGGAGAGCCAGGAACCCAAGCGGCAAGGCCAGAAATGCAGGAGATCTACTCCCTGGCGTTGCCTCGTAGAGACGGGGGCCTCCTGCTCCTGGGGAGGCATTCGGCGGCGGAGACGGCTGAGGGGGCGCGAGCTTGCCAGGGAGCGACGAGGGGGCTGGGGCCGGAGCGGGACCAGGAGAGGGGCCGCCAACTTCCGCCACCTGCCTGGATTCAGCCGGCCTTTGTATCCCAAAGCCGACCCAGAAGCCAGCGCCGAGGAGAGCCAGGACCAGCAGCGCAAGGCTCCAGCGCCTGACCACTCCCGCGGCTTTGAGGATGAAGCCGGCGACAGGGGTCGGCTTCCATCCGTCCCTGCCCAGCACGTCGAAGAGCCCAGCGAATTCCTCGGCATTGGGCCGCGGGACCGGCACCTCGATGTTGATCAGCTTCTCCAGGTACTGGCGCGCGAACCGCTGCCGGCGCAGCTTGAGCTCTTCGTCTTCCGGATTTCCTCCGGAGGCTCCGGTCTCCGTCCGGTCGCCAGGGATCACGATGTGGCTGGCGCGGGGAGCCGAGGACCGGTCCAGCATCTCCGTCGCGACATCTCGGAAGGCGAGGCCGATTGCGCGCTCGACCCGGTCGATGTCGAGCCCCATGACGATGACACACTCGCCGGAAGAAACCAGGAAATTCACTGCCTCCAGGATCTCCGAGACGTTCTCCGGCCGACAGCGGTCGAGATCGTCGATGAGGATGACCATGGAGCGAGGTTCGAGAGCCCGTGTCACGTCCCTGAACTCGCGGCTGAACTGTTCCCGGAAGCCCAGTTGCCCCTCCAGGGCAGACAGCTTCAGGGAGCCGGACGCCGAGGCCAGGAGCTGAGCCGGCCGAATGTCGAAGGCTCGCAGCCCCCGCCGCAGCGTTTCGGCGACCGCGCCGAGGCCGAGCAGCCAGGCGATCCCGGGGGCAACCGAATCCGTCCCGTCGACCTGTTTGCCCTTAAACCAGGACGCGAGCCAGCCTGCGGCTTGCTTGACCTCTTCCAGGCGAGCCGAAGGCGAAGACGGGTCGGCGAGAAAGAGGCCCGTGTAGACAGCAATGGCGAACAGGATCAGAAAGGCCAGCAGCCAGAACCGCTTGCCCCGAATCCAGAGCAGTCGCAGGCGGAATGCGATGCCTCCGCGAGACCATGGTGCTGGAATGGCCTGTCGCCGGATGTTCTCCAGGAGGGCTGCGAGGAGATGCTCCTCCTTCTGGTGGTGCCATGCATTGAACGAAACAGGATGAAAGCCATGCCGCCGCAGGTCGTCGCGGAGCAGGTTCATGAGTGAGCTCTTGCCGGTCCCCCATTCCCCGGTGACGGCAATGGTCAGAGGTGGCTGGGTGTTCTCATTGCGAAGGAAGCGGGACAGGGCTTGGGCCAGGGGATCCAGATTCAAAGCGTCGCGCTGGCTCGCATCCACCGGGCTGTCGGAGGCGAGAACATCGGCGATCGAAAGTCGTTCGGTCGAGGGTTGCCGGCGGCGAAGCGCCATCCAGGTGAAGCCGAATAGCAGAACAAGGCTCAAGTAATACCAGGGAGCGGGATAGATCCTGTGCCGCCGACTGTTCTTCCACGTCCTGCCGCCGTCATAGGTCATGAAGATCGACCCGTCGCCGGCAAGAGCGCTGCCCGTGGTCGCACTGGCGAAGTGGATCCTCCCGAGAGAAACCGGCAGCTTCTCCTGCCGAACCCAGGAGGCTCCCGAGTTCGTCGTTTTATAGATCTGAGAATCCGGGTCAGAGGCCCAGCCCGTTTGCGCATCCGGCAGGAAGTGAAGCCCCCGAAGCTGACCGGAAGCGGTCGGATAGGGGAGGGGGGACCAGTTAGCTCCCCGATCGGAAGTAAAACGAAGGGCATCATCGGTCCAACAAAAAGCCTTGGCCGAGTCGATCAAGCGGCAGTTGCGGACCCCGGAGCTCAGTGGAGAAGGCAGGGGGGTGCTGTCCCACGTCCGACCACCGTCGTTCGTGACGGCAATTACTGGTTCAAAGCCAAGGTCGCCACCGCTCGGCGCAGAACCCCATCCCCATCCTTTTTGAGAATCCGAGAACTTGATCTCCCTCAAGATCAAGCCCGAAGGCTGGGGCTTAATTGGCTCCCAGGCTTCCCCATTCTTCGTATGAAAAAGCAAATCATGCGCGACCGTCCAGCCATGTTGTTCATCTATGAAGTGAACGTCGGACAACGCGGACCTGGGGTCGATGGATTGGGGTGTCCACACGTCGCCGCCATCGGTCGTCTTCAGGACGAGCCCTTGAGAGCCGACAGCCCAGCCGGTGGTGCTGTTGATGAAATGGATGTCCTCCAGGCGGGCCGGGGCCACATGGACGGTATCCCACGATCGGCCGGAATTGGCAGTCCGAAGGATGTTGCCGGCAGTATCCACGGCGAAGGCCCGCCGCCCGTCAGGCCATGCCATGGCGGAGGGAGCCTGGGAAGAGCGGAAGCTCCTTTCCCACGTGAGGCCACCGTCCGTTGTGCGGAACACCTTGGTGCCGCCGATCCATCCGCGTCGTTGATCGTCGAATAGCGCAAGACTTGCGGTGACCTCTTTAAGATCTGGGTCACGAGCCCAGGTGCGGCCACCATCTCTGGTCGTGAGCGGGCTTCCATAACCGAACAGCCAGCCGAGCTCGCTGTCCGCAAAGGCAAATTCTAAAAAGGAGTCGCTTGCCGAGGGTCCCGTGCGTTGTGTCCAACTCTCTCCTCCATTCCCGGTGGCAAAGACACTTCCTCTGTTTCCGAGGATCCAGCCGAGGCGTGCATTCAGGAAAAAGAGGTCCGCCACTCCTTCCTGAGGGGAGATGGGTGCCGCCCTGATGGACCAATCCCTGCCACCATTGATCGTCCGGGCAAGTCTGGTTCCGCCAAAGATCCAGCCATGTTGCGAATCGATGAAGTGGAGCTCGCTCCCGATGTCAGATTGGTATCTGTATCCCTCCCAGGTGAGGCCCCCGTCAGAAGATCGGAAGAGGCCGGAGCTGCCCGACGCCCAACCCTCCCTGGTCGAGGTGAAGTAGACGTCGTACATCTTGAAACCCGGATCGCCTACCGCGGTCTTCGACCGCTGCCAGGTTTTGCCCCCGTCCGTCGTCAGGAGCAGCGTTCCGTAGTCCGCGGCGATCCACCCATGATTGGAATCCAGGAAGAAGACTCCATTGAAGGAGAATGTCGGAGGAACCGGCTCGGAATCGCGAACCGAAAAGGGAACCTCCACCCAGGTGCGGCCGGCGTCCTCGCTCCGAAGCAGGAGGTTCTGGTGGCCCACCGCCCAGAGCAGGTCTGTTCCAGGGGGATTCGTCAGGGACAGGATGGTTCCGGTCAGACGCGGAAGCCTTTGAAAGGCGTTCTCTTCCAAGGGATGGAGCCACCAGCCAGCTTGGAGCGGCTGGAGCTGCTGGTAGGGGTCCGGCCTGGGAGGCTGAAGGAAGGCCACCGCAGTGATCAGCGCAAAGAGGATCCCTGCCGCCACAAACACCCGCCTCTGACGAGACTGCGAAGGCCCCACACTCATCGTGCTCATTGGGTCTCACGATTGTAGCCGCTGCTCACCCAAGAAAAAAGCCCGGCCGGAGCCGGGCTTCGTGAAGCAATCTTATGGCTGCTCTCATACCCCCACCGCCACCTCCGCCTCCTTGGGGTTCTCGATACCCACCGCAAGGCCGCCGTCCTTGACGTCCACCCGCACCAGGGAGCCGTCCTGGACCTCGCCAGCGATGAGGGCTCGGGCGATGCGGCTCTCCAGCTCGTGCTGGAGGAAGCGCTTCAGGGGACGGGCGCCGTAGACCGGGTCGAAGCCCTGCCTTGCCACCAGCTCGCGGGCGGCCTCGGTCAGCTCCAGACGCACGCCGCGGTCGGTCAGACGGCGGCGCAGGTCCTCGGTCTGCAGGTCGACGATCTTCTTGATCTCCTCCAGCCGCAGCGGCTTGAAGAGCACGATGTCGTCCACCCGGTTCAGGAACTCGGGCCGGAAGTGCGACCTCAGCTCCCGCATCACCTCGATCCTTGCCGGCTCGGTGAGCTCGCCGTCCGGCGTGACCCCCTCCAGCAGGTGGTGCGAGCCGATGTTCGAGGTCATGATGATCACGGTGTTCTTGAAGTCCACCGTGCGGCCCTGCGCGTCGGTCACCCGGCCGTCGTCGAGGATCTGGAGGAGCACGTTGAACACGTCGTGGTGCGCCTTCTCGATCTCGTCAAAGAGGATGGCCGAGTAGGGCTTGCGCCGCACCGCCTCGGTGAGCTGGCCCCCCTCCTCATAGCCCACGTAGCCCGGAGGGGCGCCGATGAGCCGCGACACGTTGTGCCGCTCCATGTACTCGCTCATGTCGATGCGGATCAGGTTCTCCTCGCTGTCGAAGAGCGTCTGCGCCAGGGTCTTCGCCAGCTCGGTCTTGCCCACGCCCGTGGGACCCAGGAAGATGAACGAGCCGATCGGCCGCCGCGGGTCCTTGATCCCGGCGCGGGCGCGGAGGACCGCGTCCGACACCAGCCGGACCGCCTCCTCCTGGCCCACGACCCGCTCGTGGAGGATCTCCTCCATGCGCAGCAGCTTGTCGCGCTCGCCTTCGACCAGGCGGGTCACCGGGATGCCGGTCCAGCGGGAGACGATCTCGGCCACCTCCTCCTCGGTGACCTCCTCGCGCAGCAGGTGCCCGCCGCTCTGCTGCTTGTCCTCCAGTTGGGACTCCTTCTCGCGGAGCTGGGCTTCCAACTGGGGCAGGCGGCCGTAGCGCAGCTCGGCGCCGCGATTGAGGTCGTACGCCCGCTCGGCCTCCCCGATCTCGCGCAGCACCTGCTCCCTCTGCTCGCGCAGCGACCGGATCTCCTCGATGCCGGCCTTCTCGGCCTCCCACTGGGCGCGCATCGAGTCCGCCTTGGCCTTCAGGTCCGCCAGCTCACGCCGGAGGTCCTCCAGGCGCTCCTGGCTCGCCTTGTCCTTCTCCTTCTTGAGCGCCGCCTCCTCGATCTCGAGCTGCATGACCCGGCGGGTCACCTCGTCCAGCTCGGCGGGCATCGAGTCGATCTCCGTGCGCAGCATGGCGCAGGCCTCGTCGATCAGGTCGATGGCCTTGTCCGGCAGGAAACGGTCCGAGATGTAGCGGTTCGAGAGCACGGCCGCGCCCACCAGGGCATTGTCCTGGATGCGCACGCCGTGATGCACCTCGAAGCGCTCGCGCAGGCCGCGGAGGATCGAGACCGTATCCTCGACGGTCGGCGGCTCCACCATCACCGGCTGGAAGCGGCGCTCCAGGGCCGCGTCCTTCTCGATGTGCTTGCGGTACTCGTCGAGCGTGGTGGCGCCGATGCAGTGCAGCTCGCCGCGGGCGAGCATGGGCTTGAGCAGGTTGCCCGCGTCCGTCGAGCCCTCGGTGCGGCCCGCGCCCACGATGTTGTGCAGCTCGTCGATGAAGAGCAGGATGCGCCCCTCGCTCCGCTTGACTTCGTTGAGCACGGCCTTGAGCCGCTCCTCGAACTCGCCGCGGTACTTGGCGCCGGCGAGGAGCGAGCCCATGTCGAGCGAGAACACCGCCCGGTCCTTGAGCCACTCGGGCACGTCGCCGCGCACGATCCGCTGCGCCAGGCCCTCCACGATGGCGGTCTTGCCCACGCCCGGCTCGCCGATCAGCACCGGGTTGTTCTTGGTCTTGCGCGACAGGATGCGGATGACGCGGCGGATCTCCGCGTCGCGGCCGATGACCGGATCGAGCTTGCCGCGGCGCGCCTGGGCCACGAGGTCGACCCCGTACTTCTCCAGGGCCTCATAGGCCACCTCGGGCATGGCGCTGGTCACCCGCTGGTTGCCGCGCACGGCCGTGAGGGCCGAGAGCACCGCGTTGCGGTTGACGTTGAACTGCTTGAGGATGCGCCCGGCCGGGCCGCCCTCCTCGACGAGCCCGAGGAGCAGATGCTCGACCGAGACGTACTCGTCCTTGAGGCGCTTGGCCTCGTCCTCGGCGCGCAGGAAGACCTGCTGCAGCCGGTTGGTGAGATAGATCTTGCCGGCCTCGGCGCCCGGCCCCGAGACGCGGGGCTTGCGCTCGAGCTCGCGCTCGACTTCCGATTTGAGCGGCTCGACCGGCACGTCCATGCGGGCGAGCAGGCGGGGGACGAGCCCCTCCGGCTGCTCGAGCAGAGCCAGCAGCAGGTGCTCGGCGTCCACCTCCTGGTGGCCGTAGCGCAGGCCCTTGGTCTGGGCCGCCTGGAGCGCCTCCTGCGATTTCTGGGTCAGTTTGTTGATATCCATTTCAAGGGCCCTCCTTGATCTTTTTTCTTTACTGGGCTTTCTTTACCGGGCCCGGAAGCTCGAAGCCTCCGCGAGCTGCTCGAACAGCTCGCGCTCGCGCTCCGACAGCGTCTCCGGCACCATGACGCGGATCTCCGCGATGAGGTCGCCTTTCTCTCCGCCCGACTGGGGGAGACCCCGGCCGCGCAGCCGGATCTTCCTGCCGGTGGAGGAGCCCGCCGGGATCTTGACCCGCACGGCCCCGTCCAGCGTCTGGACCTCGGCCTCGCCGCCGAGCGCGGCCTCCCAGGGGGTGACTGCAACCGGGGTGTGGAGGTTCTGCCCCTCCACGCGGAACCGCGGGTCCGGCTCGATCTCGATCTTCAGATAGAGATCGCCCGCCGGGCCGCCGTTCATGCCGGGCTGGCCCTGGCCCGCGAGCCGGATGCGCTGGCCCGCCCGCACCCCCTCGGGGATGCGGACCGACAGGGTCTTGCGCTGGCCGGTGTTGGGGTCCGAGAGCGTGATCTCCCGCTTGCCCCCGCGCACGGCCTCCTCCAGGCTGAGCGAGATCGCGGCTTCGGTGTCCCCGCCGCCTCCGCCTCCGAAGCCCTGTCCCCCGAAGCCCTGGAACCCGGCCGCGCGACCGCCGCGCGTTCCCGGCCGTCCGCCGCCGAACAGCATCTCGAAGAACGAGCTGAAGTCCCCCCCGCCGCCGGCGCCGCCGAAGCCCCCTCCTCCCTGGCCGAAGTCGAAGTGGACTCCTTCCCATCCCGGGGGAGTGCCTCCGGTCTGCTGGGCGCGTTTCCAGGCGGAGCCGTACTGGTCGTACTTCTGCCGCTTGTCCGGGTCCTTGAGGACCTCGTACGCCTCGCCGATCTCCTTGAACTTCGCCTCGGCCTCGGGCGCCTTGTTCACGTCCGGGTGGAACTTGCGCGCCAGCTTCCGGTACGCCTTCTGGATGTCATCCTCCGAGGCGTCCTTCTTGACACCGAGGGTCGCGTAATAGTCCTTGTAGTCCAAAGGATCTTTCCTCCCGTCCGATCAGTCGATGCGAGCTTCGTGCCTCCCGGCGGCCTCTCTTGAGTGCTCGACACTCACATCATAGAACTCTCCGGGGGTTTCGTCCATTCCCCGGAAGGGGGAAGATTTTAGCGGGACAGACGCAAGGGCGGGGGAGGGTGCCCGGGGTCAATCCGAAGAAGCGAGCTTGCGATGGCGGGAGGCGGGGCCGCCGACGCTGGCGCTCACGGTAATGATCCGGCCCCCTTCCTTGAGGGCCAGGAGCGCGCGGAAGAGCGTGGCGCGGGACGGCTCATAACCCAGGACGCGGGCGATGTCGTGCTTGTCGAATGTCTCGGGGAGCTCGGGAAGGACCGCGGTGAGGTCTTCCAGGACGGAGAAGCGTGCGCGCTTGGGCTTCGGAGCCGGTGCCACTCCTCTACATTCCCCAGGCACGTATTCGGGCTTTTCAGACACCGCCCTGGTTAGCCGTTGCGGTCATTCGGCTATTCCGATGATCGGTCCTAAGTCCATGCGGAAGTCACTCCGATTGAGTTCCGTTGAGTGAAGGCTGTTGATGGTGGCATCGAGAAAGAGGGCTTCGGTGCAGTGCAGAGTATCGCGGAAGAAGGTCGCGAACTCGTAGAGGTTCACGGGAGCCTCGCTGTTGACGAACACGGCTACATCTGGCGTCGGCGAACAGACGCCGTTGCGGGAAAGGCGTGATTCAGATTTGGCGTTAAAGGCCGGGTGGAGCTTGCCGCGATGGACGAGCATTGGACCGGATTGGGTAGCTAGGATGACCCGCTCACGAATGCTGGGAAACTCCGAAGTCTCGACGACTCGTGCGCCCGTCTCGGTGATGACGAAGACTCCGTTGGGCTTGAGGAAGAAGTTGCCCTCGGCGTTGGCAGTGTTGAGCGGGGAAAGCTGCTTGCCGTCGGAGATGAATAAACCGACCGGAGAGAAGTCGCCGTGATACATGCCAGCGTTCATGGCAAAGGTGAGCTTCTGGCCGCGCGCTCCGAGCAGACCAGCTAAACGCTCGAACCGCTTGATAGGCTGGCCGTCGTCGTCGCGGAGGAACAGTTGGAGACGCTCTTTGCGGATATTAACGCGGCACACAGTCAAGGGCTTGCCTGCAATCTCGGCCGTGCTGAAGTCCACGGCCGAAACGCTGCCGACAAGCACGAACGCCACAAAGAGATCAGTGAGAAGGGTCTTCATTCGATAGATGCGCGCGAATCTGTAGCCGCAACCTGATGTCGCTGCTGCACCTAAGAAGGGTACGCCCACCCCCACCCGGTCGTCAATCGGGGGAGATGGTGCGGTAAGCCGGCTCACCTCCGGCGGCAAATGGCGTCGTCCCGAGATCGGCCTTCAGTGGCTCGCGCACGCCGCATCGGGCAAGGCTCGGTCAGATCTTGCTGATCACAAAGTCGTCGAGCTGCACTGTGAAGCCGGGTTCGCCACTGCATGAAGGGTGCAGTTGAAGGGACTTTGCCGTATCGGATGTCGTCGCAGAGCTGTCGAGCGTCGCCCATTCGGCGCCCGGTGGACCAGCGGCCGAGCCGAGTGGCTCTTGGCCTTCGGTGCAACGGTCGTCAGAGTACTGAAAGACGTTGACCGAACAGAAGTACGAAGTGCCCGCGGTGCTTCGCAGCCGAGCACCAAAGCGATATGGCGTTTTCGGCTGAGCTGCCACACAGGGGCCGAGAATGGTCAGACTGCCTCCAGAATCGGCCACAGCATTCAGGACGCCATGATCGGCTGGGTCTTGAGACACCCTAGCGCCGGGAGACGCTGTCCAGCCTTGCGCGTCCTTGTCGAAGCCGCAGTTGTTTGGGGCTAGGAGGTTTCCGGACGAGTCGTGGCAGCTTGCTGCCACTGGCGCAGCACCGAGAATGCTGAGTAGCGCGAGATTGACAAGAGTGCGCATGACTCTCCTCCTCCTAGTTCAGAACACCCCGGGCCTGCCGAGTGTCGGCAGGTGATGGTTGACCGCCGGCGCGAGACGCCCTGTCGGTGGTCCCCATGATAGCGCCAAGACGACCAATCAGAGCGCGAGCACATGCCGTGCGAGTGGGCGGAGTCGCGCGCGCGTCTCGGGTTGCATGCGGGCCGCGAAGCCGGTCGCGGCACGCCCATCCCGCGGAATAAACGCGCCTTGGAGCGACCGGCGCGGCCCGCAAGACGTGTTTGCAGTATGGCCATGCCATGCGGACCCGTTGAAGACGAGCAGTGAGCCGGCATTGCCGCACGCTAACACCTGCCCGTCGTGTTCGGCCCGGAGATCTGAAATGGTGTCCTCCGGCGTGCCCGACCACCGCTGCGAGCCCGGCACGAAGCGGGTCGCGCCGTTGTCGGGCCGAAACTCATCGACCATTAGGATGAAGCCGAGGAGCGGCCAATCGGCGGAGTCGCGCCGAACGTCAACGTGCAGTTCCTGGGCGGGCGTGCACGGCCGCAGCATACGCGCGAGCAGCGAACTGAGCTTGAAGGGTCGGCCTATGACGCGGCAGCACGCCTCGAGCAGGGGTGGAAATACGTACAGGTCGTCGAACTCGGCCCCACGATTCACGAAATCGCTCACGCGCGTCGAGGTACTACCGATCTTAATGTCGTCGCCGGCCGCCGACGCCACGGCGGCGGTGTATGCGTTGACCAGCAGTTCCATCCGATCGGACGCCACCGGGCCGGGAATTACGACGAAGCCTCGCTCCTGCAGCTCTGAGACGGCGTCCATCGGGAGCTCGCTCCCTGCGGCCAACGTACTGAACCAGTCGAACATTGGCATTGGCTTCTGCGGCGGTTTAACGCTGATGCCGCTCAGCGGCGCCGCTTGCCTCCCCAAGAAGGATCTCGGAGTCGCGACCGCTGACAGGCTGACACAGCTCATTATAGCTCAAGCGTCCGCTGGAGCGGCAAAGTTGAGCGCGCCCATTAACCTTATCACGGTTGGTGGGCGTCACCACGACCGGTTCAGTAGTTCGGACGGCGAGCGCCGTTATGACGAGGCCCGGGCCAAAGCAGCTCTGCACCTCCGAAGAGACGCGAGCGAGGATGACCGCAGAAACGGAGCGATCTTCGCGCTGCCAGTTTGAGTTTGCAATTCTCCTGAGAGTACGGTTGGTGAGAGGGGTGGTGAGCGTGACCGGCGTGGTCTCGACCGCAAAGAGTACCGGTTCACCTTTGCATACAGTCATGAAGCCAAGCGCGCCCTGCGGACCGCCGATGATCGTACCCCTAAGAAGAAGAGTGGCCCCCCGATACGGAGTCGCCCAACGATCGCTCACGTGACTGCGGGCTTCAATGAGTTCGCAAACTGACTGGAAAGCCGGGTAAACCGGGAACATAACATAGAAGCCAATGAGAGCAGCAACAGTCGTGATCACGACAACTCTTGAACGGGTCTTGCGGATGATCATCGTCGCACCGCCGGGTAGGCTTGGGGTCCGTACGGACCCCAAGCCCCCCTAAGAACCGTACGTGCGAGTTTCCCCGCATACGGCTCAAGCCTTTCGTAAGGCCGATTTCTCGACTCGGCTGTTGGGTCGTCCGGGTTGACGTGCCTCATGGCTCGATAGTCTCGTCCGAGCTCTGGCGCTGGCCCGCTTCTGCCGCCTCTTCTGCCATTGCTGGCGGAAGTAGTCGTCGTACGCAGCGTCGTATGCCGTCGCTTCAGCTCGTACTTTAACATGCCGACGGATCGGCACGCTACTGACTCGAAACAAGCATCCAACGGTGACTGATGCGGTCGAAACTGGCCTCGATATCCCCTTCGAGGACGCACCGAGGTGAGTCTCCTTTGGCCTGCTCATCAGGTGCCGGACGCCTGTTGAAGTATTTTCAGGAATGACATTCGCTGGGCGTTTTACGTCTTTACCTGGGCATTATGTCCAGACCTCTACGCTTCATCCCAGAAGAAGGCTCCCTCGTCGAAGTCACCTGTCGCACCATCCAGAGTCGTTATCTGCTGCGGCCCGATCCAGCTCTCGACGACATCCTCTTGGGTGTCCTTGGCCGTGCTCAGCGGCTTCACCCCGTCGAGATTTGCGGTTTCTCCTTTGTTTCCAACCACTACCACATGCTTCTATGGGTTCCGGACGCCGAGAGCATGGCCGAATTCATGGGGTACTTCCAGACCAACGCGGCTCGCGAGGTTGCCCGATTGAGGAAGTGGAAGGACAAGGTCTGGTCCCGGCGCTATGAGGCCATCGTAGTCAGTGGCGAGCCCGCGGCACAGGTCGACCGTCTGCGCTACGTGCTGGCCAATGGCGTGAAGGAGGGCCTCGTGGCCCGGTTGGAGGAGTGGCCCGGGATCAGCATGGTCAAGGCGGTGCTCTACGGTAAGCCGGTCCGGGGAACCTGGTTCGACCGAACCCAGGAGTACCGGGCTCGCCTGCGGGGAGAGGACTTCGAGCCTCGGCGCTATGCATCGGAGGAAACCGTCGTGCTCACTCAGCTGCCCTGCTGGCGGCATCTGAGCCCGGAGGTCTACCGACAGCAGATTTCGGGGTTGATCCAGGAGATCGAGGCTGATGCCGCGGCGGAAAGGAAGCTCACGGGTCGCGAGCCTCTCGGCCCGGAAGCCATCCTGCGCCAGCATCCACACACGTGTCCGGAGAAGACGAGCAAGTCGCCAGCACCACTATTTCACGCAGCCACCAAGGCCGCTCGCCAAGAGCTGAGGAAGGCTTACGGCTACTTCCTTGCCGCTTATCGGGAGGCGGCTGAGAGGCTCAAGGCCGGAGATCGCCTGGCGAGATTCCCCAATGGTTGCTTTCCACCGGGTCTCCCATTTGTCCGTGTGTGAGCGACCGTACCGACGCAGTCGGTGATCGGAGTCGCGGCGCCTCAGTATTAGCTCCTCAGGCTGGACGACGTCCAGGATGTGAGAGGTCCGTCCGAATCTCGAAAAACAGCCGCGTCAGGGGCTGGCTGGAGGCAGTCAGCGGTTGGAATTTTCTCACTTGATCGTCAATAGCGAGCCTGAGTGGCCTTGGCCGCATGCCAGAGACCAGAAAAAGGGGCACGACTGCGGGCTTTCTCTCTGCACTCCTCTACATTCCCCAGGCACGTATTCGGCACGGAGCGTCTGTGCCTTGACCACCGGTGGCCTCATAGAGGTTAGGCGCTACATTTCCTCATGTCCTTGACCCAAAGCCGCCTCCCGAAAAAGGTGTTCGAGTTCTGCGCGCAACTTAGGCACCGTGATTTTCATCGCGTCGAAAGCTTCTTCCCATAGCACGAGGCCCCGTTCCGCATCGCAATGATCCCGCCCGATTTTGTACTTATTGAATGCGCCTTTCATTGCATCAAGCACAGCCTCGACTTTGACGCAGATGTCTTCAGGTAAGTATATCTTGTTCTTCCAGTAGAAGCCAGAAAGGTTGTTGAAGGCCGCCGCCGCCTGCTGATGGCGGCCAGCTTCCTCCCCCTCACCTCCGGATTGAAGAGGCTGGACCATGTGCCGAATGTGCTCTTCTGGGTCATGGAGGAGCTCGTATGTTTTCGCCACTACTTCAAACTTCCTCTGCTGAAAGAGAGAAGTCCATGCCTGCTGCGAGGCGACCTCCGCCTTAATGCTTTCTATCTTTCGTGTTATAGCCTCAATGTCTTGCTTTGTCGCAATGTTCTTTCCCTTCTCCGAGAGATAGGAAGGCAGCACGTTCTTCGCCAGCAGAACTATAATGCCAATAATCAATAGCACTAATAACTGCAGAGACTGAATAAGCAAGCCAAGTTCCATGGCTTTCTTTGGTCCTTTCCGAGCGCGAGCCCGCTTTCCCAAGCGTCTGGTCTTGCAACACCAAAGCCTCGGCAGGTCGGAGACACTCCCCTCCTTGACATCAGGCTACCATCCTGTACGCCACATAGATGGCGGCATGCGCCTAACGGGGATGCCGATGAGCGGCAGCTTTGCTGTCCGCTCGATCGGCTGGTTCTGCGCCTCTAGTCCATCCGTGCTCATCTTACCTAGTGCCAATAATGGAGTCTAGGGACTCTGGATCCGTGAGAAAGGCCTTAACCAAATCACCTTCCTTCAGGCCACTATTTGACAGTTCCAAGTCTTCCCTCATGGCCCTAAAAACGTCATCCATGTAGAGCATGTTTTTCAGCGCTGCCGCAGTTCGCTCTGGGTTGTCTTTGGCGGCCTCTATTCTCCGCGAATTGGCCACAAATCTCAGCCAACTATGAATGACCTCAGGTGAACCCCACAGCAAAAGCTTCTTGCTGAATGACGAGTAACGCGCCTCAAGATCGCTCTGCGCCTCGCGCATTATGCGGATTCTCTCCTCTTCTGCTACGTCCTGTCGGCTGGGAATCTTGATAGTCCGAAAGATCAAGAACACAAGATCGCCGAACTCGCTGTAAACCTCGGTCTTCTTGAGACGATGCTCTTCTGTTACCTCTGCGAGCTTAGTGGTGTATTGGGTAATAGCTACTACTATTACTCCGGCGAGAATGGTCCCAGAGGCGGCTATTATCGCGACGGCAATATCCTTCTCGACCTTGGCGCGGGAGACCCAGAGAAACAGCAGCGCAACAAGGATGACGAGTGTAACTACGACGGCGGTCATCTGACTTCCCGTCATGTGACTATACCTCTCAAGAGTCCCTGACTGCTACTTGGCGCAGAACGCTCGCCCGCCTAAGCGGCGCCCATGCAGGCCACCATTGCTCCTCGAAGCCACGATCGACCGCAGGGCACCGCTGATGATAGCTCACGCGTCCGCTTGAGGCGGCGGGTTACGCGGCCGAGTTCTACCAGTTTACCACTGCTCTTCCGACGGCCTGGGCGGGGGCCACGATCGTCAGACCACGGACGACCCTGAGTTCGATGCCAGAAGGCCAACAAGGCCGATCGGAGAGAACGGCTGCCCCAGCCGCCTTTACTGCCCCTCGAAGCCCCCGAGGCTTCTCGGGAAACACTTCCGGAAAACGATGCCCCACCTACCGACCTGCTCGCCGAGCGGCTTTGCAGAGAGTTGCCGAGGAGCGACGAGAAAGCTCGGGAGCAGGAACGCAGGGCACTGCTGCTGCCTACCAGCTCGAACCTATCGAGGGCACCGCGGCCAAAGGCCAAAGCCGCCACAGAAGTTGCTCGGAGGCAAGCCCGCTGACCGGCCAGACTTGAGGAGGGCGATGCCTCAGGTACCACGAGGTACCGCGGGTGCTTTGCAGGAAGTTGCGAAACGGAACAGCAGAGCTCCTGAGGCAGACTGCTCGACAACCCAAGCAGCATTTCGAAGCGATGCTCGAAGGACAAAACCGTTGCTCGAAGCCTGGCGGGCAGCCGCTCACCGAGACCACAGAAAGCAACACGCTCATGCCACTTCAGATTCATGAGCCTCCGTCCTATTTGTCAACTCTCCAACAGCTCAGTTACCACCGAACCGTAAGCGGCCGTGTAACGATTGTCCCCTCAGCGTGCGCCTGCTGGAAGGCCTCAAGGGATCCTCGAAGCCTTGAAGGCTAGCAGGCCGGTACCGGTTGATGCGAGCCCAGGCGTCCGCTGCAGGGGCGGGGTTCGCCGTTATTCGAAGTAGATCGATACACCGATGCCGCTCCGGATCTTGCTTCCCATCAAAATTCTACACCTCCTCCGGCCCGAAGAGTAGGCCTAGAACAGTGCGCCGCAGCCGGCTTAGGGTGCCACAATCAACAAATAGCTCCATCCACCGAGCGTAGAGATAGCAAGAGAGAATGACAACCAAATAGCATATTTGACACCGGGGAGCCCTTCCACTAAATGATCTACATTGAGCACCGTGTAAATTCGTGCGATTTCTTGCTTCAAAGTTCGCCTATAACGCTCGGCGAAGACACAAGCCATCAAGGTCAACAGCGACACCAGAGTTCCCATGTAAGAGAGGGCCGCGCGAAGTTCCTCCGTTGCGGCGCCCTCTAAGGCGAACTTGAGAAGCGCTCCCGTTACTGCAAGGTAAAGGCCGATAACCTTGACAATATTGGATTGCAACGAAGCGGTCTCGGCAGTTTTCAACTTGAGTATCTCAAGATAGAACTGCATGCTGCTGTCTTCGGCCAAGAGGATTGCATCGTCTCGTTCAGCTCGGGAGAGTGCTGTAGGGCTATTCACGATTCTGCCTCGGTGAGCATTATAGGCCTAAGATCTCTTATGTAACAAAGCCCGACTACAATGAACGACTCGCCACGCCTCGGACCTGCTCTTGACGGCGAACGCTGTGCCCCCTCACCGGCGGATGGGCGCGAGCCCAGCCGTCCGGTGCAGGGGGTGGTTAGGCACCATTTGTGTTCGAGCCTTGACCTCATCTGGGTGTTATCTGGAGAATCTTGATAAGGACATAGTGATTCGGAGGAAAAACTTGTCCTCGCCTTCTGGAAGCTTACCAGGATCAAATGATAGCCCCATTGGTTGAACAGGGTCGACCAGAGTTGGGTCTCTAGTGGTGCTGGAGGCCGGGTCTAACGGATGAGCCTTTCTAACTGTTGACCAGCGCCTAAGCTCTGTGGCATCCACCTTTTGGGAAGTTGTGGCAATCTGCGTACCACCATGCAAGAGATCGAGCTTTAGCTCAAGAAGATC
>DATMER010000029.1:0-104356 GCA_035556715.1 Thermoanaerobaculia bacterium
GTACTCGGTGCCGCTGGCGGAGCAGGCGCTGTTCCTGCGCGTGAAGGGGCTGGTGAGCTGGGAGCTGGGCCGGCCCGACGAAGGGGCGCACCACCTGGAGGAGGCGGTGCGGCTGTTCTCCGAGGCGCGGGCGGTCGAGGACGAGGGGGCGACGCTGACGCTGCTGGGCCTGCTCTACGCGGAGGAGGGCGAAGCCTCGCCGTGCCTGGGCGCGCTCCTGGCCGGCCTGTCGCTGCTCGCCGGAGCGCAGAGGCCGTGGCTGGCGGCGCGGGGCTGTTTTACGCTGGCCGGCAACCTGGCCGATTCGGGGTGCCGGGAGGAGGCGTGGGGCGCGCTGCGCCGGGGCCTCGAGCATGCCGGGGCGGTGGAGGACCCGGCCGAGGCGGCTTTCCTGCGCTGGCTGGAGGGCACCGCGCTGGGCAGCGTGGGGGAGGCGGCGCAGGCCCGCGAGCTGCTCCGGCAGGCGCAGGCCCGGTACCTGGGCGAAGGGCGGCTCGCGGAAGCGGCGCTCGCGAGCCTGGACCTGGCGCTGGTGCTGGCGGAGGCCGGAACCACCCTGGAGACCGGCCGCCTGGCCGAGGAGCTGGAGGAGCGCTTCCCGGGAGCCCGGGAGGCAGGGGAAGCCGCGACCGCGTTGCGCAGGACGCGCTGGTCCGACCCGAAGGGGCCGAGGCGAAGCGTGGATACCGTCACCTCCCCGCTGCGGCGGCTCTTCCGGATGGGCCGCCACCGCCCTCGCCCGATCCCCTTCGTGTGACCGGCATGAATCCCCCGCTTCATCCCTCTTCCGCAGATCTGCAGCTCTTCCTCTTGGGCAACCTGCTCCCCTCCCGCACCCGCGTGGTCGTGCGCCACCTGCTGACCGGCTGTTCCAGTTGCCGGTCGGAGGCCTGCCGGCTGGTCCAGGACTGCGCGCCGCTGTGGCCCCTCCCGGACGTTTCCGAGCGCTTCTGATCCCCCACATCCCTCTGTAACTCCTGTTTTCCTCCCTCAAGTCCGGCCTGCCCGGCAAGGCCCTGGTCTCTTGAATGACCAGGTTAACGTTTACAAGACCAAAGCATAGACGCGTGGCTGAGCTTGACCGTACAAGAGAGCAGCTGGACGCCGTTTAGACCGGGGACACCCGAGGAGACGAGGATGAGTAAGCACGAGGGAGTCGAGCTGGGGATTGCTGGTGGGGCGCTGGAGGACTTCCGGAGCTGTGATGACGAGGGATTTCGTCCGAGCCATTCCGGCCCGGACTTTTTCAAGGAGGTAGTCCGATGAGCAACGAGAAGCAGATGTCGAGCAGCGAGGCCGTGCAGATCGGCCTGGCGGGCAAGCAGGTGTCGATCGCGAGTCAGGGACGCCCCGGCCGTACCAAGGCCGGAATCACGGACGCCGCCTACTGCCTGGCCTGCGTGCTGGGCTGAGCGGCAAACGAGACAGGAAAGGAGATCCACCATGGCCACCAATTCGTACGCGGACTACATCAGACACTGGGGGCACATCGACGACCGGGTGAAGTCCAATCCCGAGCTGAGCAGCCTGGAGCCGCAGCGGGCACAACTGGAGATCGAGCGGAAGGGGCTCCAGGAGGCGACGATCCGCCAGGCCACGCTCAGGGGCCAGTCCCAGAAGGCGTCGCGCGACACCGACGGCCACGTGGCGCGGGGCAGGGACCTGGCCACGCGTCTGCGCGACGGCATCCGGGCGCACTATGGCCGAGAGGAGGAGAAGCTGGCGGAGTTCGGCATGAATCCCCGCCGGCCGAAGAAGCCGGCTCCGCCGCCGACGGAGCCGCCCCCTCCCCCCGTGGAAATCAAAAAGCCGTCCGAGACGGGCCCCAACCCTTCTCAGACGGCCTCTCCCGGAGCCGTTGGCACGACCAAGGAGTAACCGCAGTATAGCTTGACCGGCCGGGGGCGTGAAAGCGCCCCCGGCATCCGCTCCCGGTGGCTCGCAGCAAGTTGCCCCCCGCCCCTGTCAGCGGCTAGGCTTCCGGCCGGCCTCTTGGCCGTTCCTATCCCTTGGAGGTATTCATGCGCAGATCCCTTCTCGTCACCCTGGCCGCGATCTGCCTGGCGGCAGCCCCTGCCGCCGCCGCGGTCGATCCGAGCCTTCTCGCGGGGCTCACGGCCCGCTCCATCGGCCCCGCGGCCATGAGCGGGCGCATCGCTGCCATCGAGTCCTCGGCCGACAACCCCCAGGTGGTGTTCGCCGGCACCGCCACAGGCGGGCTCTGGAAGTCGGTCAACGGCGGACTGACCTGGCAGCCGGTCTTCGACGACCAGCCGGTGGCCTCCATCGGCGCCGTGGCTCTCGATCCCTCCAACCCCGACGCCGTCTGGGTCGGCAGCGGCGAGGGCAACCCCCGCAACAGCGTCTCGGTCGGCAACGGCATCTACAAGTCTCTCGACGGCGGACGCACCTGGCAGCACCTCGGCTTGGAGAGGACCGAGCGCATCCACCGCGTCATCGTCCACCCGGACGACCCGCGCACCGCCTGGGTGGCTGCCATGGGACAGGCCTGGGGGGAGAACCCCGAGCGCGGCGTCTTCAAGACCGAGGACGGCGGCAAGACCTGGAGGAAGGTGCTCTACGTGGACGAGCGCACCGGCGCGGCCGACCTCGTGGTCGACCCCTCCAACCCGAACAAGCTCTTCGCCGCCATGTGGGACTACCGGCGCTGGCCCTGGCTCTTCCGCTCCGGCGGCCCCGGCTCCGGGCTCTTCGTCTCCCACGACGGCGGCGAGTCCTGGAAGCGGCTCACCGAGGAGGACGGCCTCCCCAAGGGCGAGCTGGGCCGCATCGGCCTCGGGATCGCCCCGTCCGACCCGCGGGTGGTCTACGCCCTGGTCGAGGCGCAGAAGAACGCCCTGCTCCGCTCCGACGACGGGGGCCGCACCTGGCGGACGGTCAACAGCGAGGGGGACGTGTCGCCGCGGCCCTTCTACTACGCGGACATCCGGGTCGACCCGCGGGACCCCAACCGGGTCTACCGCCTGGCCTCGGCCCTCCACGCCTCTTCGGACGGCGGCAAGACCTTCGAGACCATCGCCGGCTTCCGCGAGGTCCACCCCGACCACCATGCCATGTGGATCAACCCGTCCGACCCCCGCCACATCCTGGAGGGCAACGACGGCGGCGTCTACGTGAGCCGCGACCGCGGCGCCACCTGGAGCTTCGTCTCGAACCTGCCGGTGCCGCAGTTCTACCATGTGCGCTACGACATGGCCCAGCCCTACAACGTCTACGGCGGCCTCCAGGACAACGGCTCCTGGAAGGGGCCCAGCGACGTGTGGGAGAACGGCGGCATCCGCAACCATCACTGGCAGGAGGTGGCCTTCGGCGACGGCTTCGACACCGTCCCCGACCCGCGCGACCCCATGCGCGGTTACGCCATGAGCCAGGAGGGCCACGTCATCCGCTACAACCTGCGGACCGGCGAGCGCAAGGACATCCGGCCGGCACCTCCGGCGGGAGAGGACGACCTGCGCTTCAACTGGAACGCGGCCATCGCCATCGACCCCTTCGCGCCGGACACGATCTACTTCGGCAGCCAGTATGTCCACAAGTCGTCCGACCGGGGCGACACCTGGACCACCCTCAGCGGCGACCTGACCACCGACAACCCCGAGTGGCAGAAGGCGGGCCAGTCCGGCGGCCTGACCCCCGACGTCACCGGCGCCGAGAACTTCACCACCCTGATCGCCCTGGCGCCGAGCCCGGTCCAGCAGGGGGTGCTCTGGGCCGGCTCCGACGACGGCCGGCTCCACGTGACCCGGGACGGAGGGAAGACCTGGACGAGCGTGGAGAAGAACGTCCGCGGCGTGCCCGAGAACACCTGGATCCCGCACATCCACCCCTCCCCCCACGACGCGGGCACGGCCTTCGTGGTCTTCGACAACCACCGGCGCTCGGACTGGAATCCCTACGTCGCCCGGACCACGGACTTCGGGCGCACCTGGATCAGCTTGTCCACGAAAAACTTGCGCGGTTATGCCCTTTCGATCGTCCAGGACCCGGTCGATCCCGACCTGCTGTTCCTGGGCACCGAGTTCGGGCTCTGGGCCTCCCTGGACGGCGGTAAGGGGTGGATGAAGCACACCCACGGCGTGCCCACCGTCTCGGTCATGGACCTGGCGATCCACCCGCGGGAGCACGACCTGATCGTGGCCACCCACGGCCGCGGCCTCTACATCCTGGACGATCTCCGTCCCCTGCGGACGATGTCCGAGGCCACGCAGAAGGAACCGATCCACCTCTACGAGATCGGGGACGCGACACAGCACCAGGTGGCCCAGACCGGCTCGGCGCGCTTCCCGGGCGCGGGCGAATTCCGCGGGGAAACCCGGCCCTATGGCGCGCTGATCACCTGGTCGATGAACGTGCCCGGCCTGCCCCATCCGGACGAGGAGAAGGAGCGCGAGCGCAAGGAGGCCGAGCGGGCGGAGAAGGCGGCCAAGAGGGCTGCGCCGACCGAGGAGGGGGGCGGCCAGCCGCTGGTCGCGGACGACCCTTCCGAAGAGGAAGAGGCGGGGGAACGGCCCGGCCGGCGCGGCGGAAAGAAGGGTCCCGAAGCGAAGATCGAGGTCCTGGACGAGTCGGGCAAGGTGATCCGGACCTTTCAGGCCCCGGTCGTTCAAGGGGTGAACCGGGCGGCCTGGAACCTTCGCCGGGACACCTACAAGCGGATCCCGCGCCGGGACGTCTCACCCTTCTTCGAGCCCGCCGGTCCGGAGGTCCTCCCCGGCACCTACCGGGTGAGGGTCTCTTATAAAGACCACAAGTCCGCCGAGCAGACGGTGCGGGTGCTGCCCGACCCGAGGCATGAACGGCTCGACGGCCGGCAGGCGAACTTCCAGGCCCTCGAGCGCGGCGGCCGGATCCAGGAGGCCCTGGCCGAGGCCGTGGAGCGGATCAACCAGACCCGGTCGGACGTCGATGCCGTGACCGCGAAGCTCCGGGCTCGGGAGGAGAAGGAGAAGAAGGAAGGCGATCCCCCAAATCCCACCGCGAACCTGATGAAGTCGGGCCGGGAGCTGCGCAAGAAGCTGGACGAGGTCGAGAAGCGGCTCTGGACCCCCGAGGGGACGAAGGGCATCGTGCAGGAGACCGACGCGGAGAACCGGCTCACCTACGCCCTGCGGGCGATCGGCTCCTCCTGGGACGCGCCCACCCCGGCCCAGCTCGCCTACCTGGAGCGGGCGGAGACCGAGGCCCGCACGGCGCTGGACGCCTTCAACCAGTTGTTCTCCCAAGACGTGGCGGCCTTCCGCGCCAAGGTCAGGGAGCTGGACGTCCAGCTCCTCCCGGAGGCGCAGCCGATCTCGATCGGCGAGTAGGGGCGCCCCTCGTGGGCGCCCAGGATGGACGAGAGATAGAGTAGGGGCATGGAAGACAAGTGGGTCGCGCTCAAGCAGGCGGAGGGGGACCGCCAGATGGTCTACCTCCGCCTGGACGCGATCTCCGCGATCGCACCGGCGGGCCTGGGCAGCAAGGTCTGGGTCCACGGCACGCCGGTGCTGGTCGAGGAGAAGCCGCCGCAGGTCCTCCAGAAGATGAAGGCGGCCAAGCCGCTCTTCGGAACGTCCAAGGATTCAGCCCCGCCGGGCTGACAGGCGCCGGAGGACGTACGGCAGGGCCAGCAGCCCCAGGAGGACGGCGAACCAGAGGGTGGCGGCGCGGATGATCAGGGTGGCCGAGGCGGCCGCCGCGGTGTCGAGGCCCTGGGCATCCAGGAGAGCGGTGAGGGCGCCCTCGGCGGCGAGCAGACCGCCGGGGAGCATGGAGAGCGACCCGAGGCAGGTCGAGGCCGTGTAGTTGAAGATCGCCGGGAGGAGGCCCGCCTGCGGCGCGTACTCCCGGACCACGAGGAAGAAGCCCACCCCCTCCGCCCCCCAGGCCGGCACCGCGAGGGCAAGCGCCATCGCCAGCAGGCCGGGGGAGAGGAGCCTCCGCAGAGTGCCGTAGAGCTCGGACAGGACGTGCACCCGCGGACCCACCACCGGCAGACGCTCCAGGAGCCGGAAGAGGAGGTCCGCCCCCCTCTGCCAGGTGAGGAGGAGGACCGCCACGGCCACCGCCGCCAGACCGGCCGCCGCGATCCAGCGCCCGCCCGGGAAGGGGAGGGCGCCCAGCGCCAGGAGCACCAGCACCCCCAGGAGGTCCGTCACCCGCTCGGCGACGACCGCGGGGACCACCCGCAGGGCCGGGCCGCCCCCCAGCTCCCGCACCAGCCAGGCCTTGCCCAGCTCCCCGGCCTTGCCCGGCGTGACCGAGAGCAGGAACCCCACGAGGAAGACCGCCAGGCTCCGGGCGCGGGCCAGCCGCACGCCGAGGGCTCTCAGGTAGAGCTCCCAGCGGACGAAACGCAGGGCGTAGTTGACCAGGGAGAGCCCCAGCACCGGGACCAGAAGGGCGAGGTCGAAGTCGCGCAGACGCCCGGCGAGCTCGCGGGCGTCCGCCACCAGGACGAGTCCGATCAGGGCCAGCAGGCCCAGGGCGAGGGGGATCAGCAGCCGGCGCCCGAGGTGCTCCAGGCCGGAGCCGGCCGGCTCCGGCTGAATGGCTTCCGGTTGCGCCGCGGGTGGTTCAGGAGTCAGGCGGCCTTCTCTTTCGCGGCTTTCGCGTCGGGGATCGCCTCGGGGTACGTCTCGAACAGGCGCATCCACTTGCTCGTCTTTGCGTAGCGCTCGGTCCGCTTCTTGCCGATCGTGGGGTACCACGCGTAGTCATGGTAGAAGTACGAGCCGAACACGAACAGGTAGACCAGCGGCGTCCGGAAGAGCAGCTTCTGGAGCCCCTTGAGCGGCCCGAACCAGACCAGGTCGCCGAAGCGGGAGACCGCGTTGTCCCCCACCGAGAAGCGGAAGTTCCAGTTCGACACGTCCTCGCCCACGATCTCGATGTCCCGCGGATCGCCGATCCCCAGCCCGGCGTCGTGCGCCAGCCGGATGTAGGGGATCGACATCGGATCGAAGCCCATCATCTTCGCGGCCACGGCGTCGATCGCCACCTGGTCGCCCGAGGCGAGGAGGACGTCCTTCTCCACGGGGATCATGGTGCGCGGTCCCGGGCCGTTGCCGGCGGTGGTGCCATCCATCACCGCGAAGAGGCCGGTGTGGATCTCCTTCTGGATCGTCAGGAGGTCCACCAGCGTCTCGTGGATGAATGAGTGCGTGTAGTGCCGGCGGGTGTTGAGCAGGCCGCCGAAGGCGTTCTTCATCGCCCCGGTCGTGGTGGTGTAGATGTGGCACTTGACCGTGGGCAGGTGGACGACGTTCTTGCCCAGGAAGAACTCGGGGATCGTGATCCCCTCGGGGTAGATCTTGGGCAGGACCAGCATCTTCCCCTTGGGCTGGTACTGGATCCACTTGAGGTCGTCCTCGAAGCAGTTGTAGCGCACCGGGACGCCGTACTTGTCGAGCACCGGCAGGTAGCGGTTGAGGCGCTCCCCCTTCTTGGGGTCGGTGACCACCGTGTTGTTCTGGACGCAGACCTGGTCCGTGTAACCGTCGGCACGCAGCTTCTGGATGGTGCCTTCGAGCTGCCACGGGGTCGTGTTCGCGCCCGGGAACGGGAAGTGCCAGGAGATGTTGTCCTTCAGGATGGTGGTCACGCCGGGCGCGAGGTGCCGTTTCACCTCGGCCAGCTCCATGGTCCGGCCCACGTCCTCCAGGACGGTCTCGGGCCGGGTCTTCAACGCCGCTACGCGTGCTTTCGGGGGCATCAGGTACGTCTCCGGTTCGTGTTTTCGCGAATGACCGCCAGGGTCTTGCCGGCCATTATAAGGCTATCCGGCCATCGGGTATTTCAGAGAGTCGAGCAGCCACTCGCCGTTCTTGCCCACGTCCTCGAGCAGGGCCGCGGTCAGGGCATCGCGGTTCTCGTAGAGCCGGTAACCGTCGCGCGGACGCAGATACCCCTTCGCCTTCGGGTGCTTCTCGAACAGCTCCTCCTCCCCCATCGTCTCCGCCCAGCGGGCGTAGCGCGCCCGGTTGTCCAGGAGCGCCTTGATCAGGAAGGGGATGACGATCGAGTAGTCGGCCTGCAGGCTCTCGGTGGTCTGCATGTAGGTCTCGCGGTCGACCTTGCCCCAGGTCACCGCCTCCGCGGGCGGGCAGGAGGAGAGCGAGCCCTCGGTGATCGGCGCCGTCACGATCTGCACGTCGAACGTGTAGCCGCGGACGCCGGGGAGGCCCAGCACCTGCCCCAGCGCGGGCTCGGGCTGGAGGTTGTAGTTCTTCGCCACGCCGCCTCCCAGGATGAATGTGGCCAGCCCGTGCACCGGGTGGTCGAACAGCCCCCAGCGGTGGTACGCGCAGGCCTCGAAGACCTCGGCGTGCATGTCGAGCTCGAACTCGTACCTATCCATCAGCCCGGCCTTCTCCATGGCCCACATCTTCATCGAGTTGAGGAAGATGCTGCCGTCGGCCGGCGCGCCCACCAGGATGGGGATGGCCAGCCGGTGGCAGGTCGCGAGCAGGCCGGGCGCGATGCCGTTCTTCTCCTCCTGCGCGGCGTAGAGACGGCCCAGGAGGTAGCGCATCTCGGTGCCGGTCATCTTCTTCTGGAACTCCGGCCGGGCGAGGCTGGCGCTCAGGAACTGGTCCTGGTCCAGCAGCACCTGCTCCTCGAAGGCCATGTCCGTGACCCGGATGAGCCGCTGGTCGCGCAGCTCGCCGTCGTCGCCGAAGATGGGTACCTCGTGGATCGGCCCGTCGCGGAAGGCGTCGAGGCTGCGGTGGCCGTCGTGATAGCAGACCGCGTCCGTGGTGCTCAGCAGGGCCACCCAGCCGGTCTCGAGCAGCGGGATGAGCCAGGTCTGGTGCTGGCCCGAGACGGTGACCGGACCGGAGATCGCGAGCGTCATGGGATAGCCGCCGCCGATCGCCTCGTCGAGGATGGTGTAGAGGCGCCGGAAATAGGCGCCGCCGAACGCCGGCAGGCAGTGCCGGAAGACCTCGTCGAGCGTCTCGCACTCGTCGACGCGCCGCACCTCGACACGCCGCCGCGAAGCGCTGATCTCCCGAGTCTGGCAGGGATGGTGGGGATGATCTGGATTTGCCACGGCCCGGATCATGGCAAACCCGACCCGCCCCCGCAAGGTCAGCTCTCCGAGTCCTCCAGGTGCTCGAGCACTTCGCCCAAGTGGGCGAACTCCCAATCCTGCGCATAGTGGTGCAGCCGCAGGAGCAGGAGCTTCTGGTCCAGCGCGTCCTCCGTGAGGACGAGGACCGAGTCGAGCCCGGCCACCGTGCCCACGACGTCGCCCCACCGGGATGCCTCGATGGCCTTCGCCACGAGGGAGCCAGCTCCCGGTTGCGTCATGACCAGGGTCAGGTAGGGACCGGCGGGCTTGACCTCCCTCACGTAGTCGACCACCTTCAGAAACGGGGAGTTTGCCTCGACCGTGGGCAGTTGCCACTGGTCTCCGATGCGCACGGCCCGGATCTCCTTCAGGTCGCGGCTCACGCTGGACTGCGTGGCTGCGATCCCCCGCTCCCGCAGCATATCGACCAGTTCCTTCTGCTGGCTGACCGGCTCCTCCATCAGGATCTCCCGGATCGCCTTGCGGCGCTGCTCTTGGATGTCACGGCTGCTCGGCATGTGAATAGGATAGCCTTAATTTCTACCGGGTGCAAGAGAATCTCGCTGGTACCTCTTGACAAGGGACGGGAATGTTGGCTATCGTATGCACATTCAATGAAGTTGCCCGGGCCATCCCGGTCCTGGACGTTTCCTCCCCGGCAGGGGAAGGAGGTTCCAGATGGCGGACGAACGGGTGTACATGAACACGGTGAACGGGTGGGACAAGATGGACGCGGCGGTGACCGCCAACGCGGAGGAGGTGCCGCAGTTGGAGATCAACCTCGGCAAGCTGCGGCAGAAAAGCGCGCTGGTCCGGAACCTGTACGTGCAGCACGCGGCCCTTGCGGCGGCTCGGCAGGGGGTCACCCAGGAGATGCAGCAGCTGATCGAGGAGGGGGAGTCCCTGGTGCGCTTCCTGAGGGAGGGGGTCAAGGCCCACTACGGGAAGCGGAGCGAGAAGCTGGTCGAATTCGGGGTGCAGCCGCTGCGCAGCAGGACCCGGAAGAAGGCCTCGGAGCCGCCTCCGCTTCCGGAGACCGTCTCCCCCGCCACGGCTCCTGATTCTGTGAAATAGCCTGTCTCTCCGGGGGCGTGCTGCCAACACGCCCCCGGCTTTTTGCCTCTCCCGATGCCCTCCCGAGCCATTCCGAAGTTTTTCGAAGCCGTTCCGAACGGTTCGGATCGATTCCGAGCGCCTCGGAACCGTTCCAAAGTCCTTGGAGCGGCTCCGAGATCCTGGGAGCCGTTCCGGGATTCTTCGATGCGTCCGGAAAGTTTCTGACCCGTCCCGAGATCCTCCGAAGCGGTCCCGAGATCTTCGGACCGGTCCAAAAAGATTCGGAGCGCTTCCGAGCGCTTCCGAGTCGTCCTGAGCTTTTCGGATCGGCTCCGAGCTTCTGGGACCCGTTCCGGATTCCTCGGAACGAGTCCGAGCTCTTCGGATCGGCTCCGAAGTTCTGGGGATCGGTCCGAAGTTCTTCATGCTCTGGAAATGCCGGCGGCTCCGGCGCGGCGAGTATGACCCGCGGCCCGTGCTTTGCATATCACTGAAACGTCCAAGGTCGCGTGGTGGGCTCGGTAAGTCTCCTGGGGTGGTCAGCGGCAGCTCCGTCTTCTCAGAGACCCTGTCTCTCTCAGAGAGACCCTGTCTCTCGTCATCCACCCTGGAAGGCCCGCTTCATTCGGAAGCCCGGGCCCCCCGCAGCGGCAACTTCTACATGGGGGTGAGATGAAAACCGTAACTGCCTTCTGCCTGCCTCTTCTCCTCTTTCTCGTCACGGCAGTCCCGGCCGGGGCCGCCGATCTTGCCTTCTCCACCTACCTTCCTAACGGCTACGGTCCCACCTACCAGGCATGGGCGGTCTCTACGGACGTCAAGGGCAACGTGTATGTGACAGGCTCCTACGCGCCGCTTCCCTACTATCCGAATCCTTGGCCTCAGACGCCTTACGTGATGAAACTGAGCTCGCAAGGCGAGGTCCTCTACACGACGATCTTCCCCGGAAGCGGGGTGTCCGGGGCCGAAGCCATCTTCGTGGACCCCTTGGGACAAGCCTACATTGCGGGATATACGAACGGGGACTTTCCTCAGATCGGCGGGCTCGACCTGGCCTACCGGGGCGCTGGCTACGACGGCTTCGTCGCCAAGCTCGGACCGGGTGGGCAGATCCTCTATTCCACTTCCTTCGGTGCGGCTGGCCATGAGAGAGCTTCAGGCCTGGGGGTGGATTCCAGCGGAGCAATTTACGTGTCTGGATTCACCGACTCCCCCGGCTTCCCTCGGACCGGGCCGAGCCCTCTGCCGGAAGGTGAAGGGATTGAGGTCTTCGTGGCCAAACTCAAGCCCGGCAAAGCGGAGCCGGTCTGGTCGTTCACCTTTGGCGGCTCCGGCGCGGATGCACCCAACAGATTGGCCGTCTCCCCCTCCGGGCGTTCTTATCTGAGCGGCTACACGGAGTCCTTCGACTTTCCGACTCTCGAGGCGTACCAGACGGAGCACGGCGGAGGGGCGGACGCCTTCCTCGTGAGCTTCGGAGCGAGTGGCGACCGGGTCTTCTACTCGACCTTGCTGGGCGGCAGTGGCCTCGACTACGGAATGGACATAGCCGTGGATGCCGCGGGCAACGCTTGGTTGGGCGGGTACACCAGTTCCGCCGACTTCCCGGTTCTCCGGCCGCTTCAGGCATCGAAGGCAGGGTCCATAAGCCATTACAGTGACGGATTCGTCAGCGGCTTCTCCTCTACGGGCGCGCTCACGTTTTCCTCTTACTTCGGGGCTTCGGAGATCGACTATGTGAAGAGCCTTGCGCTCGACCGGTCGGGCAACCTCCACATCGCTGGCGCCACCAACTCGGCACTTTTTCCGCTGAAGGATCCAGTGCAGGATCAATGTGGGCCAGTTCAAAGCGGGAGGTACTGCCCTTTGGATGTCTTCGTTGCCCGGATCGACCCGCGGACTCCTAAGCTCCTGTTCTCCACCTATTTGGGAGGCTCGGTACGGAGCATCTCCGAAATCGAACCTGATGACTTCCCCTTGGGTATTGCAGTGGACTCCCAAGGAGCCGCCGTTGTGGTTGGTGGGACTTACAGCCGTGACTTTCCCCTGGTAAACCCGATCTTCACCCGCAATGAGGCGCCCGTCCATTTCGCCTCCTTCGTGACCCGTATCCTGCTCACCAATCAGCTACCCGTCTGCTCCGCCGCGACCGCCAGCCCATCCGCGATCTGGCCGCCGGACCGCCGGCAGGTCCGGATCTCGACCCTGGGGGTGACCGACCCCGACGGCGACCCGGTCACCCTGAAGATCACCCGCATCCTGCAGGACGAGCTGTTCACGGCCCGGATGCCGGACGCCGGGAGCCTGGGAACCGCGAAGCCCTGGGTCCGGGCCGACCGCATGGACAATGGCGATGGCCGCGTCTACCACCTCTTCTTCGAAGCCACCGACCCTGCCGGCGCATCGTGCACCGGCGAGGTCAAGGTGTGCGTGTCTCTCCAGTCTGGCGGCACCTGCCGCGACGGCGGGGCGCGTTTCGATTCGACCCTCCCCCGTTGAGAACGACCGAAAACGAAAGGAGGACGCTTTGAACCAGAAATATCTCGGAACGGTCCTCGGACTGATCCTGGCGGGTGGGATCCTCTTCAGCGTGCCCAGGCTGACCGCTCAGTCTCCCCCGAGCCTCGCCTTCTCGACCTACCTTGGGGGAAGCTCCGAGGACTCCATCGAGGGGGTGATCACCGATGCGTTGGGAAACGTCTACGTGGCGGGCTGGACCTGGTCAGGGAACTTCCCGGTCACCCACGCGTTGGGGAATCCCAGCGACGGTGTCAACGCGTTCGTGGCAAAGCTCGATCCCTCAGGCCGCCTCGTGTTCTCGACGCTGCTCGGCGGCAGCGATTTTGATCGGGGGGTGGACATCGCCCTCAGTCCCGGAGGAGAGATCTGGGTGCTGGGGGAGACATGGTCGTCTGACTTTCCGCGCACGGACGGCCCGCCGGCGCCGACGATTGGGGACGTGTTCGTGACCCGGCTGGCGCCGGGAGGCGCAGCCATCCTCTCTTCCACGGTCGTGGGCGGCTCCGCTGGGGACGTCCCTGTCTCCCTTGCGCTGGACGGACTGGGGAGGCCCATCGTGGTCGGAGGGACGTGGTCCCACGACTTCCCGATGGTCCATGCCCTCTTCCCCCACCGCCACGACATGGACGATGGGTTCGTGATGGCGCTGGAGTCCGACGGCTCGGGTCTGGAGTACTCCACCTACCTGGGTGGCAGCGCGCTCGACGCCATTCGGGGTGTGGCCGCGGATGCCGCGGGACACGCCTATGTCACGGGCTTCACCTTGTCGCAGGATTTTCCCGTGGCTGCGGCCTGGCAGCCGCACCACGCCGGGGACACGGATGCCTTCGTCGTCAAGCTGTCCCCTTCCGGCCATGCGCTCGTCTACTCCACCTTCCTGGGAGACCGTCTCGGCGACCAGGCCTACCAAATTGCGGTGGGGGAGGAGGGGGATGCCTGGGTTGTGGGTGTCACCTTGGGTCTTTTCCCGTTGGTGGATCCCTTCCAGCCGGCGTTCGGGGGTGGGACCGACGCCTTCGTGGTCCGGCTGAGCGCCGCGGGGGGGTTGGTCTCCTCCTCGTTCCTCGGCGGCTCCGGGGGCGAAACGGACTTTGCCATCGATGTCGGCGCGGACGGCGTCTATGTGGCGGGGCGCACTCACTCGGCCGATTTCCCCTTGGTCGATCCGGTGCAGGCCGACTGCGCGCCAGGGGGCTCCGCCTGCGAGGGGGACGCTTTCCTCACCAGGCTTAGTCCTGACGGGAGGGCAATCGTTCAATCGACCTATCTGGGGGGCGGCATCCCGGCAAAGAGCACCGAGCCCTCCACCGACTTGGCAACCAGCGTCGCTGCCGACCGCCGCGGCGGCGCCTACATCGCAGGCCAAGCTCTAACGCTCGATTTCCCGGTGGTTTCGGCACACCAGCCGGGCCACGGCGGCGGTCTGCGGGACGCCTTTGTCGCCCGAATCGTGGCGAACCTCTACCCCCCCGACTGCTCAGGAGCCACGGCGAGCCCGTCCATGATCTGGCCCCCGGACCGGCGGCAGGTGCGGATCTCGACCCTGGGGGTGACCGACCCGGACGGCGACCCGGTCACCCTGAAGGTCACCCGCATCCTGCAGGACGAGCTGTTCACCGCCCGCATGCCCGACGCCGGGAGCCTGGGGACCGCGAAACCCTGGGTCCGGGCCGACCGCATGGACAACGGCGACGGCCGCGTCTACCACCTCTTCTTCGAAGCCACCGACCCTGCCGGAGCGAAGTGCACCGGTGAAGTGAAGGTGTGCGTGCCCCTGCAGTCCGGCGGCACCTGTCGCGACGGCGGCGCGCGGTTCGATTCGACCCTGCCCCGATAGCAAGGAGGATGCATGTCTCGAAACGTAGTATCCCGATGGACTGCCGCCGTGATCTCAGCGTTGCTCCGACGCTTCCAAACAACCCTCTCCGCAATCGCCTTCATGGCTGCTTTGGCCCTGCCGCTCGCCGCGACTCCGCCTGACTTCGTTCCGGGCGTCGTGGGGGCGCCTTCGGGCGCCGCCGCCGACTCCTCCATCGCGTTCTCCACTCTTCTCCCTAACGGCTCCGGCCCGACCTATGAGGTCGAAGCGGTAGCCACCGACCCTTCCGGCAACGTGTACGTGACGGGCGCGTACGCTCCCTTCCCCTTCGACCGTCCTTTCGTGATGAAGCTGAGCCCGGCGGGAGAGGTCCTCTACACGACGATCTTCCCCGGCACGAGCTCTGCCATCGCCACGGCCATCGCCGTGGACGGTCAGGGCCAGGCTTACATCGCAGGCTTTACCGATGGCAACGGAGTGCCTCAGATCGACGGTCTGGACGCTGCATATCGGGGCACCAGCCGTGACGCGTTCGTCGCGAAGCTCGGCCCTGGGGGAGAAATCCTCTATTCGACCGCGCTGGGAGGCTCCGCCATGATTGGGGGCAATTCCCCAATCGACGTCGCCATGGCCGTCGGATTCGACTCCCAGGGTGCCATCTACGTCGGCGGGTACACCGTAACCCTGGACTTCCCTCGGGTCGGCTCCCTCTCCATCGCGGCCGGGGGCGGCCCTGAGGCCTTCGTGGCCAAGCTGGTGCCGGGAAACCCGGCGCCGGTCTGGTCCACCCCCTTCGGCGGAGCCAGCTTTGAGGTGCTCTACGGTCTCGACGTGGACTCCGCGGGCAACCTCTATCTCGCCGGCTACACGCGTTCCGCAGACTTCCCGACCGTCAACGCAATTCAGGACGAGCACGCCGGGGGTGCGGACTACGACATCTTCGTCATGAAGCTGACCTCCGCCGGGCAGGTGGTCTACTCCACCTATCTCGGCGGGAGCGGCAACGACATCGGCTGGGCGATCGCCGCCGACGCAGCGGGCAATGCCTGGCTGGGCGGCTCCACCGAATCACAGGACTTCCCGCTGAAGAACCCCCTCCAGGACACTTTTGCTTGGAGCGAGGGCTTCGTGGCCGGGCTGGGGCCTGCCGGAGCGCTGCTCTTCTCCACGTTCTTCGGCGGCAGCGCCTTCGATCACGTGTCGGGGATCGACGTGGACCCGTCGGGTCTCCTCCACATCACGGGCGACACCGAATCGGTCGTGTTTCCCTTGAAGGAGCCGATTCAGGAGAGCTGCCTGCCGGAGGATGTCCCCATCGGAGTCCGCTGTATCAAGGACGCGTTTGTCGCCAGAATCAATCCGCGAGTTCCCTCGCTCCTCTTCTCCACCTACCTGGGCGGCTCGGTCAGGGGCGCTAGCCATGACCCGGAGGATAGCGCCTTGGATATCACCGTCGATCCCGGGGGCAGAGCCACGGTGGTCGGCAGGACCTTTGCCAAGGACTTTCTCCTGGTGAACCCGTTTTTCTCGAAGTACGAGGCAACCTCGGAACCGCCCTCTTTCGTGACCCGCTTCCAGGTGACGGACAACCGCGCACCGGTCTGCTCCGGCGCTACTGCCAGCCCGTCCGTGATCTGGCCCCCGAATGGCAAGATGGTCCCGGTCTCCATCCTCGGCGTCACCGATCCGGAGGGGGAGCCCGTCGCCCTGAAGATCACCGGAATCACCCAGGACGAGCCCGGAGCCAGCTTCTCGGGCATCGGCTCTTCCGTCGCCCGGGTGAAGGCGGAGCGGGCCGGCAAGGGGGACGGCCGGGTCTACCACATCCTTTTCGAAGCCACCGATCCCTCCGGCGGGTCGTGCGCCGGCGAGGTGACGGTGTGCGTGCCGCACGACCGGGGGAAGGGCAAGGGGAGCTGCGTGGACAGCAGCCGGAAGTGAAGGCTACGCCCCGAAGAATTCCCGCACCGTCCCGCACACCCGCTCGTGCTCCTCGTTGGTGAGCTCGGGGAAGATGGGCAGGCAGAGCACCTCTTTCGCCGCGGCCGTGGAGACGGGGAGGTCGCCGGGGTCGAGCCGGATCTTCCCTTCCATCGCAGGCTGGTGGTGGAGCGGCGAGGGGTAGTGGACGGCCGAGGCCACGCCTCGCGACTTCAGATGCTCCATCAGGTCGTCCCGGCGGGAGGTGCGGATCGTGTACTGGTGGTAGACCGAGAGCGCGCCGGGCGGGTCCGGGATCAGGCGGATGTCCCCGACACCATTGAAGGCTCCGTGGTAGCGGCAGGCCAGCTCCCGGCGGCGGGTGTTGTCCTCCTCCAGCAGCTCCAGCCGGCAGTTGAGGACCGCGGCCTGGAGGCTGTCGAGACGGCTGTTCGTCCCGACCTCGATGTGGTTGTAGCGACCCGCCTGGCCGTGATTGGCGAGCAGGTGGACCTTTGCGACCAGATCCTTGTCGTTGCCGGTAACCGCGCCGCCGTCCCCGAAGCAGCCCAGGTTCTTGGTGGGGTAGAAGCTCCAGGCGGCCAGCCGGCCGAAGCCCCCGACACGCTTCCCCTTCCACGCCGCACCTTGCGCCTGGGCCGCGTCCTCGATCATCCAGAGGCCGCGCTTTTCACAGAGGGCCAGGGTGGCGTCCACGTCGATCGGCCGGCCGTAGAGGTGGACCGGGATGAGCCCCACGGTGCGGTCGGTGACCCGCCGCGCCGCGTCCTCCGGGTCCAGGTTCAGGGTCTCGGGATCGACGTCGGCGAAGACCGGCACGCCGTCCAGGAGGAGGACGGCCTCGGCCGTGGCGAAGAAGCTGAAGGATGGGACGATCACCTCGTCGCCGGGCCTCAGCCCCAGCGCCCTCAAAGCCAGTACCAGGGCGTCGGTGCCGTTGGCGAGCGCGGTGCAGGCCTCCACTCCCAGGTACCGGGCGAAGGCGGCCTCGAACTCCCGGACCTCGGGTCCCAGAATGAACGAGCTCTCGGAAAGGACGCGCCGCCAGCGCTCTTCCAGCTTGGAGGCGATGCGGCGATGGACGCGGGGCAGGTCGAGGATGGGAACGTTCACGGGCGGCATTCTACCCCGGCGGCTCACCCTCCGACTCCCTCTCCCCCGGCACGGGGGAGAGGGCCGGGGAGAGGGGGGATGGGATCAACTTATAGACCACGATCTCGTCTCCTCCCATCGTGATGTTGTCCGGGATCTCCAGCCGGTGGACCGGGACGAAGCGGGGGTCGGAGTCCAGCCCCCGGAGCCACTTGGGGAAGACCACGACGTAATCCGGACGCCTGCGGGCGATCGCCTCGGCCATGGCCTGCTGCCAGGGGAGGCCGGTCTCTTCCATGATCCGACTCACCTCGTCCCGGATCTCGGGGTTGGCGATGCCCGCCAGGTCCACGACCCGGTTCGGGAGCAGGAACTTGATCGCGCCGATGTCGTTGACCGCGAGCACGGCCTGGGGCGGCACCCGCTCCGCGAGCCAGCGGGCGATCTTCACGTCGCTGTCCTCCACGTTGGCCACGTTCCGGGCATAGCGGACCGCCCCCTGGGCGAAGCCCCAGAGCGCGGTGGCCAGGATCAGGCCGGCGAGCAGCGCTCCGAGAGGTCGCCTCCTCAAGGCCCGGGCCGCGGGCTCCAGGCCGAGCGCTCCCAGGACGATCACCACGGGCAGCAGCGGGAAGTAGTAGCGGCCGAAGTTGCCCATCAGCCGGGTCGGACCCGGAGCCATCAGCGAGTAGGCGAGGGGCAGCCCCACCACCCAGAGGGCCGGCAGCAGCCCCTTGTCTCTCTTGGAGCCGAGCCGGGCGATCAGGGTGACGATCCCGGCTCCGGCGAGCAGCGCCAGGAACGGCTGCGAGCGGAAGTAGACGCCGATCACCGTGTGTACGTATCCAAGGTCAGGGATCAGCCGCCGCAGGTCTCCCCCCTTGGCCCCGAAGGTGGTGGGGAGGAAGGAGCCTCCGGCCCAGCGGTAGGCCAGCAGCGGACCGATCAGGGCGAGCGCGGCCAGGACGATGCCGGTCAGGAGCGGACGCAGAGGAGGCCGTCGCCAGATCAGCGGGCCATCCTCCCCATCACGTTCGAAAAGCAGGACGCGGTCGACGAGCGCCAGGACCAGGAGGAGCAATCCTTCGGGACGGGCCAGGGATGCCACGGCCAGGACCGCCGCCGAGAGCGGAGGGCTCCCGGGCCGCTCCCTTTCCCGGATATGGAGGAGGATCCCCCAGAGGGAGAGGAAAATGAAGAGCGGAACCTCCATGCCGGAGAGGGCCGACCAGACGAGCCAGCTCGTGGTCAGGGTCAGGACCGCGGCGAGACCCGCGAGCCCGCGGCCGAGCCCCAGCTCCCGGGCCAGGCGCCAGGTGACCGCTACCCCGGCGGCGTGGAAGGCGATGCCCAGGAGCTTGGTCCAGGCCAGGATGCTCCCCGGCAGCAGGAAGAGCAGGGAGAGGAGCGCCGTCCAGAGCGGGGCGGTCGAGCCGGTGACCAGCTCGCCCGGGTTGTAGGAGAGGCC
This sequence comes from Thermoanaerobaculia bacterium, assembly GCA_035556715.1. Lineage (GTDB taxonomy): Bacteria > Acidobacteriota > Thermoanaerobaculia > Multivoradales > UBA5704 > DATMER01. The sequence goes on from DATMER010000029.1 coordinate 18,973, forward strand.
GCTGCCCGCCGCCAGGTTGCGGGCGAACTGGAGGTGGATCCAACTGTCGTCCAGGGGGAAGCCGAGCCCGCCCACGAGGAAGAGCTCGGCGCCCAGGTAGACAAGACATGCCGCAATGGCGGCTGGAATCAGCCAGCGCGGCGAAGAGGAAGAGTTCTCGTCCAAGTCGGGGTTGAGCATACCTGAGCCTATTGACTTATTATCATGCGCGCCGATGCCTAGACGGATCTGGAGTCCCTTTCAACGCCGCATGCGCGCGGCCGCCCGCGCCGCGCTCTACGGGAGCCTCGTCCTCGTGGGGGGGATCGCCTGGGCTCTCGTCGCCTGGCTGAACCGGCCGCTCCAGGGCACCGTCCTGGAGCGCTGGGTCGAGACCGACTACCGCAGCCTGCCGGAGGTCCAGCTCCTCCGGGACTACGTGCGGATCGATACCAGCGAGGCCACCGGCGACGAGATCGCGGGCGCCCGCTTCCTCGCCGCCCGGTTGGAAAAGGCCGGCATCCTCTCCCGCCTGGAGATCGTGGGCGAGGGCAAGGCCAACCTCTACGCCCTCCTCGAGGGGAAGGACCCCCGGCCCCTCGTCCTCCACAACCACATCGACGTGGAGAGCGTGAAGCCGGAGGAGTGGTTCCATCCGCCGTTCGAGGCGTTCATCGAGCCTCCCTGGATGTTCGGCCGCGGCGTCTTCGACATGAAGAGCGTGGCCGTCGCCCAGCTCCTGGCCATGATCGACCTGAAGGAGAGCGGCCGGTCCGGCCGGCAGTTACAGAGGTCGGTCCTCTTCCTGGCCACCAGCAGCGAGGAGCGCGGCAGCCGGCTCGGCGTGCGCCGCATCCTGGCCCAGAACCCGGAGATGGTCCGCGGCTTCTGGGCGGTCCTCACCGAGGGGGGCGTGGTCGAGGCGCGGGCGCGGAACGACATCAAGTTCTGGGGGACCGAGATCGGCCAGAAGCGCTACGTCGACCTCCTGGTCCGCGCCCCCGAGCGGAAGCCGCTCGACGAGCTGCGCGCCAGGCTCAAGGAGGCCGGCTTCACCGAGACGGACCTGAAGGTGGTCCCCGTGGTGCGGGAGGTCCTGAAGACCTACGCGCCGACCCGCGACCGGGAGGACTTCCGCGAGATGCTCGCGGACCCTGACGGGACCATCGCCGACGTGGAGAAGTTCCGCAAGCTGCCCGACTACCTGCGCTCCTTCTTCCGCAACGAGGCCGTGCCCTTCCAGGTGAAGGAGGCCCCCGGCGGAGGTTGGCAGCTCCTGATCAAGATCCACCTCCTCCCCGGCGCGAAGCTGGAGGGGGAGCTCCCCAAGCTCGTCCCGGCCTGGATGCTCGCCGGTCTCAGCTACACGCTCGACGAGCCCCCGGCCTCGCCGAGCAGCCCCACCGGCCATCCCGTGTTCCAGGCGGTCACCGAGACGCTGGCGGAGCGCTACCCAGATGCGCCCACCGGACCCTACTTCCTCCCGTGGACGGCCACCGACTCCCGCTTCTTCCGGGCGGCCGGCGTGCCCTCCTACGGCTTCTCCCCCTTCCTCATCATGAACACCGACACGTTGCAGGTGGACAAGGCCAACGAGCGCTTCGCCCTGCCCGGTTTCGTGGAGGGCGTGGGGGTCTACCGCGACCTCGTCCGCAGGCTGGTCCTCGCCGAAGGACAGTGAGTGACACTTGGTGTCACCGGCGGCGCTTCGGCGCTGTCACTTTTTGTCTCGCCGAATGAAGCAACGCACGAAGAATCAACAACTTAGCACCTGGCATCGACCCTGCTATCTCTCCTTGACGAACGGAGATGGAACCCCAAGGAATCATCCGGGGGGACAGGATTTCGAAACCCAGGGAGGAGACCGCACATCATGTTGAGCAGAATCCGGAACCGCCAGAAGGGCTTCACGCTGATCGAGTTGCTGATCGTGGTCGCGATCATCGGCATCATCGCGGCGCTGCTGATCCCGAACTTCCTCGACGCTCTGCAGAAGGCCAAGCAGAAGAGGACCGTGGCCGACATCCGCAACACCGGCACGGCCATGTTCTCCTGGCTGACCGACCAGGTCGGCGCCGCGGCCGCCGGCGCCTCGGCCTCCGACGTGAACCTGGGCTCCTACGGCAGCGCGCTGACCGGCCCGGTCGTGGGCAGCATCCTGGTCCCGCAGTACATGCAGGATGTCCCGAACGCGGACGGCTGGAAGGAGCCGTACGATTACTACCTGAAGACCGCCTCCCCGCTCGATCCGCAGGTGATGGCGATCCGCAGCACGGGCCGCAACAAGAGCGTCGACGGCAGCGACACCTACTCCGTGACCTCGTTCGACCCGACCGACTACGACGAGGACATCGTCTGGGCCGACGGCTTCTTCGTCCGCTGGCCGCAGAAGAGGTAACGCAGGACGCAGGACGCAAGCGAAACAACACTCCCTCCTCAGACGGGGCGCCCCGGTTGGTGGCGCCCCCTTTTTTTATGTAGGCTTGCCCGCCCCATGCTCCGCATCGCGCTCACCGTTCTGCTGATCGCCTTTCTGGGCGTAATGACCGCGACCGCCCTCCGTGCCCGGGAGCCGGAGCTCTCCGAGCCCGCCCGCTGGCTCCAGGGCTACCTGCGGATCGACACCACGAACCCTCCCGGCCGCGAGCACCTGGCTGCGGCGTACCTCGGCGGCATCCTCCGGAGCGAGGGCATCCCGTTCCACGTGGCCCGCACCCCGGAGGGGCGCGCCAACCTGTGGGCGCGGCTCTCCTCGCCACGCAGCAACGGCCGGGCCGTTCTCCTCCTCCATCACATGGACGTGGTGACCCCGGGTCCGGGCTGGACGGTCCCGCCCTTCTCCGGCGAGATCCGCGACGGCCGCATGTGGGGCCGCGGCGCCCTCGACGACAAGAGCCTGGGCATCGCCCAGCTCGCCGCCTTCGTGGACCTGAAGCGGCGCCGGGTCCCGATCGAGCGCGACGTGATCTACCTCGCGGTGGCCGACGAGGAGAGCGGCGGCCTGCGCGGCACCTCCTGGCTGCTGGAGAACCGGCCGGAGATGTTCCAGGGGGTCGAGGCCGTTCTGGGCGAGGGGGGGCGTGCCCAGTCCGTGAACGGCCGGCTCCTCTGGTGGGGGATCGAGGTGGCCCAGAAGCGCCCGCTCTGGCTGGAGGTCTCCACGTCCGGACGCGGCGGCCACGCCTCCGGGCTCAACCCGCAGAGCGCCACCCACCAGCTCGTCCAGGGGCTCGCCCGGGTCCTGCAGCGCCCGGTCCGCTGGCGGGTCACGCCGCCGACCCGCGCCTACCTGCGCGCCATCGCCCCGCTTCACAACGATCACTGGAAGCGCGTCCTGGGGAACATCGACCAGGTCGTCAAGCCCGAGGGGCCGAGCGAGTTCCTGCTCCCCGGCATGGCCAACCTGTTCGTGGACACGGTGCAGGTGACGGTGCTGAGGGGCGGCGAGCGGATCAACGTCGTGCCCGACCGGGCCTCGGCGCAGATCGACGCCCGGCTTCTGCCCGACACCGATGCCCAGGCCGTGCTGCGCGGGATCGAGGAGGCCCTGGGGGACGGCTTTGAAGTCGAGGTGCTGGTGACCTCGCCGCCGGCGCCGCCCTCCCCCGCCGGTGGCCGGCTCTACGGCGCGCTGCGGCAGGTGCTCTCGCCCGAGGCGCCGGTAGTCCCCACCTTCGTGCCCGGCTTCACGGACTCGCGCTTCTTCCGCGAGCGGCGCATCCCTGCCTATGGCGTGACCCCCTTCGCCCTGGCCGGGGACGACCTGCGGGGGATCCACGGAACGGACGAGCGCATCCCCTTGGACGAGCTCGACCGCGGTGTGGAGAGGATGCGCCGCATCGTCGTGGGCTATACAGGCCCTGCCGCAGACTGACACCCTGTGTCCGCGGCTGACGTTTTTTGTCGCAACCGGCTGTCTCGCGAATATGCCAAGTCGTTGAGCACACTGGACTTGAAGCTCCGGGCAGACTGGCATATCCTTTGCCCTAAGGGAACTCGTAATCCTTTCCTGGAGGGTGCCGACATGCGCAGGGTGACGGCCGGACAGAAGGGCTTCACGTTGATCGAGCTGTTGATCGTTATTGCAATCATTGGAATCATCGCGTCGATGCTGATCCCCAACATGCTGGACGCGATGAACAAGGCCAAGCAGAAGCGGACCATCGCGGACGTACGGATCACCGGGACGGCCATGTTCTCGTGGCTGACCGACCAGGTGGGGGCGGCCGCGGCGGGGCAGTCCAACTCCAACGTGGTCCTGTCTTCGTACGGCTCGCCGAAGCCGATCGCGACTCTGGAGAGCCTGCTGTCGCCGCAGTACCTGCAGGTGGTGCCGCCCATCGATGGCTGGAAGTTCCCCTATGAGTATTACCTCAAGGAGGGGGCCAGGGTGCACGAGCGCCAGGTCATGCTGATCCGCAGCCGCGGCCGGAACAACTCCTTCGACTCGAGCAGCGAGTACACGGTGACCTCGTTCGACGCCACGGACTATGACGAGGACATCGTCTGGGCGGACGGATTCATGGTCCGCTGGCCGCAGAAGGGCTGAGGGGGTTTTTGCGCGGCCGGACCGCTGCCAGCCTGCCTGTCCTGCTGGGAGCGGCCTGGCTGCTGAGCCTCTTCGCTCCCCTGCTCTCCCCCGGCAACGTCCTGGCGAACCGGGACGTTCCGCTGTTCCACCTCCCACTGAGGGCCGCGTTCCGCTGGCTGGCCGAAGAGGGCCTGCCGGTCTGGAATCCGTGGCTCAACGGCGGCCAGCCGGTGCTCTCCAACCCGAGCTACGCGGCGTTCTACCCGCCGAGCTGGCTCGTGCTCGTCATCCCTCCGGCCTACGCCCTGAGCCTGCTGGTCGTGCTCCACGCGGGCATCGCCTTCGCCGGGGCGTGGTGGCTGGCCCGGCGCCTGGGCTCGGGGCGTGGCGGCGCGGCCCTGGCCGCCATCGGCTTCACCGGCAGCGGCGCCCTGCTCTCCCTGATCAGCGCCCTGACCCTGTTCTCCAGCATGGCCTGGTTCCCCTGGTTCCTGGGCTGGTCGGACGAGGCCCTGCGGGCGGAGCCGGGGAGATGGCGCCGGCCCGCGCTCCTGGCCGGGGTGGCCCTCTCGCTCCAGCTCCTGAACGGCGAGCCGGTGACGGTGGTGGTGAGCGGTCTCGGCCTGCTGGTGCTCGCAGCGGCAGCGGCCGTCCGAGGCGGGGCGCGGGTCCTGCCCCGGACCCTGGTCCCGGTGGTGGTGGCGGTGTTCCTGGCCGCGGTCCAGTGGCTCCCCACCGGGGCGCGGTTCGCCGGCTCTCCCCGGGCCGGAGGCCTGGAAGCCGGCCGGGCCTCGGTCTGGTCGGCGCCGCCGGCCCGCCTGGTGGAGCTGGTCTTCCCGCGCTTCTTCGGCGATCCCATGCGCGACCAGGAGGGGCTCTACTTCGGCTGGAACCTGCACGACCGGGACTTCCCCTACGTCCCCTCGGTTTATCCCGGGCTGCTCCTGGCGGTCCTGGGGATCTCGGCCCTGGCACGCTGGCCGGTGCCGCGGAGGTCGGCCTGGGCGATGGCTTTCGCCATCGGCGCCTTCCTGGCGCTGGGCCGGCACAACCCGCTCTTCGAGCCGCTGCGCGAGGCGGTCCCGCTGCTGGCCATCCTCCGCTTCCCGGAGAAGTTCGCCCTTCTTTCCGTGGCCGCCCTCACCTTCTGCGGCGCCCTGGGATGGGACTGGCTGATGCGCGAGCGGCGGGAGGGCCGGCCCGAGCGGGCCGACTTCCCGCTCGCCGTGGCCCTGGTCCTCTTCGCCACCGCAGGGGTGCTCACCGGCCTGCTCTACCGCATCCCCCGGCTCGCCGGCTGGTTCGTCCGCAGCTATGGCGAGCCCGGCCTGACCCCGGAGGGGGTGGCCCGCGGCATGGCCTACCTGCGCGGCGAGGGGTGGGCCGCCCTCGCCGCGGCCGGGGCCGTAGCGGCGCTGCTCGCCCTCTGCCGCTGGCGGCGGCCGTCCGCCCGGCTGCTCACGGCCTGCGCGGCGGCGCTCCTGGCCGCCGACCTCTGGCACTACGGGCACGGTCTCGTGGAGACCGTGCCCGCCGCGGAGATCCAGGGACCGCCGCCTGTGGCTGTTCCGCCGGAGAGCCGCCTGTTCGTGCAGGAGAGCCCCGGGGACGAGCCCGAGTTCGTGCCGCGGCGGGGGGGAGACCCGACCAGGGCCGCCTTCCGCGCGCTGGTGCAGCGGATGGAGCCGTACAGCGCCGTGCTCTGGCGCATCCCCTACGCGCTCAACGAGGATTTCGACCTCATGCTCACTCCCTGGGGAGCGCGCGCCCTGGAGACCCTCCACCAGGACTGGAGCCGCCCGTCCAACGCCGCGTGGCGCTATCTCGGCGTCTGGAACGTGAGCAAGGTCCTCCTGAGAAAGGAGCCGGCAGCCTGGGCCGCCGAGGTGAAGCGGGACCCGGACGCTCCCCTGATGCGGGAGCTGTCGAACCCCTTCCTCCTCCCCCGGCACCGCTTTGCGCCGAGGGTGACCTTCCACCCGGATCCCGCTTCGGCCCTGGCCGCGGCGCGGGCCGCGGGCTACGCCGTCATGCGGCACGAGCACGCCGTCCGGCCCGGGGAGCCGGTCGAAACCGCCTTCCCGCGTCCGCCCGAGCCGCTGGAGCTCGAAGAGCGGGGAGGCCGGCTCCGGATGCGCTACCGCTCGGAGTCCGGGGCGTTCTTCGTCTTCGCCACCACTTTCGACGAGGGCTGGCGGGCCGAGGTCGACGGCGAGCCCTTGGAAGCTCTCCCCACCGCCGCCTGCCAGATCGGGGTGGAGCTGCCCGCAGGAGAGCACGTCCTGGACCTGCGCTACCGCGATCCCATGGTCACCCTGGGGGCCGCCATCACCCTCGCCACCCTGGCCGTGGTCGCCGCGGCACTGCTCCGGGAACGGCGAGCCGGGTAGAATTGCCCACACTGTGCTCCCCTTCTGGCCACCCTTCTGGTTGACTGCGGCTTTCGCGGCTGCGCTCGGGCTCATCGCCGGCAGCTACCTGAACGTCCTCATTCACCGGTTGCCGCTCGGGATTTCGACAGTCACGCCGCGCTCCCGCTGTCCGGCCTGCGAAACGCCGATCCGCGCCCTGGACAACCTGCCGGTCCTCTCGTTCCTGCTGCTGCGCGGGTGCTGCCGGTCCTGCGGAGCCAGGATCTCGTGGCGCTACCCGCTGGTCGAGGCGGCCACGGCCCTGCTCTTCGTGGGCTGCGTCATCGCCTACGGCCCGACCCTGCAGGCCCTGATGGCCGCGACCTTCTGCTGCCTGATGGTCGCGCTGGCGATGATCGACGCCGACCACATGATCTTGCCCGACCGGATCACCTGGCCGGGGATCGCCCTGGGCTTCCTCTTCCACGCGGCGTTGGTGCTGCACCTGAACCTGCCCTGGAGACACATGCTCGGGCCGCTGTTCGGGTGCCTGCTCGGTGGCGGCCTGCCGCTGGCCATCTACGGCGTCTGGTGGCTGATCCGGAGGGAGGAGGGTCTCGGCCTGGGCGATGCCAAGATGATGGCGCTCATCGGCACGTTCCTGGAGTGGAAGGCCCTGCTCGTGGCGTTCTTCTTCGCGGTGCTCGCCGGCGCCGTGGTGGGGCTCGTGCTGATGGGCCGCTCGGGCGAGGGCCTGCGCACCCGTCTGCCGTTCGGCGTCTTCCTGGCCCTTGGCGGGCTGATCGCCCTGTTCGCCGGCCCGGCCATCATCGGCTTCTACCTGCGGCTCTTATGAAACCGGCGGCGAGATCAACGGCGAGACCGGGCCGGATGGGGCTGCGGCGAGAGATCCTGATCCTCCTGCCGGTGGCGCTGCTGCTGCTGGCCGTGCTCTCCACCTTCACCCTGCTCTCTTTCCGCAACGCCCTGCGCCTGCTCGCGGACGAGCGGCAGGACGAGGCCGCCCGGCTGGCACAGGCCGTGGCCGGCCGCCTGGCCGGGTCGCGGGATCTCCCCTCCCCGGAGGAGCTGCGCGCCCTCGCCCCCCAGGCCCGGGGCGTGGCGGTGATCGACGCCCAAGGCAGCATCCTGGTGTCCACCGGCGACGTCCATCCGCTGGGCGACAGTCCCGGGGAGCCCGGCGAGGCACGGTCCGGCGCGGTCACCGGCTTCGCTCCCCTGGGGCCGGGCCGCCGGGTGCGTGCCGACCTCGCGGCCGAGGTCCTCACCGCCCAGGAGCGGTCGGCGGACCTGCTGTCGGTGGTCGTGCTCAGCCTCAACGCCGCCCTGCTCCTCCTGGTGCTCTCCTTCCTGCGCCACCTGATGGCCCCCTGGGAGACGCTGATCGAGCGGGCCAGACAGATGGGGGCGGAGCAGGAGGCCGGAGAGGGGGAGATCGAGTTCCTCCTCGCCACCTTCGAGCGCGCGATCGCTGCCAGTACCGCCAGCACTGCCCGCCGGCCCGAGGACGACATCGCGGCCCTGGAGCGGACCCTGTCCGCGAGCCTCCAGAGCGGGCTCCTCCTCCTCGACCGCGCCGGCAACGTGCTCGCCCTGAACGCGGTCGCCGCCGGCCTGCTCGGCATCGAGCCGCCTCCGCCCGGGACCCCTCTCGTCCAAGCCCTGGGAAGCCAACCCGAGTTGCGCGACCTTCTGGGATCGGCCGTAGCTGACCAGAGCGCGCCCAAGCGCCGGGAGCTGAACGTGCAGACGGGGGGCGAGACCCGCGCCCTGGGTCTCACGGTGCACCCGCTGCGCCGCGACGACGGCGGCATCCGCGGCTGGCTGGTCCTCTTCGCCGACCTCACCGAGGTGCAGCGCCGCGCTGAGGAGAGCCGCCTGGCCGAAAGCCTCGCCCGCCTGGGCGAGATGGCCGGCGGCGTGGCCCACGAGCTGCGCAACAGCCTGGCCACCCTGCGCGGCTATCTCACCCTGATCGAACGGCGGCCGGACGAGGAGTCCATCGCCGACTACCTCGCCGAGATCCGCCACGAAGCGGATCACCTGGAGCGGGTCCTGGAGGACTTCCTCGCCTTCGCCCGGCCGGGCACGGCTCGCCTCCAGGAGCTGTCCCTTACGCAACTCGCGCGCCGGGCCGCCTCCGATCCCTCTCTCGCCGGGATCGAGGTCCGGGTGCGGGCGGACGCGGATGTGCGCCTCCGGGGCGACGCCCAGCTCCTCGAGCGGGCCGTCCGCAACCTGCTGCACAACGCCGCGCAAGCCGAGCGCGAGGCCGGCGGCCAGGGGCCGGTGGAGCTGGGCATCGAGACCGGACCCGAGGGGGTCGAGCTCACGGTCGAGGACCGCGGCCCGGGCCTGCCGCCCGAGGTGCGGGAGCGCCTCTTCCATCCCTTCGCGACCGGACGGCGGGGCGGAGTCGGGCTGGGGCTCGCCCTGGCCCACCGGATCGTCACCCTGCACAGTGGGAAGATCCGGCTGGAGGACCGTCCCGGGGGAGGGACGCGGGCGGTGCTCCTCTTCCCGCCCTCCTGAACGTTCTCCCTGCCGCCTGCCACGCCGAAGATCCTTCTCCGGTTTCCCCTCACCGTCCGCTTTTTGTTCTTGAACTTTTTCGATCGCTTCGCGTATCATCTCTCTATGAGGAGATTCGCCGCATGATCGACGCAATAGACCTCCAGATCCTGAACATCCTTCAGTTCAACGCGCGGACCCCGAACGCGGAGATCGCCCGGCAGGTGGGGATGGCGCCCTCGGCCATCCTGGAGCGCATCCGGAAGCTGGAGCAGCGGGGGGTGATCCAGGGGTACGAGGCCCGGATCTCTCCCGAGGCTCTCGGGGTGGGCATGCTGGCGTTCGTAGCCGTGCGCTCGGACGAGCGGGCCGGAGAGGAGTGCGCGGGCGAACGGCTGGCGAGCATCCCGGAGGTGCAGGAGGTGCATCACATCGCCGGCGAGGACTGCTACCTGATCAAGGTCCGGGTGAAGGACGCGAAGACGCTCGGCCGTCTCCTGCGGGAGCGGATCCAGGCCATCGGATCCGTCCGGTCCACCCGCACCACCGTCGTCCTGGACACGCTGCGCGAGAGCACGCGCATCCCCCTCGACGTGCCGGAGACGGCGTTGGAAACCTCCCCCGCGGAGGAAGAAGAGGAGCTGGCTTATGGCTGAGACACAGAAAGTATCCGCCATGAAAGTGGCGTTGGCACTGGCTACCGTGTACGTCATCTGGGGATCGACCTACCTGGCGATCCGTTTCGCGATCGAGACCCTGCCGCCGTTCTGGATGGCGGGGGTCCGTTTCCTGGTCTCGGGCGTGCTGCTGTACGGCTGGGCTCGCTGGCGTGGAGCCTCGCGGCCGAGCCGGGTCCACTGGCGCTCGGCGGCTCTGATCGGCGCCCTGCTCCTGCTGGGCGGCAACGGCGGCGTGGTCTGGGCCGAGCAGCGGGTCGACTCGGGCCTGGCGGCGCTGCTGGTCTCCACCGTGCCACTCTGGATGGTCGTGTTCGAATGGCTGCGCAAGGGGGGCACCCGTCCGACCCTGGGGGTCGTGGCCGGATTGGCGCTCGGGTTCGCCGGGCTCGTGATGCTGGTGAGGCCCGGGAGCGGAGGCATTGACCCAATCGGGGCGGCGGTGCTGCTCCTGGCCTGCGTGAGCTGGGCCTGGGGATCATTGCGCTCCCGCCACGTGACGCTGCCCGAGTCGCCCCTGCTGGCAACCGGCATGGAGATGCTGTCGGGCGGCGTGTTCCTGATGGTGGTCGGGCTGCTCACCGGAGAGGCCGGCCGGCTCGATCTCGCGGGCGCCTCGATGAAGTCGGTGCTGTCGCTGGGCTACCTGATCGTGTTCGGGGCCCTGGGCTTCACGGCCTACATCTGGCTGCTGCGGGTGACCTCGCCGGCGCTGGTTTCCACGTACGCCTACGTCAACCCGGTGGTGGCCGTGTTCCTGGGCTGGGCCCTGGCGGGCGAGCCGCTGACCGGCGGGATGCTGGGCGCGGCCGCCGTGATCCTGACCGGCGTCGCCCTGATCACGGTTTTCCGCAACCGGCCCGCGCCGCAGCCTCAGGAGGAGGAGGACGTCTGTAGGAACAAACCCCTCTCTCCATCCGTTGCAGTAGACTGATCTCAGGCCGGGCTGATCCGCCCGGCCTTTCCATGTACAGCCCATGAGACCCCACGAGCGCATCCGCAACTTCTCGATCATCGCCCACATCGACCACGGCAAGTCGACCCTGGCCGACCGCATCCTGGAACAGACCCGGGCGCTGTCGGAGCGGGAGATGATGGACCAGGTCCTGGATGACATGGACCTCGAGCGCGAGCGCGGCATCACCATCAAGGCCAGGGCCGTGCGCCTCTTCTACAACGCGCGGGACGGCGAGACCTACCAGCTCAACCTGATCGACACGCCCGGCCACGTGGACTTCGCCTACGAGGTGTCGCGCAGCCTGGCCGCCTGCGAAGGGGCGCTGCTCGTGGTGGACGCGGCGCAGGGGGTCGAGGCCCAGACCCTGGCCAACGCCTACCTGGCGATCAACGGCAACCTGACCCTGGTCCCGGTCATCAACAAGATCGACCTCCCCGCGGCCGACCCCGACCGGGTCAAGGAGCAGATCGAGAACGTCGTGGGCATCGACGCCCACGACGCGGTCCTCACCTCGGCCAAGGCGGGGATCGGGATCGAGGACGTGCTCGAGCGGGTGGTGCGCGACGTGCCGCCGCCCGAAGGCGACCCCGGCGCGCCGCTCAAGGCCCTGCTCTTCGACTCCTGGTACGACCCCTACCGGGGGGTCGTCTGCATGCTGCGGGTGGTGGACGGTACGCTGCGCACGGGGGACAAGGTGAAGTTCATGTCGTCCGGCCGAATGTACCAGGTGGACGAGCTCGGCATCTTCAGCCCCAAGCCGGCGCAGGTGGGCCAGCTCTCGGTGGGCGAGGTGGGCTTCCTCTACGCCGGCATCAAGGATCTGATCCAGGCGCAGATCGGCGACACGGTCACGCACGCCGACCGGCCGGCAGCCGAGGCCTACCCCGGCTTCCAGGAGATCAAGCCCATGGTCTTCGCCGGCCTCTACCCGGTGAGCGCCGACGACTATGAGGGCCTGCGCGACGCCGTGGACAAGCTGCGCCTGAACGACGCCTCGTTCTCGTTCGAGCCGGAGAGCTCGGGCGCGCTCGGCTTCGGCTTCCGCTGCGGCTTCCTCGGCCTGCTCCACATGGAGATCATCCAGGCGCGGCTGGAGCGCGAGTTCAATCTCGACCTCATCACCACCGCGCCCGGGGTGCGATACCTGGCGCACTCGACCGACGGCAGCGTGGTGGAGGTGGACAGCCCGTCGAAGCTCCCGGCGTCGGGCAAGCTCGACTACCTCGAGGAGCCGTACATCCAGGGCACGATCGTGACCCGCTCGGAGTACGTGGGCGCGCTCCTGGCTCTCGCGGAAGAGCGCCGGGGGGAGCAGCGGAGCCTCCAGTTCCTGACCACGGACCGGGTGCTGATCGAGTACGACTTTCCGCTCGCCGAGGTGATCCACGACTTCTACGACCGGCTGAAGTCGGCGTCGCGGGGCTACGCCTCGTTCGACTACCAGTTGGCGGGCTACCGCCGGAGCGAGCTGGCGAAGCTGGACATCCTGGTCAATGGCGAGCCGGTGGACGCGCTGTCGCTGATCGTCCACCGGGACAAGGCATACGCCCGCGGCAAGCTGCTGGTGGAGAAGATGAAGGAGCTGATCCCGCGGCAGCTCTTCGAGGTGGTGCTCCAGGCTGCGATCGGCTCGCGGATCATCGCCCGAGAGACGATCCGCGCCATCACCAAGAACGTGATCGCCAAGTGCTACGGCGGCGACATCACGCGCAAGCGCAAGCTGATCGAGAAGCAGAAGGAAGGCAAGAAGCGGATGAAGCGGGTGGGCCGGGTGGACATCCCGCAGGAGGCCTTCCTCGCCGTGCTGCGCGTGGATTGACGCGCTTCAGCCTCTCTTCCTGCCTTTCAGCCCACCCCTCCGCTCCTGCCGAAGCAGCTCCTGGTAGCGCCGCAGCACCTGGTGGGCGGCGATCAGGGAGTCCAGGAAGGCGACGAGGTTGTCGCGCTGGGTCTCGGGCAAGGCTTCCAGGGCATCCAGCCTCTCCCGGAGGCGGAAGTCCCGCCGGGGCTCGCTGCTGCTCCGGCCGGTCAGCAGGTAGTCCAGGCTGACGCCCAGCGCCTCGCCGAGCCGGGACAGCAGGTCGGGGCGCGGGAGGTAGACCCCGCGCTCGTACTTGCTGATCTGGGGTCCCTGGGTCCCGATTCGATCCCCGAGCTGCCGCTGGTTCAAGCCCCTCGCCCGCCGCAGGCGGGCGATCCTGTTCCCCAGACTTTCGCCGACGCTTCCGTCCATCCGCATCCCTCCTTGTCAGGGTGGACACACACACCCGATGCCGAAGTCCATTCTTCGGAATATCAGGACAATTGTCAACACCTCCTGCATCAGATGCCCTGCCGAGGAGAGCTGGCCCACGCCTCGCGACTCTCCGCCGGGACGCATAGACGCGCCAGGGACGTGTTTGAGCGCAACATCTGTTTCCTTTTGCCGTGAAAAGTATCTACACTAGGCGCGCACAGCAGGTATGTGCGGCGGGCGGCCAGGGTCATGATGGCTCTGACACGTCCCGCGGCAAGGAGGACGACAATGTTCCCTAGAAATCTGCACCGGGGCGTCATGGCAATCGTGTTCGCGGCGGCGCTGGCGCTCGCCAGTGCGCGTCCGGCGGCGGCGGAAGGGTTTAGCTGGCGCGAGGCGTGGGACTGGATGGGAAGGGCCTGGAGCGGCTTCACGCTCCTGCAGCCCGCTGCCGAGGCCTCAAGAGATTGCGGGCTCGAAATCGATCCCAATGGTCGTCCCTGCCTCCCGCCGGGCGCCGTGACTGACCCGAACCCGATCCCGCAAGGGGACTGCGGGCTCGAAATCGATCCCGACGGACGGTGTCGGGCCTAGGTCAGAGCGGGCGGGGATGGCTTTTTTCCGTCATCCTCGCCCCGCGTTGCGCCCTGCCGCGTCCAGGTGTGAGAGAATGCAGTGGGTTTTCTGCTTTGCCGCAATCTGGAGGAGACACATGACCGAGCATCCCCCCAGCCAGTGGCTGACCGATTTCATGCTGGGCCGGCTCGCGCCGGACGAGACCCGGCTGGTGATCTTTCATCTGCTGCACGGCTGCCGTGCCTGCCAGGAGGAGATCGCCCCTCTGGCCGAGGCGATGTTCCGGCCAGGCCGCGGGGAGGTGCCGCCGCTCGACACGGACAACGACTACGACGACCCTGTCGGCCGGACCTTCGCCAAGGTTCTGGGCTGGAAGCAGAATCGGGACCGGGAGCGCCACGAAGGAGAGCTGAAGGCCTCGCAGCTCCTGTGCGGGCGTGCCCTGCCCGCGGAGCCGGGCTTCTGGACCTGGGGCCTCTGCGAGGTGCTCCTGGAGAAGAGTTGGAACCTCCGCCATGACAACCCCGGGGAGATGCTGCGGCTCGCGGACCTGGCGCGAGAGGGGGCCGACCAGTTGGACCCGGACGAGCACGGCAGGGAGGCGACCTTCGATCTGCGGGCGCGAGCCTGGGGAGAGTATGCCAATGCCTGCCGGGTCGCGGACGACCTCGTCCAGGCGGAGCGGGCGATTGGCGAAGCGCTGGAGCTGCGCAAGAAGGGCAGCGGCTCCGAGTTGATCCGCGCCCGGCTCGCCGAGCTGACCGCGGGCATCCTCTGCCACCAGCGGCGGTTCCCCGCCGCTTTCCAGGCGCTCGACCTCGCCTGCTCGATCCACCGGCACAACGGGGACCTCCAGAGCGCGGCGCGCGTCCTGGTCAAGCGGGGCATCTACACTGGCCGGAGCGGCGATCCCGAGCAGGGTCTCCAAATCCTTGCCCAGGCCCTCCAACAGATCGGGGAGGAGGGCGACCCGAAGCTGCGTTTCCTCGTCCTGCACAACATCCTGCTCTTCCGGGTGGAGAGGGGGGAATTCCGGTCTGCCAACCTGCAGCTCTTCGAGATGCGGCCCCTCTATGCCTCCCACGCCGGTTCGGTCGACCTCGTCAAATTGAGAGGTATCGAGGGCAAGATCGCCGCCGGGCTCGGCGAGTTGGACCGGGCGGAGAGGGCTTTCCAATATGTGCGGGAGGAGTTCGAGAAGCGTGGACAGGTCTACCACGCCGCGACCATCGGACTTGAGCTCGCGATGATCTGGCTCCAGCAGGGACGGACCGACGAGATTAAAGCCCTGGTGACGAACATATTGGAGGTCTTCCGCTCGCGCTACGTCGCCCGCGAGAGCATCGCCGCGCTCCTGATGCTGCGGGACGCCCTGGAACGCGACCGGGCGACCCTCGAGCTCATCACGCTCGTGGCCGGCGTGATCGAGCAGCACCAGAGCGAGAATTCGGAAGACGGCCCATCGCCCGGGCTGTAATGCCTAGTCCTCTGTCACGGCAGGATTGACGGGATGAGGTGGATTTAGGGAGGGGCTTGCCGCCCACCCGGGAGGGGGCAAGCCCCAATACTGTCCAGTTTAGACCCGTCACATATGAAGCCCGGTGGGCCGTCCGTAGACCGCCACTGGCTACGGATGTCGGGTAGAGATGCCCCAGTCCGCTGGCACAAACCTTCCGGGTGTACAAGGTCGGGGCGTCTCTTGGCTTCAGGCACCACCGAATAACGGGCGTCGTAGAGATCGTTGCCCGGTTTTCACGCCTGTGGCATAGGCGTGGTGCTGGGGTAGACCCGCCTGCCGTGGGGAGACGCCCCGACCCTGTACACCCGGCAGGTTCGTGCCAACGGACTGGGGGCGTCTCTACGGCCTCTATGGTCTGGACGCGGGAGGCGGTCAGCCTAACTGGACAGTATTGGGGCAAGGGGGCAAGCCCCTCCCCTACAATGACAAGGTACCCGCAAGGGGCGACGGGACGTAGCCCGGGACCAGAGCGCCGCTACCAGCGACTTTGGCGGAACCCTGAGATGATGCCGCCGGGACCGAAAATGAGCGTCTTACCCTCGGGGACTTGCCTCGCGCCCTCGGGGAACTTGCCTCGCGCCCCCGGGGACTTCAAGTCCCCGAGGGCGGGACGCGCCAAGTGGGAACGCTGACGTCCGCGCCGGCATCTTTCCTCTGCAAAGGTCGGCAGGGATGACGGCGCTCCCCGGGAGAGAGTCTCTCCGGCGGCAGGGAATGACTGTGGGGGACAAGCCCCTCCCCTACATCATCCTCATCCATCAATCGTGCTATGACAGGGTAACTAGGATCTGTCGTCGCGGCTTTCGGGGGTCCCGGAGAGACGCGCCATCTCGTCCCGGACCACCTCGCGAATGGCCTTTTGCAGCTCGTCCGGACCTAACGCCCCCAGGAGCGCGGCCGGAATCCTCAGGGTCGAGGTGGGAGAGATCCCGAGCTGCTTCAGGAGCTCCCCCGGGTCCTTCGGCGGAAAGGCCTGGAGGAACAGGCTCGACGGCTCGACGCCCAGGACGCGGGCAATGTCCTTGACGTGCGAGACCCTGAGCTGGATGCGCCCCTTGAAGATGCTGTTCAGATAGCCCTGGCTCATCCCGAGCTCGCGCTCGATCGCCCGCCGGGACTTGTCGGACAAGCGGATGGCCTGGTCCAGGACGGTGAGAAGCTCACTGTTCATGATGAAGGTATTTTACCTGAACATCAGAGGTTTTGGCCACACCGAAGCATCGCCTTCCAAGGAAACGAGGAACACTGCTCCACAGTGCCTGCCTGGTGTCAGCGCCTTTTCTGCTGCCCGATCCACCAGTCGACGTGCCGTTCGAGGACACTCAGGGGTAGCGAGCCGCTGCCGAGCACCGCGTCGTGGAAGCGGCGCAGGTCGAACCCGGACCCCAGCTCCCGCTCGGCGCGGCGCCGCAGCTCCCAGATCTTGGCGCTCCCCATCTTGTAGGCCAGCGCCTGTCCCGGGATGGACGTGGCGTAGCGCAGGGTCTCGGTGTCGATCTGGACGTCCGACTCCAGGAGCCGGTCGCGCATGTAGGCGATCGCCTTCGGCCGCGGCCAGCCCAGGGCGTTCATGCCGGTGTCCACCACCAGGCGGTTGGAGAGGAACATGTCCATGGCGAGCCGGCCGTAGAGGGCGTACGGGTCGTCATAGAGTCCCATCTCGATCCCCAGCTCGGAGGCGTACTCGCCCCACCCTTCCACGAAAGCCGTGTGGTAGAGGATCTTCCGCAGCTCGGGCAGGGAGCCGTTCTCGAGCTGCAGGGCGATCTGGAAGTGATGGCCGGGCAGGAGCTCGTGGTAGATGAGCGCCGCGGCTCCCACCAGGGGCCGCTGGTCGAGCCGGGAGCCGTTGAACAGGTACCAGCCGGAGGGATCGGCCGAGCTGGGCTGCTGGTAGAGGCCGAACGTCCAGGACCCTTCGAGCGCGGGGTCCAGCCGCTTGACCCCATACGGCGCTTTCGGGGTGCGGAGGAAATACCGGCCGATCAGCGGCTCGATCCGCCGGACCGGCGCCATGAGGCGCTCTCCGACCTCCTCGGGCGTCTTTGCCAGGAACCGGGGGTCGGAGCGCAGGCGGTCGTTGAACTGGCGCTGGGTGCCCTCGAACCCGACCTTGCGGCGGATCTCCGCCATGCGGGCCTCGATCCGCGCCACCTCCTCGAGACCGCGGCGGTGGACCTCCTCGGGCGTGACGTCCAGGCCGGTGTGCTGGCGCACGAAGAAGCGGTAGGCCTCGGGTCCGCCCGGGTACTGGCCCAGACCGACGCGGTCCGGCGCGGCCTTGCGGTAGTCCCCCTCCAGCAGGGATGCGAGCTTCTCCAGCGCGGGGTTCACCTCGGCCTGGACGAGCCTCGCCACCTGGGCACGGAAGGCCTTGGCCTGTTCCGGAGTGATCTGCTCCAAGCGGCTCTCCAGGCGGGCGGGAGCGACCGTGAACAGGCTGCGCTCCGAAGGCTGGGCGAAGGCGCGGATGAGGGGGACCATCTGGTCGACCGTCTCCCTGGGGATGAGGAACCCTCGGGTCCGCTGCCACTCCGCCCGGGCCTGGATCTGACCCACGTACCGCGGGTATTGCCGCAGGAGACGGAGGTAGCGGTCGAGGTCCTCTCGGGACGAGAAGGAGTGGCGCGTGAAGATCTCGTGGACCGAGGGTAGGGGGAAGGTGTAGGGGGTGATCTGCGCGGTGACGGCGAGGTGGTCCGCCGCCTCGACCGCCTTCTCCAGCTCCCACCGGAGAACCGCGTGGGTGAGCCAGTCCCCATGCTCCAGGGACGCGGGGTCGATCCGCGCAAGGCGCTCGAGCAGGCCGCGGTAGAAGGCGGTCTCCTTCCGGTCGCTCTCCGCGGAGATCTCGGGGAGGTCCTGGACGGGCAACCCCTTTTGCAAACGGACGGCGGGCTGGTGGTCGAGCTGGTATTGCCAGCAGTCGGCCACGATTCGATCGAGGGAGTCCGCTGGAGGGGAGGGAGATTCAAGGACGAAAAGGACGGCAAGGACAGCAAGGACGAACTTCATTCAGGGCTCCGTGGTGAACTGGGTCTTGATGCTGGTGCCGATGCTGTTAACCGGGCGGTCGAGACGGAAGAGGGGCAGAGGCTCCTCCTCACCCAGGACGAGGGCCGCGACGTGCTCCCCCACGGCCGGGCCGAGCTTGAAGCCGTGCCCTGAGCCTCCCCCTGCGATCCAGACGTTGGACGCTTCTGGGTGGCGGTCGATCAGGAAGTGGCCGTCGGGGCTGTTCTCGTACTGGCAGACCCGGGATTCGAGCAGCGGCGCGCCCGCCAGGGATGGGAAGCGGAAGGCCAGGTGGCGCCGCGCGCGCTCCATGCCCTCCGGGGTCGGGACGCGGTCTCCTGAGGTGGGGTCGAACGGCTCGCCGCGGGTGTCGTCCGCGATCTTGAAGCCGCGGTGGTCGTTCCCCGGGATGCCGTAGAAGTTCCGCTCGCCGAGCTCGATCCAGACCGGGAGACCGCGCAGGAACCCCGGGGGCGTGCCGAAGAAGCAGACTTCCTGGCGGGTTGGGCGGACCCGGACCTCCGGAAAGAGGTTGGGGAGCCAGGGGCCGCAGGCGAAGACGTACGCGTCGGCTTCGAGGCCCGCGACCACCATCCTCCCATTGCGGACCGGGCCGGGCTCGACCTCCATCTCCAGGACTTCTCCGGCGACCCCCGCCGCGACCCTCGCCAACACTCTGCAAGCCCTGCGGGCCATGAGGTAACCCGCGGTCTTCTCGAAGAAGACGCTCGCGATCCCGTCGAAGCTCACCTGGGGGAAACGCTTCCGGGCCTCTTCCAGCCCGATCTCCCCGGCAGAGAGACCGGCTTCCTCCAGCAGGGGGAGCGAGGATCGGACATAACCGTCTTCCCCGGGGGCGCACAGCCAGAGCGCTCCGGTCGGATGGTAGAGGGGATACCAGAGGGGAATGCTCCAGCGCCGTTCGGCCTCGCGCCAGGCATCGAACGAGCGCGCCGCCCACTGGACGTAGATCCGGTCCGGCCCGTAGATACCCCGGATGATCCGGGTCTCGCCGCCGGAGCTGGCACGGGCGTTCCCCGGACCCCAGGCGTCGACCAGGGTGACCCGGCACCCGCGCTCCCGCAGACGGAGAGCAGTCCAGCCGCCGAAGGAGCCGGCACCCACGACCGCGACGTGAGGGAGGGAGGACACGGCGGCCTCGGAGCATATCCGATAGACTCCCTCCGTTGGCGGGCTCGCGGCCCGGAGGAGTCTCGTGTGATCAGCGAAAAGTCCAAGTCGGAGCTTATCGACCAGGTCGTAGAGCGGGTCCGCGCCCGCCTGAACGGCGGCAATTCCGCCCATTCGGTGATATCGGTGATAATGGCCGAGCGGTTCGTGCGCCAGTTCTACGCCCACGTCCCCCCGGCCGACATCCTCGGGGATGCTCCGGACAACCTGGCCGGCGCGGCCCTCGCCCTCTGGGACTTCGCCCAGGAGCGGACCCCGGGCGCGCCCAAGATCCGGGTCTACAACCCGCGGTTCGAGCAGCACGGATGGGAGTCGTCCCACTCCGTCGTCGAGATCGTCAACGACGACATGGCCTTCCTGGTGGACTCGGTGAGCGCCGAGCTTCGCCGCCTGGACGGCGAGGTCCAGCTCCTGATCCACCCGATCGTCCACGTGGAGCGGGATGCGGACGGCCGTCTCCTGAGCCTGCGCGAGCCCGGGGCGGAGGGGCCGGCCGAGTCGCTGATGCACGTCCGGGTGAGCGCCCAGTCCGCGGCCCGGCACGAGAAGGTCCGCCATGCCCTGGAGCGCGTCCTGGCCGACGTGCGCTCGGCGGTGGATGACTGGAACACCATGCGCGCGCGCTGCTGGACCATCGTGGCCGAGCTGGAGAAGGCCCCGCCACCGCTCCCGCGCAAGGAGATCGCCGAGGGCATCGCCTTCCTCGAATGGCTCGTGGACAACCACTTCACCTTCCTCGGCTTCCGCGAGTACAGCTTCGAGGGGGAGGGGGAGGACGCCGTGGCCCGGGTGCTGACCGACACCGGGCTCGGCATCCTGCGCAACGAGGGCTACCCCATCTTCGACGGCCTGCGCAACCTGGGCACCCTGCCCGAGGAGGTCCGCCATTTCCTGCGCCAGCCGGCGCTCCTGCTGATCACCAAGTCCAACCGCCTGGCCACGGTCCACCGGCCGGTGCCCATGGACGCGGTGGCCGTGAAGCGCTTCGACAGCCATGGCAGCGTCACGGGCGAGCGGATCTTCGTCGGCCTCTTCACCGCCACCGCCTACTCGCGCAACCCGCGCACCATCCCGATCCTGCGTCAGAAGGTGGAGAGCTCGCTCGAGCGCGCCGGCTTCACGCCCGAGAGCCACGACGAGAAGGCCCTGCTCAACATCCTGGAGACCTACCCCCGGGACGAGCTGTTCCAGATCGGCGAGGAGGAGCTTTTCCGGATCTCCTCCGGCATCCTGCCGCTCGAGCAGCGGCCGCGCATCGCCCTGTTCGTGCGCCGCGACCCGTTCGAGCGCTTCGTCTCCTGCCTGGTCTTCGTGCCACGCGACCGCTATGACACCGAGCTGAGGATCGCCTTCCGGGACATCCTCGCCCGCGCCTACCGCGGCAAGGTGACCACCCATCACACCCACCTGACCGACGAGGCCCTGGCCCGGCTCCACTTCCACGTGGCCACGACCCCCGGCCGGATCCCCAACGTCGATCCCGAGGACGTGGAGCGGCAGCTCACGGAGGCGGCGCGCTCCTGGGGAGAGCGGCTGGAGGAGGCCCTGGTCGAGAAGCACGGCGAGGAGGAGGGGCTCCGGCTCGCCCGGCGCTACGCCCGCGCCTTCCCGGCCGCCTACCACGAGCTTTTCGGTGGAGCCGAGGCGGTGTTCGACATCGGGCACCTGGAGCTTGCCCTGGCCACGGGCGACCTGGCCTTCGACCTCTACCGCTCCCCCACCGCCGGACCGAGCGGGATCGGCCTCAAGATCTACGGCGGCGCCGCCACGGTCCCGCTCTCCGACGTCCTGCCCATGCTGGAGAGCATGGGGCTCAAGGTCCTGGAGGAGATGCCCCACGAGATCCGCCCCTCCGAAGCCGGGGGACCGGTCGCCATTCGCGATTTCAGCCTGATGACGGAGGACGGCGCTCCGGTCGACCTCGGCCGGGTCAAGCAGCCCTTCGAGGAGGTCTTTGGCAAGGTCTGGCGCGGCCAGATGGAGAACGACGGCTTCAACCGGCTCGTCCTGCGCGCCGGCCTGGTCTCCCGGGAGATCACGGTGCTGCGCGCCTACTGCAAGTACCTGCGCCAGGCCGGCATCCCCTTCAGCCAGGCGTACATGGAGCGCACCTTGGCGCGCAACCCGGAGATCACCCGGCGCCTGGTCGACCTCTTCCTGACTCTGTTCGATCCGGCTCGCCAGACTTCTCAGGAAGCAGCCGGGGAGCGGGCCGCCGCCCTGGTCTCGGAGATCGGGGAGCTTCTGGACCGGGTGACCAACGTGGACGAGGACCGCATCCTCCGCCGCTACCTCAACCTGATCGAGGCCACGCTGCGGACCAACCACTTCCAGAAGGACGCGGACGGCAATCCGAAGAGCTACCTCTCCCTGAAGCTCGACTCCCAGCGCATCGAGGAGCTGCCGCTGCCCCGGCCTTTCCGCGAGATCTTCGTCTTCAGCCCCCAGGTCGAGGCCATCCACCTGCGCGGCGGCCGGGTGGCCCGCGGCGGCATCCGCTGGTCGGACCGGCCGGAGGACTTCCGCACCGAGGTCCTCGGCCTGATGAAGGCCCAGGTGGTGAAGAACGCCGTGATCGTGCCCGTGGGCTCCAAGGGCGGCTTCATCGTCAAGCGGCCGCCCGCCGGAGGGCGCGAGGAGCTGCTCCGCGAAGGCATCGAGTGCTACAAGACCATGATGCGCGGGCTCCTCGACCTCACCGACAACCTGGTGGGGAGCAAGGTGGTGCCGCCGCCCGACGTGGTGCGCCGCGACGACGACGATCCCTATCTCGTGGTGGCAGCGGACAAGGGGACCGCCACCTTCTCGGACATCGCCAACGGCGTGGCCGCGGAGTACGGCTTCTGGCTCGACGACGCTTTCGCCTCGGGCGGCTCCTCGGGCTACGACCACAAGGGAATGGCCATCACCTCCCGCGGCGTCTGGGAGTCGGTCAAGCGCCACTTCCGGGAGATCGGCAAGGACACCCAGAGCGAGGACTTCACCGTCATCGGCGTCGGCGACATGTCCGGCGACGTCTTCGGCAACGGCATGCTGATGTCCCCGCACATCCGCCTGCTCGGCGCGTTCAACCACCAGCACGTCTTCGTCGATCCGGACCCGGACGCGGCGCGCAGCTTCGAGGAGCGCAAGCGGCTCTTCCACCTACCGCGCTCCACCTGGGCGGACTACAACAGTTCGCTGATCTCCGCGGGGGGCGGAGTCTTCGAGCGCAGCGCCAAGACGATCCCGGTCTCGCCGCAGATGGCGCGGGCCTTCGGCCTTTCCGGGGAGCACGTGAGCCCGGCCGAGCTGATCCAGGCCCTGCTCAAGGCCGACGTCGAGCTGCTCTGGTTCGGCGGCATCGGCACCTATCTCAAGGCCCGGACCGAGAGCCACGCCGACGTGGGCGACCGCGCCAACGACTCGCTGCGGGTGGACGCCGCGGACCTCCGCGCCCGGGTCATCGGCGAGGGGGCGAACCTCGGGATGACTCAGCGCGCCCGCGTCGAGTACGCCCTGCGCGGCGGCCGGCTCAACACCGATTTCATCGACAACTCGGCCGGCGTGGACTGCTCCGACCACGAGGTCAACATCAAGATCCTGCTGGGCGAGGTGGAGCGCTCGGGAAAGCTGACCCGGCCGCAGCGCGACGAGCTGCTGCGCGAGATGACGGACGAGGTCGCCGCCCTGGTCCTGCGCGACAACTACCTCCAGACCCAGTCCCTTTCCGTGACCCAGCAGGTGAGCGCGCACCTGCTGGAGCGCCTGGCGCGCTTCATCAAGGCCTTGGAGAGGGGCGGCCGTCTCGACCGCCGCATCTGGTCCCTGCCCGACGACGAGGCCCTCGCGTCGCGCGGCAAGCAGAACCTCGGGCTGGCGCGGCCGGAGCTCTGCGTCCTCCTCTCCTACGCCAAGATGGCGCTCTACGACGAGCTTCTCCCCTCCGACCTGCCGGATGACCCCTACATGCAGGAGGACCTGAAGCTCTACTTCCCGACCCCGCTGCGGAAGAAGTACGCCAAGGCCATCGCGGGCCACCGTCTGAGCCGCGAGATCATCGCCACCGCCGTGACGAACAGCATCGTGAACCGGGCCGGGATCACCTTCATGCACGAGGTCAAGGAGAAGACCGGGCTCCCGGCGGCGGACATTGCCCGCGCCTACGTGGTCACCCGGGAGGTCTTCGGCCTGCGCGACCTCTGGAGTCGGATCGAGGCGCTGGACAACCAGGTCTCCGCCGCGGACCAGGCCGCCATGCTGCTGCAGTGCGGCCGGATGGTCGAGCGCGGCACGGTCTGGTTCCTGACCGAGTGCCGCCAGCCGCTGGACGTCGGGAGTCAGATCAAGGCGTACAGCGCCAGGGTGCAGGGGCTTTCCGGCCACCTCCGGGAGATGGTCTCCGAGGCGGACCGGGTCCTGATGAGCGAGCAGGCAGCAGCGTTCGCGGTCCGCCGGATTCCGGAGGACCTGGCGCAGCGGATCTCCTGCCTGGGTTGGATGGTGCCGCTGATCGACATCGTCCGGATCTCCCGGAACGCGTCGGTGACGCCGCTGGAGGTGGGGAAGACCTACTTCGACATCGGCTCCCGCTTCGGCTTCGACTGGCTGCGCCGCGCCGCGTCGGGCCTCCCAACGGACAAGGTCTGGGACAAGCTGGCGGTGACCGCGATCGTGGACGACCTCTTCGCGCAGCAGAGCGAGCTGACCTCGCGGGTGGTGGCCACGATCAAGAAGGGCGGGGACGCCGGCCGGGCCATCAACGCCTGGGTGGAGGAGCGGCGGCCGCTGGTGACCCGGACCGAGCAGCTCCTCGCGGAGCTGAAGTCGGTGGGCACGCCGAGCCTCGCGATGCTGGCGGTGGCGAACCGGCAGCTCAAGTCGATGGGGAGCGTAGGCCCGAGCGGGCACTGAGCGAATGAGCACGGTGACTGGCGGCTTCGACTTCCCCTTCCGTCCCTGGGTGCGGAGCACCAGCCGGCGGGCGATGGTCTGGGGGGTGGGGGTGGTCGCGGCGGTTGGCGCCGTCTCCTGGTGGCTGGAGCGGGGGGAGACCCAGGCCTGGGGCCGCGCCTTCGGAGTCCTCCTCGCCTACAGCCTCCTCTTCTGGGCCACCCTGTTCAAGATCTGGTGGACCGCCGGCCGTCCCGCCGTGGCCGTGGACGCCGAAGCCCTCTACTATCAGCCCCTCCACACTTTCCGCCCCAGCCGCATCCCCTTCGACCGGGTCCTCGCCTGCAACCCCCGCGTAGGGACCGAGGCGCTGCGCGTCGTGGTCGAGAAAAAGGGCGTGGCCCGCGAGCTCTTCCTGAACCTCGCCGTGGTCAAGGGCCAGCACCGGTTCCTGGAAGTCCTGGCCGAGCGCCTGGAGGCAGCCGGGCTGGAAAGGGTGGGGGAGCGGGAGTGGAGCCGGCCGGATTGGGAGGAGGCCCTCACCCCCGTCCCCTCTCCCGCCTCCCCGCCCCCCTCGCCGGGAGAGGGGCGCCACCACGCGCCCCCTGGATCGGTTCCCCCCTCTCCCAGGGAGGGGGATGGGGAGGTGGGAGAGGGGGGCTAGGGGGGTGAGGGCTACCGCCGGCCGCTCGGGGCTTCCTTACCCGTGGCGAAGCCGGTGACGATGTAGGTGCCCGAGCGCTGGTCCTTCTTCAGGCGGATGATGTTCTTCCGCGAGGCGTCCTCCAGCAGCTCGGAGAAGCTGGGATAGCCGTAGTAGCCCTCGTTGAAGCTGGGCTTCTTGCGCTGCATCGTCTGCTTGATCATCGAGCCCCAGAGCACGTCCTTGTTCTCGCGGATCAGCGCCTGGATCGCGTCGATCATCAGGCTGAAGGCCTCGGCCGTCTTCTTGTTCAGGCCGTCCAGGTTCGGACCCTTCTGCGAGTCGCGCCAGACGTCTTCGTAGTAGAGGAACTCGTCGCAGTTGTCGATGAGCAGGGCGGAGGACGAGTTCTTCACCCCCACGCCGATCACGGTCTTGTTGTTCTCCTTGAGCTTCGAGACCAGCGGTGAGAAGTCGCTGTCACCCGAGAGGATCACGAACGTGTCCAGGTGCTCCTTGGAGTACGAGAGATCCATGGCGTCGACGACCATCTTGATGTCGGCGCTGTTCTTCCCGGAGTAGTACTTCTGGGGGATGTCGATCAGCTCGATGGCGGCCTCGTGGAAGCCGCGCTTGTACTCGCTGTAGCGCTCCCAGTCGGCGTACGCCTTCTTGACGATGATCTTGCCCTTCTCGAGGAGGCGCTCGAGGATCAGCTCGATGTCGAACTTTCCGATGTCCGAGTCGCGGACGCCGAGCGCGATGTTCTCCAGGTCGCAGAACATGGCGATCTTGCGCTCCTCGGTCACCCGCTGGCGCTCGGGCACGGAGATGATGATCTCGCGCGCCACCGACTCCAGGTCGTTCGCCTGGATGGTGTAGCTCTCGGAACGGGCGGAGCGGACCGGGGTCATCGGCGATATGGGAGACATGGGAGCCATCGGCGCCATGGACGGCGCGACGGCGACCCGGCGGGGAGTCGCGGGCTCCTCGAACGCGGGCTCCTGGCTCTCCTCGTCCTCCTCCTCGGGCTCGGTCGCGGGGGCGGCGGTCCGTCCCTCCTTGCGTCCGCGGCCCCGGCTGCGGCGGGGGCGGCGGCGCCGGTTATCGCCGGCATCGCCCTTGCTCTCCTCTGTCGACCCGGCCGTCTCACCGCTTTCGGCAGACTGGGCGGAGATCTCCTCTTCGTCGTCGTCCTCATCCGCCTCCTCGACGGACTCGAGCTCCTCGGGAATCAGCTCGTGCTGGCCGAGACGCAGCCCTTCGGGCTCCTCCGGCTCTTCGACGAAGGACGAGCCCTCGGGCTCGGGAACGGGCTCGTGACGCCATGCGGGCTCCGCCTCCAGCGAGGGGGAGGTCTCCTTCAGGGCCTCAGGAGTGAGCGGGACACTCTCAGGAGCGACAGACGTCGGGGGCTCTGGGGAGGGGGTTCTTTCGGGGGCCTTATCTTCCGGCCGGTCCTTCTCTTCTTTGGCGCCTTCTGCTGTGGGGCGCAGCCACCATGGAGTCAAGGTTTCAAGTCCTTTCCCGGGCCGTGGCGAGGCCCGCTGGATTGCGGTATCTCATCGTCACTACGGAGCGGCTAGCGGCGGGGGGCGGACCGGACAGCCGAACGGATTCTATCACGGACCCCGAAACGCAGTCCAAATCCTTGAATCCGCAGCATCAATCCAGATCGAACGGTCGGCGGGGGGGACCCTCGTCCGGGTCTTCTTCTGCCCGGCGCAGGGCCTCCCGGAACTTCTCTTCGAGGAGACGGTCGCGGTCCTTCAGGGCCGCGACTTCGCGCTGGAAGAGGTCCTCGGCACGGGCCTTGTCCTCGTCCAGCCCCTTGAGGAGGGAGTCGAGGTCCTTGCCTCCGGCGAGCGGCTGCTTGGCGCGGCGGTGGGAGAGGACCTCCCCGGTCTCGACGTCGATCACCAGGTCGGAGCTGCACTCGGGGCAACGGACGGTCAGCTTGCGGGCCTCGCTCACTCCTCGATTCTAACTGCATTCTGGTAGCGTACGCGGCATGAGCGACGAGAAACTTCCCGGACGAGATGCTGCCTGGCAGCTCCTCTGCCAGTACACAGAGAAGGAAGGTCTGCGCAAGCACGCGCTGGCCGTGGAAGCGTCCATGCGCCACTACGCCCGCCTCTGGGGTGAGGACGAAGAGCTCTGGGGCCTTACGGGGCTGCTCCACGACTTCGACTACGAGCGCTGGCCCGACGAGGCGAACCACCCGTTCCGGGGCGTCGAGATCCTGGCTGCCCAGGGATATCCCGAGGTGATGCGGACGGCGATCCTGGGTCACGCTCCCTATAGCGGGGTACCGCGGGAGACGCGGCTCGCCAAGGCCCTCTACGCCTGTGACGAGCTCTCCGGCTTCGTGACGGCGGTGGCCCTGGTCAAGCCGAGCAAGTCGGTCAAGGACGTGGACGTCTCCTCGGTGAAGAAGCGCTTCAAGGAGAAGGCCTTCGCCCGCGGCGTCCACCGCGAGGACATCTACCAGGGCACCGAGGAGCTGGGCGTCCCCCTCGACGAGCACATCGAGAACGTCATCCAGGCCCTGCGCAACGAATCGGAGCGCCTGGGGCTCTAGAAAAGCGCCGGGAGCTCTAGAAAGAGGCAGGGGGACGGACTCCGGCCCTGAGCCCGTCTCCGACTCTGAGCCCGCCGCGTTTCCTTCTGAAAGGGGGCTTTCCCCCTCTGGACGGGAGCCTTCCTGACCTGGAGTTGCGACGCTCCCGTCTCGAGATGCGACGCTGGCATGCCGATCGGGGACGCTCCCGCCGGGATGGGAGTGTTTCCCATCTGGACGGGGGCAATCCCGGCTGGCTGGGAGCCGTCCCCACCTCGACAGGAGTGGTCGCCACCTGGCTGGGAGCCGTCCCCAATCCAGACGGGAGCGGCCCCCGTCTGGAAGGGATCGTCGCCATCTGGACGGGAAGATCCCCGCCGGCATGGAGAGATCCCCATCTGGAGTGGAAAAGTCCCCGCCGAGATGAAAATCGTCGCTGAATGGACGGGGACTGCTCCCCTCCCCGGTTGCGACGCTGCCGACTCGGGTTGCGACGCTACCGGAACGAGGGGCGTTCCTTGGAGCTCATAACGGAGAGTCCCCGAGCTGATCCGGAACTCCCCCGAGCCGGTGCGGGTTACCCGCGGATGGACGGGAAGGCTCCGGACCGGGAGAGGGAAGGCTTGTATCCGGGCGGGAACAGAGCAAGCTGGTTCCTCCATGTATGCCCCGAAGAACAGAACCGTCTCCGAGGAGCTCAGGAGAGATATCTGCCATCCGCTTGGTGGAAGATGGGTGCACCAAGCTAACCACGACTAAGGCATTAACGGAGATCTTTCGCCCCAATAGACGCCAAGTTGCGCAACATCACAAATGACGTCGAACCGATCGTTCCAGCGGACCGCC
Organism: Thermoanaerobaculia bacterium; assembly: GCA_035556715.1. Lineage (GTDB taxonomy): Bacteria > Acidobacteriota > Thermoanaerobaculia > Multivoradales > UBA5704 > DATMER01. The sequence goes on from DATMER010000029.1 coordinate 47,459, forward strand.
CAATGCGGCCTCCGGACGAGGAGCGCGCTTGGAGGTACCTTCAGCACGCAGATACGCTCCAATCCAGCGGCCAGTCGTGGCGCAGTTGAGGCTCGCTATCGGCGTATTGGGCTTGGTCTACGCCGTCAGGACAGTTCTCGTGGATACTGCCTGCGTAATCTCGACTTTCTGGTTGTTGCTGGTGTTGGTGTCCTTGGGTGGGTGAGCATTCGACTCTGTCCGAGGAAGGATCTTGTGAGGGTCGCCGCCTATCAGGCTCCGCTGCTTGCCGCCGGCTCCATGGACGCGCTCAGCCTCATCCGGACGCGAGTCGAGTGATGTGAGGCGGAGGGTGTCACAATTCTTTGTTGCCCAGAGGCTATCCTGGGAGGCTTGGCGGACTATGCTGGAGATCCCACACAGTTCGCGATCTCCGCGGACGCCGGTCGACTCGACTCCGTGCTTGCGCCCCTCGCAAGCGACACCGTCACGACAATCGTTGGATTCACAGAACTGGCGGATGGGGACCGGCTTTACAACTCCGCGGCGGTCTTTCAGCGAGGGTCGGTCGTCGGCTTGTATCGCAAGCTGCATCCGGCCATCAATCGGTCGGTCTATGACGCTGGCGGCACGATTCCAGTCTTCCGGGTTGCAGAGCTGACGTTCGGTATCGTTATTTGCAACGACTCCAACTATTCCGAGCCTGCGAGACTCATGGCCGCTCAGGGTGCGACGGCCCTCTTCGTGCCCACAAACAACGGGCTCCCCCCGGCAAGGGCCAGCGCGGAGATCGTCGCGGAGGCGAGGAACGTTGACATAGCTCGGGCGGTCGAGAACAGCATGTGGGTCATCCGCGCCGACGTCGCTGGTTGCACCGACGAGTTGGTGTCCTACGGGTCATCCGCGATCGTTGATCCGGACGGGATGGTGGTGCAGTCGGCCCGGCAGTTGAGCGAGGATCTGATCATCGCGGAGATTGACACCGTGTCGCGGGCGGACCGCACATATACTCCGAGTCATGCGCCGGCTCTTCTTTCTCCTTCTGATCCTGCTGCTCCCGCTGCCGGCGACGGCCGACGCGGGCCGGTGTCTGGTGGACGCAGCCCGGAAGCAGATCGGCGTCACCGTCCTCTATGACTCCGGCTACCGCCGGATTCCCTATCCCAACGGCGATGTCCCTCAGGAACGTGGAGTCTGTACGGACGTCCTGGTCCGAGCGTACCGGCAGCTCGGGGTGGACCTCCAGGTCCGGGTGCACGAGGACATGTCCGCAGCGTGGCGGGCCTATCCCAAGAACTGGGGGCTCACCCGGCCGGACTCGAACATCGACCACCGGCGCGTGCCCAACCTGGGGACCTTCTTTTCGCGGAAGGGCAAGTCGCTCCCGGTCTCCAGGGACCCACGCGCCTACGCTCCAGGCGACATCGTGACCTGGAGGCTGCCGTCCGGGGTTCCCCACGTCGGGATCGTTTCGGATCGCAAGACTGCGGCGGGTGTCCCGCTCGTCGTCCATAACATCGGTCGCGGAACCCAGGAGGAGGACGCGTTGTTCCTCTTCACCCTCACGGGCCACTACCGCTACGCGCCGCAGGATTTGAGGCCCTGCGGCCGACTTCGCTGACGCCGGTAATCTGCATGAGTCAAAAACCTGATGACGACATGCTCCCGGAGTACGACTTCTCGGGAGCCATTCGCGGCAAGTACTACATGCGTTATCAGAAAGGCACCTTCGACTTCCGGAGAGTCGGCCAACTCGTCCTTGAAGTCGTCACCACTCTGTTCCGGATGTGGCCGGTCCTCCTGCTGATCGCCTTTATCTTTGCGATCGCCTTTTTCTGGGTAGAGATCGATCCCGCCCACGAGTACGCCTTCGGAGGAGGAGTCCTTCACGGCTTCTTCGGGATCCAGAACTTGATCCTGTCCTGGTTCACTGGACGCGAGGTCTGGGCCCCCTTGAACACGGGCCGCAGCTACACCGCGGGCTTCTGGGTCGGCCTGTTCGTGCTCCCTTTCCTGACCCGGAACATCATCCGGGCGATCCTCTTCGTCCTGAAGGGGAGATAGCGCCCGACCGTTTACCCGTCGCCTACCCTGATGCGGGCATCCACCGCCCGGGCTCGGGTGCGGTCAGGACCGGCCAGGAACGGGTTGACGTCCAGCTCCCGGATGCACGGGTGGCGCTGGGCGAGTTGGGCCAGACGCAGGAGGACCTCGGTCAGGAGGTCCAGGTCGGCGCCGGGCTCCCCCCTCACCCCTTCCAGCAGTTTGAAGCCGCGGATGCCGCGCACCATGTCCCGGGCGTCGCTCGCGTCCAGGGGGAGGACCCCGAAGCGGACGTCCTGGAAGACCTCGACGTACTTGCCGCCCAGGCCGAACATCAGGAGCGGACCGAAACGGGGATCGGTCGTGATGCCGAAGATGACCTCGTGCCCACCCTTCGCCATCTCCTGGATCAGCCAGCCCTCGATCCGGTGGCCGGCGCCCTCGACCGACTCCGCGGCCCGCCTCAGGGCTTCGGTCAAGTCCCGTTCATCCCGCAGGTCCACTTGCACCGCGCCCACGTCGCTCTTGTGGACCAGGTCGGGCGCGATCGCCTTGAGCACCACCGGGTAGCCGATCTCCCGCGCGGACTCCAGCGCCTCCTCCGGTGTCGATGCCACCTGCTGGCGGACGCGGGGGATGCCGTACAGGTCGAGAATCCGGAAGACGTCCCCCGGATCGAGGTAGCCGTCCTTCGTCCGGGCGAGGATCGACTCGACCTGGGCGTCGTCCGTGGGGAACTCGGGCGCGGGGGGCTCGGCCGGACGGCGCACCCAGGCTCCGTAACGCTCCAGGAGCTGGAGCACCCTCGCCGCCGGCTCGGGGAAGCGGTAGACCGGGGGCAGATCGGGGATGTGCTTGACCGACTCGTAGAACTCGTCCGTGGCCATGATGACCGCCAGGACCGTCTTGGAACGCGTCCGCGCCACCTCGCCGACCACCTCCAGGATGTCGGTGGGGCTGCCCAGAACCGGAGTCACGTTGATGACCAACGCCATGTCCACCCCGGGATCGTCCAGGACCGCGGTCAGGGTGCGGGCGTAGGACTTGGCATCGGCGGAGGCGATCATGTCCACCGGGTTGTTGAAGCTGGCCTCGGCCGGGAGGAAGGAGCGCAGGGCCTCGCGCGTGGCGTCGGAGAGCTCGGCCATCCGCAGCCCGACGTTGATGAGGGCGTCGGTCGCCATGATGCCCGGTCCGCCCGCGTTGGTCACGATCCCCACCCGGTTGCCCTCGGGGAGCGGGCAGCGCACCAGGGCGCGGCAGACGTCGAAAAGCTCTTCAATGGTGTTGGCCCGGAGCACGCCGCACTGCTCCAGCAGGGCGGAGACGGTGACATCCGCTCCCGCCATGGCGCCGGTGTGGCTGGAGGCCGCGCGCGCCCCCTCGGCCGTGCGCCCCGACTTGACGACCAGGATCGGCTTCTTGCGGGTGACCCGCTTGGCGATCTCGGTGAAGCGCCGCGGGTTACCGAAGGACTCCAGGTACATGCAGATGACCTTGGTCGCGGGGTCGTCCTCCCAGTGCTCCAGGAGGTCGTTGCCCGAGACGTCGGCCTTGTTGCCCATGGAGACGAACTGGGTCAATCCGATCCCCAGGTCCTGGGCCACGTTGAGGATGGCCACCCCGAGGGCGCCGGACTGGCTGACGAAGCCGATGGCTCCGGCCTGGGCCGGGGTGGGGGCGAAGGTGGCGTCCAGGCTCACCTCGGGGTCGGTGTTGATGACTCCCATGCAGTTGGGGCCGATTGTACGGACCCCCGCGGCGCGCACGGTCTCGCGCAGCAACCGCTCGCGCTCCACCCCCTCCTCGCCGACTTCGGAGAAGCCCGCGGTGATGACGATCAATCCCTTGACCCCCTTGGCGATGCACTCCTCGACGATCCCCTGGACCTTCTGCCGGGGGACGAGGATGACCGCGAGGTCCACGGGGTCGGGGATGTCCCCGACGGTGGGGTAGCACTTGAGCGAGTGGATCGCCCGGGCCTGGGGGTTGACCGGGTAAATGGCGCCGGTGAACTCGTTGACGATGAGGTTGTGCAGCAGCCGGAAGCCAAGCGCTTCCCGGCGGCGGGAGGCGCCGATCACGGCGATGGAGCCCGGGGAGAAGATGGGATCGAGCGGTCTGGAGGTCATCAGGGGAAGCATCATAAGCTGGACAAGACATGAAGGCGCCCGAACGGCTGGAAACGCAGAGATTGATCCTACGGAGGCCCCGCCGTGAGGACGCCGAAGCCATCTTCGCCCGCTACGCCAGCGATGCCGAAGCCACTCGTCTGCTGAGCTGGCCGACGCATGAGTCGCTGGACGCGACACACGCGTTTCTCGCGTTCAGCGATGCCGAGTGGGAGCGATGGCCGGCCGGTCCGTACCTGGTGGAATCCCGCGCGGACGGCAGCCTGCTCGGCAGCACCGGTCTGGCGTTCGAAACCCCCCAACGCGCCTCGACCGGATATGTGTTCGCGAAGGACGCATGGGGAAAGGGCTACGCCACCGAGGCCCTGCGGGCGATGGTCGACATCGCCGCTTCCCTCGGTCTCGTCCGGCTTTACGCGATGTGCCACGTCGAGAACGCCGCGTCCTGCCGTGTGCTGGAAAAAGGCGGCTTCGATCGCGAAGGGCTCTTGCGGCGGCACGGGGATTTTCCGAATCTCGAGCCGGGGCAGCCTTGCGACGTCGTCAGCTACGCGCTCGTGTTTGAATAGGCTACCATCCGGCCATGCAACGCGAAGAAGACCTGATATCCGGTGAGCAGTCAGTGGTTGATCCGGAGCCCTCTTCGTGGGCCGACCCCGATGACGCCCTGATCCACTGGATGCTGAGCCTCACGCCCACACAGAGGCTCGAGGCGCTCCAGGGCTGGGTGGACAGCATTCAGGCGCTCCGCAATGGCGCCCGCTCTTAAGCTCCTCGATATCCTGGGTGTCCTGGGCCGCCGCGAAGTGGATTTCATCGTCGTGGGCGGCGTCGCCGCCACGCTGGAGGGCGCTCCGGTCACGACGTTGGACCTCGACATCCTCCCAAACCCCGAGCCCGCCAATCGCGAGCGTCTTCTTCTGGCGTTGCGCGAGCTGAATGCCCGCTACCTGGACCCTGCAGGGCGGCACATCGTGCCGGATGAAACCAAGCTCGCCACGCTGCGCATCCACCAACTCGTGACGGATGCCGGACCGCTCGACGTGTTCGCAACAATTGGGGCAGGGCTGACCTACGCGGACCTGATCGCAAGGACCCGCGATTTTGAGGTCGGTGGACTTGTCATCCGCTGCCTCAACCTAGATGCAGTCATCGAGTCGAAAGAGCAGGCCGGCCGCGACAAAGACTTGGCCGCTCTGCCGATCCTCCGGCGCACCCTGGCACAGAAGAGCGGGCGCTCCGAGCCAGTGGATTGATCAAGCCGGGGGGATCTCAGGGCACAGCACCCGGAGCGGCGCGGGCGCGATGCGGACGGTCAGGGGCAATCGCTCCTCGCATAGGTCGCCGTCGATCTGGGCCACGGCCCCTTCGGGGGACCGGAGCTCGACCTCGATCACGTGCCGCACGGCCACGTCGCTCCTCTTCGTGTGCGAGCCGCGCAGGAGGTCGAGGACGAAGCCGAGGGTCGCGCGGCGGCCGTGGCCCCGGAAGAGCACCAGGTCGAGCCGTCCGTCGTGCGGCCGGGCTCCCGGAGCCAGGGCGAAGGTGCCCCCGTAGTAAGGAATGTTCGAGACCGCCACAAAGGAGGCATCGAACGGCTCGCCGTCCGCCACGATCTCGAAGCGGTGATACGGGTAGCTCCACCACTCCTGAAGCCCCTGCCAGAGATAGGCCCCCCTGCCGAAGCGCCACTTGAGCCGGGTATCGAGAGCCGCGAGGACGCTGGAGTCGAGACCGGCGGAGACCATCATCAGGAACGGAGCCTCGTTGACCAGTCCCACATCCAGCTTCTGGACCTCCAGGCGTCCCGCGAGGCGGGCGGCGGCCAGCGGATCGCGGGGGAGACCGAGCGCCATGGCCATGACGTTGACCGTTCCGCCGGGCACGATGCCCAGGGCCGTCTCGGTCCCGAGAACCCCGGCCGCCACCTCGCGCACGGTGCCGTCGCCGCCGTAGGCGAAGACCACCTCGCACTCCGCTTGGCTGGCGATCCGGGTGGCGTCCCCCGGACCGCGGGTGGGGACCGGCTCCACCTCGAAGCCTCCGCTCCGGAGGTTTCTCAGGATGGAATCGAGCAACTGTTCGTGGCGCTGGCGTCCCGCAGTCGGGTTGTAGATCAGGACGGCGCGGCGCACGGCGGGGGTCAGAACAGGGTGCCGCTGGTCCCCGGCCGGGGCGGGTAGCCCAGGTGGCGGTAGGCGCGGTGGGTGGCGACCCGTCCCCGGGGCGTGCGCTGGAGGAAGCCCTCCTGGATCAGGTAGGGCTCGTAAAGGTCCTCGATCGTGCCCGTGTCCTCGCCCACGGCCGCGGCCAGCGCCTTGAGCCCGGCAGGTCCGCCGGCGTAGTGCTCGATCAGGGTGCCCAGGATCTTGCGGTCCAGGTCCTCGAAGCCGAACTCGTCCACTTCCAGCAGGGCGAGGGCCTTCTGGGCGATCCGCCGGTCGATCTTGCGGGCGCGGTCCACCTGGGCGAAGTCGCGCACCCGGCGGAGCAGGCGGTTGGCCACGCGCGGGGTGCCGCGGCTCCGCCGGGCGATCTCCGACGCGCCATCAGGCTCGATGGGGATGGAGAGCAGCCGGGCCGAGCGCTCCACGATCGTGGTCAGCTCCTCGGGCTTGTAGAAGTCGAGGCGGTGGACGATGCCGAAGCGAGCGCGCAGAGGAGCGGAGAGCAGGCCGGCGCGGGTGGTGGCTCCCACGAGAGTGAAGCGGGGCAGGTCGATCTTGACGGTCCGGGCCGCCGGCCCCTGGCCGATGACGAGGTCGAGCCGGAAGTCCTCCAGCGCCGGGTAGAGGATCTCCTCCACGGTCGGGCCGAGGCGGTGGATCTCGTCGATGAATAGGACCTCGCCCGCGTCGAGGTTGGTGACGATGGCCGCGAGGTCGCCCGCCCGCTCCAGCACGGGGCCGGAGGTGATGCGCAGAGGCGCGCCCATCTCGTTGGCGATGATGTGGGCGAGGGTGGTCTTGCCGAGGCCGGGGGGGCCGAAGAGAAGGACGTGATCCAGGCTCTCCCGCCGCTCCCGCGCCGCCCGGATGAAGACCTTCAGGTTGTCGATGATGCGGCTCTGGCCGACGTACTCCTCCAGCTTGGAGGGCCGCAGCGAGGGCTCGACGCCCAGATCCTCGGGATCGGGCACGCCGGAGAGGATGCGGTCTTCGGTCACCGGCCCATTGTAGCGTCCTGCCCCTCTGCTTGACCCGCGGGCAGGAAAGAGCTAGATTGCTATCAGTAGTTCAAAAGAGGTATTCGCCCCATGCGACGAGCCGTTGCGGTCTGTTGCGGGGCTCTGCTCGTGGGCTCGGCCGCGCTCGTAGAGGCGCAGGCCACGTCCAGCCAGCAGAACCCTGTCCACTCGTTCAACACTCCTGGACAGCACCAGGTGACGCTGACGGTCTGTAGCCCGAACGGATGCGACTCGGAGATGCAGAACGTGACCGTGCTCGATCCGATGCCGTCGATCCTCTCGTCGCTGGTGGGCGTGGCCACGGCGGAGGCCGGCCAGCTCGTCTCGCTCTCCGGCAGCGGCAAGGGCAAGCCGCCGCTAACCTACTCCTGGCGGGTGCTCCTGGGCCCGACTCTGGTCAAGCAGGTAGCGGGAGCGACCGGCTGGCTGGATACGACCGGTCTCTCACCCGGCATCTACGCGGTGCTGCTGCGGATCACCAACGCCTCGGGGCAGGCCGATTCGCTCCCCGCGGTCCTGACCCTCGCGCCGGCGCAGACCTCGGACTTCCATACCGTGCCCCCCTGCCGGCTGGTCGACACCCGGACCGGCTCGCCGCTCCAGTCCGGGACGACCCGGCTGCTGGGTGCCGGCGGAGCCTGCGGGATCCCGGCCGGAGCGCGGGCGCTCGCGGCCAACATCACGGTGGTATCCCCGACCGCCTCCGGCACGGTGGCGCTCTTCCCGGGCAACTACCCGGCGCCCGGGACCAGCACGATCAACTATCTGCCTGGCGCGACCCGGAGCAACAACGCCATCCTGCCGCTGTCCACGGACGGCGATGCGACTCTGGCGGCCCTCGCCACGCTGCAGGGCGGCGGGGCCGTCCACCTGCTGGTCGACGTGACCGGGTACTTCGCGCCCTAGAAGAGACGGATCATGGGGGCGCTACAATCCCCCGCCATGACCGACGAAATGACTGAGGCGACGACCGAGGGAATAGCCGACCTCCTCATCCACAACCTGTCCGAGGTGGCCACGCCCGAGGGGAGCAGCCCCCTGAGCGGGGCCGGCCAGCGCCAGGTGCGCCGCATCCGGGGGGCCGAGGTGCTCTGCCGGGACGGCCGGATCGCTTTCGTCGGCTCACCCGAGGAACGCCAGAGATCCTTCGGAGAGATGCCCGATGCCGAGCGGCTCGACGGCCGAGGCGGCACGCTGATCCCCGGGTTCGTCGACCCCCACACCCATCTCCCCTGGGCAGGCAGCCGGGAGGAGGAGTTCGCAGCCCGGCTGGCGGGCCGGACCTACCAGGAGATCGCAGCCGAGGGGGGCGGCATCCTCTCGACCGTGGCAGCGACCCGGCGAGCTTCGGAGGAGGAGCTGGCCGGCAACGTCCGGCGCCGGATGGACCAGATGCTCGCCTGGGGGACGACCACGGCCGAGGCGAAGAGCGGCTACGGGCTCTCGCGGGAGGACGAGCTGAAGCAGCTCCGCGCGATCCGTACCGCGTCCGCATCCCACCCGGTGGACCTGGTCCCGACCCTGATGGCCGCCCACGAGATCCCGCCAGAGTATCGCGGGCATGGGAAAGAGCGCGGGCGCTACCTGGACCTGGTCTGCGAGGAGATCATCCCGGCCGCGGCGGAGCAGGGGCTGGCCCGGTTCTGCGACGTGTTCTGCGAAGAGGGGGTCTTCACCGCGGAGGAGTCGCGCCGGGTTCTGGAAGCGGGGGTGCGCCACGGCCTGGCTCCGCGCCTCCACGCCGACGAGTTCGTGGACTCGGGCGGCGCCGAGCTGGCCGCCGAGCTGGGAGCGCTCTCGGCCGACCACCTGATCGCGGTCTCGCCGGCCGGGGTCGAGGCCCTGGCCCGCTCCGGGGTGACAGCGGTCCTCCTCCCCGGGACGAGCTTCTTCCTGATGAAGCACAAGTACGCCCCGGCCCGCCGGATGGTCGAGGCCGGCGTGCCCATCGCCCTGGCCACGGACTGCAACCCCGGCTCCTGCCACACCGAGTCGATGCCCGCGGTCTTCGTGCTCGCCGTGTTCGAGCTGGGGCTGACCATCGAGGAGAGCCTGACTGCGGCCACCCTGAACTCGGCCTGCTGCCTGGGCCTGGGGTCGGAGATCGGCTCCGTCGAGCCGGGGAAGAGGGCGGACTTCGTCCTGCTCGACGCCCCCAACCTGCTCCACCTGGCCTACCACTTCGGGATCAACCCGGTGGCGGCGGTGGTCAAGGGGGGCAGGATGGTACGCCGGGCCAACTAGCGTACAATCGGCACCTCACCACTGACAGAGAACCTCTGGAAGGAGAGGAGAGCCGTCCCATGAACCGAAATTTCGCCCCCTGCGCGCTGCTCGTGGCCCTGGTAGCCGCGAGTCCGCTCCTTGGGGCTCGTCAAGGCCAGGGCCAGGGGCAGCAGCCCCAGAAACCCGACGGTACCGACGCGAAAGACTCCAGGAAGGAGGTCGTCACCGCCTCCGGCCTGCGCTATACCGACCTCAAGGTCGGCGAGGGGGTGGAGGCCGGCCTGGGGAAGACCGTCGAGGTCCACTACACCGGCTGGCTGGAGGACGGCACGAAGTTCGACGCCAGCCAGGACCCCGGCCACCCCTTCACCTTCCGCATCGGCATCGATGACGTCATCCGGGGCTGGCACGAGGGGATCGCGGGCATGAAGGTCGGAGGACGGCGCCGGCTCGTGATCCCGCCGGAGCTCGGCTATGGCAAGCAGGGGGCCGGCAGGGTCATCCCGCCCAACGCCACGCTCGTCTTCGAGGTCGATCTGGTCAACGTGCGATAGAGGAGGGCTCCCCATGGATCAGCAAGAGACCGTCACTGCCTCCGGGCTCAAGTACGTCGATCTCCAGGAGGGCACGGGCGACGAGGCCCGGACGGGCAAGACCGTCGAGGTCCACTACACGGGCTGGCTGGAGAACGGCACCAAGTTCGACTCCAGCAAGGACCGCAACCAGCCGTTCCGCTTCCCGCTCGGCGCCGGACACGTGATCCGGGGCTGGGACGAGGGGGTTGCCGGCATGAAGGTCGGAGGAAAGCGCCGGCTGACCATCCCCGCGGACCTGGGCTACGGAGCGCGCGGCGCCGGCGGGGTGATCCCGGCGAACGCCACGCTGGTGTTCGAGGTGGAGCTGCTCGGGGTGAAGTAGGACCCCCTCCCCTGCCCTCCCCCGCTTCGCGGGAGAGGGAGCCCCCCGCCCTACTGCTTCGCAGCCTCGTAGGCATACACCGGCCGGATGTCCACCGGCACGTCACCCAGGCGGCCGATGGCGTCGAGCAGGTTCTGCTGCGGCTTGCCGTACCTGTCCAGGAAGCTCTTCGTCCCTTCGTAGTCCCCTGCGGCTTGGAGCATCAGCATGTCGCGCAGCAGGTCGCGGATCGCGCCCGGGAACTTCTCCGGGACGGTGCGGAAGCGGCCGGCCTGATCCACCTGCAGGGCGCCCTTCTCCATCAGGTAGTTGAACTGCGCCACCACGCCTTGGCCGTGGGCCTCGTGGACTCCGAAGCGGGCGGAGCGGAACAGGCCGGCCAGATAGGTCGGCTCCAGGGTGCGCCGCAGCTCCTCGGGCATCTCCTTCCGGTCCAGAAGGGCCAGGATGTTGTAGACCCCCATCACGTCGGCCTTGGCCTCCTCCAGGGTGGCGAAGAGGTCCTTGAGCTCCAGCCGCACCTCGGTCTTCTTGCCGTCCTTCGTGATCACCCCCGGGCCGAGGCCGTGGGACAGCTCGTGGTGGAGCACCTCGTTGAAGTAGGCATCGAAGGAGACGTTCGCGATCTGGTCCTGCGCGATCACCCGCTCGGCGATGGGCATCAGGATCTGGTCGTACTTGGCGCGCATGGTGTTGCGCAGCAGGACCTTCTTGGAGCCCTTGGCCTCCCGCACCCGCTCGTCGTTGGGCAGGTTGAACGCCAGGGTCTGGACGCCGGCCTTGGTGTCGCCCGCGGTGAAGACGGTGTCCACGACCCGGATCGGGCTCTCGGTGCCGCGGTTCGGGTTCTTGTGCTCCTCGGGGATGGGGAGGTTGGACTCCAGCCAGGGGAGCCGCTCCTTGTATCGGTCCAGGGCGGACGACTCCTTCGGCAGGTTGACCGTGACGAACGCCTCGAACGCGGTCTTGTAGCCAAAGATGCCGTCCTCGTAGGTCTCGTAGGGGCCGATGGTGACTTCGACCGGAGCGTCGAGGTCCATCCAGGCCATGTCGCTCTCGTAGTAGTCGTCGGTCTCGAAGGCGGCGGCCCGGAACTCGAGGAAGCGCTTGAGGGAGGCGTTGCCGGTGGCCGCGGCGGCCTCGCGCAGGAGCTTCGCCGCGGGCTGGAGCCACTGCCTGTACTCCTGGGAGTAGGGCACGGCCTGGAGGCCGTTGCCGTTGCGCCGGATCACGGTCGTGCCCGAGACGAAGCGCTCCCGGTCGGCCGGGTGATCCTTGATCCAGGACTCGAGCTCCTGCTTGGTCATGTCCTCGGGGTAGTAACCCGCGCCTTCCGGATGGGGCTTGTCACCGAGGAAGGGCTTGTGCTCGTCGAGGCGGTCCCAGGGACCGAAGTTGATGTCGTAGTACTCCCGGGCCGCAGTTTTCGCCGGGGTGGCCGGGGTGGCCTGGCCGTCCTTCCAGGCTTCGACCTTTTCGCGCATCTCCGGGTTGCCCACCCAGGCCTGGCGCAGGAAGATCTCGTCCATCTGGCGGGCGGCCTGGACGAGGAGGTCGAGGACGTGGCGGTCCTCGGCGGTGAGGGCGGAAAGGTCCGCCTCCAGGTTGGTGGGCGAGAACTTCGCGAGCCGCTGCTCGATGTCAGTCACGATCTTGATCTCCGAAGCCTGGCCTTGGGACTGGTCCGGCGCCGGGGCGGCCGGCTCTTCGGCCGGTCCGCCGCAGGCGGCGAGCGCGAGCCCCGCCAGGCAGAGAAGGGTGAATCGCATGGGATCTCCTTTCACTCATCACGGCCCCGTATCGTTGCACACCGGCCCCAGGGAATTAAGCCCCCCCGGGGAATTGTGGAAGACGGAGCCCCGTTTTCCCTGCTGAGCCGATAGCTTGCTTGAGATTCACCCCATTCCCGGCTCGGAGGATGCATGAACCATCTCGAGAAGCCCTTCCGCCTGCTCCTTGCCGGCTTCTTCGTGCTCTCAGGGATCGCATCGGCTGCCGACAAGATCCCCGGGGTCGGCCTCGACTACTTCCCGGGCAAGCCGGACCCGTATGCCTCCGGGGCGTTCGACCGCGATGCCTTCATCGCGCGCTACGGCGAGGGTCCCGAGATGCAGCAGTTCTGGCCGGGGATGGTCGCCGAGCTCTTCTTCATCAACGACCTGGTCCTGCACAACGCCTGCTTGGCCGGCGCCCTGGGCAATCCCGATGTCTACGACTGCGCGCCGAAGACGGTGGAGGAGCTCGACCTCGCCAAGTCGATCCGCCGCCCGTACTTCATCAACGGCACCCCCGATGAGGACATCCTGTACCAGCCCGACAATTTCTACTGCAAGTGGTGGATCAACCAGGGGATCGAGCCCGGGAACACGCCGGAGAACCCGATCCAGGTCAGCGACCCGGAGCGTCCTGCCGGCCTCTTCCACACCCCGCCCGAGACCGGATGGGCCTGCCCCGTCTACCAGCTCAACGTCCTGCCGGACCAGCCGCCCTGCATCCAGGACGCGGACACGCTCTGCCTGGCCGGCCGCTTCGAGGTGGAGATCGACTGGCTGACCGCCTCGGACCAGGGACAGGGCAAGGCCACGCGCCTGACCCCGGACACCGGAACCTTTTCGTTCCGCGATCCGGACAACCTGGAGCTGTTCGTCAAGGTGCTCGACGCCTGCCAGATCAACGGCAGCTACTGGATCTTCGCCAGCGGCCTGACCAACGTGCAGATCGACCTGAAGGTCAAGGATACGCAGACCGGCATGGAGCGGACGTATGTGAATCCGCTGAACCGGCCCTATCCGCCGCTCCAGCAGACGTCCGACTTCCCCTGCAACTAGCGCGGAGCCGGACCACCTCTCCAACCACGATGAGGACGGGCGACGGCAGCCCCGCCGCCCGCTCCGCGATCTCTCCCAGCGAAGCGACCACGACCCGCTCCCCGGGAAGCGTGCCCCGGGAAATCGCAGCAGCCGGCATGGACGGCGGCCGTCCGTAGCGCTGGAGCCGGTCCGCGATCTCGGCCAGGCGCGAATGCCCCATCAGGATGACCAGGGTGTCGACCCGGGCGAGGGCCTCCCAGTCCACCCGGTCGCGGCCGTCGCAGTGCCCGGTCACCATCGCGAAGCTCGCGGCCACTCCCCGGTGGGTCACCGGGATGCCCGCGAGGGCCGGCACGCTCGTCGCGCTGGTGACGCCCGGAACCACCTCGCAGGCTATCCCCGCCTCGGCGCAGGCGAAGACCTCCTCGGCCCCGCGCCCGAAGAGGAACGGGTCCCCACCCTTGAGGCGGACCACGACCTTGCCTTCCAGGGCACGGCGGATCAGGAGATCCTGGATCTCCTCCTGTTGGCAGGAGTGCCGACCCCGCGCCTTGCCCGCATAGACCAGCTCCGCATCCTCCGGTGCCTCGGCCAGCAGCTCGGGGCTGACCAGCCGGTCATAGACCACGACCTCGGCGCGCCGCAGGCACTTCATCCCGCGGACGGTCATCAGGTCCGGATCTCCGGGACCCGCCCCCACGAGGTAGACGATCCCGCTCACGGATTGACTCCAGGAGCGACCCCAAGAATCTCTTTGAAACGGAGCCGCGCTGCCTCCTCATTTCCCTGCCGGAGCAGATCAAGCACGTCGGAATCGACCAGCCGGTACCAGAGCTCGCGCCGCTCATGGAAGTCGGGCCGGCGGGCCGCCAGGGGAGCCCGGACCGTCCCAGCCAAGGAGAGAAAGCGGCCGTACTCTTCCCCCAGCTCGCCTTCGAGCCGCTGCCGCAGCCGGACCGCGAGGGCCGGGGCCTTGCCGTTGGTCGAGATGGCGACGGCCAGGTCCCCCCGCCGCACCACAGCCGGAGCCAGGAACCCGCAGCGGGGCAGATCGTCCACGGTGTTGATCAGGACGTTTCGCCGCTGCGCCTCCAGCCAGACCGCATCGGCGACCTCCGGCGGCTGTCCGCAGACGATCGCGAGGACCATGCCGTCCAGGTCCCCCTCTTCGTAGCCACTCTGCCGGTGGGTCACCACGGCCCCGGCCGCGGTCAGACCCTGGACCTTCTCCTCGGCCAGGGGACCGCTTCCGATCACCAGGCAGGATCGTCCGCGCAGGTCCAAAAACACGGGATACGGGACGGGGTAGGGGTGCACCTCAGACCTCCAGGCTTTCGACGGTGACCCCGTGCCGGTCGATCTCCAGGGCCAGCCGGACCCGGTCGGTGCTCAGGCCCAGCCGGTAGACGCCCGGAGCTCGGACCGTGAAAAGCATCTCTTCGAGGACCTGCCCCGCGAGCCCCTTCAGGGCCTGGTTGACCGATTCGGTCGCCTGCCGCGCCGCGGCTCCGCGAGGGGTCCGGTGGAAGAGCCGGAGCAGCGCCTGCTCGCTCTCGGCGCCGTGCAGCTTCCGGACACGGCCGGTCTGGAGGGACATTTCAGTGAGGGTTTCCAGGGAGCCGACGAGCCGCTCCTCCACGATCCCTGTGGCAATGGCTCCGGCGAGCTCCTCGTAGCGGGCCCTCGCCCCCGGCTCGCGCACGGTGGCGAGCACCCCGTCGATCTCGGCAAGGAGGACCTCGCGCTGGGCCGGATCGATCTCCAGGGGACTCACGGCCTCTCCGGAACGCTGTGGAGCGCACCCCGGTGCAGGATCGCCTCGATCTCGTGCTCGAAGCCGCCGGTCTCCAGCGGGCAGTGGATGCCGCACTCCTTGGGCGCGTTCGTCTCCCACCACCAGCGTCCGGCGCGCGCATCTTCCCCTTCGGCCGTCGGCCTCGTGCAAGGGGCGCAGCCGATGCTGGTGTACCCCTTCTCATAGAGGGGGTGCACGGGCACGTCGTGCTCCCGGTTGTAGTCCCAGACCTCTTCCAGGGTCCAGTCGGCCAGCGGGCTGATCTTGGCGAGGCCGCCGTGCTCGTGGTCGACCTCGATCTTGCGGATGTTGGCCCGGCTCGCCCACTGCTCGCGGCGCAGTCCCGTAATCCAGGCGTCGAGCCCTTCGAGAGCGCGGCGGACGGGCTCCACCTTGCGCACCTTGCAGCAGAGGAGCCGCGCCGGCACCGAGCGCCGGAACAGGTCCGGCCCATGGTTGCCGACCATCGCCTCCACCTGGCGCGCCTCGGGGAAGAAAACCTCGACCTGCATCCCGTAGCGGGCGCGCACGGCCTCCATCACCTCGTACGTCTCCTGAGGCAGCCGGCCGGTGTCGACGGTGAAGACCCGGATCTTCGGATCGATCCTCCAGGCCATGTCCAGGAGGGCCATGCCCTCCGCCTGGAAGCTGGTGCAGAGCGCCACGTTGGCGCCCCAACGCTCGAGGGTCCACTCGAGCACCCCCTGGGGAGTCCCGAATTCGAGCTCCTCCGCGAGCTGGCCGGCTTCGAACTCGTCCAGCAGGTCGCGCGTGTCCAGTGGAGTGGAAATTACGTCAAGCATGCTGTGTCTCCCTGACGGATTGCCCCAGACCGATCGCGGTCAGCTCCTCGTCCGTCTGGCGGGCAAAAAATTGATTGATCGGCTCGTCCTGATTGCGTCCGCGCACCCACGCTCCGACGAGCCTTTCCATGACGATGTGCACCTCGGTGGCCGGAACGCGCTTGAGCACCGGCCGGCCGATGGCCGCGTGGCGGGCCAGGCCGCCGCGCAGGAAAAGGTCATAACCCTGCTGCCGCTCGCCGTCGGAGCCGCGCTCCCTCAGGGTCGTGCCCTGGAGGCCGATGTCTCCGATCCAGTGATGGGCGCAGGCATGGGGGCAGCCGTCCAGGTTGATACGGAGGTCGGCCGCCGCCTCTCCGAACACCCGCTCCAGGTGCTCAACGATCTCCTGCACCCGGCCCTTGGTCTCGGCCACGGTGTAGTTGCAGAAGGGGTCGCCCGTGCAGGCGATGCTGGTGCTCCGCAGCTTGCCGGCGTCGATGGGGAAACCGAGGCCGGCCACCTGCCGGACCACGTCGTCGACCCGCTCGCCGGGGATGCCGCTCAGCAGGAAGTTCTGCCGCCGCGTCAGGCGGATCTCGCCGCCGAACGACTCGGCGAGGTCCGCGACCGCGCGCATCCTGTCGCCGCTCATGAGACCGAGATAGACCGGGAAGCCGGCGTAGAAGAGCCCCTCCTGGGACTGGGGGTGGACGCCGGTATGGTCCTGCTCCTCGGCGGGAGGAGCGGGCATGCTCCCGTCTGGAAGCCGGTAGCCGAGCCGCGTCTCCACCTTCTCCCGGAACGCTTCGGCGCCAGTGTCGTGGACCATGAACTTGAGCCGCGCCCGGGTGCGGGAGAGCCGGTACCGGAGGTCCTCGCGCCAGACGTCCACGATGGCCCGCAGCACGTTCAAGGAGTGTTCGAGAGGGACCCACACGCCAAGGTCGTCCGCGAGCCGCGGCCAGGTGGAGAGCCCGCCCCCGACCTTCACGGCGAAGCCCGGCTCGCCGTTCCTGAGCGCCCCGATGAGCGCGATGCAGTGGATCTCCGGCGCGTTGCACTGTCCGGGGCAGGCCGCGATCGTGATCTTGTGCTTGCGGGGGAGGTCGGAGTACTCGCGGTTGCGGACGAAGAAGTCCGCGGCCTCCTCCAGGAGCGGTCGCACGTCGAACAGCTCGCCGGCAGAGATCCCGGCCACGGGGCAGCCCGTGATGTTGCGCACGTTGTCGCCGCAGGCCCCGGCCGTGGTCATCCCGCCCCGGTCCAGGATCTCCAGCACCTCGGGCAGCTTCGCAAGCTCCAGCCAGTGGAGCTGGACGTTCTGACGGGTGGTCAGCTCACCATGGCCGCGGCCGTAGAGGTCGGAGATCTCGCCGATCACCCGGAGCTTCTGAGGAGTCAGGATGCCGCCCGGGATCTTGACCCGCATCATGAAGTGCCCGAGCTTGGGCTTGTCGTGGTACAGGCCGTACCACTGCATGCGCACGAAGTCTTCTTCAGGGACGACCTCGTACCCCGTCGCGATCATGGCGGGAAGGTCATGGATGACGTCGAGCCCGGCCTTCTCTTTCTTCAGCCGTTCCACCGAGTTGCGCTTGCGGACGAGGTCCCAGGTGATCTCGGACTCCGGGACTCCTCGGATGTTGGCCATGTCGACTCCTGCCGCCTACAAAGATGGAGCGGTCCTACACCATGCCCATGGGAGGACCGCGTTGCTGATCGCTCTGAAGCCGCGCTGGCGACTCCAGCGGAAACTTTGAATCGGGGGTTGCGGATGCAGGCAGGTCGCCCGCACCCGCTAGCTACATATGCAACAGGCGAGGGAGTGGGCGATTGCGCCGAGGCGGGGGAGTCGGGACCGCTGCATAGGTGACAATCTTAATCTTCTTTGTTACCTGTGTCCAGCGATCCGAACAAACTGTCACTGCGGGGGCGGAGGCGGGGGCGGCAGGAAGCCCGGGGGCAGCGGGCGCGGGGGCTCCGGTTTCTCGGAGCCGTCGCGCACGGCGGCCCGGACCGCGAGCTCCAGGATCTCCTTCCCGTCCAGCAGCTCGGTATGGCGGGGCTCCACCAGGAAGACCAGGACCACTTCCGCCAGATCCGGGTGCTCCTCCGCGACTCTCTGCCGCAGCTCGGGTGAGAAATCCTCCAGCGCATACACCCAGGTTTCCAGGACGACGTCGTGGGTCTGGATGGCGGGCCGGGCTCCCGGCCGGCCGGGCTCCCAGGCGGGTGCCCGCTTCTGGCTGTAGCGCAGGACCGGCGGCGGCCCGAGGAGGATCAGGGCGCGACCGCGGTCGGTGAGGCTGCCGCGGACCCCGCTGTCCGAGTAGAGCCGGTCGGCTGCCTCGACCCGCTGGTAGAAGGTCTTCGCGGCCTCGTTTCCGGGCGCGGCCGGGTCGGGGTCGCGGCGGCGCCAGAAAGTCTCCAGCCAGTCCACCGCCTCCCGGTTCGTGCGCATGCGCTGCACCTGGCGCAGCTCGTCGGGAAGCATCAGCCAGCGCGTGGGACCGTCGGCCAGCCCCGCGGCCGTGGAGGTCCGGCCCGGCGACTGGCAGGCCAGGGCGAGCCAGGACAGCAGGGGGAGGATGGCTACCCCCAGCCGCCGAACCGCGCGATCGCGCGCCTTCACGGTCGTTCCAGCCCTCCCGCCGGACTGCCGCCGGCTAGTTGATGTCGATCTCGCCCGCGGGCTCCGCCGCCTCCTGGATGGTCCCGAAGGCCTTCTCGTACTGCTCCAGGTTCGCGAGCAGGGCGCGGATGATCCGCTTTAAATGGCCCGGGCTGGTCACGACCCGGGCGGTGACGACCCCCTGCGGAGGCAGAAGGTTGATGAAGTCCAGCACGAACTCCTCGCGGGTATGGCTGATCCGCAGGAGGTTCGAGTACCGTCCCTTCAACTCGTCGTCGCTGATCTTGACCTCGAGTCCTTTCGGGGTCTCCTGCACGGTGGATCTCCTTGTCGGTGTTCTCTGATGCTACTTCATTCAGAAGCCCGGCGCAGGTAGAGCGCCAGGTCTCCCACATTGGTGCCGGTGACACCGGTCCGCAGAAGCGCCCCGGGGACCTTCTCCAGCGCCGTCAACGAATCGTGGCGGGCGAGGGCCGCCTCGGGATCGATCCCCGCCCGGCGGACCGCCTCCCAGGTGCCGCCGTCCACGGCCGCCCCGGCCGTGCCCGTGGCCCCGTCCTCGCCGTCGGTGGCCAGGGCCAGGACCACCTCCTCCTGGCCTGGAAGCCCGCCAGCCAGCTCCCGGGCCGCGGCCAGGGCCAGCTCGCCGTTGCGTCCCCCCCGACCGTCTTCCTTCCGGATGGTGACCGTGGTCTCTCCCCCCAGGACGAGGGCCGCGGCCGGACCCTCCAGGGAGCGGCCCCGGGCCACGAGGTCGCGGGCGGACCGGGCGGCCTCGCCGGTCAGCTCCCCTTCGGTCACGGAGAAACCCTGCCGCCGCGCTCCGGCAGCGACCGCCGCCGTGGCCAGACGGACGCTCCCGATCACGACGTTCTCGACCCGGGCGAGCGCCGGGTCGGCGAACAGGCCGGAAGCGATGGTACCCGGGTCGTCTCCCGGGACGTCGGACAGGAGGAGGGCCAGCACCCTTCCGCGGGTGAAGCGGAGCGCGCCGCCCCCCTTGAGAGCGGAGAGGCGCTTGCGGGCCGTGTTGACCGCGTCGATGGGAAGCCCGGAGGCGAGAAGGATTCGATGAGCTTCCACGACGCCTTGCAGGTCGAGCCCCGGGGAGGGCAGCTCCAGGCAGGCCGAGGCGCCGCCGGAGATCAGGGCGAGCAGGGTCTGCTCCGGGGAGATCCCCTCCAGCCAGTCGCGGAGCCGCTCCCCCGCGACCAGGCTCTGGCGGTCGGGGAGGGGATGGCCGCCGGTCTTCTGTTCCCAGCCGGGATCGAGGAGCGCCGGGCTGGAGTGGGGCCGGATCAGAAGCCGCCGCGGGGAGTAGCACCGGGCGCTCATCCCGGCCAGAAGGTCGCGGGCCCCCCGGGCCATGGCCGCCGAAGCCTTGCCGATCGAAAGGACGGCGTCAAATTTTGTCAGATTTCTCCGCGCCAGCTCCTCCCGGACCAGCCGCTCGGGGTCCACCGCCGCGATCGCCGCGGTCACCATCCGTCGCGCCGTGTCCAGGAGGGAGGCCGGCATCTCAGCCTTCCGGCGCCTCCTCCCGCCAGCGGACCCCGCCGGCGAAGTCCCACCGGTGCTCGGGGAAGTAGACACCCACCCCGCGCTCCCGCGAGCTGACGGTGAAGGTGATGACCTTGCGCTGGTAGTCGTAGGGGGCGCCTTCGCGCGAATGGACGGCGGCGTCGACCACGTAGTCGCCCGGCGCGAGGCGGAGGGCCGGGCAGGTCAGGCGGACCGTGACCTCTCCTTCGAAGGATTCGGGGACCAGCCCGCCGAGGTCGGTGTTCGTGCCCCAGCACTCGATGCCCCGGGGGGTGGAGACGGCCACGCCGAAGACGAAGTCGGAGAGCGGCTGGTCAGCCCGGGCGCGGATCTCGAACGTCGCGGGCTCGCCCGACTCCAGATGGTATCGCTCGCCGTCCGTCGCCAGGAGCCGGACCGAGGTGATCTCCGCCTCCCGGGAGCCCCAGCGCAGGGGCTCGCCGTCCGCTCCGGTCTCTCCGGACTGGCGCTGGTCCCTGGCAGCCTGGTGGGCCTCCCCCTCCATCTCGGCCACGGACTGGCGGTAGGCGTCGATGACCCGGCGCGGCGTGCCGATCAGGCGCTGCTGTCCGTTGTCGAGCCAGAGCACCCGGTCGCAGACCCCCTCCACCAGGTCGAGGGAGTGGCTGACCAGGAGGAGAGTCCTGCCCTGGGCCAGAAACTCCTCGATGCGCCGGAGGCAGCGGTGGGCGAAGGCTTCATCTCCCACCGCGAGCACCTCGTCCACGAGCAGCACGTCCGGGTCGGTGTGGACCGCCACCGCGAACCCGAGACGGACGTACATGCCCGAGGAGTAGTTCTTGACCGGCTCCTCCATGAAGTCGGCAAGGCCCGAGAACTCCACGATCTCGTCGTAGCGCCGGTGGATCTCCTTGCGGGACAGTCCGAGCACAGCGCCGTTGATGAAGACGTTCTCGCGCCCCGAGATCTCCGGGTGGAACCCGGCCCCGAGCTCGATCAGGGCGGCGACGCGGCCGTCCACCACGATGCGTCCGGACGTGGGCTTGAGCATCCCCGCGACCAGCTTGAGCAGGGTGGACTTGCCCGAGCCGTTGCCGCCGATGACGCCGAAGGCCTCCCCCCGGTTCACAGTGAAGTCCACCTCCTGCAGGGCGGCGATGGCCTCGTCGCTCCTCAGGTTGCGGGTCAGGCTGCCTCCGACCAGGGCGCTCTTCAGGGTGCGGAAGCGGTCGCCCGGCATGGTCCGGCGATAGAGCTTGCCCATCCGCTCGACGCGGATCGCAATCTGCTCGGGAACAATCTGCCCGGGAACAGTCTGCGCGGGAACATTCGTCGGCTCGGTCATACCGCCTCCACCAGGGTCTCCCGCAGGCGCTCGAAGAACCAGGCGCCGAGGATCCAGCAGGCGAGGCTGACCAGGCCCATCTGGCTCCAGAGCTGGGGCGTGGGCCAGCGGCCGTAGAAGAGCACCTCCTGGTACGCCAGGGTGAACGGGGTGAACGGGTTCAGACGCACGAGCCACCAGACCGGCCGCAGGTGCTGAATCGATTCCAGCGGGTAGAGGATCGGGGTGAGGAAGAAGAGGAAGGTCAGGAGGTTGGCCAAGAGGTCGCGGACATCCTTGAAGTGGACGGTCACGGCCGAGAACCCGAGGGCGAGCCCCGAGATCATGGGCAGGTTGAGGAGGATCACGGCCGGCAGGAGCACGGCCGAGAGACCGCCGGCGCCATGGTCGGTCAGGAGCCAGCTCGCCAGCATGGCCACCAGCACCACGGGCATGGCCAGGAGCAGGTGGACCAGGTTGGAGAGGACGGTGACCATGGGGAGCAGCTCGGCCGGGAACACCGCCTTGCGGATCAGCCCGCCGTTGGCGATCAGGGACATGGACCCTTCCAGGACCGAGGTCGAGAGCCAGATCCAGGGGAAAAGGCCGCTCACCACGAAGAGAGCATAGGGATCTGCCCCTGCGACCCGCGGCTGGAAGACAATGCTGAAGACGAACGTATACACCGCCAGCAGCAGGAGCGGGTTGGCCAGCGACCAGAGGAAGCCGAGGGCCGAGCCGCGGTAGCGCGCCTTGAGCTCCCGGGAGGTGAGGGTGGCCAGGAGGCCGCGAAAGCGGAAAAGCTGGCCGGCGACCCTGAGCATGAGAGGGCAACTCTCTTATCCGGGGGTGGGGGGTGTCAAGTTGAGGGGAAAGGACGGACAAGGACAGCAAGGACGAAAGAGACAGCAGAAGGATGGGCGGGGGGCCCCCTCTCCCGCGAAGCGGGGGAGGGATGGGGAGGGGGTCTTCTCCGCTAAACTCCCACCCCAATGACCCCCTGGACCCCGGTGGACCTGCTGCCTGGCCTCTATGCCGGGGCGCTCGCGATCCTCCTCTGGTCCGCGCTCCGCCGCTGGTTCGACCCGGTCCCGGGGCGGGTCCTGGCGCTTTTCTCCCTGGTCCTGCTCATTCTTTTCGCCCCGGTGCTCTTCGGCGGCAAGCTCCTGCTGCCGCTGGACAACCTGCGGGGGCACGCGCCGTTCCGCAATCTCCCGCCGGTGGAGCCCCACGGCAACATCCTCCAAGGGGACCTCATCCAGCTCGTGTCCCCGTCGCTGGCCGCGGTGCGCACCCATCTGGGGGAGGGCCGGTGGCCGCTCTGGAACCCCTGGGCCGGCGCCGGGATGCCACTCCTGGCCGATCCCCAGTCCCAGGCGCTCCAGCCGATCGCCCTCGCCGCCCTGCCCATGCCCTGGCAGCGGGCGGCCGGGATCATGGCCGCGTTGCGGGTCCTGCTGGCCCTGACCTTCTCCTATCTCTGGATGCGCAGGCAGGGATTGGGAGAGAGCTCGGCCCTCGCCGGAGCCCTCGCATTCGGGCTCGGAGGGTTCCTGCTCCTCTGGATGGGATGGCCGATTGCCAACTCGGCGGCACTGCTGCCGGCGGTGCTCTACGCCCTCGTCCTCTACCGAAGCGAGAGGAGAAGGAGGGACTTCGTCCTCCTGATCCTGGCCGCTTTCTCGCTCCTGCTGGGGGGGCACCCCGAGACCATCCTCTATGCTCTCGCCCTCTGTCTCCCCTTCCTTGGGAAGAGGTCGATCCTCGCTCTGGGGATCGCCCTGGCCCTGGCCGCTCCGGCCCTTCTCCCGTTTTTTGACTACCTGCCGCAGACCCTACGAGCCTCGCGACTGGCAGAATCAGACTGGGATAGAGGGGATCTCGCAAGGCACTGGCTGCCGATCGCGGCTCCGAACGCCTACGGCAACAGCCGCTATGCGGATTACTGGGGGCTGACCAACACGAACGAGGATGCCAGCGGCTTTGTCGGGACCGTGACGCTCCTCGCGGCTCTCCTGGCGCTGGTGCCTGGAAGGCGGTTCCCCCGGGAGCGGTTCTTCCTGGCCGTCGCGATCCTCTGCCTCCTGCTCCTCTCCCCCTGGGGACTGGGAACCCGCCGGCTCCTGCTCCCCCTGGCCTTCAGCCTGTCCTACCTGGGAGCCTGCACGCTGGAGCGGGTCCGTCTCGGCGAGGTCCGCCGATGGACGATCGTGGCGGCGGCGGTGGGATTGGGAGTGGTGATCGCCTGGGGGTATCTCACCCAGGGAGACGCCGACCGCCTGGCCCCGCTCCGGATCGGCTGGCTCCACTGGCAGGGGAGGTTCCTGGTCCTGGGAGCCCTGCTCCTGCTCTTCGGGAAGCGCTGGGCTGCCCCGGCCGCGACGGTCCTGATCGCGGCCGAGCTGCTCCTGGCCCACCTGCCGGCGAATCCGCCCATGCCTCAGCGGCTGTCGAACGTGGTCAACGGGCCGATCCTGTTCCTCCAGGACAATCTGAAGCAGGACCGGATGGCCGCCCTCGGCCGGGACTTCCCGCCCAACCTCCCGACTCTCTATGGACTGGCGGACGCCCGGGTCTACAACCCCATGGCCCCGGCCGGGTACATGAGGCACCTGGAGCCGATCCTGTCCGGCTGGTGGGGTGAGCTGCCCGAGCTCGGCAATCCCACCCATCCCCTGTACCGGGATCTCGGCGTGAGGTATCTCCTGACCTCCCCTGGCACCCAGCTCCCGCTCCCCCTCGCCTTCCAGGACCAGGACGCCTGGATCTACGAGATCCCCGACCCGCATCCTCGGCTTTATCTGCCCGACGGCACCCCGGGGAACTTGACCCTCCGCGAGCCGAAGGACCACAACCTGACAGCCAATGTTCGTCTATCTCAGGAGGGAGTCATCGCCTCCAGCCTCTACCAAGATGGAGGATGGCGTGTGCTGGCGGACGGCAAGCGAGCCGAGATCATCCAAGCCGACATCTTCCTGTCAGCGCGGCTCCCCGCGGGCGAGCATCGCCTCGACGTGCTCTACCGTCCCGGGGCCTTCCTGCTCGGGTGTCTCCTCGCAGCGTTGGGACTGGCGGTGGGAACGGCTTGGCTCGTGCCGGTCCCCGGAAGAATGCGAGAGTGAATTGACCAGAGCCACTCGTCGTCACTGCAAGCCGAGGTCAGCGATTACAACGACTGACCCCGGGTGACTGGTTCCTCCTTGCTTAACGCCAATCGCGATCCGGTTGTCGATCGGGTGAGCCGCCAGCGCGCGCGGAGACCCGGACACGGGGATTTGCCACGATCCCTGCCGCACTCTTCCTGCCCAAATACCAAGCTCGCCGCTTGCATCCACGCTCACCCACCGATTGGAATCGGATAGATAACAGATTCCGACGATGCTGTTCGGAGTATAGGTCGCCCACGCAAGACCGGGAGAGTCAATCGTCTTCTCCTCCGTCGGTCCCTGCAGGCGTTCCTGGTTCCAGCCCGCCGCCCAAGACCACAGATCGAGCTCACCGTCCAAACCACCGGTGATGAAGCCATCGCCCGTGGGCGTGGCCACGATCGCAGTGATTCGACGGCAACCGTCGACCGGAGCCGCAGATGCTCGTCCATCCGTCCCCAGAGGCGCGAAGACAAGGCCGTCGGCCGCTTTTCCTTCCTCGTATTTACCGATATCCGACCGCCACCCCCCAAGCTTGAGGGAGCCACCCCCGCCGGTGACCACGGTTTCTCTGACGACCGCCACTTGACTGTGAGTGAGGTGTTGCGCAGCCTTGTCCCATCCGATGCTTTGACTCTCTGGCAATCTCCACACTGCGATGACGTCTGCCAACTCCGTCACATTGTTCCGAGTGATTAGATATTCGCCGTAGAGAAGCACTCCGGTAGGACATGGACCGCCAAAGTTGTCCTCGTAGCTCTGTACGAACGTATCGCGGTACACGACACGCAGCCCGGAGACCTCAAATAGGAATGTAGGACTGTAGCGCATGCGAGAACTTCGCGTGGAAACAGCCAAAAGCTGATCGTCTTCAGAAAAGCAGGTGCCCGACACAGCCGGAACGCCTTGTTCATGAGCTTGCGGGAGATCTGAACAAGTGAACAGCTCCGTTTCGCCCGTCGACAGATTCGCGAGCATGATCCCGCCGTCCCCATACCACGTGCCGCCGCCAATAACGATGCGACTCCCATCGTGTGAGAACATGACAGAGTACGGTGCCCAAGGAGTTGAAATGATCGTATAGAATCGCATGCTGCCCACTGCCAGCCCTCAGTCGCCTACTCGTTCTACAGGCCGGTCCGCCGCAGGCGATGGGCGCCTATCGAGACCAAGAGGGCGAGAATCGTCTCCTTGCCTCGGGCGAGATCCGCGAGCCCCTCCTGGACGAGATCGCCGCCGGGGAATGCGGTCAAGTCCATGACTTGGAGTATACGGCTGCAATGGGCGGACGGTTCGCCCCATGAGGCGAGGACCTCGCACCAACGGACGACCGGTTCGCCCATCCGTGCGCACGGCTCGTCCCAGCGGGCGGACTGCTCGTCCAACGGGGCGGACCGTTCGCCCTCAGGGCGGATCATCCGCCCCAACGAGCAGATTGTCACTGGCTCGGGGCGGGCCCTTCGCCCCAGCGGGCGAACCGTCCGCCCCACTGAGAGGATCGTCGCTGGATCGGGGCGAATCGTTCGCCCGCGGGGGCAAGCGGTCCGCCCGCGGCACGGTGTCAATCTCCGCGATGATCAGATCCTCGCTCAGTTGCCGGGCCGACTGCACCACCCTCCCGTCCGGATCGACGATCGCGGATGACCCGTAGGACACCAACTCGTCGGTGCGGCCGGCGACGTCGGCACGGATGACCCAAGTCCCGCCCGCTTCAGCGCATCGGGGACAAAACTTCGGATCTCCGCGTTGGTCATAAGTGTTATACGCGAGCGCAACGGGTTTGGGCATAAGCGGCAGCGTAACTGTCCGCTTGATGCCCCGGATTGGCCGTCATCTATTTCGTCCGAGCCTGAACTTCCCTCCATAGGCTCTCTTGATCTGTAAACGAGAAGCGTATCTTCAGCGGGGCGATCCGACCGTCACTCCCCCTTGGGTTCTTTAGTTTTTCGTTCAAACAATAGGCTGGTATATCGACACGCTGGAATTCGTGAGGTCCACAAGTGACCACCGTGGCTTCGGCGACAGCCAAGTTCTGAACCGGCAAGTGTCTTACCGCATTCTCGAATACTTGCCCCTTTGGAATTTCCAACTTCAGTTTTGTGCCGGTATTGTTCACTATCTCAAGCCGAGCTGCATAGGCTGGTTGAGGCCCTCCTATTCTTTTTAGCCAATCACGTGTGAGCGTTAGAGCCTGAATAGCCACGTCGCCTCGCAAAACTGCATTTACCAGAGCCTCTCGGTGTGTAATCGTCTCGAAAATCACAGCAACCTTCGATGGGGTTATAGCCGAAAGAGATGGCGCTTCCACTGTCGTTGTGACAACGTCTACCCACCCAACACGGAGGTCTAACGCAGGCTGCGGAATGTCCAAGTTGCCGATTCTCACGAAAGGTTCGCGAGGACCTTGAAGAAGCAGATCGATCTTCGCAGATAGAGCATCGAGTCGGACTTCGATTCGCGAGAGACGCGCATCGGCGGCCTTCTGACGATGCGCTAGCCACGCAGCTACGACCGTAGCGACGCCACCTATGATGGCGGCAAGAATGGTAGCGAGTGTCGGGTCCATGTTCTAACCAGTCAACCTCTAGCCTCTAGCGATTGCCCTGATCAAACGGCCAACCTACTACTGGCCTACTCCTTGAATTATCCGGCCACTGATAAAACTCCGGCCCCCACACTGGATCTTTCCTATAAGATGCTCGTCTACAGCGACTTAGAAAGAATACGCCCGCCATGGGGCAGGAGTCAAATCAGTCGTAAAGTGGCTGTAAGGAGGAACCGGCTTGCTCCTTTCCCGTCCGGATGCAAGCCTTCCCTCTCCCGGTCCGGAGCCTTCCCGTCCATCCGCGGGCAACCCGCACCGGCTCGAGGACGAGCCCCGTCAGCTCGGGGACTCTCCGTCACGAGTTCCGAGGAACGCCCCTCGTGCCGGTACTGTCTCAACCCGAATCAGTAGCGTCGCAACCCGGGAGGGGAGCGGTCCCCGTCCATTCAGCGACGATTTTCATCTCGGCGGGGACTTTTCCACTCCAGATGGGGATCTCTCCATGCCGGCGGGGATCTTCCCGTCCAGATGGCGACGATCCCTTTCCAGACGGGGGCCGCTCCCGTCTGGATGGGGATGGCTCCCATTCAGGCGGCGACCACTCCCGTCGAGGTGGGGACGGCTCCCAGCCAGACGGGACTGCCCCTGTCCAGATGGGAAACACTCCCATCCCGGCGGGAGCGTCCCCCATCGGGATGCCAGCGTCGCATCTCGAGACGCGAGCGTCGCAACTCCAGGTCAGAACGACCCCCGCCCAGAGGGGGGACGTCCCCTTCAGAGGGATCGAGCCCGAGGAAGAACCTTCGGGGTTCAAAGCATTGGGGGTGAAGACCCCCTCCTCGATCCTCCCGCGCTTCGCGGGAGGGGACGCCATCGACTAGCTTGCCTGGCGCATGAAGTGCCAGCGGAGGTCGCCTTCCATGGGGCGGAAGACCTCGGGACGGATCTTGGACTCGAAGCGCCGCAGGAGGGAGGACAGGTGCTCGCCGCGGGCCGCCAGCTCGAGGGCCTCGGCGGCGTCGCTCCCCGCCTTGCTGATGTAGGTCTGCCAGACCGCCTCGCGGATCGAGACCGAGCCCACCGAGACGTTCGGCAGCCGCGACACGCCCTTGTTGAGAAGGCTGATCTTCTCCTTCAAGCTGCGCTCGTCGTCCATGGGCTCGCGCTGCCAGGGGGTGTACGGCTTGGGCACCAGCACGCTCACACCCAGATGGACGTGCCCCACGATCCCCTTCGGGACGAGCTCTTCCAGCATCACCGCCCGGGCGCGGGCGCCCAGGTCCACGATGCCCTGGACGTCTTCCATCGTCTCCCCGGGCATCCCCAGGATGAAGTAGAGCTTCAGATTCGTGAAGCCGTGGCGGAAGATCAGGCGGATCTTCTGGAGCAGGAAGTCGTTCGTGATCGGCTTGCCCATCTTGACCCGCAGCTCGTCCGTTCCGGTCTCGGGGGCCAGGGTGATGGAGCGGTCGCCCGAGGCGTGGAGGGCGTCGAGCACTCCTTCGGTCACCGCGGGGATGCGGATCGAGGAGACCGCGGTGCGGAAGCCGAGGCCGTTGGCCTCGCGCAGAATCTTCTCGATGTCCGGATGGTCGCCCACGGCCGTGGCCACGAAGCCGAGCTGATCGGTCACCGGGCGCGCCCGCTCCAGCGAAGCCAGGATGTACTCGGTGGGGTGCCAGCGGAACTTTCCCATGCCGAAGGTCGCCCAGCAGTACCGGCACTTCTCCGGGCAGCCGCGGGACATCTCGACCAGGAACTTCTCCGAGAACTCCGTCCGCGGGGTGACGATGGCGGTGGTGGGCAGGAAGCCGGGCTCCTTCATCTGGGCCTCGGTCAGTTCCAGCTTGTTGAGCTTGGAAAGCTCTTCCCCCTCCTGCTCCGGCTGATGGAAGGCGGGGACGTAGAAGCCGTCCTGCGCCGCCAGCCTCTCGATCACCGCGTCCCGTCCGTCCTCTTCTTCGAGAGCGGAGAGCAGCGGCGGCAGACAGTTTTCGGCCGCGCCGATGGCGAAGACGTCCACGAACTCCGCCATGGGGAGCGGGTTGATCGAGGCGCAGGAGCCGCCCATGACGATCACGGGGTCCCAGGGCCGGCGGTCGCTCCGGCGCAGGGGGATCCGCGCGCGGTCGAGCATCTGGAGGAGGTTGACGTAGTCCTGCTCGAAGGAGACGGAGAAGGCGATGCAGCCGAAGTCGTCGATCGGGCGCCGGGTCTCCACGGAGAGAGGCATGCCCTGGCCGTCGGTGAAGAAGCGCTCGCAGCTCCACTCGGGCCGGCGGTGGACCAGCTCGTAGAGGCGCTGGAACCCCAAGCTCGACATGGCCACGTGGTAGGTGTTCGCGTAGGCAATGGCCAGGCGGTACGTCCCATGCGGGGAGAACTTCTCCACCGGCCGCTCGTCGGCGGCAAAGGGGGACCAGTCGTGGGCTTGGTGCTTCGGCTTCTTCATTTCAAGGGGATTGTACGGGACTCACCAAGGGACTCACCGCGGAGCTCACCTGGAAAGGCGTCCGGAGGCCTTGATTTCGACCCTGACCTCCTTGGCGACCCGCAATAAGAAGAAACTCGGATCGGGCAGCCCCCATTCCATGTAACGGAGGGTGGTGAAGCCCGAGGCCGTGACCTGGTCGCCGTCCACGATGGCGGTGGCGGGCAGGGCAAGGGGCCGGCGGGTGCCGTGCCAGTCGAGCGTGCCGTGGAGCTGGAGGTCGCTGCGGCCGCCCTGGTTGACGGTGCCGCTGATCCGCTCGAGGTTGAAGGTGATGTCGGGGAAGCGGCGGCTCTCCAGGACCTTCGCGTGCATCTTGCGGTCGCGCCGGCCGTTGCCGGTCTCCGCGCTGGTGGCGTCGAGCAGCACCCACCCCTCGGCGGCGCCGGTGTCCGGATCGAACCGGATCGTCCCCTCCTTGGCCTGGAGCGTTCCCCGGACCGTGTGGAGGGTGGCCCCGAAAGTGAACTGGATCGTGGTGTTCGCCGGATCGAGCTGGAAAGTCAGCATCTCCGCAGAAAGAGGGAGGGCGAGCGAGAGGGCGAGGGCAAAGCAGACAGATTTGAGCCGGACCATGCGAGGACCTCCTTCAATTCAAACAATTCAAACGAAAGACAGAGACTACACAGAGAGTATGTGCAAAAACAGGGCCGAATGGTTCAAGCCGCGACCAGACGCCAGGCGAGCTTGAGGGCACCGTCGATGCCCAGGCGGCGGGGAGGAAGGGTGCGGCCGTGGATGCCGAGGAGGCGGGAGAAGAGCGCGGGCTCGGCGGCCAGGGCCCGGAGCGCGCGGCGGCGCAGGTTGGGGCGCCGCTCCAAGCCGAGCACCAGGGAAGTCATGAAATCGGGCAGCCGGGCGATCCGGCGATGGGCGGCGGCATAGAGGGAGAGGTCCCCCGCGAGCAGCGCGTCCACCAGGGCCGCGGACTGGTGCAGGGCCACGGCCATGCCCTCGCCGGTGATGGCATCCAGATAGCCGGAGGCATCCCCCACCAGGGCCATATTGCCCCGATATACCGCCAGCACTTTCTGATGAAGCGGACCGGCCCCGCGGTCCCGCGAGCCGATGGGGGCTCCCGTGAGACGGTCCCTCAGAGCTGGGAGGCGATCGAGAAGGTCATCGAAATCTGTCTTCTTGCCGGGGCCATCGCTCCAGAGCATCGCGATCCCGATCTCGTCCGGGGCCACCGGAGTGACATACGCCTCGCAGCCCGGTCCCCAATGGACCTCCACCAGGTCGGTCCAGGGCGCCATCGAGTAGTGGCGGCGGACGCCGAAGCGCCGGAGCGGTCCCGGTCCCCCCTCCAGACCGGCCCACTTCCGGACGCGGGAGAGGAGACCGTCGGCGCCGACGATCCACTTTGCACGGAACGTCCCCTGGTCCGTGATGACGCCGTCGCCGATCCCCTGGACGGAGACACCCCAGAGCAGCTCGACCCCGGTCTCCTGGGCACGGCGGACCAGGGTCTCGTGGAGCTGGACGCGCCGCACGCCGAGCCCTCCGGCCTGGGGAAAGATGCCGTCCGCGACGAGGTCGCCGTCCACATAGCGGATGCCCCGGAAGGGGAGACCTTCCGGCCCCGTGGTGAGATCAATTCCGATCTCCCGGAGGCGGGCCACGGCGTCGGGCATCAGGCCTTCCCCACAAGCTTTGTCGATCGGAGGATGGAAGCGGTCCAGGACGGTGGCTTCGAGGCCGGCGAGCCGGGCGCGGATGGCAGTGGCGAGACCGGCGGGACCGCCGCCGATGACGAGGAGGTCGCTGGCCCTCACCCCCGGCCCCTCTCCCGGCCGCCCACCGGACCCCCGGGAGAGGGGAGGGTGCGACGTCCAGCTTTGTTCCCATCCTTCTCCGCCCCGTCCTTGCTGTCCTTGTCGTCCTTTGTGTCCTTTAAGCCGGAGCCACTGTCGGAGAGAAAGCTGCCGGAGTCGCCTCCCCCTCTCCCGGGGGTCCGGGTGGGCGATAGGCCGGCCGAAGGCCGGTGAGGGCCGGGGGGTGAGGGCTCAGTCATCGCGGCTCCACCGGAATCGCGCGTAAGCCAGTCCCGAGCGGGCCATGGCTCCGGCCAGGCGCAGAGAGGTGACGGGATCGGGAGGCGACAGCTCGCCGGAGAGCCAGAGGCGGAGCGCCTCCTGCCGCCGGAGCTTGCCCGAGGAGGTGCGGGGCAGTGTCCCGGGCTCCAGCACGACGACCTCGTCCACGGCGAGACCGGCCGTCCCGAGCACGGCCTCGCGGCAGGCTTCGGGAAGCGCCTCGATCTCCGAAGAGGATGCCTGACGCGAAGCCTCGATGAGAAGGACAAGCCTCTCTCCTTCAGCTTCTTCCGGCAGCCAGCTCGCCGCCACCGCGCAGCCGGTTCTCACCCCGGGCACTCCATCCACGGCGCGCTCGATCTCCTCGGGCGGGTGGTTCCTCCCGCGGAGGATGACGACGTCCTTGGCCCGTCCGGTCAGGTAGAGCTCTCCGCCCCGGAGGAAGCCCAGGTCGCCGGTGTCGAGCCAGCCGTTGCGCAGAGCCCGGGCGGTGGCCTCGGGCGCTCCCAGGTAACCCTCCATCAGCGAGGGACCCTGGATCCAGACCCGGCCGACCCGGCCCGGAGGAAGCCCGAGGCCGTCCTCGTCCCGGATCTCCAGGTAGAACCCGGGCAGCGGCCGGCCCACCGAGACGATCTCGCGGCCGTCCTCCACCTCCATTGCGAGGCCTTCCCGGGACAGCCCCTCGCGGTCCACCCGCACGGAGTGGAAGGGGCGTTCCAGGCTGGAGAAGGTCACGGCGAGAGCGGCTTCCGAGAGCCCGTAGACCGGAGTGAGGGCCTCGGGCCGGAAACCCCAGCGGGCGAAACGCTCGCAGAAGGCGCGGAGCACCGAGGGAGCGACGGCCTCGGCGCCGTTGAGCGCGGTCCTCCAGCCGGAGAGGTCCACCCCTTCCATCTCGGCGTCCGAGATCCGGGTGAGGCAGAGCCCGTAGCCGAAGTTCGGGGCCGGCGAGATCGTCCCCCGCCAGCGGGAGAGGGCGCGCAGCCAGAGGGCCGGACGGGCCACGAACAGCTCCGGGCCGAGCAGCGTCAGCGAAGCGTCCCGGGCCAGGGCGGGGAAGACGCAGCCGATCAGGCCCATGTCGTGGTAGAGGGGGAGCCAGGAGACACAGCTATGGCGGAGCTCGTCCGTATCCTGCCAGAGGCCGTTCAGGACCTCGGTCTGGGCGACCAGGGCGCGATGGCTGAGCGCCACCGGCTTGGGGTCTACCGTGGTGCCGGAGGAGAACTGGACCAGGGCGAGGTCGGAGGGAGAGACCCGGACCGCCTCGCCTCCCGGCCGGCGGACCTCCTCCACGGTGCGGCAGCCCAGCGGGGGGCGGGCGGCGGCCACGGCCTCTCCGAGGATGCGGCGCACCCGGGTGTCGGCCAGGACCACCCGGGCGCGGGTGACCTCCAGCATGCGGGCCGTGCGGCGGAAGTATTCGTCGAGCCGGCCGAGCCGGACCGGAGGGTAGAGGGGCACCGGCACCGCCCCGGCCAGAAGGGTGCCGAAGAAGGCCTCGAAGAACTCCGGTCCGGTGGGGAAGACCAGGGCCACCCGCTCGCCGTGCTCGATCCCGAGCTCGCGCAGCCCTCCGCAGACGGCGAGCGCCCGCTCGCGGACCTCGGCCCATCCGACCCAGCGGTCCCGCTCGGCGCGATCCACGAAGCGGAGCCCGCCCTCGGGATGGCGGCCGGCGCGCTCCAAGTAGTCGAGTAGAGTTTCAGCCACCGAGCTTTCTCCGGACGATGGCAACGAGGTCGCCCACGGTCTGGATGCCGGCCTCGTCCGCTTCGTCGAGGAGGACCCGGAAGCGATTCTCCACCTCGGCCGCCAGGGTCAACAGCCGGACCGAATCGAGCCGCAGATCCTCGACGAGGCGCATCTCGGGAGTGAGAGGACCCTCCCATCCGAGGTGCTCCTGCGCCACCTGCGCGATGCCGTCCAGAATTTTCGCGTCGAAGATCGCGTCGATCATCGTCCACCTGGAATGAGGCGCGGCCTGTCGGAGAACACCGCGTCGTAGTCAGTCAAACGGGACAATCCCTCCTCCTCGGCTCGGATCCGGACCCGCAACAGGATGCCATCCAGCAAGCTGAATACCAGCGCGGTCAGCCAAGCGGTGTGCACCAGGGGCAGGGAGACGATCTCCAGGACGACCGCCAGGTAGTTCGGATGCCGCAGCCAACGGTAGGGGCCGCCGGTGATCGGGGGTACCCCTGGCAAGCAGACGATGCGGGTGGTCCAGCGCTCCCCCAGCGTGGAGATGACCCAGTACCGCAGAGCGAACGCCCCCAGGAACAGAGCCAGGGAGACGGCAGCGAGCCAGGGAATGAACGGCCGGCCGAGCAGCCAGACCTCCAGAGGGCAGGAGATCAGCCAGGCCGTGTGAAGGGCGACCATCCAGGGATAGTGGCCGGGAGCGACCTCGATCCCCCCGCGGGCCAGGAGCAGCCGCCGGTTGCGGTTCGCGATCCGCAGCTCCAGCAGCCGGCCCACCGCGGCCAGAACCACCAGCGCGGTGTAGAGGACGCGGGTGTCGATCATGAGACCCTTTACCAGCTTACCAGCGGAGCAGTACCAGCTCCGAGCAGAAGCCCGGCCCCATGGCCGTGATCATGCCCCAGCTCCCGGGCTCCGGTCGATGGTTCTCCAGGGTGTCGGCCAGGACCAGCAGGACCGAGGTGGAGGAGAGGTTCCCCACCTCCTGGAGACAGCGCCAAGTCACGTCGAGCGCGCCTTCGGGGAGCTCCAGCGACTCCTGCATGGCTTCCAGCACCTTGGGGCCGCCCGGGTGGCAGACCCAGGAGGAGATGTCGGCGCGGGTGAGGCCGTGCTCGGACAGGAAGGCGTCCACGTCCCGCCGCAGGAAGTCGTAGACCACTTTGGGGACGTCGGCCGAGAGCACGATCTTGAAGCCGTCCTGTGTGATGTCCCAGCCCATGACCCGCTCCGAGTCGGGATAGAAGATCGAGCGGGTCGCGACGATTTCGGGACCGTCCGCGGGGCGGCCGTCCCCCACCACCATCGCGGCGGCGGCGCCATCGCCGAACAGGCCGGTGGCGATCAGGTTGGGGATGGAGAGGTCCTCCGACTGGAGGGTCAAGGAGCAAAGCTCCACGGAGAGGAGGACCGCCACCTGGTCCGGCCAGGCACGGACGTAGTCGGCCGCCCGGGCAATGCCAGCCGCGCCGGCCACGCAGCCCAAGCCGAAGATCGGCATCCGCTTGACGCCCGGCGGCAGGCCCAGACGGTTCATGAGGCGGGCGTCGATCGAAGGGGTGGCCACACCGGTGACCGTGACGAAGATCAGGGCGGCGACGTCCGCCGTGGAGAGGCCGGCCCGGGAGAGTCCGTCGAGCACGGCCTCGCCGCCGATCTCCTGGGCGACCCGGATCCAGGCGTCGTTCGCCTGGCCCCAGGTGGTGAGCCGGTCGTACTCCTCGATGGGCAAGGCCAGGTGGCGGCCGCCGACCAGGACATTGCGGTGCAGCCGCTCCAGCCGGTCGAGGTTGAAGTAGCGATCCGCCCAGCGTCGTTGCAAAGCGGCGAGCAGGGTCTCCTGGTCATAGTAGTGAGGCGGAAGCGCCCGCCCGACAGCAGCGATCTTCAACGTCTAACCTTCTTCCAGGCGGTCACCGGCCGGCGGCGGAAGGGGCTCCTCCACCGTCTCCACCCGCGGGGGCTCGACCTCCTGGGGCTGCCGGAACGGAACCGGCTCGGGCGGTGGCAGGGTTTCCTGGCCCGTTTCGTGGCCCGTTTCGCTTCCAATACCCAGGGCCGCGGCCACCCCTCCCAGCAGCAACCCACAGAGAGAGTAGAGAATCCACCAGGAGAACGCGAGCGACCACCACGGGCTCGGCGGCAGGCCCGAGGTTCCCACCACCGTCACCACGAGGAGGGGACCCCGGAACACCCAGGCGATCCAGCCGGTGAGCAGCCCAGACATCCACCCCCAGCTTCGGCCGTGAATGAGCAGGAAGAGCGCGGCCAGGCCGAGGGCCTCCAGCCCCCAGGTGGCCAGCCGCACGTATCCCGGCAGATCGACCGCGCCGGAAGGCGCGAGCAGGGACGGGTCCACCTCCAGGCCCAGCATGTCCACGGCGAAGTGGAACAGGCCCATGGTGAGGATCAGGAGAGGGAGGGCGAAGAGGAGAAAGCGTCTCAAGGGAGACCGATCATAGCGCAAGGGCCGAAAGACATCCGATCCGGCCTGAAGGGCGTATACACTCTTGAAGCATGAAGCCCGGCACCCCCACCCTCCTCATCTTCACCCTCGGACCGGAGATGGAGAGCGCCCGCCGCGGCCTCCTCCCCGGAGAGCTGCGGGACGTGGAGACGGAGGTCTGGCAGAGCTGCCTGTCCGCTGCCCTGGAAGCGGGCCGCGCCGCCGGATGTGAGCTGGAGGTCTGCTCGCCCGCTCCTCTCGAACTGCCCGGGGATGCCCGGCACGTTCCCCAGGTGGGCGACGGGTTCGGCTCCCGCCTGGAAAAAGCGATGACGCGGTCCTTTTCCGGAGCCCTCCTCGTGGTCGGGACCGACGTTCCCGGCCTGACCGAGCGGCACCTCTTCGAGGCGCTGGGTCTGCTGACCGAGGACCCCGACCGGGTCGTGCTCGGCCCGAGCCCCGACGGCGGCCTCTATCTCCTGGCGGCGAGCCGGCCGATCGAGGGCCTCGCCAGCGCCACCCGCTGGTGCCGGCGCCACACCCTCCGGGGTCTGCTCCACGCGCTCCGGGCGTCAGGACGCCCCGTGGTCCTCCTGGAGCCCCTGGCGGACCTCGACCGGCGCGCCGATCTGGAGACCTGGGTCGGCGAAGGGGACCCGCGCTGGCGGAGGCTGATCCGGCTCCTGCGGGGGCTTCTTTCCGACCTGAGACGCCCCTTCACCCCCCAGGCCATAGGCCGGGCTCTCCCCGCGCTCGTCCCGGTCCGGGCCGGCCGCGCCCCTCCTCGCTCTCCTCATTCCTGAACCGCCTGCCCGGCTCGCAGCGGAGCCGCGGGCGCCTCTTTCTTGAACCAGGACCGCTGGAGGAGATCCTTTATGTCGATCGCAGTGGAAGCCGTCGTGCGAGACCGATATCGGCAAGGCGCGCAGGAGCGCGTCCAGGACCTGTGCTGCCCGGTGGACTACGACCCGCGATATCTCGCGGCGATCCCCGAGGAGGTCCTCGAGCGGGATTACGGCTGCGGCGACCCCAGCCGCCACTTGCGCGAAGGGGAGACCGTGCTCGATCTCGGCAGCGGCACCGGCAAGATCTGCTTCATCGCGGCCCAGGTGGTCGGCCGCGAGGGACGGGTGATCGGGGTCGACATGACGGACGAGATGCTCGAGGTGGCCCGCCGCAATGCCCCGCAGGTCGCCGAGCGGCTTGGCTACTCCAACGTGGAGTTCCGCCGCGGTCGCATCCAGGACCTTGCTCTCGACGTCGACCTCCTGGACGAGGCCCTGGCGCGGGAGCCGGTGACCAGCTCGGAGGCCCTCCTCCGCGCCGCGACCCTCGCGGACGACCTGCGGCGCACCCGCCCCCTGATTGCCGACCGCTCGGTCGATGTGGTGGTCTCCAACTGCGTGCTCAACCTGGTGGACGGCCAGGACAAGCCGCGCCTCTTCCAGGACATCTACCGTGTGCTGAGGGATGGCGGCCGGGCGGTGATCTCGGACATTGTCAGCGACGAGCCCGTTCCCCTGGAGCTGCAGCAGAACCCCAAGCTCTGGAGCGGCTGCATCTCGGGAGCCATGAC
This sequence comes from Thermoanaerobaculia bacterium, assembly GCA_035556715.1. Taxonomy (GTDB): domain Bacteria; phylum Acidobacteriota; class Thermoanaerobaculia; order Multivoradales; family UBA5704; genus DATMER01. Next base: position 84,740 of record DATMER010000029.1, read on the forward strand.
CGAGACCGGCTTCCTGGAGGCCTTCGAGACTGCCGGCTTCCACGGCATCCGCATCCTCGAACGGCAGAGGGAGCCCTGGCAGACAGTCGACGGAATCGAGCTCCGCTCGGTCACTGTCGAGGCCTTCAAGGGCAAGGCGGGGATCTGCCTGGAGAGGCGCCAGGCGGTCATCTACAAGGGACCCTTCCGCGAGGTGCTGGACGACGACGGCCATCGCATGAAGCGCGGCGAGCGCTACGCCGTCTGCGACAAGACGTTCCGCCTCTACCAGAGGGAGCCTTACCGCTCGCAGTTCGAATTCATCGAGCCTCTCGAAGAGGTACCAGTTGAGACTGCGCAGCCGTTCGACTGCTCGCGCACATCCTTGCGCCACCCGCGCGAGAGCAAAGGTCAGGACTACCAGGTCACCACAGAGGCCCAGGCCTGCTGCGCGCCCGGCTCCGGCTGCTGCTGAGATGAAATGAACGCCCCGCAGGTTTCGCTCCTGTCGCTCGATACCCTCTGGTTCCAAGTGGGGGGCACGGTGTGCAACCTGGCCTGCACCCACTGCTTCATCTCCTGCTCCCCGACGAACCACACGCACGAATTCATGCCGCTCGACCAAGTGAAGACCTATCTCGCAGAGGCATCCCGGCTGGGAGTCCGCGAGTACTACTTCACTGGGGGCGAACCCTTCCTCAATCCCGACATGGAGGCGATCCTGCAGGCGACGCTCGAGGTCGGCCCCGCCACGGTGCTGACCAACGGTCTCCTCCTCGATCCCGCCCGGTGCGCCCGGCTCAAGAGGCTGGAGCAGGGGTCGGACTACTCCCTCGACCTCCGCGTTTCGCTGGACGGCTACGACGCCGCCACCAACGACCCGATCCGCGGCGAGGGGACCTTCGAGCGCATCCTGCGCGGGGTGCGCAACCTGGCCGAAGCCGGGCTCAACCCGGTGATCACCGTCACGGAGGTTTGCCGGGAGGCGGGGACCGACGCGGGCAAGGAGCGGTTCTTCCAACTCCTTCGATCTTTGGGGATCGACCGGCCGCGGCTCAAGATCCTCCCCGTGTTCCAGATCGGCGCCGAGGCCGAGCGTGGCGGCGCATACGAAAGCCGGCAGAGATTGCGCGAGGGGGACGTGCCCGACGGGGCCTGGGACCATCTCCAGTGCAGCGGGTGCCGGATGGTCACGGACCAGGGGGTCTGGGTCTGCCCCATCCTGGTCAACGAGCCCTCGGCCCGCATGGGCGAAACCCTGGCCGACACCCTCGGGAGCTTCCCCCTGGACCACCCGGCCTGCTGGACGTGCCATGCCTATGGAGTGAGCTGCAAGACATGACGAAGTTGACGGCTCATCGCGGGATGGCCACCTGGGGGGAGGCGCTGGTCCCCCTGGAGCGCTTCCGCAAGGCCGCGACCGAGGCGGGCCGAACCCTCGCGCCCGGGGAGAGGGAGGCAGCGCTGGGCTCCTACCGGGCTCCCGCGCCGGACCCGACGCCTGTCGAAGGTCCCTACTCCAGGATCGCGGTCTTCGGCGGCGTCTACAGCAACCATTACGCCCTGGCCGCTCTCCTGGAGGACGCCATCCGGCGCGGAGCCGAGGCAATCTACTGCCTGGGCGACCTGGGAGCTTTCGGACCGAACCCGGAGAAGGTCCGGCCGCTGCTCGATCAGGGGAGCGTGCTCTCCATCCAGGGCAACTACGAGGAGTCCCTCGCCTCCGGCCGCGAGGACTGCAACTGCGGCTATACCGATCCGCGGGACAACCACTTCGCCGAGATCTCCTACCGCTATACCGAGCGCAACTGTTCGCCGGGATTCAAGGCCTGGATGGGGACGCTGCCGAGGAGGAGGCGTGTGAGGGTGGGCGACCGCGAGCTGCTGCTCATCCATGGCTCGCCCCGGCGGATCAACGAGTTCCTGTTCCACAGCACCTCTCCGGTCCCGTTCCTGGAGGTGCTGCTGGATCAGAACGGCTGCGACGGCCTCCTCTGCACCCACACCGGGCTTCAATGGCACCGGCACCTCCCCTCAGGGAGGGACGTGGTCAACGTGGGAGTGATCGGCAGGCCGGCCAACGACGGCAGCACTCATGTTTGGTACTCGATGCTGGAGGCGCGGGAGGATGGCTTGAAAGTCGAGCTTCTCCCGCTCGCCTACGATCACCAGTTCCTGGCCGCGGAGATGCGCCGCGAAGCGCTACCCGAAGAGTTCGTGGAGACGGTCCTCACCGGCTGGTGGACCACCTGCCTGGAGATCCTGCCCGCTCGCGAGAGAGCGGCATCTAAATATTGAGGAGATTTGCCATGAGCAAGCCCCGCATCGCCATCCTGGGAGCCGGACCCGTCGGGCTGGAGGCCGCCCTGGCCGCCTCCGAAGGGGGGTATCCATTCACCGTCTACGAGGCCGCTCCCACACCCGGAGGCAACGTGCGCTCCTGGGGACACGTCAGGATGTTCACCCCCTGGGATCTGAACGTCTCCCCCCGCATGCGCCGCCGCCTCGACGCGCCCTCCGGGTCCGAGTGCCCCACCGGCCACGAGCTGGCCGAGCGGCTGCTCGATCCCATCGCCACTCTCCCCGACGTCGCGCCGAACCTCCGGCTCGGAACCCGGGTCCTGAGCCTCGGCCGCGAAGGGCTGCTCAAGCATGAAGAGATCGCCAACGCCGAGCGGGGCCGGCGGCCCTTCCGGATCCTCCTCTCGGACGGCGACCGGGAGTGGACGGACCGGGCGGACGTGGTGATCGACGCCACCGGCACCTACAGCAATCCGAACCGCCTGGGCGACGCGGGCATCCCGGCCCCGGGCGAGCGGGAGCTGAACGGCGAGATCCGGCGCCAGATCCCCGACTTCGACCGCGAGGCCTCGGACTGGGCCGGCAAGACCGTCCTCCTCGCCGGCTCCGGCCACTCGGCCCAGACCTCGGTCCGGGAACTGGCGCGGCTGGCCCAGGATACCCCCGGCACCCGGGTGGTCTGGGCTCTGCGTCACACCGATTGGGGAACCCACGAGGGGGACCCGCTGCCGGAACGGGCGCGCCTGGCCGCCGATGCCCAGTCGCTGGCGAGCGGTTCCTCGGCGGCGGTCGAGGCACGGCGGGGCGTGGTCGTCGAGGAGCTCTCCCGTCCGAATGGCAAGATCGAGGTCACCTTGCGCAACGGGTCCGGGTCAGCGCGGGTCGCGGTGGACCGGGTCCTCTCCCTCACCGGATTTGTCGGAGACCACGAGCTCTACCGTCAGCTCCAGGTCCACGAGTGCTACGCCACCTGCGGCCCGATCAAGCTCTCCGCGGCGCTCCTCGGCGCGGCGGCCGGAGACTGCCTGACCCAGACCAGCCATGGCGCCGAAACCCTGATGAACCCCGAGCCCGGCTTCTTCATCCTGGGCATCAAGTCCTATGGACGGAACAACACCTTCCTGATGCGGGTTGGCTGGGACCAGGTCTCCGAGGTGTTCGGGACGCTGGGCTGAACAGGAGCTCGTTGCCGGGGAAGTAAAGAGTGCGCCGAGGCGCTATGCAGCGGAGGCCGCCATCCGGGCGACCCACCGCCGTTGCTCATCCGTGTCCGGCACCTCTCTCCCCCGGGCCTTTGCAATGCGGCCAAAGGCGGAATCCGGATCTTCTCCGGTGGAAACGAGCAAGGCCGCCACCACCAGGGACGATCTGCCGATTCCCTGGCGGCAGTGGACGCCGACGTTCTTCCCCGATTCGAGCGCCCTGTGCAGCTCCTCGAGGAATCGGGCGAAGTCGGCCCTTGAAGAAGGAACTCCGTAGTCCGGGACCGGAAAAGTGCGGAGCTCGACCCCCTCCTTCTGGGCAAGCGCCTTCTCCTGCTCGAGACCCAGCTCGGCCGCTTCTTCCGAAGTCAGCAGCGAGGCGACCACATCGAGGCCTGCGTCCCGCCAGGACCGCACCTCATCCTGAAGCCAATCACCGCCGCGGGGCCGTGGAACGATTCCAAGGCGGCCGCGCCACGGACCTGGGACCCAGTAGACCTCGGTCTTCATGGCCAGATGTCCGTCATTCGAAAGGCTCCCTCGGTAGCGCATCGACGTCTGCACCACGCTCCCGCAGCAGGAAGACGCGATGATGCCCATCCATGATAGTCCCATCCGGCTTCACCTTGAGCGCGGGTTCACCCGGGCGCAGCGACGCGATCAGCTCCTCTGTCGACAGCCTGCTGAAGGCGGCCAGCTTCGGCTGACTCAGCGAGCCCGCGGCGTGCAGTGACTTGAGTGGAACATTTAGCACCCTGAAAACATAACACGCGGTCGTCGAATCTCGGCTGCGAGCAGCCAGCGACCTGAGCTAGACTCGCCGGGCCATGCAGTACTTCGGTCAACCCGACTTCAAACACACTGAAATCCCGGCGGTGGGCGTCCTCCTGGCCAACCTGGGGACGCCCGACGCGCCGGATACGCTTGCCCTGCGCCGCTACCTGCGCGAGTTCCTCCTCGACCCGCGGGTCATCGAGATGTCGCGGCCGCTCTGGTGGCTGATCCTGCACCTGTTCGTACTGCCATTTCGCCCCAAGAAGTCCGCCGCGCTCTACAAGAAAGTCTGGACGCCGGAGGGCTCGCCGCTCCTGGTCATCAGCAAGAGGCAGGCGGCGGCAATCGAGAAGGCTCTGCGCACCGAGGCCGGCACGCCTGTCCATGTCACCCTGGGGATGCGCTACGGCAATCCATCCCTCCGGTCGGCGCTGCGCGAGCTGGCGGAGAAGGGCTGCCGGCGCATCCTGGTGCTGCCGCTCTATCCCCAGTATGCGGCGGTCACCAGCGGCTCGACTTTCGATGGCGTCGCCGCCGAACTCACCCGTTGGCGATGGGTACCGGAGCTGCGCGTGATCCAGCACTACCACGACGAGCCGGGGTACGTCCGAGCCCTCGCCACGACGATCCGTGAGGCCTGGGCGGACGGCTCGCAGGCCGACAAGCTCCTCTTCTCCTTCCATGGCATCCCGCAGCGCTACTTCGAGGCGGGGGACCCCTACTTCTGCCACTGCCACAAGACGGCCCGCCTCGTAGCCGAGGACCTCGGGCTGCCCCGCGACCGTTACGAGGTCTCCTTCCAGTCGCTCTTCGGCCGGGAGGAGTGGCTCAAACCGTACACCGACAAGACGATGCAGGCCATGGCCCGGTCCGGAGTGCGCAGCCTGGACGTGATCTGCCCCGGCTTCTCCGCCGACTGCCTGGAGACCCTGGAGGAGATCGACGAGCAGAACCGCGAGATCTTCCTCCACGCCGGCGGCGAGCGCTACCGCTATATCCCAGCCCTCAACGACCGGCCTGACCATGTCCGCTTCCTCACCGAGCTGGTGATCCGCAACCTCCAGGGTTGGGTGGGGAGGGATGCAGAGGCGGCGCAGCGCAATCCGGAGGCGTCCGCCCAGCGCGCCGAGGCCCGGGAAGCGGCTGCCGTCGGCGCTGACGGCGGCTACGGAAGCTGATAGATTTCGTTCTCCACAGATGTCGATAGGAGGAGCAAGATGAAGAAGCTTTGGCTTCGCACCACCCTTCCAGCCGTCGGATTGCTGACCCTCGCAGCCGGGGCCTTCGCCCAACAGCCGCAGCTCCCGCTTCCCCGGCCGAGCCCCAACGCCACGGTGACCCAGACCATCGGGATCACCGAGATCTCGATCCACTACAGCCGTCCGGGGGTCAAGGGGCGGACGATCTGGGGCGAGCTCGTGCCGTACGGCGAGGTCTGGCGCACCGGCGCCAACGAGAACACCACGATCCGCTTCAGCACCCCGGTAAAAGTCGAGGGGAAAGAGCTCCCCGCCGGCCTCTACGGTCTGCAGACGATCCCCACCGCGGACCAATGGACCCTCATCTTCAGCAAGGACGCCGATCAGTGGGGCGCCTTCAACTACAAGCCCGAGAACGACGCGCTCCGCGTCCAGGTCAAGCCGCAGCCGGCCGAGATGCGGGAGCGCATGGCCTTCGACATCGAGGACATGACCGACACGTCCGCGAAGGTCGTGATGCACTGGGAGAAGCTGCGGGTCCCCTTCACCGTCGAGGTGGACACCACGAAGCTGACCGCGGACTCGGTGAAGAACACCATGCGCTGGCAGAACTTCGTCCAGGCCGCCAACTACTGCATCCAGGCCAACGCCTGCCTCGACGACGCCGGCCGCTGGCTCGACGCCTCGATCGCCCTGGAGCCGACCTTCTCGAACCAGCGCGCCAAGGCCATGCTCCTGGCCAAGCAGAACAAGTTCAAGGACGCGGCAGCCTGGGGCGAGAAGGCCCTGACCGCCGCGAAAGCGGCGACACAGGCTCCCCCGGCCCAGCAGGTGACGGATCTGGAGACCAGCGTCGCGGATTGGAAGAAGAGGGGGTAGTGCTCTGTCACTCTTGGATTGACGGGTAGCCTTCTGCAGGGGAGGGGCTTGCCCCCTCCCGGGAGGGCGGAAGCTCCAAATCCGATTCTGCCGGGAGTTTTCCCCCTCTCGGCGGGGGCGCGCTGCCGATCGCACCCCCGCCTTTCCTCAACAGTCATTCCCTTCGAATCCAGCATGCCCCTGGGCGCCAGCTTGCGAAGCAGGCAGGCGCTATGCTGTCTTGGTCGCCGTCACCTGGCGCGGAGACAAGGAGGCAAAGGTGGGATCTCAGGCGTTTTCGGTTCGGCTCTCGACCAAGGGCCTGCTCGTCGTCCCCAAGGAGATCCGGCAGCGGCATGGCTGGACGGAAGGAATGGAGCTCGTGCTCGAAGACCGGGGCGACAGCATCCTGGTGCGCCCGGCCCGGCAGTTGCCCGAGACAGCGCACGAAGACCTCGTCGGGTGCACGGGGTACCGGGGACCCGCCAAGACTCTAGCGGAGATGGAAGCCGCTATCGCGATGGGAGCACGGAGGCGCCGTTGATCTCGCTCAACACAACGTGATACCTGCGTTGGGTTTTTGCCACTGGCATCTTGCAGATGCCAGCGATGGCGCTCTGTATCTCATGCCTCCGGGGGCGCGGTAGGGGTGGCGGCGACCCAAAGGGGTCCCTCACCGAGCGGGTAAAGAAGGAGCGCACATCAAAGGTCGAATGATCCGGCGGGCGTTGCAGGCGTATCTGGGAATAGAGGACTGATGGACTGATTGCTGACTTCGACCACTGCTTTTTCCATAGGGTCAAAAGTCCAAGCGGAACGCTCACTCACGAGAGCTACTCACATGGCAATGCAGAGTTTTCTTTACCCAAAACCGGATAATGAAGTATTCTTTGAGAGCTTTTGTCTAAAGGTATTCAGTGCCCATCTGAAGCTCCCACACCTACAAAAGTATGGACGCCGTGGTCAATCGCAGTTTGGTATAGATCTTCTTTCGGCTCAGCCAGACGGAGTCTTAGGAATACAATGCAGACTAAAGACTACAAGCAAAGGTCTTACAGTTGAAGAAGTTGACGCCATCATCGAGGATGCAAGGACCTTTACCCCTCCTCTTAACGAACTTGTTATTGCTACTACTGCTAGTCGTGATCCCGTACTTCAATCTCACGTAACCCGCGTTACACAAGCTCATAAAGCGGTCGGTCTATTCGGGGTAACTATCTCTGCGTGGGAAGATATTGAAGAAATCTTCAAGCAAAATCCTGATCTTGCCAAAGAAGTGTACGCAATTCCAGCTATACCGACTACTACGACATTCAATGTCACATCCTTCACAACAATCAACTACCAAATGCCGGCTGGCGTGTCTCATGCCGAGATAGATGAGGCTGCTCGGAATCTCACGGAAGGTAAGCCTGATGTCGCTTTGGCTCTTCTTGAGAAAATGCGGCGGGACCGATGGGAAGGGCTGACTTCTCGCGAACGGTTCAGGGTCATTGCTAACATTGGCAACGGACTCCTACAAAAGGGAGACGCGCGAGGCGCCGCGTTGGCATTTCTTGAGGCTGCGACCCATCAGCCTCAAGATGACGATGCAGCACTAAGTATCGCAGCCCACGGCCACCTTCTAAGTGGCGATGCCGAGCAGGCTTACCGCATGGCATCCGAGGCTTGTGCGCGGAATCCTTTGAATGAACGAGGACAGATAATCAGAATCCAGAGCGCGCCTAAGGAAATACCGTACGGAGAATTGCGCGGCGCGGTTCCTGAAGTTCTTAGAGCGAACCACAACATAGCCTTAGTGCTTTCTAAACGGGCGATGGAGGAGAACGATCCAGCTGAAGCTGAAAGGGTGCTCCGCTTAGTTGAGGAAGAGTCACCGGCTCTGCATAATGCACTCGGAGCTGCCTTGCTCCAGCAGGGACTCCCAGCGAGTGCGCAAGAAGGAATGCTCCTTTTGCCAAGTGATCCCGACAAGGTGAGGGAGGCGCATAAACATCTTACGGATGCAATAGATTCACCAGATGCGCCAGACGACCTTAGAGCCAATACCTATTTTAATAGAGGTCTTGCATCTCTTCTTCTCAAGGATGAGAACCAAGCGTATGCCGACCTGCGCTCCGCATACGAAAGAGAACCTAACAACGAAACCTTTGGCGCTGCCTTAGTTGCAGAGGCATTCCGGCGGGGCGAGAATTTTGGTGCGCTGAAGACGGCAGAAGCACTCTTCAAGGCTAACGCAGCACCAAGAAGCAGGCTGCTTCTGAGTATGGCGCTTTACGAATCGGGAACCGACGAAGCAAAGCAGCGAGCTCTCGCACTGCTACAAGGCGGCCTAGCTGATCTTGAAGGCATAGAGTCTGAGCTGCGTCTTGAATATATACGAAGAACACTCCACCTTCTCTCCCTTTCAGGAAGATTGACTGATGAAGCCGCCGAAGCATTAGAGGAGCGCTTGGGGGATCCTCTTGAGAAGGGAATCATCAGATCTTTGGCGTTACTCAGAATGGGCAGACACGATGAGGCTGTAGTGGAGGCACAGCGAACAGCCGCACTTATTACCGAAGCAACGAGTTTTGTTGGAAAGCGGGAAGTGGCGCTTTTACTTAGCCGGCTTGAGTTGGCGGAGCAAGCCCTTCCACTTTGGCTTGAGATTGTCCCGCCCCGGACTTTTAGCGAGGATACAGTACTTCTTCTACGGTCAGCCGAAACTCTTGGGAAGGATGGCTTGGTTCTCGATTACTGCGAACAGCTGAGATCCAATGGTGTCTATGCGCCCGAAGCGGCTGAAAATGAGATCGAGCTTTTGGTGCGCTATAACGAGCTGCGGATGGCCCAGGCTGTAATGCAGGAGTACCTTGATACCAATCCCCAAAACATATCGCTTCGGTTGGCACTCCTGAATGTTGCCGTTGTGGAAGGCTGGCCTGAGATCGTAGATGCCTACACGACGTTATTACCTTCTCCTCAAGAGATCAAGACTGTTGCAGACGGCGCACGGCTGGTCCAGGTACTACAGTTCAAGGGATCTGCGAGAGCAGCAACGGAGCTGGCATACGAGTTGGTCCGACGCTTCCCAGACGAACCAATTAGCCATCGTTCTCTCATAATAGCAATCTTGGGCATAGGCAGATCAAAGAGAGATCTCAATCTGGATGCTCCTCCAGAAGTTGTCATAGGGAGCGCGGTCCGCATTCGCAGAGAGGGTGAGGAGTCGTCACAGTGGGTAGTAATTGAGGATTCCGAAAAGCCTGAGATCAGCCGAGATGAATACTCGCCTGATCATCCGCTCGCGAAGGCTCTCATTGGTAAAACAGTGGGTGACACCGTAACACTGCCAAAGTTGTTAGTCAGAACTCAGACGGCAGTCATAGAGGAGATTAAGAATAAGATTCTATTTCGCATGCATCAGTCCATGGAGCAAATGAACCGGCGTTTCCCGGAGAGTTCGTTTTTTGAGGCGGTCTCTATTAGAGTTACCGACGAGTCGTCGCCCCCGACAGGGCATGAGCTTGATGAGCTAATTGATCTGAACCGTCAGCTAGCACAAGGTCCGATGGAGGCGGAGAACCTCTACAGGGAGCGAAGAATGCCGGTTGCTATGCTATCTGCATTAGTTCATAGGGAAGTACCTGAGGTAGTGGCATCCCTTGCTTTAAATGAGAGAGACGCAGTTCATTGTGTTGAGGGGGCAGCCGAAGAGTTTCAACGTGTGAACACCGTGCTAGGCCCTGCGCGTGCGGTGGTCCTAGACGTTACAGCGCTCAGCACAATAGGCCTATTAGGTAGCGATTTCGATTTATGCAGAATGGCAGCCGCATGCATCGTTTCTGAGGGTACGTTGGAGTCCCTAAAGAAGTTAGGTAAGTCTGTAGCGGAGGACGAAGGAGTTCAAGGCTACTTGCGGTATGACAAGGTACGGGAGCGGCTGGCGATGCAGGAGATCGACCCAGAGGTGGAGCGCGAGAGGGCTGCAAGGGCTATGGAGTTTGCATCTAAAATAGAATCTCTCTGTGAGGTCGTTGGCGGTCGGCCTCTAGCACGAATGGACCCTGATAAACGCAAGATGCTAGTGAAGATCTTTGGTCCGGCGATTGCGGAAAGCATTGCAATAGCTAAGGAACGTGGCTGCCCATTGTGGACCGACGATTATGTAACTAGTGTTCTCATTGAAAGCGAGCTTTCACTGCAGCGAATCTGGACACAGCCAGTTTGCTTCTGGCTGAGAGACGCAGCGAGCATGAGCGCCGATGAGTGCGATATCGTCACTGCTCGCCTATGTGGGTTCAACTATCGGTTTACCTCGATCTCATGGAGAGTGATTATCGTCGCATGTGGATTATGTGATTGGAATCCTGATAAGCAGCCATTGCGCGGAGTTGTCGATCGGTTTGAAGAGCACGCGAGAGAACAAGATATGCGTGTGTTTACAGCAGGTCTGATTCCAGCCCTCTGGCGAGAAGCCACTCTAATTGATTATGCCTCCCGCGTTACAATACGGGTGCTTGAGAAGTTGTCCCATACCAGAAAGGGACGCGCAACTATTCGGGCAATCCATCAACAACTGGATGTTCTCTTTGGCGTAAACGTTATCGGTGCCCAAAATGCACGCGTCGTTATAGAGGCGTGGCTTGAAGCTGATAAGAGGGGAGGTAGTATTATTGAAAGTTAGTCATCCGGACCGATATAGATCATCTGCACAGATTTGGTGAGTGATTGACTGAGCGAGTTACCGGGGGCGTGCTGCCCATCGCGCCCCCGCCTTTCAGCCCTTGAGCCGTTCGATCTCGGCGCGGAGCCGCTCCAACTCCTCTTCCGCCCGCGCCGCTCTCTCCTCGGCTGCCTTCATAGCCTCTTGCTGCTCGACAGCGTTGAGCAGGCGTTCGCCCGTCTCCAAGTTGAAGACGTAGATCCGGCCGCCGTCTGGCGAGACTCCGAAAGCAAGGCCGATCGTCTCCGAGACAGCGCGTCCCTGCGAATCGGGCTGCATCGGCAGATAGCGCCGATCCGGACCCAGCCGGTAGCCCTTGAGCTGGAACCGGTGACCGTTGGCGCGGGACAGGTAGACGAGCAGGTACTCCTGGATCCCCACCTTCTCGTAGACCTTCACCTTGTCCACCTCGTCGGTCCGGCGGATGCGTGCGTCGGATGGGGAGACGACCTCGGTCACGAAGAAGGGAGGAATCTCGGACCTGAGGTCGTAGCTCTCGAAGTCGCGATCCGGGGCCAGCCCGCGGACGACGGAGATGTCCGGAGCGGGGCCGAGGCCAGGGCCGATCAGGTGCTTGAGATCCGAGAAGACGTAGGTGTCCGGCTCGGAGCTCAGGTGACGGCTGATGAGCTCGTAGAGGGAGAAGACGGCTTGGAAGTGCCGGGAGCCTTGGAGGATCTTGTCCCCAAGCTGCGGATCGAGGAACAGCTCCGGAGTCAGTGGGAGCTCCAACAACTCCATGCGGCCGGCACGTTCGACCCACCGCTGGAGGACGTTGATACCGGAGAGCTCGCCCATCGTATTGATACAAATAGCGTGGTCCCGTGCCTTTGGGAAGAGGGAGGCGCCGCAAGGCGGAACTGAGATGGGCTCCGGGGCATTTCGGAGCCATTCTGAAAAACTCAGAGCCATTCTGAGCGCCTCAGAATCATTCCGAGACAGCTCGGAACTATTCTCAGCGGCTCAGAATCATTCTGAAAATCTCAGAACGGCTCCGAGAAACTGAGAAGCCGCTCTGAGATTCTGAGAACGGCTCTGAAATTCTCAAAGTCATTCTGAGCGCCTCAGATTCATTCCGAGGAAGCTCGGAGCCATTCTGAGCAGCTCAGAATCGTTCTGAGATTCTCAAAGTCATTCTCAGCGGCTCAGAATCATTCTGAGGTTTCTCGGAGCCATTCTGAGGATCTCAGAATGATTCTGAAGTTCCTCGAAGCCGTTCTGAGCGGCTGAGAATGGCTCCGAAAACTTCAGAACGGCTCGGAATCCCTGGTCAGCGGACCGCGGGCTCCCGGGTGGCGGCCAGCCAAGCCGGGAGATCCACCACCGTCTCCAGGCAGGCGAGCGGCTCCAGCCGCTGAAGCTCCTCCCGGCAGTGGGAGCCGGAGCAGACGCCGATCCCTCCCGTGCCGGCGCTCCTCGCCATCTCCAGGTCAAAGGTCGTGTCGCCGATCATCACCGCCTCGGCCGGCCGCACCCCCAGGTCGTCCAGGATGTCCAGGAGCATCTGCGGATGGGGCTTGGAGAGGGCCTCGTCCACGGTCCTCGTGGAGTGGAAAAGGTCCAGCAGCCCGGTCTGCTCCAGGGAGTGATCGAGCCCCCGGCGGCTCTTGCCCGTGGCGACCGCCAGCAGATAGCCCTCCTCCGCGAACCCGCGGAGCATCTCCCCGACCCCGGGGAAGAGCACCGGCCGGTCGCGGAAGGTCCCCCACCAGTGGCGCCGGTAGCTCTCGATGATGCTCTCGAAGAGAGCGTCGTCGCAGCCGGGAATCAGGAGCTCGATGGTCTCGCGCAGACCCAGGCCGATGGTGCCGCGGACCTTTTCCTCGGGCAGCTCCCCCAGCTCCAGCTCCCGGATGACCGCCTGGGTGCAGGCCACGATGGTCCCCACGGAATCCATGAGGGTGCCGTCCCAGTCGAAGACGAGCAGGCGGGGAGGCTTCATGAGGGGCCCGGTCCGAACGGAGTGAAGACGGCCCCGCCCACGACGGAGTCGTCCAGCCCGGGGGAGTAGCCGGCGCGCTGGGGCATGATGATCCGGCGCTCGACCCAAGTGCCCGGCGGGACCGCGGCGCCGAAGCCGAGGATCGACTCGCGCACGACGCTCCCCTTGCCCACCCGCGAGCCGGGCAGCAGGACCGACCTGTCGACCTGCGCCCCCTCCCCCACCTTCGACCCCGCCTCCACCACGGAGCGCCGGACCTTCGCCCCCGGTTCCACCACGGCCTCGGAGGAGACCCATGCCTGGCGCCAGAGCCGCTCCGGCCAGCCGTAACGCGACCAGTCGAGCACCCCCTCGAGGAAGCGCTGGGGCGTACCGAGATCGTGCCAGGGCCGGTTGGTCACGAGCGAGACCAGCTTCCCGTCAGGCTCGGACAGCATCGGCATGTACAGGTCCCGGACGATGTCCGATTTCCCCGGTCCGACCCGGTCGAGGAGCCGGGGCGAGAGCACGTGGGCGCCGGCGAAGACATAGCGCCGGACCACCTCCCCTGCCTCCGGATCGCCGGGGCGGAACGAGAGGATGCGGCCGGACCGGTCGATCCCCACACCGCCGCCGAACTCCGCGGGCGAAGGCTGGGCCGTGAACAGGAGGGCAGCCTGAGCGGTATCGGCGGCAGCGGCGGCAGCGGCGGCAGCCGACTGGAAGCGGCGGATCAGCTTGCGGAGAGGCCACCGGCACAGGCTGTCCCCGTTGATGAGAAGCACGAGGTCGGCCCCGCTGAGGAAGCTCTTGAGCGGATGGAGAGCGCCGAGCGTACCCAGCAGCTCCGGCTCCTCCGAGTAGACGAGCGGCATGCCGGCGAAGCTGTCGCCGAAGCGCTGCCGGATCTGGTCTCCGCGGTGGTGGAGGTTGACGGCAGCAGCCTCGCAGCCGGCGGCGGCGAGCTGCTGCAGGGTGTGTCCGAGGATGGGCAGCCCGGCGACCGGCAGCAGGGGCTTGGGGGCGATGTCCGTCAGGGGCCGCAGCCGCGTGCCGAGCCCCGCCGCCAGCACCAGGGCTCTCAGACGAGCGCCCTGCATGGGCTCAGCGGTCCCCGAAGACCATTTCGGGAGGAGCGTCCGGATGCTGCTTCAGGTAGTCCTCGTAGAGGCGGAGGTAGGAGCGCCGCTCGGCCTTTTCGGGGTCGAATCCGCAACGCTTCGCCACCACCTCGGCGCGTTCCCCCTCGAACTCGGCGAAGTCGCCGATGGGGGTGTGGTCGAGGGCGATCGTCACGCCTCCGAGCTGCCACTCCTCCCGCATCTTCTGATAGCGGCGGACGACGGCGAAGCCCAGGTTCTCGAGCAGGGCACGCGCCTGCTCGGCGCTCTCGACCTCGATCTCGTGCTCCTGGCGGATCTTGAGGTTCCCCTCCAGCCGCATGGGACCCTTGAAGGTGAGGCGGGCCCGTCCGCCGTCGGTGCGCAGCCGGAGGATCTTGCCGTCCTTCATCAGCTCGGTGCCGCGGTCGAGGATCCAGTTGTCCTCGAACGCGCTCGGCCCTTTCCGCTCCGCCTCCAGCTCCAGCAGGCGGTCACGCAGCTTGTCCAGCTCGACGCCGGGAAACTTGATCTCGCGCTCCAGATTGTCCTTGCTCCTCATAGCTCGCCCAGGCGATCCAGCAACCGCGCAACGGAGCGGATCCCGTTGTAGAAGTGGCTGATGTTGAACTTTTCGTTGGGAGAGTGGAGGCCGTCGTCGGACAGGCCGAAACCCAGCAGGAGCACCGGCGCGTTCAGCACCGAAGCGAAGGTGGACACGATGGGGATCGAGCCCCCCTCGCGGATGCGCACCGGCCGCGCGCCCCAGATGTCTTCCATCGCTTCCAGAGCGGCGTCCACGATCGGACCCTCGGCTTCGACGATCACCGGGTCGGCTCCGTGCAGGGACTCCACCTCGACCTTGACTCCCTTGGGGGCGATCGAGTGGACGTAGTCGGTGAACAGCTTCGCGATCTTCTTCGGCTCCTGGTCCGGCACCAGCCGCATGGAGACCTTGGCGCCGCCCCACGACGGGAGCACGGTCTTCGCACCCTTGCCCATGTAGCCGCCGAAGATGCCATTCACGTCGCAGGTCGGCCGTGCCCAGGTGCGCTCGCGGGTGGAGTAGCTCTCCTCGCCGAACAGCTCGGGCACGCCGAGCTCGGCCTGGTACTCGCTCTCGTTGAACGGCAGGGCGCCGAACTCCTTGCGCTCCCAATCTTCCAGGGGCCGCACGTCGTCGTAGAAACCCGGGATCAGGATCCTGCCGGTCTTCTCGTCCTGCAGCTTCGCGATGATCTGGCACAGGGCGTTGAGCGGGTTCCTCACCGCGCCGCCGAAGGTGCCGGAGTGCAGGTCCCGGTTCGGGCCGGTGACCTTGATCTCCATGTAGGCCAGCCCCTTGAGGCCGTAGATCAGCGACGGCTGACCGGGAGCGTAGAGGGAGGTATCGGAGACCACCACTGCGTCGGCCTTGAGCTTGTTGCCGCCGTCCTTGCGGACATACTCGTCGATGGCGTGCCCTCCCGCCTCCTCCTCGCCCTCGACCAGGAACTTGACGTTCACCGGCAGCGTGCCGCGCTCGGCGAGCATCGCCGCCACCGCCTTGACATGGGTATACGACTGACCCTTGTCGTCCGTCGAGCCGCGGGCGACCAGCTTGTCCCCCTCGACTGTCGGCTCGAACGGCGGGTTGCGCCACAGGTCGACCGGATCGACCGGCTGCACGTCGTAATGGCCGTAGAAAAGGACCGTCGGCTTGCCCGGCGCGCCGAGCCACTCGCCGTAGACCAGCGGATGGCCGTCGGTCTCGATGCGCTCGGCCGTGAGGCCCGCGTCGCGCATCTTGCCGAGCAGGAACTCGCTCGCCCGCCACACGTCGTCGCGGTAGGCCGGGTCGGTCGAGATCGAGGGAATCCGGATGTAGTCCTTCAGCTCTTCGAGGTAGGTCTCTTTCTCGGCCTCGATACGATCGAGCACGTCCTGGGAACTGGTTGCCACGGTTCAGCCCTCCTCTTCACTCTGGTCGCTTGCCCGCGGGAGTCTAGCAGAGTCCCCCGCCAGGCTGGCGAGGCGGCGGAGGTTCACCCCGTTCACGAGAAAGTGCCCCACGACAGGCGCCAGAAGATTGCCGCGCCAGTCCATCAGCCCGCCGAACAGACCGCCGGCCAGGACCGCGAACAGAGTCCAGACGTGGAAGGCCCTCCCCGGGCCGGTGTGGAGGACGGCGAACAGCACGGTCGCCGGGAGCCACCCCCACTGCCCCTGGACCGCGCCGCGGAAGAACAGCTCCTCGGCGAAGCCCGAGAGCACGGCCAGGGAGAAGGCCTCCGAGGCGCTCAGGGGACCCAGGACGCCGGCGAGCTGGGTCTCGAGCTGGCGGGCCAGGGGAAAGACCTTCTCGGCTCCCCACCAGAGGCCGAGGAGCAGCAGGCCGGAGCCGATGCCGAGCAGCAGGTCGATCCACCATCCGTCCCGGTCAATGAAGAGGCTCAGGGGGATCGGCCCGTCCAGGCGGATCCCGATCCACAGGATGCCCGCCACGGCCATCATCAGGTAGATCACCCAGCCGAGACGGTAGAGGCGCCCCGGCTCGGGCGAGCTTGGGAACTGCGGCTCCAACGGCAGCCTACTCGTCGAACTTCTTGCCCGTCTTGTTCCAGTCGGATAGGAAGCGTTCCAGTCCGCTGTCGGTCAGAGGGTGCTTGTAGAGCTGCTCCAGGACCTTGAACGGCAGCGTGGCCACGTCGGCCCCGAGCTGCGCGGACTGGACGATGTGCACCGGATGACGCACCGACGCCACCAGCACCTTGGTGTCGAAATCGTAGGCGCGGTAGATGGTCACGACCTGGTCGATGAGGAGCATGCCGTCTTCACTGATGTCGTCGAGCCGCCCGATGAACGGGGAGATGTACGCCGCTCCGGCCTTCGCCGCGAGCAGGGCCTGGGCCGCGGAGAAGCAGAGGGTGACGTTGCAGCGGATCCCCTCCTTGAGCAGCTCGCGGACGGCCCGCAGCCCCGCCGGGGTGAGCGGTACCTTGACCACCACGTTCTCGGCCAGCCCGGCCAGGCGGCGGCCCTGCTCCATCATCTCTCCGAACTCCGTGGCCAGCACCTCGCCGGACACGGGTCCCGGCACCAGGCGCGCGATCTCCTGCACGGTCCGGAGGTAAGGCAGGCCCATCTTCGCGATCAGGCTCGGGTTGGTGGTGATGCCGTCGACCATGCCCCATTCGAGGCCGGTCTCGATCTCTTTGATGTCGGCGGTATCGAGAAAGAACTCCATGCGGGGGGTCCTCCGTGCGCGAGAGTGATCGGGGAAGCGGTTGCCTCCCCGTCGGAGTCTATACGGAGGAGAGGGCTAGTGGACGGTCTCCGGCCCTTCGTCGTCTCCGAGGTCTTCGTCTTCCAGGGGCTCCTCGAAGTCCTCCTCGGGCGCGGCTTCCAACTCCAGCTCGGGCGCGAAGACCTCGGTCACGGGCTCGCCGTCTCCGCCATTGCCGCCATTGCCATCACTGCCATCCCCTTCCACCAGCACCTCCTCCTCGCGCTCCACCTTGGCGATGGCGACGAGCTTGTCCTCGCCGTACGGGTTCATGAGCCGGACGCCCTGGGTCGAGCGGCCCACGAGGCGGACCCCCGAGACGTTGATGCGGATGATCATCCCTTCCTGGGTGATGAGCATCAGGCCGTCGCTTTCCGTCACGAAGCGGGCGCCGACGACCTCGCCGGTCTTCGGGGTCACCCGTAGGTTGATGATGCCCATGCCACCGCGGTTCTGCTTGCGGTAATCCTCGATCGGAGTCCGCTTGCCGTAGCCGCGCTCCGTGACCGAGAGGATCTCGCCGTGCGGATCGAGCGCCTCCATGCCCACGAGCCGGTCCCCCCCGCGCAGGGTGATGCCGCGCACGCCGTAGGTCGCCCGCCCCATGGGCCGGACGTCGCTCTCCGGGAAGCGGATCGCGAAGCCTTTGGACGTGGCCAGGAGAATGTCCTTGGTGCCGTCGGTCTCGCGCACGGCGAGGAGCTTGTCCCCCTCGTCGATATTGATGCCGATGATGCCGCCCACCCGCGGGTTGGCGTAGGCCGACAGCTCGGTCTTCTTGACCGTGCCGCTGGCCGTGGCGAAGACGAGGAAGCGGTCCTCGGGGAACTCGCGCACCGACACGGTCGTCGCGACCCGCTCCTTGGCCTCCAGGTTCAGCAGGTTCACGATCGCCTTGCCGCGCGCGGCCGGGCCGGCCTCGGGGATCTCGTGCACCTTGAGCCAGTGCACGCGCCCGCTCTCCGTGAAAGCGAGGATGTAGCTGTGCGCCGAGGCCACGTAGAGGTGCTCGACGTAGTCGTCCTCGCGCGTGGCCATGCCGGTGCGGCCACGGCCGCCGCGGTTCTGGGCGCGGTAGAGGGTCAGCGGCGAGCGCTTCACATAGCCCGCCTTGGTGACCGTGATCACCATGGGCTCGTCCGCGATCATGTCCTCGATCGAGATGTCCAGCATCTCGGGGACGATCTCGGTCCGCCGCTTGTCCCCGTAGAGCTCCTTGAGCTCGCCGAGCTCGCGCTTGATCTCCTCCAGCACCAACTGGTCGGAGCCGAGGATCGCGCGCAGCCGCTCGATCGTGATCATCAGCTCGCGGTACTCCTCCACCACCTTCTCGCGCTCCAATCCGGTCAGGCGCTGCAGGCGCATGTCGAGGATCGCCTGCGCCTGGACTTCGGACAGCGCGAAGCCGGTCATCAGGTTCTCCCGGGCCTGGGCTGGAGTGGAGCTGGCGCGGATCGTCGCGATCACTTCGTCCAGGTGGTCGAGGGCCTTGAGGATGCCCTCCAGAATGTGAGCGCGCTCCTCGGCCTTGCGCAGGTCGAAGCGCGAGCGCCGGATGATGACCGTCTTGCGATGGTTCAAGAAATGGTAGAGCAGCTCCTTGAGCGTCATCACCCGCGGCTGGTTGTCCACGATGGCCAGCAGGATGATGCCGAACGTGGTCTGCATCTGGGTCATCTTGTACAGCGAGTTCAGGATGACCTCGGGCACCTCGTTGCGCTTGACGTCGAGCACGATCCGGATGCCCTCGCGGTCGGACTCGTCGCGCAGGTCGGAGATCCCTTCGATCTTCTTTTCACGGATCAGCTCGGCCATGCGCTCGATCAGCTTGGCCTTGTTGACCTGATAGGGGATCTCGGTCACGACGATCGACTGGCGCTCGCCTTTGATATGGGTTTCGATCCCGGCCCGGGCGCGCACCTGCATGATGCCGCGGCCGGTGGTGTAGGCCGCGCGGATGCCAGCCAGGCCGTGAATGTAGCCCGCGGTCGGGAAGTCCGGGCCCGGGATGGCCCCCATGAGCTCGTCGATCGTGACATCCGGGTTGTCGATCATCAGGAGCAGCGCGTCGACCACCTCGCCGAGGTTGTGCGGCGGGATGTTCGTGGCCATGCCGACCGCGATGCCGGAGCCGCCGTTGACCAGGAGGTTGGGCACGCGCGCGGGCAGGACCATCGGCTCGGTCTCGGAGCCGTCGTAGTTCGGTACCCAGTCGACCGTGTCCTTGTCGATGTCGTCGCGGAGCATCTCCTCGGCGAGCTTCATCAGGCGGACCTCGGTGTACCGCATGGCCGCCGGGTTGTCGCCGTC
>DATMER010000030.1:0-43998 GCA_035556715.1 Thermoanaerobaculia bacterium
CCGTTCTGTGCCGTACGCGCTCCTTGCGAGGCGTACGCGGAGGGTAGCAGCCCGTACCCGCAGGGTATCGGCCGTACACGGAGGGTAGCACCTCGTACCCGGCGGGTAGCACCTCGTACCCACAGGGTATCCGTCGCCCCCCGCGGGTAGCACCTCGTACCCTGCGGGTAGCACCTAGTACCCGGTGGGTACGGGCCGCCCCCGCTGCGTACGAGGCGCGAGCACAGGGTACGGACCCGTACCCGCCGGGTATTGGTCCGTACCCGCCGGGTACGAAGTGCTACCCGCAGGGTATGGCCGCACGCCCGGGACCCCCCTCCTCGGTCCTCCCCCGCTGCGCGGGAGAGGAAGCCACCTCCCGCCGGCAGCACAAAGTTAGCGCCTATGCCTCCTAACCCCCTCTCCCAGCCGCCCGCCCGGACCCCCCGGGAGAGGGGGGAGTGACTGCGCCAACTGCCTCTCCAACAGTGGCTCCGCCCCTCTTGAGCTTCCCGGAGAGGGAAGGAAAGAGGCGGAGACGATGGGAACAAGGTGGGACGTCACGCGCCCCCCTCTCCCGGGGGTCCGGGCGGGCGGCTGGGAGAGGGGCTGGGGGTGAGGGCCGATAACCACGGACTTTCCAGACACCCTCTGAGGACCAGGCCTTAGCGCAGATAGCGGTCGATGTCGAGAGCACCGTGAAAGATGCCAAGCCTTGGCGATGTGGTCGTGAATCTCCCGGAGCCAACGCTCTGCTTCCAGAGTCCATCTCACCCGACCCACGAGGAAATCCTGGCCTCCATCTCCTCGCTGCTGATCGTCCTGCCTTCATCCGAATCAGCCAGGCCGCGCTCGACCATCCGCGCGAAGGCCAGCTCGCGCAGAATCTCGTCGAAGGAGCGGTCATGCTCGCCGAGCCGAAACGCTACAATCCCCCGCATGGAACGCGCCCCCCTCCTGGAACGCTACCGTGCCACCCGTAATCTCAGCGTCGAGCTGTGCCGCCCGCTGCGGCCCGAGGACTACCGCATCCAGTCTATGCCCGACGTCAGTCCACCGTGGTGGAACCTCGGCCACACCTCCTGGTTCTTCGCCAAGAACGTGCTGGAGCCCTTCGGCACTTACTCGGAAAACGATGCCAAGCTGGAGTACGTCCTCAACTCCTACTATGAGGCTTTGGGGCCTCGCATCCAGCGCGACCATCGCGGTCTGGTCACCCGGCCCACCAATGACGAGGTCTACCGCTTCCGAGAGTCCGTGGACTCCCGCATGGAGGAGCTGATCCTCGGCGCTCCGGAATCCGACCTGGAACGGCTCGGCTTCCTCGTGGTGACCGGCATCCAGCACGAGCAGCAGCACCAGGAGCTGCTCGTCACCGAGGTCAAGCACATCCTGGGATCGAACGTCCCCGAGCTGCGCGAGCCCTATCGTCCCGCCAGGGACCAGGACCGCGGTCCCGCTCCTGAAGCCCGCTGGTGCCAGATCCAGGGAGGCCTCCACGAATTCGGCAACGTGGAGGGAGGCTGGTGCTGGGACAACGAGATGCCGGTCCACAAGGCCTGGCTGGACGACTTCGCCGTCCTCAACCGTCTGATCACGAACCGCGAGTACTTGGAGTTCGTCGAGGACGGCGGCTACTCGAACCCCCTCCTCTGGCTGTCGAACGGCTGGGCCCGGGTCCGCGAGGAGGGATGGACCGCACCGCTGTACTGGGAGAAAAACGGGAATGGCTGGAGGATCTGGACCCTGTCCGGAACGCGCGAGATCGACCCGGACGAGCCGGTCTGCCACGTGAGCTTCTACGAGGCCGACGCTTACTCCCGCTGGAAGGGAGCGCGCCTGCCGACCGAGCGCGAGTGGGAGCACGCGGCGCGGACCTCCGGCTTCCCCGGGGAAAGCAACTTTCTCGACAGCGGCCTCCTCCATCCCCGGCCTGCCCAGGACGGCGACGGCTCTCTGGTCCAGATGGGCGGCGATGTCTGGGAGTGGACGACGAGCCACTACGAGCCCTACCCGGGCTACAGGCCCTTCGAGGGTCCGCTCATGGAGTACAACGGCAAGTTCATGGACAACCAGCGGGTGCTGCGCGGCGGCTCGTGCGCCACCCCGGCCAACCACATCCGCGCCAGCTACCGCAACTTCTGGCCGGCCGATGCCCGCTTCCAGTTCACGGGCATCCGGCTGGCGAAGGACGCATGAGGTCCCCCGACGTCGTCATCCTGGGCGGCGGCGTCATGGGCGCGAGCGCCGCGTGGCACCTGGCGTCCCGCGGCTGCCGCGACGTCCTCGTCCTCGACCGTTTTCCGGCACCCGGGCAGGGCAGCACGGGCCGGGCCACGGGCGGCTTCCGCTCTCAGTTCTCCACCGAGGTCAACGTCCGTCTCTCCCTCCTCTCGCGGGAGAAGCTCCTCCGCTTCCCCGAGGAGGTCGGCGCCGACTCCGGCTACCATCCGTACGGCTATCTCTTCCTGGCGGGCGACGAGGAGCAGCTCGCGGCCCTGGACTGGCTTCTCGGCTTCCTTCAGCCGCTGGGCGTGCCCGGGGTTGAGCGGCTCGGACCCGAGGACATCCGGCGGATCAACCCAGCCGTCAATACCGACGGCATCCCCGGCGGCACCCTCGGAACCACCGACGGCTTCATCCGGCCGCTGGAGATCCTGCGCGGCTATACCGAGGCGGCCCGGCGGCTGGGGGTGGGATTCGAGTATGGCGCCGAGGTCACCGGTCTGACGATGGAAGGGGACCGGATCGTCCGGGTGGAGACCTCCCGGGGGCCGGTTTCATCGCGATTCGTGATCAACGCGGCGGGCGCCTGGGCCGGGGCGGTGGCGCGGATGGCGGGGATCGAGATCCCGGTGGAGCCGGCCCGCAGACAGGTGGCGGCGACCCGGCCCTTCTCCGGTCTTCCCGAGACCATGCCGATGACCATCTTCCTGGAGGACGGCTTTCACCTCCGGGTCCGGGATGATCGCGTCCTTCTCCTCCGCTCCGCCGACCTCCCCTCCGCCGATCCGTTCGACACCACCTTCGACCCCTCATGGTTGCCCGGTGTCGTCGAGCGAGCGCACTACCGGGTCCCCTGCCTGAGAGAGGCCGGGATCGACCTGCCGGCCTGCTGGGCGGGGCTCTACGAGATGTCGCCCGACTCGCACGTGATCGTCGGTCCGGCGCCGGGGCTCGCCAATCTCTTCCTGATGAACGGCTCCTCGGGCCACGGGGTCATGCATTCTCCCGCGCTGGGCCAGATCGTTGCCGAGATGATCCTGGATGGCCGCGCAAGCTCGGTGGACGTTCACGCCCTCCGCCCGTCCCGCTTCGCCGAAGGCGAGCCGAACCGCGGATTGTCACTGCTCTGACGCGCGTCTATGCCTCAGGACGGTTCCCGGAATCGGAGCGAGGGATCGGACTGCGAGGCCTTCAGGTAATCCGCCAGCTCCTGGAGGAGGGTCCGCGTGACCTCCTCCCGGCGGGCTGCCTCCTGGAAAAGGACGAGCGCCGCCAAGGCTTCGCGGTGGACGTCCTGCGCCTCGAAGACGGCGAGCATCTCCTCGGTCAGGTGCTTGACCTCCTCCGTGCGCCCCTGCTGGAGGTAGAGGATCGCCAGATCCTCGACCGAGACCATGGCTGCATCGAACGCGTTTCCCTGGGCGACGAAGCCGTCACGGGCTTCCAGGAACGCCCTTTCCGCCTCCTCGCGGCTCCCCAGACCGGCCGAGATCTTGCCGCGTAGCCAAGTGAGACGGAGCTGTGTCGAGGGCTCCGGAAACCGGCGGAAGAGCTCCGCGTCCTTGTCCAGGAGATCGGCAGCAGCCTCATGGTCTCCGGCTTCTACCAGATAGCGGGCAAGGTTGTAGCGGCCGATCATGTAAAGCCGCGGCTCGCCTGCCCGCCCGATCTTTTCCAGCGCGGAGCGCGTGGCGTCGGCAGCCCGGCCGGGGTCTCCCTGCAGGTTGTGCAGCGTGCCGAGAGCGAGGAGCGTGCGGGCCTGCCCGATGCGGTCCGAGACGAGCCGGTGCAGCAGGATGGCACGGGTGTAAAGCCCTTCGGCCGCCGGGAAGAGGCGCTGGTCCTTGCGCAGGGTACCCTCGAGCTCGTCGACCCGGGCGATGACCGCCAGATCGGTCACCCCCTGGACGTCCATGATGGAGCGGGCCTGGCGGAAGTGCTCCTCGGCCTTGCGCGGGTCGTCGCCGACTCGCCGGGCGTTCCCGACGTAGGCGCATGCCAGCACCATCAGGTCGAAGACCCTGGGGATCAGCGGCGAGACGCGAGTCACCACACCCGCCAACTCGGCCAGATGGAGGGCTTCCTTCCGATCAGTCGGGATCCGCCTTTCGCTCTCTCGAAGGAGGAGCCGCACGAGAGCCGCGCTCCGGAACCGGACCCGCGCCCGGTCCACCGTGCTTATGCGCTCCTCGGGAGAAAGCTGAAGAAGGTCCCGCAGCTCCCGCTCGGCCTGACCTTCCTCCCTCCCCACCCCGGCGGTACGGGCGAAGCCGCCGAAACCGTTGGAACGCTGCTCTCTCTGGAAAGCTTCGAACTCGAGCCGGCAGTACGGGCACGCCTCGATCAAATGTTCCCAGCCGATCTGAAGGAGCATCTGTGGAGTGAGCTCGCCACGCAGAACAGCCCGGAGGATCTCGCGGGAAACATGGATCGGAGCCATATTCTCTCCGGGGACAAGAAGTCTCTTCCAAGAGGAGAGGCAGTGTACATGGGATTTCGTGGGAACGCTACCCGTTGGGGTCTATCTCCGAGCCTTTGTCGCCCTTATCCCGGGGCTTATTCTCGGTCCTTGAGTCCGATTCCGACGAACTGACGGCAGGGACCAGATCCAGCACCGACTCCCGGAGAGCAGGAGCGGAAAGGCGAAGCAGAACGAGGAGAAAGACAAAGAAGGGGAAGCGCATGCGGAGCCTTTCGACGGCAACCACATCCCTGCCCCGCCACGAGACAGAGGGGTTACCTCAGGTCTCTACATTGCGCTAAAGACAGCGCTTCTGATCGAAAGTCACTCTTTCTCGCAATCTACGTCAAAATACTCTACCGGCTGGTTTCTGCTGGTTGCTGCTCTTCGCGGGAAGCGATGCCTTGCTTCACCACCCCGCCGTCCCCGGCCCGCCTTTGAAAGGACCGGCGACGTCCTTCGTGATCCAACCACCGTAGAAGCCGCCGGCCTGCGGGGTGACCCGCTCGCCGTCGACGTAGCAGGCCTCCATGAGGTGGGGATAGAAAGCGACGTAATTGCGGAGCTCGTCGAACATCCGCGTGGGCTGCTGGTAGAACCAGGCGGCCGAGGAGGCCCGGACGCCGCTCACCTCGACGTCGTAGTAGTGCGTCAGACCCTTCCACTCGCACCAGCTCGCCTCCTCGTTCTCGCGGAGGTGCTCCAGCTTCACGTCCTCGGGCGGGATGTACCAGGTGGGGGGATGGCTCGTCTCCAGCACGCGCTTGGCCCGGCGCGAGTCGGCCAGCAGCACACCGTTGAACCAGACCTGGACATGGCGGGCCGAGTCCTCCACCCGCGGCGGACGCGGGTAGTCCCAGACGGACTCCTGGCCCGGACCGGGCTCGGCCGGCTCGACAGGGAGCGGGGTCGTCGTTCTCATGGCGCGTTGATTGTACAAAAGGCAAGAGGCCAGGTGAGGGCCCGACAGCACCCTCCTTCCTGGCCTTGCTCAGGACTTCGGCTCAGCTCACTTCCGGCTGAGCTCGGGCTCGCGCTCCTCGACCTTCGGGCCACCCGTCACGGCCGAGGTGGGCACGTTGCCGCCGGTCGTGGGCGTGGTGCTGCCCGGGCCGCTGGCGCCGGAAACAACCCCGCCGGTCGTGCCGTCCTTCGCGGTTTCCTTGAGGCCGGACGCCTGCTTCTTGCCCTCCTCCTTGACCGTGTTCGCGGCCTCCTTGGCGACGTTGCGGACCTTCTCGGCGAGCTTCTCGGGCGTCAGGTCCTGACGCTCGACCTCTTCCTTGAGGGTATCCACCGCCACCGTGGCGACCTGCTTGCCCTTCTCCAGGGCCTCGCCGCCCACCTCCTTGGCCCGATCCATCAGACGGTCGCGGGTCTCGCCCATGAGCTCGTCCTCCTTGCGGGTGGACGGGATCATGAGACCGGCAACGACACCCAGGGCCAGCGCCGCGGCGCCGAGCGCCAGGGGCCGCTCCTCCATAGTCTCCCAGAAACCGACCCGCGCCTGGCGCGCCTGGTAGCGCGCCCGCTCCCGGGCCTGCCAGCTGAGCTCGGCGGCCCGCTCGCGCGCCGCGCTGGTGGCGTCGACCACCCGGTCCTTGGCGCCCGATACGGCCTCCTTGGCCGTGCTGGCCGCCCCGGCCACCGCGTCCTTGGCAGTGGAAGCCGCCCCGACCACGGCGTCCTTGGCGGTCGAGGCCGCCCCGGTCACCGCGTGCGTGGCCGTGCCGGCTGCGCCGGACATCTTGTCGCCGGCGGTGTGGAGAGCCGAGCTGAGCCGGCCCCCGCTCTCGTCGTAGTCGCCCGCGTAGCCGGTCGCCCCGTAGTCGGTCGTCCCGTAGCCGGTCGCGCCGGCATAGCCCCTGCGGCCGTAGCCGTAGCCATAGGCGCCGGCGTAGCCAGGACGGTAGCCGTACTCGGCGCGGTCGTCGCTGCCCTTCGTGTTCTCGCTCAGGAGCCAGGCGAGGCCGACGCCGATCACGGCGGCCGGGCCGGGGTGCTGCTTGGCGATCCGCCAGAGCCGGCTGACGCCGGCGGTGGAGCCGCCGCGGAACAGGCCCCAGGCCTCCAGGGCGATCTGCGAGGGGGTCAGCTTCTGCTCGAGAGCGTCGAGGTTGCGGTCCATGTCGCGGCGCGTGTTCTCGATCTCGTGCCGGATCTGCCGCGAGTTGGGTTCACGATCGTGCGT
Source organism: Thermoanaerobaculia bacterium (assembly GCA_035556715.1). Classification (GTDB taxonomy): domain Bacteria; phylum Acidobacteriota; class Thermoanaerobaculia; order Multivoradales; family UBA5704; genus DATMER01. The sequence goes on from DATMER010000030.1 coordinate 6,858, forward strand.
TCCGTATTCGTTCGAGCCCGTACGGCCCGTCACTTCATCTTCGCTGTAAGCCATTCCTTGTTCTCCTTCAAGCTCTGGGTGGTTCTCTTGGGAGCGATGCCTTCCTGCTTGAGGGCGTGGAGGGCTTTCTGGACGAGGCCGTACCCGACGGCAGCGAGGACGCCGCCGACCAGGAGCGGCGCGAGCCACATGGCCACGTCGCGGTCCATGAATTGGGAGAAGAGCGCGATGAGGCCGAGCGTCAGGGCGGCGAGCAGAGTCAGCGCCCCGGCGAACAGCACCGCGCCGCCGACCGCCACCGAACCGAGGTTCCCCCCGAGCCGGGACGCCTTCTCGGACATCTCCGTCTTCGCGAGGTCCACCTCCTGCCGGAGCAGCTGGCTGGTCTCGTCACGCAGGTCCCTCAGAATCTGCCCGAGGGAACGGTCATCTCTCAACGGCTGCATGTCAGGCACCTCCTGGAGTTTCAGGGACCTTGAAGCCTTCCGGCTTGCCATAAGGGCCCTCTTGCTCCCGCGTGCGGAACGGCTCCTGCGGGCCCTGGTAGTCGTTCCCCCGGCCGTACCGCTCACCGGGATAGGACGCGTACGCGTTGGTGTCGTCGCCGTCGTAGCCGCTGCGGCCATAGCGCCGGCCGGTTGTGCCGTAGTCGTCGTCGAACGAGACGTAGGCGTTGGCGTCGTAGCCGTCAAAGCCGCGCTCGGACGAGCTCTTGAGGAACCGCGCCAGGAGCAGACCCGCCAGGAACGTGCCACCCAGGAAGACATCGGGGTGACGGCGCGCGAAGGTCTCGGTGTCGCGGAAGAAAGTGTTGAGGTCGCGGTCGCGCAGGTAGTGGGAGAGGCGGTCCACCTGGTCCGCGGCACGCAAAGCGTACTGCCCGACTCCGGCGGCCTGGTTCTCCTCCTGGAGACGATTGCCCACGTCGCGAAGGGTTCCGGCCACGCCGCCGAGACGCTCGGCCGCCTGGTCCTTCTGACGGGAAACGAGTCCGGAGACGAAGTCGCCCGCCTGGCCAGCCGCACGGGAGGTCTCCCTCTTGGCGTCTTCGGCAAGGTGCCGGACCTGTTCCTTTGCCTGCTGTCCTACGCCCTGCTGCTCGTTCGATGCGAGGGGATCGGGGTTGGTGGACGTAGGTGGAGTGCCAGTCGGGCGGTTCTCGCCCGGGTTGTCACGTCTCGCCATAGCACCTTTCCTTTCTTGGATTGTTACTGCGGCGTGCCAACTCCAACCGTGAAGCCAAGCACCGGACCTGGTAAACAGGTCACCGCATCCGGAGAGGCGGTTCCGCAAGAGGCGTGCCAGAACGAAAGCTACTTCCGAAAATCGGCAAGCGGCAGCCCGCAGTCCTCGCAGGCTCCGCCCTCCGACCGGGACTCGATGCCGCAGACCGGACACCAGGAGCGCGCCGAGAGGTCCCGCGGGGCCGGCGCCGCGAGCGCTTCGGCCTCCGCGATCCCGGCCCGGTCCAGCAATCTCAACAGGGCCTGGCGCCGCTCGCTCCAGTGGCGGCGCCACCCCTCGTCCCCCCGCCCGGCGGCATGGGCCGCACCGTGCAGCTCGGCCCGGGCGCGGGTGATGAACCGCTCGCGCGGCAGAAGGAGGGCCGCGACCGTCAGCGAATCGAAGTCATGGAAAAGGTTGCGGCCGAGCTCGCGGACGGCGCGCAGGCTGGACATCGGGGAGAGCAGCATCGCGACCAGGGAGGGAGCCCGTTTCGCGCGCAGACGCGAGCCCGCGAGCAAGGTCAGTCCCAGGGTGGCGGCGTACAGAGCGGCGATGCCCAGGACGAGCGGGAGGAGAAGGCGGTCCGGCGCGGGATGGATGTAAAGGACGGCGGGCAGCAGGAGAAAGATCAGCACGAACAGGCCCCAGCCGAGAACGCGGAGCAGCTGCGTCTCTTCGCGGAAAGCCTCCAGACGTTCCCGCGCAGCGTCTAGGTCGAAGGCATGGAGGTCGAAGGCAGGAGCCTCGGAAAGACGCAGATCCCGCGCCTCCGGGTGGTCCTGGGACAGCCGCGTCCAGCGCTCGGGATCGTAGACGTCCGCCCCGCGGACCTCGGGACCGGGGACCAGCAGGCCGTCGGCCGTGGAGATGGCGGCCGGGCCGGCAGCCGAGAAGGCGAGGTCGAGCGGCAGCACGCCGGCCGGGCGCAGTCCCCGCCCCTCGAAGACGCTCCACCCCCAGGCCCAGCGCACGAACAGGATATCCAGCGCGCCGAGCCAGGCGAGGCCGTCGAGGAGGTAGAGCGCGGCGAGGAACGGGAACAGCTCCCGCAGGACGGCAACGAGCATGGAGAGGGATCTTACGTCTTACGGCTTACGGCGCGATCGGAGCCTCTCCTTCCTCCTTCTTGCCGCCGAACAGCTTCTTGATGCCGGCGGCCAGGCCGACGAGGGCCACGATGATCAGCTTGCCGCCCTTGGCGAGCAGCTTGCCGAGCTTGGCGAAGAGCCCCATCTTCATGGCCGCGGCACCGGCGCCTCCCGCGACCAGGGCGGTCAGGCCGTACTCGGCGACCTTGTCGCCGCTCACCCAGTCCGCGTACCGGTTCCCCTGCTGGAAGGAGAAGCCCGAGAGCAGGGTCTGCACGTGGGGCAGGTCGGCCTGCAGGGAGCCGGGGTCGGTCACCAGCGTGGCCGAAACGTAGCCGCGCCGGCCGAGCAGGCGGACGTCGTAGTTGACGCTGCGGTCGGTGTCCACCTCCCCCTTCGCCTCGATGGCCCAGACCAGGTTGTGGCTCTTGCTGTCGTAGTGGGGCTTCTCGAACCAGCCGACCACGTGGATCGGCCCGGCGCCCAGCTTCTTGCGCTCCTCATTGGAGGCCTCGGTGCCCTCGCGGACCGATTCGAGGATGGCGTCGGCGTCGATCTCGTCCTTGTCATCGTCCTTGATGAACCCGGCCTCCTCGTACTCGAAGATCAGGAACCAGTTCTTGCCCTCGGCCGCGGGCATGATGACCCCGAGCTCCCGGCCGGTGGGCGGGTTGCCGGTCATCTCCATGAACTTGCGCGACTCGTCCGCATCGGCGAAGACGTAGCCCTCGGGGACATCGACCTTGGCCAGGTTGTCGCCGAGCTCGGCGGTGACGGGACCCTCGGTCCATTTGATCTCCTGCGCGGAGACGGAGACGGCCAGGGCGAGAAGAGCGGTCAGGACAAGGAACAGGCGTTTCATGGACACGGGGATCCTCCTTGGTTCGATTCGAGAGCAGCCTGAACCTGAGTGTCCGCCGACCGCTTTCCGTTTCGCCTACTTGTCGTAGTGCAGCTCGATGAACTCGTAGATGAAGTTCCCGGTGCCCGTGGCATCGGCAAACTCGTTGATCACGACTCCCTTGCTGCAGCCCGCGCCCGCTCCGCTGCCGGGCGTGCCGGTCGAGGAGGCCGTGACCGTCCAGCTCCCGCTCAGGTTCGCCGCCTGGCAGGGGTCCTTGCGCTTCACCGAGCTGCCGCCGCTCGAGCCCATCGCGATGGTCCGGCCGTCCACCTTGGTGTTAGAGGCGTTGTAGAGGTCGTACGTCTCGGAGCCGTTGATGACCGGCATCGCGCCCGCCGAGTTCAAATACACCGCGTTCGCCGGCAGCGGCCCCCAGAACGCTTCGAAGGCGGCCTTGGTGGCGTCGCGCCCGATCACCAGGTAGCCGTTGTCCGGGATCACGGTGCCCGCGGGCAGGGTGTAGCCGAACGTGGCGACGAGCTGGGAGACGCGCCAGCCGGCGACGCTGATGCTGCCGCCTCCTCCAGGACCGTAGGTGATCCACATCGGCGCCGACCAGAGGTCGTGGCCGTCGGCCTGCACGGCGTGGACGTAGTAGTAATAGGTCCCGGACGTCAGGTTCTGCGTGACCGTCAGCGTCGACTGGTTGGAGACGGTCTGCAGGGGGCTGGCGGGCACTCCCCCGCCGATCTGGCCGCGCCAGATCTCGAGGGTCGATACCGTCTCGGCGCCCGGATCGTAGACCGCCGCCCGCAGGGTCGCGGAGCCGGCGGCGCTGAAGATGTCGCCCATGACGCGGGTGCCGTCCGAGGTGCCGAAGACGAGCTGGGCGTTGGAGTCCTCGGTGGCGAAGAAGTGCCGGGCCTTGTGCGCCTGCATCAGCTTGGTCTTGGTGAGGACCGGCGCGGCGCCGTTGGGGATCAGGTAGACCGTGCGGTTCGGGATGGCCTGGCCGTAGTTGTTGCAGTGCGAGTCGTGGTCGGCGACCGGCCCGAGATGGAAGCCGAGATTGAGCGCGCTCTTCCAGCGCGGGCTGTAGTCGGTGTTGGCCACGTTGGCGTCGGCGCAGTTGGTGGCCGTGTTGAAGGCCAGGCCGCTGCGCACCGCGATCCCCTGAAGAGCGTTGTCGGCGTCGGCGTTGAAGGCGTAGTTGTCGAACTCCCCGGAGGAGGGGTGGCAGAGGATGCCCAGCGCGCCGGCTGAGGACGGGTTCTCCAGCGAGCGTTTGTACAGGGTGAGATAGCCGAAGCGCTTGGGGGTGAAGATGTCGAAATAGCAGTTGGTGCCCGGCGTGCACTCCGCGTTGGGACCGTTGCAGGTGGAGCAGCTCTCCCAGCCGAAGAGCTTCGGAGTCTCGATCAGGGTGACGTGGCCCTGGTCGTTGTTGGTGGTCACCCCCCACTCCATGCCGTAGAGGCCGACGAAGACGTCGTTGACCGTGGCCGCGTTGGCCGCGGCCCGGCCGTCGGCGTAGCGCTGCTTCACCTTGGCCTCGGTCACCGGCGGGTTGTTGGTCGCGATGGCGTCCTGGATCAGGTGGTTGTGCTCGTTGATGAGCCAATAGTCGACCCCGCCCGAGTTGCGCGCGTAGTCGTAGACGGCCGCGGGGTTGAAGGTGCCGCTGCCGGAGGCGTTCCCGGAGGAGCAGCCCGAGGTGGGATGGCCGCCGTCGGACCAGTTGGAGTGGCTGTGGGTGGAGCCGTAGTAGAAGTTGTAGCCGAAGCCGCTCTCGATCGGCGTGTTCTGCTGCGCCTGGCAGGAGCCGAGCAGGGCGCTCTGGCGCAGGCGGACCGAGGCGTCGGCGGTCAGCGAGTAGTCCACGATCACCTCGTCCGTCGAGGCGTAGGCCTCGGTGGCGCCCGACACGCCTTGGAGGTCGCCGTACTCGCGCAGCGGCTTGACCGGGCGCAGCCGGTCGGGGGCGTAGCGGCCGAGGAAGGTATAGCGGTACTTGCCGGGCGGCACCAGCCGTCCCTGGCTGTCGCGGCCGTCCCAGACGAAGTCGGCCACGGCCTGGCCTTCGGACTCGATCCGCGCCGAGCCTCTCTCCGCGCGGACCAGCCGGCCGGCCTCGTCGCGGATCTCCAGCCGCCAGAAGGCGCGGCCATAGTCCTCCAGGGCCGCGGCGCTCTGGTGGGAGAGGACCGTGTAGAGGCGGACCCTGCCGAGGTCCCCCTCCAGGGAGGGCGAGAACTGATAGGTCTCGGAGCCGAGGAAGGCGATGAATCCAGCGTCGCACTCGTCGTGCTCGGCGGCCCGGACGGGCACCGCGGCGGCCACAGCGAACAGGGTCAGGAGCAGGCCACACTTCGCGGATCGATTCATGGGAAACTCCTCCTCACCCTGATGGTGCACGGGGGACCGTTTTCCGAGCATTTCGGACAATGGCGAAAGATGATGACGAGATGACCACGAAAGGAGACGCGATGAAGAGAGGGTTCCTCCTGATGACAATACTGGCAGTGCTGATGGTCGGTCCCGTTGCGGCCGATCACCGGATCGGCGCCGGGCTCCACCACTGGCAGACGGTCGACGACCTGGCGGACGACGGCTTCGAGGGGATCGAGGACGAGGGGACCTCGGGCATCGTCTCCTACCAGTACATGCCGGAGGGGATCTTCTCGCTGGAGCTGGACCTGGAGTACTTCGCGGACGGCTTCGGCGGCTCGACCGAGGAGGCGTTCTCGCCCCAGGCCTACCTCCTGGTCGGCCACGGCCTCTATGCCGGCGCGGGCGTGGGCGTGACCCACTCGGACGGCGAGACGTCGGACATGTTCTACGCCGCGCGCATCGGCTTCGACATCTCCATCATCCCCAGGCTGAGCCTGGACGTGAACGCCAACTACCGCTTCGACGACTGGGACCTGGTCGACGAGGTCGAGACCGACACCGTGACCCTGGGAGCGCTGATCCGGCTGCGGCTTTAGAGGGGTTGACGGAATTTCCTGTAGGGAGGGGCTTGTCCTGGGCAAGCCCCTCCCCTACATCAAATGCATCCCGTCAATCCTGCTTTGACAGAAGCCTAGCTCCCCGGCCTCATGAGCTTGTAGACCCTGCCGGTGTTCCCCGAGGGACCGACGCTGTCCGAGGTGAGCACGTAAATCTCTCCGCGGCCGTCCCGGCTGACACCGAGGACGAAGTGGCCGAGCCGGCCATTCGGACGGTTCTGGACCCGGAGCTCCTGGATCTTCCATGGGCCGCGCCTGCGCGGCGATGCCACGAGCAGGGAGCCGTCAGGCTCGACAAAGGACCGGCTCCAGTCTCCGAAAACGTAACGCCCCCGGAACTGAGGCAGGTCGCGGCCCCGGTACACGTGGCCGCCCACCACGACGAGCCCGAGACCCCCGCCGGTTTGACGCGCGTTGGGGTACTCGATGATCGGGTTCCGCAACGGCACGCCTCCGGGCGCGAAGGCCGGGCACTCGGCGGGCGACACGCTCGCGTTCTCGGCGTCGAAGCAGTGGGTCCCTTCCTTGACGTTCCAGCCGTAGTTCCCACCCTTGACCACGATCGAGACCTCCTCCCAGAGCACCTGCCCGGCGTCACCAGCGAAAAGGCGGTCGCCATCGAAGGAGATCCGGTAGGGGTTGCGGAAGCCGTAGGCCCAGACCTCGTCGAGCCCCGCCCCGTCGGCGAAGGGGTTGTCGGGCGGGATCGCATACGGAGCACCCGCGTCGATGTCGATGCGGAGGATGCTCCCGAGCAGGTTGTCGGTGATGTCCTGTCCGTTTCCGCCCTCGTTGTCAGCAAACCAGTCCTCGACGTGTCCGAGGCCGATGTCGTTGGCGCCCCCGCCGTCTCCCAGCGAGATATAAAGCTTTCCATCGGGGCCGAACGCGATGGTGCCGCCGTTGTGGTTGAACTGCGGCTTGTCCACTTGCAGGAGGATCCGCTCCGAGGCGGGATCGGCCCGGTTCGGATTGTTCGAGACCAGGAACTCGGAGATGGTGCTGGTGCAGTTCCACCCCGCGGGAGCCCCGTCCCGCAGAGGCGCGCTGTAGAAGACGAAGAACCTGCCGTTCTCGGCGTACTCGGGATGGAATGCGAGCCCCAGCAGTCCCCGCTCGTCGAAGTCGGTCTGCAGGTCCACCAGCCGGTCGCGCACGTCGAGGAAGGGCTCGTCCAGGAGCCGTCCTCCGGGCAGGAGCACCCGGATTACTCCGATCTGGTCGACGATGAACAGGCGGTGGCTGCGGTCCGGAGACTCGACGAGGGTCACGGGCGCGGTCAGGTTCGCGGCGACCTGCCTGGCCCGGACTGTCATGGTGTCGCTCGGGCCGGACTGCCCCCGGGCCGCGAGCGCGAACGTGAACATCTGGGTGAGCAAGAGGATGGAAGAAAGTTTTCTCATGGTTCAGCTCCCAGACCCAATGTCCCGGCCCCACCGCTCCTGACGAAATGCGGGTCCTTGCACGACGTCGGCGCAAGCCTCGCGGCTCCTCGCGATCGAGGCGAGGCTCGGCGGCAGGGGCTCCGCGGTAGTCCCCTCTTGTCTGTCCCCTGAAGGGCTGGCCTGGTTCAATCCGAGCGGCTCGGTAAGCTTACCGAATCGTCAAGGCCAGGAGGTTTGAGCTACACCACCAGCCGCACGATCACCCAGCACCAGACCGCGGCCAGGACGGCGGCGAGGATGTCGAGCACCACTCCCGTCCTCGCCATGCGCGGGATGCTGACGTAGCCGCTGCCGAAGACGATCGCGTTGGGCGGCGTGCCCACGGGCAGGGCGAAGTCGCAGGAGCTGGCGATCGTGGCCGCGAAGAGTGTCGTGGTCATGATCTCCGGCGCCACCGCGTCCTTGAGCACCACGAGCATGACCGCGATGGTCGCGGTGTTCGAAGCCACCGCGGACAGGGCCACCACGGCCAGGCTCGACAGCAGCACCTGGGCGAACGGGGGCACGCCGCGCACCGCCAGGAGCTGCTCCCCGAGCCAGGCCGAAAGGCCGCTCTTCTGGATCGCCGCGGCCATGGCGAACCCGCCGCCGAGGAGCAGCAGCGTCTCCCACGGCACCTGGCCCAGGGCGCGGAAGCCGAGCACCTGCCGGCCCTGCGTCCGCCAGAGCATCAGGATCAGGGCCGCGAGCACCGCGATCCCCCCTTCCACGTGCGCGGAGGTCAGCTCGAACGGCACCCGCGGCTTCAGGAAATCGGTCAGCACCTTGCCCGCAATCCAGAGCCCCGCCGTCACGAGGAAGACGCCGAGGACGATCCGCTCCGGCCGCCGCACCGGGCCGAGCTTCGCCAGCTCACCCTGGACAACTTCCTCTCCGATCTCCCCGGCCAGCCCTTCCTTCCGGCCGATCCGCCAGAGCATCCACCAGACGACCGGCAGGAAGGCCAGCATGAACGGCAGCCCCACGGCCAGGAACTGGAGGAAGCTGATCTCGATGCCCATGCGCTCCATGAAGCCGGAGAACTGGGCGTTCGGGGCCGTGCCGATCTTGGTGCCGATACCGCCGACGTTGGCGCCGTAGGCGATGGCGAGCATGATGGCCATGCCGTAGTGCCGCAGCCGCCCCGCCCCGCGCTGGTCTTCCACCTGAAGGACCACGGCCAGGCCGATGGGCATCATCATGGCCGCCGTGGCCGTGTTCGAGATCCACATGGAGATGAAGGCGGTGGCGACCAGAGTGCCGGCGAGGAGGCGCCGCGGGTCGCTGCCGATGCGGTCCATGATCCCCAGCGCGATCCTCCTGTGGAGGTTCCATTGCTGCATGGCCGCGGCGATCCCCATACCCCCGGCGAACAGGAAGATGTAGGGGTCCAGGTACGGCAGGACCGACTGCCGGACGTTGTCCCCCGCCGAGTCGCCGAAGACGCCGGTCAGGGGGAAGAGCACGAGCGGCACGCAGGCCGTGACGTAGATCGGCAGCGCCTCGGTCAGCCACCAGATCGCCATCAGCGCGGCGCCCGCGGCCGCGAACGCCGGCCGCGACCCGTACTCGGGATCGTGGCGCAGCGGCGTGTCCAGGAAGGCGAGGAGGAAGAAGGCCAGGAGCCCGGCGAGCAGGCCGGCGAGCTTCCACGGGGTCAGGGGGAAGGATCGGAACACTCGCGTCTCGGCTCGCGTCTCGGGCGTCTCAGTCGGGGAGCATCAGGCGGCGGTCGAGGACCGCGTCGGGCGCCACGGCCACGCAGTCGCACTCGGTCTTGGCGTCGTCCAGGGCGGCCTTGACGGCCCGCAGCAGCTTCTCGGAGGAGTGGCCGCTGTCCGGGAAGGCGGCGACGCCGAGGGAGAGGGTGATGCCGGCCAGGGGCCCCCCCTCGCCCTCGCGCATCTCCCGGACCGCGCTCCGGAGCTGCTCGGCGCGCGTCTGCACCCCCTCGAGCGGCGCCTCCGGCAGGAGCAGACCGAAGGTCCCGCCGTCATAGCGGCTCGCCACGTCCCCTCCCCGCACGCGGCGGTTCAGGAGGACTCCGAGCATCCGCAGCAGCGCTTCGGACGCGCCCTGGCCCCGGGCCTCCGCGAAGCTCTGGAAACCGTCCACCTCCATCAGGATGATCCCGAGCGGCCGGTTGCGGCGCTCCATGCGGTGGATCTCCCGCTCCAGGGAGGCCTCGAAGTAGCGGCGGTGGAAGAGGCCGGTCAGGGGGTCGCGGATGGTGATGGCTTGCCCGTTGGCCGGAGTAGCCGCCGGGCTGACCGCGGTAGCCGCCGGGGTAGCCGGGGCAGGCGAGACAGCCGGGGCCTTCCGCTCCTCCGGGGCGGGCTGTGCCAGACCGGTCCTCTCCTCCCTCCGCGCGGCCAGGGCCAGGCCCCAGGCCAGGGCAGTCGCCCAGGCGAGGAGCAGCCCGAGCGCCGCCAGCAGACCGGGGGCGAAGCGCCACACCGCGAGCACCGCCAGGCTCAGGACGGCACCGGCTCCCAGCGCCGGTCCGAGGATACCGGGCGAAAAGAACCGGACCAGGGGCCGGACGGTAGGGTCGTTCTCGACGGCCATTGACCTCAATCGACCTCGAAGTTACACGCGCGGACGGAACGCGCTGCTGCGACGGCTTTTAGCCATGGAATGATATGCCGGGACCGGCGCCACGCCAAGCGGCAGCCGGCGACCTTGAGAGGAGACCCCCATGAAGCTGCCCCCCTGGAAGCTGATCCCCCTGTTTGGCGCCGCCGTTCTGGTGCCCGCCTTTCCCGCTGCCGCCCAGGCCCGCGATCCGTTCGCGCACACCTACTCGATCGTGGCCCGCGACCCGGTCACCGGCGACTTCGGCGTCGCGGTCCAGAGCCATTGGTTCCAGGTGGGGACGGTCGTCCCCTGGGCCGAGGCCGGGGTGGGCGCCGTGGCCACGCAGTCGTTCGCGAAGATCGATTACGGCCCGAAGGGGCTGGAGCTGATGCGCCAGGGGAGGTCGGCGAAGGAGGCCCTCGACCAGCTCGTGGCCCAGGACCCCGAAAAGGACGTGCGGCAGGTGGCCATGGTGGATGCCCAGGGACGGGTCGCGGTCTGGACCGGCCCGAGGTGCATCGCCGCCGCCGGCCACCAGACCGGGAGCGGCTACACGGTGCAGGCCAACCTGATGGACAAGGCCACGGTCTGGCCGGCCATGGCCAAGGCCTACGAGAGCGCCAAGGGGGACCTCGCGGACCGGATGCTCGCCGCGCTGGAGGCGGCCGAGGCCGAGGGCGGTGACATCCGGGGCCGCCAGAGCGCGGCCCTGATCGTGGTCAAGGCCAGGTCCTCCGGCGAGCCCTGGCGCGACCGGCTGGTGGACGTGCGCGTGGACGACCATCCGCAGCCTCTCGCCGAGCTGCGGCGGCTGCTCGACCTGCACCGGGCCTACGAGGAGATGAACCGCGGCGACGAGGCCGTGGCGAAGAACGACTTCCAGTCCGCCCTCGGCCACTACACCCGGGCCACCGGGCTCGCGCCGGGGATCGTGGAGCTCCCCTTCTGGCAGGCGGTTACCCTGTTCGTGGCCGGCCAGGAGGACAAGGCCCTAGCCCTGTTCAAGGAGGTCTTCGCAAAGGAGCCGCGCTGGGCGAGCCTGGTCCCCCGGCTGCCGGCCTCGGGGCTGCTGCCGGACGATCCGAAGAAGATCGAGAGGATACTGTCGGTGGCGCCGAAGTGAGGTGAGGGAAGGCCCCCTCCAAGGGAGGGGGCCTCTATCGTTCCTACCTTGGGAAGACGCCGCCTTCCTGGCCGCCGCAATAGGTGCCGGCGGGGTTGCGGTAGACCTTGCTCTGGCCGGTGTTCAAGTCGGTCAGCGTGATCGTGTACTCCAGGTCACTCAGCGTGCCGTAGAAGAAGTCGATCCGGTCGCCGTAGTCGATGATCTTCGCCATCAGCTCCAGGTTGCTCGTGTCCGTGAAGTAGAAGGCGCCGGTCACTCCGGAGATCGGAACCGCGCCGCCCGCGCCGGTGGTGTTGTTGCCCGGGTTGCGCCAGTCGACCTTCACCTGGAAGCGGTCCTTGAGCAGGCAGAGCGTGTTCTTGTCCTTCTTGCAGGACGCCGCCGCGGCGGTCCGCGAGGGACCGGTCGCAACCGACAGGAACGACGACGAAGCGGCGAACGCTCCCTGGTCGATGCCGCCGCACTCCCGCGGCGTGTTCTCATAGACCTTGGCCGCGCCGGTCTTGGTGTCGGTGACGATCAGGGTGAACTTCAGGTTCGTGAGCTGGCCGTAGAACACCTTGACCACGTCGCCGAAGTCGAGCAGCTTGACCATCAGCTCGATGTTCGAGGCGTCGCCGAAGGTGAAGAAGCCGGCCGCGTCCGTGCGCGTGACCGCGGTGCCCACGCCCTGCGCCTTGTTGAACTGGTTCTCCCAGAACAGCTCGACCCGGTAGCGGTTGCCGAGCAGGCAGAGGTTGGTCGACCCCTTCTTGCACGGCTGCAGCGACTGGAACGTGGAGACCAGCCCCTTCGAGGCGTTGATCGCCTGGGCGTTGTCCGCCTGGCCCGCGACGCCGGTGGCGACGCCGTTGCGCGTCACGCCCGGGTTCGAGAAGTGCTCGACCCAGGGACAGGTCGAGCAGTTGTTGCCGTACGCCATCACCGTGCGGAACTGCCCCTCGACGATGTGGCCGAAGGCAAAGGGGAACAGGGCGAATTCGGCGTTGCCGGCGTTCGCCTTGTCGTGGTGGGCGCCCAGGTTGTGCCCGACCTCGTGGGCGAGCACCAGGGCGCCGCAGGCGCGCCGCACCGTCGAGTAGGTCCAGGGGGCGAACTCGTTGCTGAAGGCGTCGTTCGTCATCAGGTAGCCGATTCCGCAGGCGCCGTTCATCTGGTTGACGAACATGCTGACGACGTCGGCCCCCACGCTCTTGCGCAGCGCGGCGACCTCCTTGTTCCTCTGCAACGCCACGAGGTCGGCCTCGGGGTCGCCGATCTCGGCGATGTTCATCTCGCGGGCGTGGATCAGGTTCAGGCGGGCGTCGATCCGGCTGTTGACGAAGGCGGTGTTCGCGACGTCCACCGCATTCTGGACGACCAGGCGGATCTGCCGGGTGCCGCCCAGGCCGTTGCGCGCGGCCGGGGTCCAGAGCGCGAGCAGGTCGAGCTGGTTGGTCGCGGCGGCGCCCTCCGTCACCCGGGCCGCGGCTGCTGCCCGGGCCTCGGCCTGGGCAGCGATCATGGCCGCCTGGCGCTGGCGCGGCGACTTGGGGGTCACGTCCGGCAGCATCCCGCCGCCGCAGCTCTCGACCGCGTTCTCCACCTGAAGGAGCCGGTGCTCTCCGGACGCGCCGGGCTCGAGCTCGTAGAGAGCGTCGGGCATGACGACGAGGCCCGCCATCAGGTCGCCCTGGACCGTCAGCGTCGCGGTCCCGACCGCGCCGAGGACGGGATCGACGACCTTGCCGCGCCAGGCGAAGTCGGACGGACCGCGGCGCTCGATCTCCGTGGCGTCCATCTCATAGTCGCGCTCGTCCAGGAGCCGCATCCGGAAGGGGCCTTCCAGGGCGGAGACGTCGACAGAGACACGCCGCTCGGCCACGATCTCCCGGCCGGCATCCGCGGACATGACGGCGACGGATCCCGCCGAGGCCTCCCGGTCCAGGAAACGGAACAGGTCTCCGCGGGGTCCCTCGGCCATGGCGGGAAGGGCGCCGAGGCAGAGCAGAGCGCAGACGATCAGGTGCTTGAGACGCATGGTGCTGCTTCCTCCTTCAGGGGCTGACAACGTCAGACTGTATATCTTACCACTACCGCGGAAAGGCGTTCCCGTCCTGCCCGCCGCAGAAGCGCCCCGCCGGGTTGCGGTAGGTCTTGACCGCGCCCGTCTTCGTGTCCGTGACCGTGACCGTGTACTCCAGGTTGCTCAGCGTGCCGTAGAAGAAATCGATCCGGTCCCCGTAGTCGATGACCTTGGCCATCAGCTCCAGGTTGCCCGGGTCGGTGAACCAGAACGCGCCCGTCACCTTGGAGAGGCTCACCACGCCGGCCTTTCCTCCCGTGCCGTTGCCGGGGTTGCTCCAATCGACCGCCACCTGGAAGCGGCTGCCCAGGCAGAGCTCGGTCTTGGTCGTGCTGCAGGAGGCCGCCACCGGCGCCTTCCCCACCGCGAGCAGGGACCGGGCCGAGGCGAAAGCCGCGTCGTCCACCGCGCCGCACTGCTGCGGGGCGTTCGAGTAGACGCGCGCCGCCCCGGTCTTCGTGTCGGTGACGAACAGGCTGAAGTTGAGGTTGGTGAGCTGACCGTAGAACAGCTTGATCGAGTCCCCGAAGTCGAGCACCTTGACCATCAGCTCGACGTTGGACGCATCGCCGAAGGAGAAGAAGCCGGCCGCGTCCGTGCGCGGGATGGAACGCCCGGCCCCCTCGGAGCCGTCGAACTGGTTCTCCCACAACACCTCGGCCCGGAAGCGCCCGCCCAGGAGGCAGAGGTGGTTCGGGCCGGGCTTGCAAGGCGGCGAGTCCAGGAGGCTCGCGACCATCGTCCGGGTCTGGTTGATGACCCGGTGGTTGTCGCGCTGGTCCGCAATGCCCGTGGGATCGCCCTGGTGGCGGATGTCCGGGTTCGAGAAGTTCGGGATGCGGCTGCAGCCGTCGCAGGCGTAGGACATGACCGTCCGGAACTTGCCGTTGACCAGGTGGCCGTAGGCGTAGGGGAACAGGGAGAAGGCGGGGTTGGCGTTGCCCGGGTCGTGCTGGCAACCCAGGTTGTGCCCGATCTCGTGCGCGAAGGTCATCAGGCCCGCGGCGCATCGCCGGAGCACGACCGAATACGCGGAGGAGGTGAAGGCGGCCGGTGAGTTGTTGAACGGCGTGAGGAGGAAGGCCTGGCCGCAGATGTCGTCCGCCTCCTCCACGATCAGGGAGACGAGGTCCGCGCCCACGCTCTTGCGCAGGTCGGCGATGCCTCGGTCGGTCCGCAGGAACCGCAGGTCGTCGGACCCGCTCCTGCTCTCGGCGTAGTCGATCTCCCGCGTCGCGATCAGGTTCAGCCGGGCGTCGACGCCGCTGTTGATGAAGGCCGTGTTCGTGATGTCCACGGCGCTCTGCACGTACACGCGCATGCGCCGATGGCTGCGCACCTTCTCTCGGGCCGGGCGGGTGAAGACCACCAGGACGTCGATCCGCGAGACCGGCTCGTCCGCAAGGGCCGGAACGTTCTCCAGGGGGCGCCTCGGCGTCTCGCGGGAGACGAGCGGATGGGCGCAGGAGAACGCGCCCGGGTCGATCTCGGCGAGCCGGTGCTCCGCCCCGTCCGGCTCGATCTGGTACGTGGTCCCGTCCGGCAGGAACACGGCTCCGGCCATCAGGTCCCCCTGGACGGTCAGTGTGGCGCTGCCCTCGGACCCGGGACGCGCCGGATCGATCACCCTCCCCCGCCAGGTGAAGTCGCCCGGCCCCCTGCGCTCGACCTCCACGGTTTCGGTGTCGAACACCCGGCCATCCGGGAACGGCAGACGGGGGCTCCCCTCCAGCGCGGCGAAGTCGACGCTCGCCCGATACGAGGAGACGACTTCCGGCGAGGAGACGGCATCGGGGGACCGCAGGAACCGGAGCAGAGGCCGGGAGGACTCGTCGGCTGAGACGGGAAGGGCTGCGAGGACTGCGGCGCTCGCGAGGGTCAGGAGTCGATGACGCATGAGGCTCCTCCTTCGGAGTGAAGCAGCCTCAAGGATACAACGGCGGACTGAGCCGCGTTCAGCTAAAATGGGGTCATGACCCCACTCCCCTTGCGCGTTTTCCGCGAACGTTCTTCGACAACGGTTCCCCTGACGAGCCGGGTGATCCAGAGAAAGCACGCCTGGGCCGCCAACACATCAGACCCGATGGAGAGGGAGGCGGATCACGCCGCCGACCTGGTGTCTTCGGGTCCGGCGCCTTTGCCGGGCGCCTCGTCCGGCGGTCCCTCTCTTGATCCGGCGACCCGCGGCTTCATGGAGAGCCGCCTGGGGCATAGCTTCGGCTCGGTCCGCATCCACGCGGACGCCGCGGCGGGCGACCGCGCCCAGGGGCTGTCCGCCAAGGCCTTCACGGTCGGGCAGGACCTCTACTTCGGCCACGGCGAGTACGCGCCGGGAACGGAGAGCGGCCGGGCGCTGATCGCCCACGAGCTGGCGCACGTGGTCCAGCAGCGGACCGGCGCGGCCTCCGGGATCCAGAAAGCCCCCCACGACTGCGCGACCAAGACGCTCGCGGATGTCGAGACCGACGTCAAGGCGAAGGTGGACGCGGCGGTGCTAGACCCGGAGGCGGGCCTCACCGGCCTCTACCTGGCCCTGAAGCGCGCCAGGGCCTGCTTCTCCGACTTCGACGAGGCGGCCTTCCTCGCGCTCGTGCCCGAGTCCACGAAGATCTATTCGGACGATCTTCGGAAATCGGCCGGCAAGGGCCACGCCAAGAAGGTGAGGAAGGACGACCGGAAGCTCGCCTGGGCGGAGAGCCTCAAACCCTTTGCAGGCTACCATCTGAGCGGGTTCGACACCGCCAACCGCCTCCTGACCGGCGAAAACAAGCGGAAGCTCGGCGGGACCATGGCCCCCTCCCACAAGCCCTTCCGCGAATTCGCCGACAAACAGAACGAAGCGGATAATCGCGACGCAGTCCAGCAAGCTTTTTCCGAGGCGAACGTCCTCGTCTTTTCGGGCCATCAGTACGCGCAGTACAAGCTGCCCGGAGTCTGGAACACAGGGAACTGGGACGTGACGTTGGACACGCGAGGCCTCACGGGGCCGCTCGACAACGTCAAGCTCCTGATCAGCACGAGCTGCGCAACGCTCTGCAAGGAAGCCTACGAGCTCTGGAAGACCCTGTTTCCGAAAGCTTTCTTTCTGGGAGCCGCCCGGTCCACTCCCCTCAAAGGCTCCACCCTCGCCAACGCCTTCGTGAAAAAGCTGCCCAAGGATCTCCTCTTCGACCAGGGCGCCACCGGCGTTTCAGGCGCGGTCAGCGCATGGAAGTCCGCGGTCCAGAAGACCCAGACGAGCGCCGTGCGCGGCGGCGTCCTCGACATCGCCGCCGGCACCGTGGAGCTCTGGAACGGTAAGAGGTGGCTGAACATGAGCGCCACCGACGAGGACAACAAGTGCAAGGTCAAGGACGATTGGGCCTCCCTGGTTCCTGATCCGCGGTCTCCGTAGCAAGCAGCTCTCGGAACAGCAGGCCGTAGGCTCGTAGATACCCCGAATCCCTCGGAAGATCAGCGGGCTTCGAGGAACTCAAACAAGCGCTTCCGGATCTCCCGCTGTTTGGCTGATGGGATCGAGCCCTCGTCGCGCTCGAGGAGCCAGCGCAGTTTGTCGATCAGGCGGGCTGCGGCGTCGGCTTCGTTGAGCTGGTGGATGGTTAAGAGCAGGTTCCAGGTGGAGAGTGTGGTGTCTGGATGGTCTACTCCCAACACGCGCTCCCGGATCTCCAAGATCTCCTCTTCGAGCTTTCTGGCGCCAGCGAGATCTCCGAGAGCCCAAAGCGTTGTCGCCAAGTTGCTTCTAGACGTCAAGGTGTCTGGATGGTCGACTCCTAGCACGCGCTCTCGGATCTCCAGGGTCTGCTCGTGGAGCTTCCTGGCACCGGCAAGATCGCCGATTCTCCTGAGGGTGTCGGCCAGGTTGTTCCTCGAATTCAGGGTGTCGGGGTGCTCGGCCCCCTGCACGCGCTCCAGAATCTCCAGGGTCTGCTCGTGAAGCTTCCTGGCATCGGCAAGATAGCCGAGATCCACGAGGGTGGCGGCTAGGTTGTTCCTCGAATTTAGGGTGTCGGGGTGCTCGCCCCCCTTCACGTACTCTAGTATCTCCAAGGACTGCTCCTGAAGCTTCCTGGCACCGCCAAGATCATCACCTCGGATTTTTGAGAAGTATCCGGCTTGAGCCAAAAGTCGACCGGCAGATCTCTCCGAGATCCTAAAGCGCTGCACAAGCTTTGCAGCTTGGAGCGCATGGGGCTGCAGCTTCTCGCAAACGCCCCAATTACTAAACTCGACATCTGGATAAGCCGCGTCCAGCGCCCGCACCACCCGCTCCGCCCAATCCTTCCGACCCTCCTCGCCCAACGAATCCTTGATCACCTCCTGCGTCAGACGATGCAGCTTGAATCCATCGTCGATCAGGCGCTCGACCAGCGAGTAGCGCTCCAGAGGCTCGAGCAACTCCCAGAAGACGAGCTGATCCTCGACCACGCCCTCCAGTTGTCGGGCCAACGGGTCGCCGAACTCGGAGCCACCCCGCGTGAAGATCTCGATGGGGATCGAATCCGGTACCAGGAACGCAGCGGCGGTCAGCAGCTCGGCGGAGGCGGGCGAGGCCTCGCGCACGGCGGCGAAGCTCAACGTCCAGGTCGTCGCGACGGTCCTGGGATAGTCCGTGGTCGGCTTGCCCTTGGCGAACAGCGCCACGCCCTGGCGCCGGTATCTGGCAAGATACTCGTCCAGACCACCCCCTACTGTTTCGATATAGGCCGCCGCCTGCTCCAGGGCGAGCGGCAGATGACCCAGCTCGGCAGCGAGAGCGGCGGCGGCCTGGGCATCGGCATCGCCCGCCCTCTGGATCAGGAACTTCGCGGCATCCTCGGGTTCCAGGGTCTCGACCCGGAACGGTTCCCGGATGCCGACGCTGGTGAACGATCGGGCCCGCGAGGTCAGCAGGACCTTGCCGCCCGTGCGGGCCGGCGGCAGAAAGTGGCGCACCAGGGCGGGATCGTCCGCGTTGTCGAAAATCAGCAGCCAGCCGTCCTCCCGGGAGAGCCAGGCTTTCACCGCCAGGAGCGCCGTATCGAGATCGGCCGCCGCCTCGGCGAGGCCCAGCTCGCGCGCGATTGACAGGTAGGCCGCGCGGATTGCCGACTCGCTTTCCGCCACCACCCACAGGACGAAGCGATAGTGGTCCCCGAACCGGTGCGCGTACTCGGTGGCCGTCTGGGTCTTGCCGATTCCGCCCAGCCCATGGATGGCAGCCTGGGCGAGCGCGGAGATCCCCTGCTTCTGGAGCTGCCGGTGAAGCTGCGAAAGCAGCGGCTCCCGGCCGGCGAAGAAGGGGTTGCGGTGAGGGACGCCGATCATGGCGGGTCGGGAGGGTGAGGACGGCGTGTCGGCGGAAGCCGGGGGGAACGTCAACGGCTGTGCGGTCCGCTTCTCGACCGGCCTCATCGCACCCACCGGACCAAGATCGGTATCGGCCTGGCCACGCAGGAAGGCATACAGGGCCTGATAGGGCTTTTCCGAAGTCAGCTCGTAATAGGTGTGCGAGCGGAGTGGATCAGGAATGAAGCGCTCCTGGCCCCCCGAGAGCATCACCGGCACGAACTTGATGGTCCGGCTCCGGGAGTCATAGATCTCCTGGGTGATGTGCGCTCCTTCCCAGTCGGCCCCCTTGCCTCGGCCTGGTTCCTCGTGACCCCGGAACCGGCGATAGTAGGTTTCGGTGCAGACGGCCAGGACGAAATTTGCTTCGTCGAGCTGGTCGAGCATCCAGCGCGGCCAGCCCTGCTCGGGGGTGCCGTTCACTTGCTGGTCGATCCGGGCTTCCAAGCCGTCCTGCCGCAGCCGCACCGCGAGCCCAAGGACCTTGTCCCGGTGCTCGTCTGAGTCATGGCTGTAGCTGATGAAGACTACGGGCCCGGACATGGCGCTCCCTTTCGAGGTGATTCAGGATACGCAGCGAGTGTATAGCACGCTCGATCAGTGCAACGCCCTTGCGTTGTAGCCCGTCTCGTGTTGCAATGCGCTGCAACGCAACGGAGGCGGCATGACACGGAGCGAGTACGAGGCGCGGCGGCGCCGGCTCGATGAGGAGCTGCGCGTAGCGATGGATCTGGTCAAGGCAGGACACCAGGCGCAGGTCCAGATGCTGGACCTCCTGTGGCGGACGGCGAAGGCGGCGGCGGCGGACTCCCCGATCCCCACGGCCCCTCCCCTGCCGGAACCGGAGCCCAGGCCCCGGCGGCGCGGGCCCGGCGAGCTCATGGACGAGATGATGGCGCTCCTGCCACAGCTCCCGCAGCTCTTCACCAAGGACGACGTGGGAAAGGCCCTGTCCGAGCCCGCCGACCGCGCCTCTCTCCTGCGCGTGCTGCGGGAGCTCGAGTCGGCCGGCTGGCTGAGGACCGAGAGCCGCGGCCGGGGACGGTACCCGACCTCGTACCGGCGCCTCGTCTCCGCGGCCTCTCCCTCGGACCCACGAGACGCCGCGGAACCTTCCTGAGACGCGGCGCACATCGCGGGACCCACCGCGGAGAGAGGATGCGACGCTCACGCAGCTTCCGCACCTCACACCGTGCCTTCCTGAACCGCCGCCGCTCCCTCCGCACGCCACGCGGAGCCTCCCCGACGCGTTGCAACAACGCAATGGAGACCCGCGGAGACCGATTGCAACGCTGGGGAGCTTGCCGGAGACGCTAAGTACCCCTGAAGCAACGCTGTGGCGTCTTCCGCAGCGTCGCAGGAGTCGTCCCCAGTGTTGCGGGAGCCTGCCTCAGTGTTTCAGGAGTCTGCCTGAGCGTTGCAGGAGACCTCCGCGGCGTCCCGGGAAGCTTCCGCAGCGTTGCAGGAATCTCCCGCGGCGTTGCAGGAGTGCTCCGCGGTGTTTCCCGAGACCTCGGGCGCGTTGCGCGGGACCTCCGCAGCGTCCCGGGAAGCCAGCGCGCGCGGAGGAGCTACTGCCGCTCCGCAGCCAGATCGGTCTCTTCGGCGGAATCCGCGGCTGCCTCCGCGGCAGCGCCCTCCGCGAAGGCCTTTGCCTGCATCCGCAGCTCCCAGGAGCCATACAGGACGACGAGGACGATCACGGCCGCGGCACCGGCGGCTGTGAGGCCCATGCGCAGGCGGTGACCGGGGCGCGGTCCCCCTTCCACGTAGGGCCGGGGCAGGCGCGAGTCTCCGGAGCGGAGAGCGCGGGCCGTCCAGATCCAGGAGCGGTGCTGGCGCCGGAGGTAGCGCGGCAGGCCGGCCGCATCGCTCTTCACCTCGGCCAGGAGACGCCGGGCCTCCTCCTTCTCCCCCCTGGCCAGCAGGAGCCGGGCGAGGCGCACCTGGGCTTCGATGATGGGGCGGCGCTGCAGGAGGTCTCTCAGGACCTCCTCCGCCCTCTCCTTTTCTCCGCTCTCGTCCAGGCTGCGCCCGAGCTGGAGCTGGGCCCGTCCCATGCAGGCATCGGGCTTCCGCTTCACCAGCTCTTCGAGGAGGGGCACGGCCTCGGCGAAGCGGCGCTGCATCTGGAGGGCCTGGGCGAGGCCGAAGTTGACGTCCTCGACGTCGGCGCCGTTCTCCCCGGCCTCCCGGAAGTGCTTCTCGGCCTCCTGGTGCCGGCCCAGGACGAGCTGCTGTTCTCCTGCTTCCGCCAGGATCGCCGGGCCGCGCCAGTGATTGAGCTGGATCTGGAGCTCCCGCAGCCGCCGCCGCGCCTGCACCCGCCGGGCCGCGTCCATGGAGATCGGGATCCGGACACTGCCGCGCCGGACCACGAAGAAGTAGGCCGCGACGCCCACGATCGGGAAGGCGAAGATGATCCAGATCCAGTAACAGGGCGCTCCCACGCGGAAGGCATCCACCACGGCCACGACGGAGATGACCAGCGGCAGAACGCTGAAGATGCCCAGACTGAAGAAGCCGAACAGGAGCTGCTCCATTTCGGGTCCTCCGGGGACGGACTGCGTGTTGGAAACGGCGGCCCTATTTTACCACCGACTCACGGCCGGGGAGCGTTCAGCGTCTCCAGCTTCTTCTTCTGCTCGGCGAGGGGCGGCACGTTCCACTTTGCCCGCTCCTCGTCGGTGATGGTGGGGTCCACGTCCCAGAGGACCCAGCGGTCGTCCACCTTCTTGAACTGGGTGCCGTAGAGCTGCGGCTTGCCCTGCCACATGAGGGAGCGGTCCTTGGCCGCTGCCGCCAGCCATTTGGCCTTGCCGTTCTCCGGATCGAGCTCCACGGCCTTGACCGCGAGGCGGTGCGCCTCGTCGTACTCCGGCACCTCCGTGCCGTGCTGGTAGACCATGGCCGCGTGGTAGTAGTCCATGGAGGTGGTGGCGCCCCCCTGGTCCACGATCTGGCGGACCCGGCCCCGGCGCTCCGCGTCCCGATTCGAGACCGCGTGCCAGTCGATGTCGGCGTTCGGACCCGCCTCGCGGTCCGCCTGGTCCTCGCGGAACAGGCGCTCGAGCTCGGGATTGTCCGCCGTCTGACTCCACAGGGCTCCCGCCGCGAGGAAAGCCAGGGCTACCGCCACGAGGACCGTTCGCTGTCTCATAGCCATTTCTCCTTGGGCTCGACGATAGCACGCAGATCTGAAACGCTATTGCGCCACGAGACACTCCATTCCGGATGTCAAAAGGAGGAAGAATGCTAACCCGCTCTTTCGGTCGGTCCTGCGCGCCCCTGCTCTTTCTCCTGCTGCCGCTCTCTGCCTCCGGCTCGGGTCCGACGCAAGTCGGAGAGGAGGTCCGTCTCGAAGTCGGCAGCCCCGCCGTCTCCGGCCAGGCCGAGCCTTCCGCTCCGGTCTGGAGTCACGAGATCTCCCATCCGGGTGCCAGCTACATCGCTCCCCGCTTCGCGCGGGTCGACCTGCCTCCGGGCGCCCGCCTGGTCGTGCGGACTCCGGACGGGAAGCGGTCCCGGACCTACACGGGCCGGGGCAAGGGGGAGCTGGGCGCGAAGGAGGGGTTCTGGGGGATGCACATGCCGGGAGACACGGCGGTGATCGAGGTCTATTCGGCCGTGGAGCTTCCGCGGGACGCGGTGAAGCTCGGCGGGTTCGCTCACGGGTATCCGGTCCAAAAGGAGGACTGGGCGGTGCCCCCCGGTCCCGAGGCGATCTGCGGGGCCGACGACTCGGAGTGGGCCAAGTGCTCCCAGGTCACGGAGCCGGACATCTATGACAAGAGCCGCGCCGTGGCCCGTCTGATGATCCAGGGCGTCAGCGCCTGCACGGGCTGGCTGGTGGGAGATTCCGGCCACCTGCTCACCAACCAGCACTGCATCACGAGCGCATCCGACGCCGCGAACACCGACTACGAGCTCATGGCCGAGGGCGCGACCTGCGGCACGAGCTGCTTCGGCTTCGGCGCCTGTCCGGGCGCCATCGTGGCCGACACCGGCACCCTCGTGAAGGCGAACGCGGATCTCGATTACGCGCTGATCCAGCTCCCCGTGAACCCGACCGCGACCTACGGCTTCCTGCAGCTCCGGGAGAGCGGACCCGAGTTGGAGGAGCGGATCTACATCCCCGGCCATCCGGCAGCCTGGGGCAAGCGGATCGCGGATCTCTCCACCGATCCGAACGACGCCTCGGGCCATTGCGAGGTCTACAGCCTGGACGAGCCCACGTGCACCGGCGCCCCCGGCAACGACGTCGGCTACTTCTGCGAAACCCAGGGAGGCTCGTCCGGCTCCCCGGTGCTGGGGTACGGCGACCACCTGGTGGTGGCCCTGCACCATTGCGCGTTCTGCCCCAACCTCGGCGTGCCGATCCAGGCGGTGATCTCGGACCTCGGCGCGAGCCTGCCCCCCAACGCTCTCGGCACCCCGTGCACGCGCCCCTCCGAGCCTGCGCTGACGGCGGCCAACGTTCCAGGAGGGATTTCCCTCTCCTGGACTCCGGTCACCGGGGCCGTCGAGTACAGGCTCTATCGCTCGACCTCGCCGGGAGGTCCCTCTGCGCTCCTGACCACGACGGCCGGGACGGGCTATCTGGACGAGAACCTGGAATGCGGCACGTCCTACCACTACGTGGTACGGGCTTTCGACGGGTGCCTGTCCCTGCCCTCGACCGAGGCGGCCGCCTCCACCGCCGCCTGCCCCTACTGCTCCGACGTGTCGCTCTACAGCAGCGGCTTCGAGGAGGGCTCGGGGTTCTCCGACTGGCTCGTGGGCTCCTTCCTTCCCGGCGGCGCCGTGGACTGGCGCGGAATCCAGACCTGTGCCGCCGGGTCCGGCAGCCGGATCTTCCGCTTCGGGGGACCGACCTGCGACGCGACCTACGGCGTGAACCAGTTCACCCATGCCCAGCCGCAGGGAGGAACGGGCTTCGCGATCCCGGCCGACGCGCTCTCCGCCCGGCTCTCGTTCGCGCATCGCTGGGAATTCGAGAGCTCCTTTGACGGCGGCAGCCTGATGATCTCCGTCGACGGCTCGGCCTTCACTTCCATCCCCGATGCGGCCCTGTCCGGGAGCTCCTACACGCACCTGACCTCGACGTTCTGCGCGCCGCCCGGCGCATCCAACATCCCGGTTTTCAGCGGGTTCCAAGGCTCGTTCGTCAACACGGAGGTCGACCTCGACGAGGCCTGCGAGGCCGCCGTCGGCACCGGTTGCGCGGGCCGCATGGTGCGGGTCGTCTTCTCCACCGTCCTCGACTGCAGCGTCGAGGAGACCGGATGGTTCCTGGACGACGTGGCAGTGTCCGCCTGCGTGCCCGAGACGCCGGAGCCGTCCTCGTTCCACACGCTGACCCCATGCCGCCTGCTGGATACGAGGAACGCGAACGGCCCCCTCGGCGGGCCGGCCCTGCAGCCCGGGACCGAGCGGGTCTTCGCCCTGACCG
Organism: Thermoanaerobaculia bacterium; assembly: GCA_035556715.1. Taxonomy (GTDB): domain Bacteria; phylum Acidobacteriota; class Thermoanaerobaculia; order Multivoradales; family UBA5704; genus DATMER01. The sequence continues at coordinate 30,997 of DATMER010000030.1, forward strand.
GCGCCTGCGGCATCCCGGCGACGGCGAAGGCGCTCTCCCTGAACCTGACCGTGGTCCAGCCGTCCACCGCCGGCAGCCTGACCCTCTTCCCCCAGGGCAAGGCGTTGCCGCTGGCCAGTGCCATCAACTTCACGGCGGGCCGGACCCGGGCCAACAACGCCGTCCTGGGCTTGGGCACGAACGGCGCCCTCCGCGTCAGGACCAACGGCGGACCCGTGCACTTCGCCCTGGATGTGACCGGGTACTTCGAGTAGCAGTCCAATTGCTTGGGAACTGAGCTCTCGCCCCTTGAGAGCGTCACGAAATACTTTCAGATCACGAGGCACTCTATACAAGAGAGCTGAAACAAAGCCTCCTCCTTTCTGCTTCGAGCATTGAACTGGCGTTGCACTCCACGTTGAGATCGCCCCCATCGATGGACCGGGGGCGACACTTCCCACCTGCTCCGGGCCGGGATACGGATTAGAGGGATGCCAATGCCTTCGACTTTTACGAAGCCTACTTGGTTTTCGCGTCGAGTGTTCGCCGTTCCTTTCGGCCACTACGAGACCGGGGCCGACCAGGAGCCGCCTGCCAACGAGATCCTGATTGGGCGCGAAGGCCAGCGCGCCTACTTCATCGACCTGCTCATGAACATGGGGCGCCGCGGCGCCTACCTGGTCACGGGCCGCCGTGGAGCGGGCAAGACGAGCTTCGTCCGGCACTGCGTGGCCGAGTACAAAGCCGAAGTCTATGGGCGGTACGTTCGCAGCAGCGTCGGCAGGGCGCTGTTCTGGGACCGGCTGATCGTACTGCTCCTGTTCACCGCCGTCATCCTGGGAGCGCTTCTCCTCTCGCAATTGCTCGACATCCTGGTCCGGGCAGTGTCTGCGGGAGAAGCCGGACCGCGCAAGCTGCTCCTCTGGCTTCTGATTACTCCGATCGCCCTGCTGTGCGTCTATCCGCTGCTCTATGCGAAGGACCTGCTCGAAGTCGTGGTCAGGGCGGTGCAGAAGGAGGAGAACTCGGAAAACCGCCGGCACCGGCTCATCGCGGTGGCCGCCACGCTGGGCTTCGCAGTACTGGCTTGGTTTGCGGGGCCTTTCGGCTCTCCGGCCCTTGGCATGAGCCGGCTGTTCGCGGCGATCGCCGGTCTATTCGTTCTCGTACAAATACTCTCATACCGCAGACGGCCCGAATGGCGGCTCCTGCTCTCGCTCAAGGCGAACCTCGCGTACGTCCTGATGGGAATCGCCGGCCTGTTCGTTCTCGCGCTCTCGTACCGCAGACGGCCCGGATTTGTCAGGCGCCTTTGGCGGCACCTGCTCCCGCTGGCAGCGGCCGCCTCGTATCTCCACATTGGAGCGGACGACTTCGGAATCGCCAATCCCGAAAGCGAGTACTCGGCCAACCTGGGGCTCGGGCTCCTTCTCGCCGCCGCGGGCTTGGCCTTGCGCGGCCTGTATCAGAACCGCGTCGTCGCCTGTCAGAAGGAGATCGCGCGCGTCAAGGACGAGAGCTCCCTGTGGTACGCCTTGGCAGCCGTGCTGATGGGTGCCGCCGGCCTTTCCATCCTGCTTCAGTTCTTGGAGCTCCGGTCGGCCATTGGAGTCGCTTCGGTCCCGGCTGCCCTGTTCCTGCTCGGCATCGTCCGGGTGCTCATGCTGGACAGGAAGCAACAGGTCTTCCAGCCTCGGCCTCTCTATGCCCTGAGCGCCAAGGCCGTGGTATCCGTGGTGCTGGCTCTGCAACTCGTCCATCCGGCCCTTTCCCGATGGGACCGCGCGGGGGTGGCTTTCGACGTACCGGGCTGGAAGAGCGAGATTTCGACGTTCCTGCGGCAGGAGACCTCGCTGCACCAGGTGCTTAGAAACGAGAAGCTCTTCCATGGCAAGGCGGCGGTCACTCCGCTGATAGTCCAGGGAACCGAGTTGCAGAAGCAGCCCGGCGGAGTGCGGCAGGAGCTCAACTGGATTCTCACTGTCCTGCTCATCGCCTCTCTCCTCTACTTCCTGGAGTTTGAATGGGTCGTGCGCCCCTTCCTGCGCCAGCGGATCGATCCCGCCTTCGCTGACAAGCCGGGCCCCTGGGATGATCAGGAGGGGTACAAGGAGAGAGTGGACCGCCGCAAGACGCAACGCAGCATGGCGGGCACCACGTTCCCCTGGACCATCTACCGGCTGTGGCTGCCGGTGCTGGTGCTCTCGGTCAACCTCGGGTTCGACCGCCTCGACCACCGACGGGTCGTCCACGCCATGCTCGCCGCGTTGCGCGACGAGTACCACCGCACCTTCCTCTCCTGGAGCTCCGCCCTGGCCAACCTCGGCCGGCTCGTCGCGCTACTCCTGATTCTCGCCATGGTCACGCTCGTCGGCGAGCAGCTCTTCGCGATGCCGGACAAGGCCGAGCTGGTGCCCCGATTGGACACGCTGGCAGAGCAGTCCTCCACCAACTATGACGACGTCTGCGCCGTCTTCACGGGCCGGCAGACCGGGCCCAGCGCCGTGAACCTCGTCTGCAGCCTTCCAGGTGGCAGCCGGTTGTTTCACATCCTCTACTTCGACCTGCTGACGACCCGGCCGGGTCCGGCTTCCCAGCACCCTTCGAACCACCTCCTCTTCTGGTTTCTCCCCTACCAGGACGGCGACTTCCCCGGCCCCGAGCTCCAGCCGGTTCCGCGCGCTCCGCTGCAGCCGCTCCTCAAAGGCGGGATGCACTTCCGGATCTATCACTTGCTGCTGCTCCTTCTCCTCTTGCTCGCGGCCAGGTGGTCGGTCCGCCATCTGCCGGTCCTCCCCTATCACGAGACGCTCCGGCGGCTCGACTCGATGCTCGACAGCCTCTCCTCGCGGACCAGCACCAGCTCGAAACAGGTGCGCTCCTGGCAGATGGCCCGCTGGCTGCAAGGCTACTTCCAGGACGAGAACGTGCGCCAGGTCCAGCAGGACCCGATCGATCCGCGGACACTGGAGTTCGCCTTCCTCACGATCCTGCACGACATGCAGCACGCGCCGCTCCGGCTGCCTGGCGCAAAGAACCAGCTCATCAGCCTGCCGACGCCGGAGATCACGTATGTTTTCGACGAGCTCGACAAGCTGGGCACACGCATGGGTCCCGCCGAAGCGGCCGGAGGCGAGAAGCAGGAGGCCGAGATCCTCGACGCCGCCCGACGCCGGTCGATCGAGCTCCACCGCCTGCTCGCGAACATGAAGAACCTGCTCTCCTCTGCGCCGGCACGCTTCATCTTCGTGGGCGGACGCAATCTCCACGACGAATGGCTGGCTGACCAGACCGCGCGCCATCCCCTGCTGACGAACATTTTCAATGCCGAGGTCTATCTGCCCTCGCTGTTGACCGATCACCCATGGCAACAAGACGATCAGCCCAAGCTGCACACGCAGATCGAGAGGTACCTCCTCCGCCAATGGTGGCGCGCGCAGGTCCTCTACTGCCGGTGGGCTAAGGCGCGCTGGCTGCCGTCCTTTGGGCAACCAATCCGCGAGCCCGTGCCGGAGTCCTTCATGTCACGGGACGTGCCCCCCGTGCGGAGATTGAGCCTGCCAATGCCGCTGCAGGATCTAAGCGAGCTCGGGAGCACGGTCGGAGTGCTGCAGTGCGAGGCTGGTCCGAACCCGGACGGAACGATCGAGGTTTCCGCGCAAGCACTGGCGGTCGAGGGCGGATTGGGCCTCCTCCAGGACTTCGTCTACTTCATGACCTATCGCAGCATGGGCAATCCGAAGCGGCTCAAGGAGTTGCTGGCCGTCTTCGTGCGGCCGGTCAGCCGGGCCGTGCAAATGCCCGAGGTGCGCTGGTCGGAAGGGTTCGACTGCCGGCATGTGCTCGCGTTCGGGGACGTCGAGCGGTTCCGTGTGCAGCTCCTCGCAGACATCTACCGGCATCTCGCTCTCACCTTCGAGAAGCGGCTGGTGGTGCGCGACGACAAGCTGGCGATTTCGGTCTTCTTCCTGGCGGACTATCTGTTCAAGTTCCACCGCCGGGCTTTCTCGTGGAGCAACCTCGAACGCGTCGATGAACTGGTGGACATCCACCGCGCGCCGGACCTGCGCGAGATCCTGGAGGAGATCGTCGAGCGCTGGTCGGAGCGTTTCCTTCATCCGATCCGCAACGGAATGTATGCGTTCCGCTTCCGCTCCGACATCGCGCGCGAGATCGAGTACCTCTCACGGCAGTCGGCGCAGGAGATGGCCGCGTTCAACTTCACGCTTGACGAGTCGATGGCTCTCAAGTCGCTCTACGCCTCGAAGATCCAGCGCCTGGGGACCGAGGCCAGGCCGGAGCTGCAGGATCTGCTGGCTGGCCTTGGAGAGCTCCACGAGTTCGATCAGGAGTACGAGCCGGCGCGCCAGCACTACCGCGAGGCGATCCGCCTGCTGGACGTGGAGTTCGAGCAGGTCGTCGGGCGCTCCGGAGGCAAGGATGGACCGGCTCCTCTTCAGGCGGTTTTAGGCGGTGAGGAAGACGGTCTGCGCAACGCCCGGCTCTATCTCACGTGGGGAGCAGCGCGGCTGCGGCTGGTCCTGCAGGTCGGGCTGACGTTCGAGTTCGCCCGCAACTTCGAGCGCGCCATCGTCGAGTACCGCAATGCCCGGACGCTCAGCCGGTCTCTCATACTGGCCATGCTGGGTGAAACCGGAACCTGGGAAGCTCTTTCGGAGCTGAGAAGTTGGGGCGACAAACCCGAGTCACCCCGGGACACTCGGCTCCACGTGCTCAAGAACCTGAACATCCTTTTCCAGCCGGTGTTCGCGGAGGCCTGGGTGACGGAGAAGCTAACCGGCGGCGTGGACACGAGCGTCTCCGTGGTCGAAAAGGAGATCTGGCAGCTTCGGACCCTTCTTCCGTTCGTTCAGGATCTCAAGCTGCAACTGTCGGAGAATCCCGGCAAGGTGCGCGGGTCGAACTTCGCCTTGATCATGGCCGAGCTGCACAACAAGACAGGGGACCTCTACTTCTTCAAGGGCCGTCAGCTCGTCTCCTTCGAGGATCTGAAAACGATCCGCGACGACCTCAAGGAGAAGGGAATCCATAAAGGCCTTGAGGGGTACCTCCTGCGTGCGCACTACCACTATGCGATGGGTTTGCACGAGCTGCGCCGCTTCATGACCCACCGGCGGATGAGCTCGAAGCTCAAGTTCAATATCTGGGCGGGCGGCACCGCATTCGAGGAGGATGAGATCTGGGAGCCGATCGCCGACTCCAGCCTGCCCGACTTCGTGTTCCGTTCCGTGGGCGGCACTCTCAACGACCTCGCCGAGACGATGCTCGGCCGGGTCTCTCTCTACGGCCTCTTCCACGACCTCTCCCGAAAAGGCCTCTCCACGAAATCCGAGGAGATCCGAACCCTTGGAGAGGGCTCCAAGCCGGTCAAGAGCCGACTGGTGGCGGAGTTCGGCCATTGGCTGACGCACGCCGACGAAGAGAGGGAATTTCCGATCCGCATCCCTCTCGGTAACGAGGACCTTGAGGCCGGCTCGCTGGCGGGATGGCTGGGGACTTGGAGAGACCAACCGTCGGGTACGAACCAGCTCCTGAGCTACGACGAGAGGGGACACGACGACCGCAGCCGATTGATGGTGTCGCTCCACCTGTCCATGATGGGAGCGAAATACCTCGAGCGCGGAGGCTATCTCGAAGACGCCGCGCGAGAGATGGTTGAGGTCGCCGAGATGGCGGCTCACTACCTGTGGTGGGGACTCATCGTCCACCGCCTTTGCGAGCGCCCGTTGCGGCCTGACCCCGAAGACGAGCCCCTTCGCCTCTGCAAGGAGGTGTTCACTCAAAAGAACCTGAGGCACGAGTACTGGGCCTACCTCTATGAACTCGCCGTCTATTCGCTGCGCAAGGCCGATCAGCTCTTCCGCCGCAGCCGACGCGAAGAAGACATTTCGAGCATGGAGTATGAGAGCGATTACCTGCTCGGCAAGAAGGTCCCCCCGAGCGTTCTCACCCTGGCCTGCTCACTCGGCTTGGTCGCCGAAGAGATCTTTGGAGCCGATCACCCCAAGGAGCCCAGGCAGGATCTCCTGAACCTGATCGACAGGTGGACCGGTTCGAAGTATTGCCTGTGGCCGCTTCCGCGGCACTTCGCCGGAGTCCTCGAAAGATCGCTCGTCCGCCACAGCTACCCCATGATCAACCGTCTCCAGGGCCTCAAGGTCCTGATCGATGCGGAGACCCTGACGGTCCTCGGTGGTGCCTCCCCTGAGGTGGAGGGCCGCATCCTGTCGCGCACGCAGGAGCTGCTGACTCTGGACGAGCTCTTCGACGCTCCCCTGCACTTCACGCCGCTTCACGCGGGCCTGACCTGCGCACTCGTCGCCCTCTCCCTCCAGGGTGATGCGAATAAAGGGCGGAGGCCGGAAGTCGAGAAGGTCTGGCACGCGGCTCAGCGCTACCTCAACAAGTGCGAGGAGATGTACACCATGAGGCGCGCCTACTATGAAGGGATCTCCGAGCTGTACTACCTGTTCGACGACTTCAACGATCGCCAGATCCACTTCAACATGGCCATGCAGATGGCTGGAACCGAGCTGGTATCCCTGATCAAGGGCCTTCTGCACCTTCCGGAGGCGAGGAAGTTCCGCACAGCGCCCGAAGCGGCATGACGTGCGTCTCTCCAGACAGGGGTGTATGCTTCCCCATACATCCCTGCGGCGGACGAACGGCTGAGAGCCCGGTTCTCTTCAGCTCCAAGCCTCCTGTTTTCCGCGGCTTGCGTCTCCTTGTCCATTTCCGGCGGGGCGCGGCACCGGGCTTGCCCTATGAGGCGTGCGACCGCCTCAGGCAATGCTGCCCGGGGGGACGTGGAGACCGAACGTCATGCGATTCCTTCGCTTTCTGCTCCTGTGCGCATTCTCGGCCTCCGTCCAGGCCCAGGAGCCGCCTGCCGTGGAGCCCGCGCGCTTCCTCATCGAGACCATCACGGTCGAGAGCTCCCGCAAGGCCTCCGCGGGCATCATCGAAGCCGAGACGCTCCTCAAGGAGGGCGGGACCTACTCGGAGGACGACCTGCGCCAGGCCGTGTCCCGGGTCCACCGGCTGCCGTTCGTGCTCGACGCCACCTTCTCCCTGCGCAAGGGGAGCGAGCGCGACACCTATGAGCTGGTCATCCAGGCCAACACCGCCCGCTGGTTCTTCTTCGACCGCAGCGTGCAGCTCGTTGGCTTCGACCAGACCTACAACCTCGGCAGCTTCGGCGACGACGACAGCTTCAGCTTTGGACACTCCGGCCTGATCGGCGGCCGGATCTTCGTGGGACGGGCCGGGGTCCTCTACGGAAGCTGGGGCTTCCAGCGCGACCTGACCAGCGACTCCGACGGAGCGCGGATCGGTTATACCCACTACAACCTCTTCGGCCGCGGGATCGCCGCCGACGTCTCCTTCGCGACAAACGGCTGCTGCACCACTCAGGTGATCCCCTTCGGCATCGATCCCAACCTCTCCACCTGGGAATGGCTGGACGACGATCAAGCCTCGATGAGCGTGTCCGTTCCCCTGTCCCCCCGCCGCTCTCTCCAACTCGGATGGAGCGAGAGGCACGGCCAGGCCCTGGATCACGCGAGGGTGCTCGCCCCCTTCTTCGGCGACCAGGAGGACTTCATCTTCGACGGCGACCAGGATTCCCGGCACCTGGAGGCCCGCTGGGTCCAGGACACCAGCGACGAGCCCATCCTCCCGAGCCGCGGCACGGTCCTCTCCGCCGGCCTGGTGTACGAGGCCTACGAGGCCCGCGACCTGCGCGCGGACCGGTACGTCCGCGGGCCGGACGGCACGCTGGAGCGGGTGGGACAGGTCGATCTGCCCGACTTCGAGGGTGAGCAGCTCCTCGCCACCGCCTCCGCCATCCGCCACTGGTCGGTCACGCCCCGCCAGTCGGTCTCGGCCGGAGGGCAGATCTCCGCTGGCCGCTCCCGCCTGACCAACCTGCGGGTTGACGACCTCCTCATGCCGGAGACCGACCTCGATGTCTACGGCGGATCGGTCAGCGGGCGCCACCTCCTGCGGCTCTGGGCCTTGCGCGAGCCCGGCAACATGGGCGATCTCTACCTGGACACGAACGTCATCTACAGTGTCGAGGCCACCTCGCCGGATCTCGGGCTGCGGAACAACCCGCTGACGCGGCTGGAGCTCTCCACCGGGATCACGTTCCGCAACCAGTGGGGACGGCTGCGGCTCCTCTTCACCTACCTGGACCTCGGGGAGGTGCTGCAATGAGGAGGATACGGTGGGCGCGGCGGGCGCTCGTCTTCCTCGGGCTGATGCTCGCGGCGCGTCTGGATGCCGTCACCGGGCCGGCCCTGGAACGGGGAGCCGAAGGGGTCGTCCTGACCCGCCTCCCCCTCGTGCTGCGGCAGGAGGAGGTGCGCCGCCACCTGGGCACGGGGCTCACCACGACCCTGGCCTTCGAGGTCCGCACCCTGGGCGCCACCCGGAGCCGGGGCGGAGCCCGCATCGACATCCGCTATGAGCTGTGGGACGAGGTCTGGATCGTCACCCGCGCCGACACCTCCGGCCGGACCCAGCGGACGACCTTCCCCTCCTTCGAGCAGCTCGAGGCCTGGTGGCGCGACCTGCGCCTGGGGGTGCTCCCCGCGAGGTCCGCGGCCGGACCCGCCGAGCTGCGCCTGCGGGTCATCCCCTTCTCCCAGTCCGAGCAGCTCGACGCCCAGCGCTGGTTCTCGCGCACCCTGAGCGAGGGCTCCGCCGGCAGCGCCGGGGCCGTGTCCGGGGTCCTGGCCGAGCCCTCGGGCGACCTCTTCAACCTCCTGCTCGCAACCTCCATCGGCCGGCCCGCGCTCCTGGAGTTTGAGTGGAAGCTTTCCGTGCCGGAGGCGAAGCGTTGAGCTGGAAGTCCACCGCCGCCACTCTCAGTGGGATGGTCCTGGCCGCGGCCGCGGTCCTCTTCCTGTTCGAGCGGCAGCTCTCCACCGCCTGGTTCCGCCTCGGGCTCCAACCCGAGGTGATCTCCGCCCTGGAAGGATCGCAGGACGACCGCAAGGAGCTCGCCCGCCTCGACCCGCAACGCACAGCCGAGTACCGCCGCCGCTTCGAGGAGGACCAGGCCCTGCTCAACCGGCTGCGCATCCTGGAGCACAACCGCGAAGAGATCCTGCGGCGCTACGAGATGATCCTCCTCGCAGTCGTAGGCGGCGTGCTGACCGTGGCCGGAGGCGCCCACCTCGTCCGCCAAGGCAGGCGGCAACGGAGGATCGAAAGGCTGCGCGACGCCTTGCAGCAGCTCTCCGCGGGGCAGGAAAACGTGGACATCGGCGATCGGGGGAGGGACACGATTGGACGGATCGCGGCCATGATCGAAGAGACCTCCCGGGTCATGGCGCGGGACCGCAAGCGGCTGGCCGCTTTGCAAAACCTTTCCATGTGGCAGGAGACCGCCCGGCGTCACGCCCACGAGATGAAGACGCCCCTCACCGCCGCCCGCCTGGAGCTGACCCGCCTGCGCGAGATGGTGAACGGCGAGAGCAAGCAGGCGGTGGAGAGCCTCGGCGAGGAGCTGGACCGCCTGGGTCGCTTCACCCGCGAGTTCACCTCCTTCGCCCGGCTACCGCGACCCAGGCTGGAGGTCCACGATTTGGGCGATGTGGTGGCCGAGTTCGCCTCCACCTTCGACCTCGCCTGGCCGAGCCTGGAGCTGAGGCTCGACCGGCCCGGGGGACGCCTGCCCGCCGCGGTGGACCGCGAGCTGCTCCGCCAGACCCTCGTGAACCTCTGCGACAACAGCGCTCACGCGCACGCCAGGACCGTCACCTTCCGGCTGGCGGAGAACGGCCCGGGGATCCACCTCGACGTCGCCGACGACGGCCCGGGCATCCCGCCGGAGATCCGCGGCCGGGTCTTCGAGCCCTACGTCACCACCCGCAAGGTCGGCGAAGGCATGGGCCTCGGCCTCGCCATCTCGAAGAAGGTCCTGCTCGATCACGGCGGGGACCTGGAGCTGGCGGAGACGTCGGAGACGGGGACGACCTTCCGGATGACCTTGCCCAAGGGAGAGCCATGACCCAGCTCCTCATCGTCGAAGACGACGAGAAGATCCGCGCCAGCCTGCTGCTCCAGCTCCGCGAGGAGGGCTTCGCCCCCTCCTCGGTCACCTCGGCCGAGGAGGCGCTCGCGCTCCTGGAGCCCGCCCGCTCTCCCCTCCCCGACCTGCTGCTCTTGGACGTCCGCCTTCGCAAAATGACCGGCGTCGATCTGGTGCGGCGGCTGACCGAGGCGGGCCGGCTCCCGCCCACGATCATCATTTCCGGTGAAGCTTCGATCAGCGAGACCGTCGAGGCATTGCGGCTCGGTGTCCACGACTTCATCGAAAAGCCGTTCACCCGCGAGCGCCTGCTGCAATCGATCCGCAACGCGCTGGAGCGGGAGGCGCTGCGGCGCGAGGTGGCCTCGCTCAAGGCCGACCTCGGAGGCGAGCCCGAGATCCTGGGCAGCTCCCCCGCCATCGAAGAGATGCGCCAGCGGATCGCGCAGGCCGCGCCCACCGACGGCCGCATCCTGATCCTCGGCGAGAGCGGCACGGGCAAAGAGCTGGTGGCGAGCGCGATCCATCGCCAGAGCCGCCGCAGCCATCGCCCGTTCATCAAGATCAACTGCGCCGCGATTCCGCCCGATCTGATCGAAGACGAGCTGTTCGGCCACGCCCGAGGGGCCTTCACCGACGCCAAGACCGCCAAGCCCGGCCTGTTCGAGGAGGCGGACGGCGGCACCCTCTTCCTCGACGAGATCGGGGACATGGAGCTGACCGTACAGTCGCGCCTCCTCCGGGTCCTGGAGGATGGCCGGGTGCGGCGGATCGGCGAGACGCGGGACCGCCAGGTCGACGTGCGGGTGATCGCCGCGACTCATCGCGACCTGGAGGAGTCGGTGAGGGCCGGCCGCTTCCGCGAGGACCTTTACTTCCGCCTCGCCCACCTGCCTCTCGCCGTGCCCTCGCTGCGCGAGAGGAGGGATGATGTGCGCCTCCTCTTCCATCACTACCTGGAAAGGTTTTCCCGGCAGCACCGGGCGCGGCCGAGGCGGGTCGATCCCGAGCTCTATCCCTACCTGGAGCGCTATCCCTGGCCCGGCAACGTCCGCGAGCTGCGGAACCTCTGCGAACGCCTGGTGGTCTTCGGGAGCGACCCGGTGACGCCGGACCAGCTCCCCTCGGGCTTCTTCGAGCCGACCCAACCGCCGGAGTCCGGGCTCCTGCTGCTGCCGCCTGCCTTCCCGATCCTCCCCCTGAGGGACTTCAAGGCGCGTTGCGAACGGGAGTACATCGAGTCCGTGCTGCAGCGCACCCGCTGGAATGTGAGTGCAGCCGCCCGCCTGCTGGACGTCCAGAGGACGTATCTCCACCAGAAGATCCATGCGCTGGGAGCGCGGCGGCCGGAGACCTCACCCCCTGTCCCCCTCTCCCCTCTCCCGCCCAATCCCCCGCCGGGAGAGGGGGAACGTGACTGAGGCTGTCCAGCCTCACGTTCCGGCACGGTGGCCCCAGATACGTCCCCCCTCTCCCGGGGATGGGTGGTTGGGAGATGGGAGAGGGGGACAGGGGGTGAGGTCCTACCGCCGCTCGAACCGCAGGTCCCGTACCCGGGTGAGCCCGACGCTGAGCTCGGAGATCTTGCCTTCCTTTCGGAAGAAGCGAATCAGAAAACCGTTCTCGGTGTGGAAGGCGTCGGCATAGAGGGGCTTCAGGGCCACCACCGTGTCCGGGCGCCACTTGATGACCAGCTTGCCCTCCTCCATCGCGACCTTCCAGGTGACCTCGGCCTCGTCGCTCGTGTAGTCCCCCACGTACTCGGCGAGCTGAGCGGCGGTCGGAACGGCCTCCGCCACCCGATCGAAGGGGACGGTGTCGCCGTCGGGGGTGAGGACGCGCAGGCCGTTGGGGATAAAGTCGAGCTTCGAGCCGTTCTCCACCAGGAACAGCGAAGTGGAGAGCGGCCAGACGGCGCGCCCTCCGCCCGTGCGCAGCTTGCCCTCCTTCATCTCCAGACGCAGCACGTCCCCCGTGCGGCTGTGGCGGTACATCCCCGCTCTGGCGGCGATCTCGTCCGTGGGGAGCTGGATATCCGGGGCGGGCGGGGCAGGCGCGGGGGCCGCGGCTTTCTTTCCGGTCAGGAAGAGATCCGCGACCCGGTGGGAGAGCCCGTCGGGATCGATGTCCCCCAGGTTGCAGAGGACGGCCACGGAGAGGCGCTGCCCTGGGTACCTCGCAAGGAACGCCCGGTAGCCGGCCGTGGCGCCGCCATGGCTGACCTCCAGCAATCCCTCGTAGGTGAGCATGAAGAGGCCGCCGGCATACTCGATCTCGCGGTTGTCGTTGAGCCGCCCGCGCCGCTGCAACGCTTCGATCAGCCAGGGGCCGCCCACCTTGCCGTGCGCGAAGTTCTCGTTCCAGAGGAGCAGGTCCTCGGACGTGGTCAGCAGGCCGCCATTGCCGTGCACGTTCTCGAAAGGCATCTCGCTGTGGAAGCCGTCCTCTGCCTTGACATAGGCAATGGCGCGCCCCTTAACGACACGGGTGAAGTCGTCGCGCCAGGACGTGTGCTTCATACCCAGAGGCTCGAAGATCTGCTGCCGTGTGAACTCGGCGAAAGTCTGGCCGGTGACGCGCTCCACGATCACCGCGAGGAGGTTGTACCCCGTGTTCGTATAGGAGAACTCGGCGCCCGGTTCGTAGTTGAGGCCCTTCTGGCGCAACGCGACGTCGAGCATGTGGGCATGGGTGTGGATGCGCGTTCCCCGCGGCCAGCCGTTCACCCCGACGATCGCGCCCCAATCCCGCAGACCGCTGGTGTGATGGATCAGGTGAGCGATCGTGATCGGCTTGCCGTGGTCGGGAAGCTCCGGCACGTACTTGCGCACGTCGTCCGTTAGCGAGAGCTTCCCCTGCTGGACCAGCAGCAGGGCCGCGGCAGCAGTGAACTGCTTGGAGACCGAGCCCGCCTCGAAGATCGTGGTGGGCGTGATGGGCGCGTCGTGCTCCAGGTCCGCCAT
>DATMER010000031.1:0-27406 GCA_035556715.1 Thermoanaerobaculia bacterium
GGACTTCTCGGCCGCGCACCCGGAGGGCCGCAACCTCCGCTTCGGGGTGCGCGAGCACGCCATGGGCTCGATCCTGAACGGCCTGTCGCTCTCCCGCCTCTGGATCCCGTACGGCGGCACCTTCCTGATCTTCTCGGACTATATGCGCCCGCCGATCCGCCTGGCCGCGCTGATGAAGGTGCAGGCCATCTACATCTTCACCCACGACTCCATCTTCCTGGGCGAGGACGGCCCCACGCACCAGCCGGTCGAGCAGCTCGCCGCCCTGCGCGGGATCCCCGGCCTGAGGGTGATGCGCCCGGCGGACGCGAACGAGACCGCCGAAGTCTGGCGAGCCGCCCTGGAGCACCGGCACGGTCCCACGGCCCTGGCCCTGACCCGCCAGAACCTCCCGATCCTGGCCGAGACCGCGGAGCGCGCGAGGGAGGGGGTCGCGAAAGGCGCCTACATCCTGCTGGACGCCGAAGATCCCCAGGTGATCCTGATCGCCACGGGCTCGGAGGTATGGGTGACCCTGGAAGCCGGCAAGGCCTTGCAGGGCAAAGGGGTGCGGGCGCGGGTGGTGAGCATGCCCTGCTGGGAGATCTTCGACGACCAGCCGCAGGAGTACCGCGACCAGGTTCTTCCCCCCACCGTCCGCAAGCGCCTGGCCGTCGAGGCTGGAGTCCCCCTGGGATGGCACAAGTACGTGGGAACCGAGGGCGAGATCCACGGCATCGTGCGCTTCGGGGCCTCCGCCCCGTACAAGGATCTGGCGCGGGAGTTTGGCTACACGCCGGAGAAGGTGGTGGAGCGGGTGGAGGGCTTGCTTCGGAGGAGCTGAGAGCGTAAGCTGGGCGAAAAGTAGCGCTCACACGCATCGGAGACATGGGACGATGACAATCCAGGGCGGTCAAACCGGCGACGAGAAGATGAGGGAGCTGATCCTTTATCTGGCGGCGAAGTCGGAGACGGACCCCAGGTTCTCTTCGACCAAGCTGAACAAGCTGCTCTTCTACTGCGACTTCGGGGCCTACCGTCAGCTCGGACGGTCGATCACGGGGCACAGCTACCGGAAGTTGCAATTCGGCCCGGCCCCGAAGACGATGCTGCCCATCCTCGAACGGATGAAGGGCGACCAGGAGTGCGTCGAGATCGAGAGGGACCACTTCGGGCATTCCCAGAGGCGCGTCATCGCCTTGAGGTCCCCGGACGTCTCCCTCTTCACCTCCGAGGAGCTGTGCCTCGCGGACAGCATCATCGAGGAGCTCTGGGAGAGCAACGCGACAGAGGTGAGCGACCTCTCGCACGACTTCATCGGCTGGAAGGCCGCAGCCCTCAACGAAGTCATCCCCTACGAGACGGTATTCGTCGGCGACCCCGGACTGCCTGTGAGCGAGGAAGAGGTCGAGTTCTGCAGGCTGCCCCATCGTTCTTCGAGGTTCTGGGGACATGGGAGGACGACCGAGAGCCGGAAGAGATCCTCTCTGATATCCGTCGCGGACTATCGAACTGAGCCTGGGTAAATATTGGCGGAGGGGGTGGGATTCGAACCCACGAGCCCTTGCGGGCCGGCGGTTTTCAAGACCGCTGCTTTCAGCCGCTCAGCCACCCCTCCGGCTGGAACTTCAACAGCTTACTGCGGGCGCGTAATCCGCTCCAGCCCCCCCATGTAGGGACGCAGGGGCTCGGGGATCATTACCGAGCCGTCTGACTGCTGGTAGTTCTCCAGGATCGCGACCAGGGTCCTCCCCACGGCCAGGCCCGAGCCGTTCAGGGTGTGCAGGAGCTTCGTCTTGCCTCCACCCTCGGGGCGGTAGCGCAGGTTCGCGCGCCTCGCCTGGAAGTCCTCGCAGTTGCTGCAGGAGGAGATCTCGCGGTAGAGAGCCTGCCCAGGCAGCCAGACCTCCAGGTCGTAGGTCTTCGCCGCTCCGAAACCCATGTCTCCCGTGCTCAGGGTCAAGCGCCGGTAGGGCAGGCCGAGCAGCTCCAGGACCTTCTCGGCGTTTCCGGTCAGCTCTTCCAGGGCGTCGTAGCTCGTCTCCGCGCTGGTGAAATGGACCAGCTCCACCTTGTTGAACTGGTGCTGGCGGATCAGGCCGCGCACGTCCTTCCCGTAGGAGCCCGCCTCGCTGCGGAAGCAGGGGGTGAAGGCCGTGTAGCGCAGCGGCAGCCTCGACTCGTCCAGGGTCTCGTCCCGGTGCAGGTTCGTCAACGGCACCTCGGACGTGGGGATCAGGTAGTAGGGATACCCCTCCAGATGGAAGAGGTCCTGCTCGAACTTGGGGAGCTGACCGGTGCCGATCAGGCTCTCGCGGTTCACGATGAAGGGCGGCAGGACCTCCGTGTAGCCGTGCTTACCCGTATGGAGGTCGAGCATGAAGGAGATCAGGGCGCGCTCGAGACGGGCGCCGGCCCCGAAATAGACCGTGAAGCGCGCGCCGGTGATCTTCGCGCCGCGCTCGAAGTCGAGGATGCCCAGCTCGGTGCCCAGGTCCCAGTGGGCCTTGGGTGGAAAGTCGAACTGCCGGGGCTCGCCCACCACCTTCTCCACCCGGTTCGCCGACTCGTCCCCCACCGGGACGGTCTCATGCGGGAGGTTCGGGATCGACAGCTCGATCGCCTGAAGCTCGGGATCGAGAGCGGCCAGGCGGGCCTCCAGCTCCTCGATCCGCGCCTTCATTCTGCCGACCTCGGCGATGGCTTCCGACGCGTCCCCCTTCTGCTGCTTGATCTTGCCGATCTCCCGGCTGGCATCGTTGCGGCGGCGCTTCAGCTCCTCGACTTCGACCAGCACGACGCGACGCTCGGCGTCGAGCTTCAGCCAGGAGTCGAGGAGGGCCGGGTCCGCGTTCCGGTTCGCCAGCGCCTGGCGAGCTCGCTCCGGGTCTTCGCGCAAGAGGTCTCGGGAGAGCATGGCGTCGGATCTTACCCCAAGGAAAGCGATAACATCCGACCGCCCTTATGCGCGCCCCTTTCGAGCCCGTCCGGTTTCTCGTCCCCCTGGCCGTGCTCGGGGCGGTGGCGGCTTTCGCATCCCGGGAAACCACCGCAGCAGCCGAGAGCCTCTTTCTGGGCGAGATCTCGACCGCGGTGCTGCTCGCGGTGGCGGCGCTCGCCCTCGCGCCGGCCTTCGAGCTGGGATTAGGTGCGGTCCTCGCGGTCACCGCGGTCTGGGGCCTGCCCCCCGGGCCGGGACGGGGAGCGGCGGTGATGCTCCTGCTGACCGCCACGTTCCTGATCGCCGCTGTCCGCCGTCTATCCCGGACCCTCCCCGACCTCCCGCTCTCCGTCTCGATCCCACTGGCCCTGGGACTCCAACTCCTCCTGCGCAGCGAGCTGCTGTTCGAGCCCCCGGGTCTCCGGACGCTGGTGGCTCTCCTCGTCCTCCCCGTGGCGGGAGGGGTGGCCATGGCGGTCCTTGCGTCGCGCCACGGAGGAGACCTCGCGCTGATCGCCGCCGGGATCGCCGTTCTGCCGGGTCCGGGGTGGAACGTGACCACGACTCTGGGGCTGATCGCGGTCACGGCCGTCAGCCTGGTCCTGCCGCGGAGCCCCGGCCTCGCCCGCCTACGTCCCGTCCTGCTGCCGTTGACCCTCCTGCTCGCCGGGACGGCCCTGCTCGACGCCTACCCCTGGAAACGCGAGGAACCCCTGAAGGCCCTCTTCGCGCCTGGAGGCCTCCTCACCCCGGGGACCTCCCTGCTCCCGCCCGAGACCTCGGTGTTCCTCGATAGCACGAATCCTTCCCGGGAGAAGGAGCTTCCGGCCGGATCGATCTCCTCCTTGATTCTGGAAACTGCGCTCTCGAACGGGGCGAAGCTGGAGAACGGCACACCCGTGGCCGTGCTGAGCCTTACGGACGGGTCCGGCCGGACCTTCGAGCGGACCATCCGCGCCGGGGTGGACACGGGCGAGTGGGCGGCGAAACGGGGGGACGTGCTCCGGACGGCCCGCCTCCGCTCGCCCGAGCCCTGGATCACCTGGATCGCCGGAAACTTCCTCGCCCAGCGCTACCGCCTGCGATGGGACCTGGGCGAGCCGAAACAGTTCATTCGAGCGCGGATCGCGCGGAGCCCGGGGCTTCCTCCGGACGTGTCCCTGGCCGTTCATCAGTTGGAGCTCCGGCGGGCTCCGGGGTGGCCTCTGGCTCCCGAGGACCCTTTCCGGGGCACGCTGCTGGCCCTTCCCCTGATCCTGGCGGGCTTAGCGCTGGTGCACCGGATGGCGGTCCGCCGCGGCGCGGAGCCCCTGGACCGGGCGGGCACGGCCGGGGAGCTTGCCGCGCTCGTCGTCCTGGTCCTGCTGGTCCTCGCCCGGCAGCACCTGAACCTGGGCAAGGCCGAGGAGGTGCTCGCCGCGGGGCTGGCTCTCCTGCTCGCCTGCCGGGTGGCCCGGCAGGTTGTAGCTCTCCGCCCCCTGCTGGGCGAGCGCCTGCCCGACCGTCCTGCCGCGGTCTTCTTCCTGCTGCCGCTCGTGGCCTACCTGGCGGTCCTCCCCTGGTCGGCGGCGCACCGGCAGCCGGACGGGGACGAACCCTGGTACCTCCTCATCACGCACAGCCTCGCTTACGACCTCGACGCGGATCTCACGAACAACTACGCCCGGGAGGACTGGCGCCGCTTCATGGACCGGCCCATCGCGCCGCAGCCCGGGGACCCGGTGGGGCCGAAGGGGCAGCTCTACTCGCGGCACAACGAGGCCCTGCCCCTCGCGCTCGTGCCGGCCTACCGGCTGGGCGGCAAGACCGGCGCTCTCGCCACCATGGCGGCTCTCACCGCCGCCCTGGCCTGGACCACGCTGCGCCTGGCCCGGCGCTACTTCCCGGACCATCCCGGAGAGACGCTCGCCGCCTGGTCGATTTTCACGTTCGCGCCGCCGCTCCTCCTCTACTCCGGCCAGGTGTGGGTGGAGGTGCCGGCGACCCTGCTCCTGGTGGTGGCGCTCGACCGCACCCTCGGCCTGGATCGCCGCCGCCGGTGGGATTGGGCCGAGTGGATCGCGATCGGCCTGCCGGTGCTGCTCCTGCCGCTGATCAAGATGCGCCTGATGCTCCTGGCGGTGCCGCTGGTAGCTCTGGCGTGGTGGCACGCCGGCCGGCCGCGCAAGCCGATCCTGTTCCTGGGCGGGCTGCTCGGCGCTCTCGGGGCGGGCATCCTCTTCTACAACCACAGGCTGTACGGGAACCCGTTCAAGATTCACACCCTGGAAGAGATCGACCCGCAGCGCCATACCTGGCTCGACTACCTGAGCGGCGGGCTCGGGCTGTTCTGGGACACAGCCTTCGGACTGTTCGGCGCCGCCCCGATCTGGATGCTCCTGCTGCCGGCGCTGCTCCTGCTCCTGGCCCGCCGCAGCCGTCTCCCCGTCCATCTCGCCGTGCTGGTCCTGCCCTACCTGGCGATCGTGGTGCCGCGCATGGAGTGGTACGGCGGCTGGTCCCCTCCCTTCCGCTACGCCCTGGTGGCGCTGCCGCTCCTCGGGCTGGCCCTGGTGCCGCTGCTCGAACGAAGGGGACCCGGAGCGAGGGCGCTGATCGCCGGGCTGGGGGCGCTCACCCTGGCCCTGACGCTCGCCTGGCTGGTCGTCCCGGGCTGGACGTACAGCTTTGCAAACGGCCGGACCTATCCCCTGGACCACCTGAGCGAGCGGCTGGGCACGGACCTGGCGCGCTTCTTCCCCAGCTCGGTCCGTCCGCGGCCGGCCACGTGGATCTGGCCGCCGGTCTCGCTGGCGCTGGTGACGCTGGTCTGGTGGCTGCCCCGCCGCAAAGAAGGAGGGGGGTTCCGGGAGGGGGCGGCCCTGGCAGGATTGGTCGCGGTCCTCCTTTCCGCCGCGGCGCTCCCCCTGGCTGCCGCCCGGGTGCCGACCCGCGCCGTCGAGCTGGAGGACCCGCAGGTCTGGAAGAGCGGCGGACACATCCATCCCGAGCTCTGGATCATCGAGCGGACGCGCCATCGCGGGGGCTGGGTGCTGCGCATTGGAGAGACGTTGAAGGCACCGGTCGAGCCAGGAGGGGAGAGGGTGACGATCGAGCTCCAGGCCGAGCTGATCCGCAACCAGCCCGTCCCGTTCCGCCTGGATGTGCGCGCCGGCGACCGTCTCCTCGCCGTCTGGGCTCCGGGCCGGAGCCGCGTCTGGGAGACCATCACCCTCGGCCCCTTCGACTGGCCCGAAGGCGAGCCCCTGGTCCTCGCCGCCTACGGGCCCCATCCTCCGGGAGCGCTCAACGGGGTGATCCTGGACCGGGTGGTGTTGAGATGGGAGTAGTCCGCTGCTACCATTAGTTGGTGACCAGTTGCGTCCCGGCACGCCGCGTGATCTGATTCGCGGAACCCGTCGGGAAAGGATGGCATGCATGTCGGCGATACCCGCGATCCCTCTCGAACAACAGCCGATCGAGTACCCCACTTCCGACGGCAAGCCTATGGCCGAGACGACCCTCCATCGGATGGTGATGAGCGACCTCATCGAGGGTCTGGCCGCATACTACGCAGCCGAGCCGGACGTCTGGGTCGGAGGCAATCTCTTCCTCTACTACAGGGAACAGGATCCGAGGTCGGTAGTTGCACCCGATGTGCTGCTGGTAAAGGGAGTGGAAAAGTGGAATCGGCCGATCTACAAGCTGTGGGAAGAGGGCCGGCCGCCCAGCCTGATCGTGGAGGTCACCTCCAAGAGCACCCGCGACGAGGACCTTGACGAGAAGAAGGGGATCTATCAGCACATCGGGGTCGAGGAGTACATCCTCTTCGACCCGTACGGCGATTACCTGAAACCACGCCTCCAGGGTTATCGGCTGACGGAGCGTGGCTACAGCGCCCTTTCTCTGGAGCTGGATGGCTCTCTTCTGAGTCGGACCACAAGCCTGCTCCTGCGACCGGAAGCGGAGAGGCTGCGTCTGGTCGAGCCTGCGACGGGCAGGCTGCTTCCGTGGATCCAGGAGGCAATGCTGGAGCGGACCCGCAAGCAGGGCTGAGCCGTGCTAGCCTGATCGGTGTCCCCAAGCGCTCCCGGCTCCCGCGTCACCGTTGTCATCCCCACTCTTGGGCGAAGCCCCTGGCTCGTTCCTTGTCTGGAGGCGCTTCGGAAGGAGCCCGGCCTGAAGATCGTCGTGGTCGATCAGGGGGAGCAGCCCCTGGAGCTCCCTCTCGCGGACCGGGTGATCCGGCCGGGCCGGAATCTCGGCTTTGCCGCGGGGACGAACCTGGGGATCGCGGAGTCGTCCCGGGAGCTCGTGGCGACGGTCAACGACGACGTGCTCGTCGAGCCGGGATGGACGGCGCGGCTCGTGGAGGCGCTGGATCTTCACCCCAGGGCCGCTGCGGCGCAGGGGGTCAACCTGATCCTCGACGATCCCGGGCTCGTGGACGGCTGTGGCCTCGAATGGAACCGGTGGGGGCAGGCGGTGCAGATCGGGCATGGGCAGCCGGTGCCCTCCCTGTCCGGGCCACGGGAGGTCTGGGGCGTGTCGGCCACGGCCGCGGTCTACCGGCGGGAGGCGCTGGGAGACGAACCCTTCGATCCTCGCCTGATCTCCTACTATGAGGACGTGGAGCTGGCCGGCCGCTTGCGCGCCGCGGGCTGGAGCGCCCTCCTGGTCCCCGCGGCCCGGGCGCACCACGCCGGATCGGTGACCGGCGCTACTCTCAGCCGGGAGCGATGGCGGCTGATCTATGGCAACCGGTGGCTCGTGGCCCGGGGACAGCCCTTCTGGCGGATGGCTGTCCGCGATCTCCTCGACCTTGCCCGAGCCGTGGGGACGGGCGACCTCTCCCGCGCGGCCGGCATCCCCTCCGGCTGGGCTCGCGCTCTCCGTCACCGGCCCTGATCAAGTCGCGAAACGGGTCGGGCAGACCCCTCCCTTCCACGGGGATGTCGCGACCAGCAATCAATCCGCGACTTTCCCCTTCTGACTGACGACTTGCCCCAAGCGAGAAGTCGCCGATCGACTTCAGGTGGTCGCGACCACCTGCCTGGCGCTCATCCGGCATCGGCACAAGTCGCGAGCTTCTTCTTTTTCCCGACCAGCAGCCTGCAAGCGAGCACCAGCCAGGATCATTAAGTCGCCAATCACGAGATACGAGCCGAGAAACAATTCTCGGGAACGGTTTGGAGAAGCTTCGCGGTCGCCAATCACTTCCGGTTCGCGACATATCGGAGCCTGGCGTGCTATCCTCCGTGAGTCCCGACGCCAACGAAGTGGACTGCGGAGACCTGCGACAGGCAGCAAGTCGCGAAACGAGGCCTCGAAGCCGCGAACCTGGAGGAGATCCCGATGAGCCGCGCGCTCACCATCGACGCCATCCTCTCCCGGCTGGAAGCCCGGCTTGCCCATCACCGCGAGCAGGCGGAGATCCACACCCGGCAGGAGGCGCTTCACCGGGAGGAGCGCGAGCGCCACACCGGGCAGATGGAGGAGCTCGCCCATAGCATCGAGACGTTCCGGGCCAGCGCCGGGATCGCGGTGGAGCTGGCCGGGCCTCCGCCCGACGACGACCGGGACGTGGACACCGGCCAGGAACGGATCCTGACCCGCCTCGTAAGCAAGCTGATCGCGGGCAGGTCCGCGGACGAGCGCTTCGGACCCGAAGGGCTGACTGAGGAGGTGAACCGCCGCTTCCCCGACATCCTGCGCAAGCCCGCGCGGATACGCCAGATCTCGGACGTGCTCCGGCGCCTGGCTCGCTCAGGCCGCATCCACCAGGTGCGCCGCGGGCGACCCCACCATGAGGCTTTGTACGTCCGGGAGCGGCCAACCGACTGATAACCTCTCGCGCCATGCCGCCTTCTCTCCCCGAGCTCCCCCGGCTCTCGGGTGTCGTGGTCCACTGGCGCAACGAGGAGCTTCTCGCCCGGCTCACTGCTGCCTGGCCCCGCGATCCCCGCTTCGAGCTGGTCGTGGTGGACAACGGCTCGTCCGGCGAGCTGTCCCTGGGACCCGCCCGGCTCGTCCAGCCGGGGAGGAACCTCGGCTTCGGCGGAGGGGCGAACGCGGGCGTTGCCGAGACCCGGGGACCGATCGTGCTCATCCTGAACCCCGATGCGATCCCCGAAGAAGGTGCCCTCGACCGTCTGCTGGAGGGCTTCGAAGCCATTTCCGATGTGTCCGGGCTGGCGCCGAAGCTGGTCGACCCCGGGGGCGAGTCCCAGGCGGGATGGCAGCTCCGCCGTCTGCCCTCCCCCTGGCGGCTCCTCCTCCAGGCGTTCCCCTTCGCGGGGGCACCGGCAACGGGGACCGAGCCCGAAGCCGGAGCCCCGGTGGAGCAGCCGGCAGCCGCCGCGCTCGCTTTTCGGCGCGAGGCATTCGAAGGGATCGGAGGCTTCGACGACGGCTTCCATCCCGCCTGGTTCGAGGACGTGGACCTCGCCCGCAGGATGAAGAAGCAAGGGCTTGTCCTCCGCTACTGGCCCGCGGCGGTGTTCCGGCATGGCCTGGGCAGCACGGTCCCCCGGCTGGGGTATGGATGCTTCCTCTGGATCTACTACCGCAACCTGACGCGGTACTTGAGGAAGCACCACGGACCCTTCTGGGCGCTGGCGTTCCGGATCGCCCTCGTCCCGGGCATGGCCGTCCGGCTGTTTTTGCTGCCGCTTTGGCGTCCCCGCCGGGCGAGGTCCCGCGCCGAAGCGGTTAAGGGGATGCTCGGAGTTCTCGCCGGGACGATCAACGGATGGAGGGAGAGGTCTTCTTGACGCCCACCGTCGCCGTCTGCATCGTGACCTACGACTCCGCGCCGGACCTCCCCGGTTGCCTGGAGGCCATCGGCCGCCTGGACCACCGTCCGCTGGAGATCGTCCTGGTCGACAACGCCAGCCGGGACGGAAGCTTGGAGATCGCCAGGCGCCACGCTCCGGCAGACATCCCCTTCGAAGCCGTGGCTTCTCCGGAGAACCTGGGATTCGCCGCGGGCATGAACGCCGCCATCGCCCGAACCCGGGCTCCGTTCGTCCTCACTCTGAATGCCGACGCCCGCCCGTCCCCGGACTACGTGACCCTCCTTTTGGCTCGCGCCGATCAGCCCGCCATGAAGGTCGGCGCGGTCACGGGCCGGCTGGTCCGCCCCTCGGGGGAGCTCGACGCCTGCGGCATGCGCCTCACCTCCAGCTGGCGCCATCTCGACCGCGGCTCCGGCGAGCGGGGCCGGGAACAGTTCCCTCGTCCCGAGCGGGTCTTCGGTGCGACCGGGGCCGCCTCCCTGTTCCGGCGCGAGGCCCTGGACGATGCGGCGGTCGAGGGCGAGATCTTCGATCCCCGGTTCCACTCCTTCCGGGAGGACGCCGAGCTCTGCTTCCGTCTGCGGGAGCGCGGCTGGGAGGTGCTCTACGAGCCCACGGCCTTCTGCGAGCACCGGCGGTTCAACCTCCCCGAGCGCCGCTCGGGCATGCCGGCCGAGGTCAACCGCCACTCGCTCAAGAACCGCTACCTCCTCCGCCTCTACCACCAGACCGGCGGCAACCTGGTGAGGACGCTCGTCCCGACCCTCGCCCGCGACCTGGGAGCTTTGGCATATGTGCTCCTCCGCGAACGCTCCTCGCTCAGCGCGTACTCCTGGCTCTGGCGGAACCGCCGCGACCTCCTGCGCCGGCGGCGGATCATCCAGGGGAGGAAGACGGTAAACGTCGAGCGCTGGTTCCGGGTCGATGGGATTCCGATATGACCCCGCTCAAGATCGCCTTGATCGGCAGCCGGGGCATCCCCAACCGCTATGGCGGCTACGAGACGCTCATGGAAGAGCTCGCGGTCCGCCTCGTCCAACGCGGCTTCGAGGTCACGGTCTACTGCCGCTCCCACTCCACCCCGCGGTCCCTCCGGAGCTACAAGGGAGCCAGCCTCGTCGTCCTGCCCACGCTCCGGACCAAGTATCTGGACACTCCGGTCCACACCTTCCTCTCCTGCCTGCACGCGTCGCGGGAAGGATACGACGCGGCGCTGGTGGTCAACTCGGCGAACGCGGTCTTCGTCCCCCTGCTCCGTCTGGGCGGCATCCCCGTGGCGCTCCACGTGGACGGCATCGAGAAGCGCCGCGCCAAGTGGGGTCCGGCCGGCCGCTTCGTCTATGCCCTGTCCGAGCGCCTGGCCTGCGTCCTGCCCGACGTCCTGGTGACCGATGCCGAGGTCATCCGCCGGCACTACCTGGACCGCTACCGCGCCGAGTCGGTCCCCATCGCCTACGGGGTCGATCCCCGGCCGCCCGCGGAGGAGGGGGTGCTGAAACGCCTGGGCCTGGTTGACCGCGGGTACTTCCTGTACGTGAGCC
This sequence comes from Thermoanaerobaculia bacterium, assembly GCA_035556715.1. GTDB lineage: Bacteria > Acidobacteriota > Thermoanaerobaculia > Multivoradales > UBA5704 > DATMER01. The sequence continues at coordinate 11,238 of DATMER010000031.1, forward strand.
GGTTCGAGCCGGAGAACAACCCGCACCGGGTGGCCGAGGCATACCGGCAGGTCGGCGGAGACCTCCCCCTCGTCATGGTGGGCGGAGCGCCCTACGCCGGAGAGTTCATCCGCGGCTTTACTGAAGGGGGGGAGGGGGCCGACCCGCGCATCCTCTTCCCCGGCCCGATCTATGGCGAGGGATACAGGGAGCTGCTCTCCCATGCCCTGGCGTACGTCCATGCCACGGAGGTGGGCGGCACGCACCCGGCCCTGGTGGAGGCCATGGGCTATGGCAACTGCGTGGTGGTCAACGACACGCCCGAAAACCGGGAGGCGGCCGGAGGCGTCGGCCTCTATTTCAAGGCGGAGGCGCCGGACACCCTGGCCGGGCAGCTCGACCGGGTGCGGACCGATCCCCGCCTGGCGAAGGCCCGCGGCCGGGCCGCGGCCCGCCGGGCGGCCCTCCTTTATGACTGGGAACGGGTCACGGACCGCTACGAGGAGCTGTTCCGAAGCTTGTTTCTCCACTAAAATGCCCCCGAAGCATAGAGAGCTAGACGGAATCCACCGCTCACACGTTAAAATAGCGAGCGACATGACGAGGCAGTCCCGGAGAGAACTCCCCATTCCATGCTGAAAGAACGCGCCCGGATCCTCGCAGTCGGTATCTTCCTGCTCGACCTGTCCCTCGTTTCGGCTGCCTTCCTCCTGGCTTTCGCGGTGCGCAGCTCGGTGCTGCCGCAGGTGGCGCCGGGCGCCTTCCCGAGCCAGCTCTATCCCCTGGCGGAGTACCTGCCGCTGCTGCCGCTGGCGCTGATGATCTGGGGGTCGCTCCTCCTCTCGTCCGGCCGCTACCGCTCGCATCGCACGGTCCCGCTCCTCGACGAGGCCTGGGCGATCCTCCGGGTCTGCCTCATCAGCTCGGTGGCCTTCACCCTGATCCTCTACGTGGGCCGGCTGGACGAGCGGCTGCTGGGCAACGACAACATCAGCCGCTTCTGGGTCTTCCTGTTCGCCGTGTTTGCCTGTCTCTTCCTGCTGACCGAGAAGCTCGCGCTGCGCACGACCTCGCGCTATGTCCGCCTGCGGGGCTTCAACTACCGCACGGTGCTGATCGTGGGCACGAGCCCGACCGCCCTGACGATCGCGGACTCGATCCGCGCCCACCGCTTCTGGGGTTACCGGGTGCTCGGCTTCATCAACGGCATGAACGGCCACAAGCCGGGCGAGGTCTGGGACGGCCCCTACCCGCTGCTCGGCGAGATCGAGGACATCCACCGCATCGTGGAGAGCAACGTGGTGGACGACGTGATCTTCGCCGTCCACCGCCGCGAGATGGACCGCCTGGAGGACCTCTTCCTGAGCCTGCAGGAGCAGGGCATCCGCACCCGCTTCGCCATGGACCTCTTCCCCCACACCCGGGCGCGGATCGAGCTGGAGGAGCTGGACGGCATGCCGCTCCTCTCCTTCGCCACGACCCCGACGAGCCAGATCCAGCTCATGGCCAAGCGGGCGCTGGACGTGGCGCTCGCGTCCCTCCTCCTGCTGCTGGCTTTGCCGGGGGTGACGCTGATCGCCGCGGCCATCAAGGTGACCTCGGGCGGAGGGACCGTCCTGTTCCGCCAGACCCGCTGCGGGCTGAACGGCCGGTTCTTCACGCTCTACAAGTTCCGCACGATGGTGGAGGACGCCGAGGACCTCCGCCGCGAGCTGCTGCACCTGAACGAGATGAAGGGGCCGGTGTTCAAGCTGAAGAGCGATCCGCGCGTGACCTGGCTCGGCCGCATCCTCCGCCGCTTCAGCCTGGACGAGCTGCCGCAGTTCTGGAACGTGCTGCGCGGAGACATGAGCCTGGTGGGTCCGCGTCCGCCGATCCCCGAGGAGGTGGCCCAGTACCAGCGCTGGCAGCGCCGCCGCCTCGCCATGAAGCCGGGCCTCACCTGCCTCTGGCAGATCAGTGGAAGAAACAACATCGACTTCGACCGCTGGATGCAGCTCGACCTGGAGTACATCGACTCCTGGTCGCCGATGCTGGATCTCAAGATTTTGTTGAAGACGATCCCGGTGGTTTTGAGTGGGAAAGGTGCTTCGTAGGCAGCCGACCTTCGATCAGCCCCAGAGTCGACTCCACCACCGCCCGCATCGGCCCCTCGTCCGCCACCCCCCTCCCGGCCAGACCGAACGCCGTTCCGTGGTCCACGGAAGTTCTCAAAAAGGGCAGCCCCAGCGTCCAGTTCGTGGCCGTTCCGAAGGCGGAGGTCTTGACCGCGATCAGACCCTGGTCGTGGTAGAGGGCGAGGACCCAGTCGAACTCCCCTCGCCGGGCTCTCGCGAACAGGGAGTCGGCGCTCTCGGGACCATGGACGTCGAGCCCCCGCTCCCGGGCCGCGGCGACCGCGGGCACCAGGACCTGGCCGTCCTCCTCTCCCAGGAGCCCCCCTTCTCCCGCGTGCGGGTTCAGGCCGGCCAGCGCGATCTTCCCTCCGGCGTGGCGGTGGAGGCAGTCGAGGGCCTCGGCAATCGTGTCCCCCCTGACTTCGTCGAGGGCCTCGCGCAGGGGCATGTGGACGGTGAGCAGCGCCACCTGCAGCTCCGGAGCGAGGAAGGCCATGAGGTAATCCCGGCCGTAGCGCTCCAGGCCGCAGGCCTCCGCGAGGTAGTCGGTGTGCCCCTTGAAGCCGGGGAGGAGCTGGCGGGCGATCGACTCCTTGCTCACCGGTGCCGTGACCAGGGCGTCGGCGGCTCCGGAGCGGACCAGGGCGATGCCGGCATCCAGGGCGGCCATGGCGCCGGCCGCGTCCGCGGGTCCCGAAGTCCCCAGGGAGACCGGACGCGAAGATCCCACGGGATCGAGGACAGGGATCTCACCCTCGGCGTCCTCCGCGGGAGGGGAGCTGACATACCGGAGGCGGTCCCAGGGAGCGTTGGGGAGGGAGGGCCGCAGGGCTTCGAGGGCGGCGCGCTCGGCGATCAGGAGCGGCCGCCAGTCCGCGGGCGGGCTGGCGAGGAGCTTGAGGAGGATCTCCGGCCCGATCCCCGCGGGGTCCCCCTGGGTGAGGGCGAGGAGAGGCCGAGTCATCTGGATCAGTCGCGGTCGGGTTCGGCTTCGGTCCGCCGGGACCGCCCGCGCTGCCTGAGCTCCTCCTCCTTGAACATGTAGCGGATGAAGTGCTTCTGGATCAGCAGGTTGGGCCCGACGTGGCGGTTCAGCTTGAGAGCCCCCTTGTCGTACCACTCGATCCACCCGCGCAGCTCCTCACCGTCGGTCAGGACCACGACCATGGGAGTCTTGGCCGCCATCTGCTTGAGGTAGTAGTACTCCTCGGCGTTGGTTTGCTCGGGCGGCGTCTGCTTGCGGCGCACGCTGCGCGAGGGGAGCTCTTTCTTGAGCTCGTTCATATCGGGGCGGATCAGCTTGCGGTTCGCCATGTTCGGATCCATAGGATCGGCCTCAGACCATTACCGGGAGAGACGGCGTCGGACCCCGGTCCTGGTTCTTGCTGGCCTTGTAATGATCATCCTCGTACGCCAGGCAGCAGAGAAGCCTGCCGCACTGGCCCGAGATTTTGGACGGGTTCAGGCTCAGGTTCTGCCGCTTGGCCATCTGGATCGAGATGGGCCGGAAGTCCTTGAGCCATGTGGAGCAGCAGAGCGTGCGCCCGCAGACGCCGATGCCGCCCACCAGGCCGGCCTCGTCCCGCGCTCCGACCTGAACCATCTTCACGCGCACGGAGAAGCGGCTCGACAGGTCGCGCACGAGCTGCCGGAAGTCCACGCGTCCGTCCGACGTGAAGTAGAAGGTGGCCTTCTTGCCGCTCAACGAGAAGTCCACCAGCGAAATCTTCATCTCCAGGCCCAGCGCGCGCGAGCGCTCCTGGGCGAAGAGCTTGCCGTTCATCTCGTTCTGGACCTGCCGGTCGTAGGCTGACAAGTCGTTGGAGTCCGCCCCCCGCAGGATCGGACGGGCGCTCGACTTCTGGCAGGGCTTGAACACCGGCATCGGTGACTGCTCGACGTGGCCGAAGGCCGGCCCCGACTCGAGGTCCACCACCACCCGGTCCCCCCGCGCGAAGATGCGCCCACCCGTGGTGCACAGAGTCAGGTTCGTCTCCTCTCGAAAGCGGACACCCACGAAGGTGTCCTCGACAGCCGTCGACATCCCTTTGAAGGAACAACCGTTACAACCGCTCATTCGTCCTTCCAGTCCCTTGCAACAGCGAAACAACCCCTATGCACGACGGATACCAGCTCTATCCCGCCGCCGAGGCGCAAGGGAGTTCAGCTCGGGTACGACCAGGAAAGAGGGAAATACCTTATCACGATCCCGGGGCCTGCGTTTTCTCCAGAATCCGGCGCCCGATGTCGCGCCGGTAGACCTTGCCCGGCCAGTCGACCGCCTCGGCCGCCGTGTAGGCCTTGCGCAGAGCGCCCGCGAGGTCGGGGGCGATCGCGCAGACGGAGAGGACCCGCCCCCCCGCGCTGACCAGCTCGCCATCCTCGGACGTCAAGGTCCCGGCGTGAAAGATCTCCACGCCCGGCAGGGAGCCGGCCCGATCGAGATCCCGGATGGGCTCCCCCGTGACCGGCTTGCCCGGATAGCCGGGGCTCGCCAGGACGATGCAGGCCGAGACCTCCTTGCGGAAGGAGAGACGCCGGACGTCGAAGCTCCCCCTCGCTCCCGAGGCGAGGACGGAGAGGAGGTCGTCCTCCAGGCGCAGGAGGAGCGCCTGGCACTCGGGATCGCCGAAGCGGACGTTGAACTCCAGGACGCGGGGGCCGTGCGGCGTGAGGATCAGCCCGGCGTAGAGGACACCGGCGAAGGGCCGGCCCTCGGCCGCCATCCCGGCCATCGTGGTGTGGACGACCCGCTCCAGGATCTCGGCCCCGGTCTCGGCCGCGAGCACCCCGGCCGGGCTGTGGCAGCCCATGCCTCCGGTGTTGGGGCCGGTGTCGCCGTCGCCGATCCGTTTGTAATCCTTGGCCGTGGCGAGAGGGAGGGCATGCTCGCCGTCGCAGAGGGCCATGAAGGAGACCTCCTCGCCTTCGAGGAAGGCTTCGATCACGGCCCGGTCCCCGGCCGATCCGAAGCGGCGCTCTTCGAACAGCTCCCGCACCGCCCCGTCGTACTCGGCCTCGTCGCGGGCGATGATGACCCCCTTGCCCGCGGCCAGCCCGTCCGCCTTGAGGACCACGGGCCAGCCGAACCGGCCTTTCGCGGCCCGGGCCTCCGCCGCGTCGTGCGCCACCACGAACGGCGCCGTGGGGATGCCGTGGCGCTCCATGAACTCCTTGGAGAAGGCCTTGCTCCCCTCCAGCTCGGCCGCCCGCATGGAGGGGCCGAAGGCTTTCACCCCACGTTTTGCCAGCTCATCGACGAGCCCAAGAGTAAGCGGCAGCTCGGGGCCGACGACGGTGAGGTCGATCTTCATCTCGGTGGCGAAGTCGGCGAGGCGCTGCACCTCCTCGGCCGAGATGGGGACGAGGTCGGCGACCTGGGCGATCCCGGGGTTGCCCGGCGCGCAGTAGAGCTCGGTCAGGAGCGGGCTCTGCCTCAGCTTCCAGCAGAGGGCGTGCTCCCGGCCCCCTCCCCCCACCACCAGGACCCTCATTGCGGCTTTCTTTCCGCCGCGGAGAGGGCGGTCACGGCCATGACGTCCAGGATGTCCTCCGCGGAGCACCCCCGGGAGAGGTCGTTGACCGGCCGGTCCAGCCCCTGGAGCAGCGGCCCCACCGCCCGCGCGCCGGCCAGCCGCTCCGTGAGCTTGTAGGAGATGTTGCCGGCTCCGAGGTCGGGGAAGACGAGCACGTTGGCCCGGCCCGCGACCGGGCTGCCCGGGGCCTTGCGCCCGGCCACGTCCGGCACCAGGGCGGCGTCGGCCTGGAGCTCGCCGTCCACTGTGAAGGAAACGTTGCGCTTCCGGAGTACCTCGACGGCCGCCCGCACCTTCTCCACCCGGGGATGGCTGGCGCTCCCGTAGGTCGAGAAGGAGAGGAGGGCGACCCGCGGCTCTTCTTCGAGAAGGATGCGGCAGCTCGCCGCTGCGGCTTCGGCGATGTCGGCCAGTTGCTCGGGATCGGGATCGGGGACGACGGCGCAGTCGCTGTAGATGAGGTTGCGGCCGTCGGGCAGCACCATGAGGAAGCAGGAGGAGACCACCTTGAGCCCGGGCCGGGGGCCGATCACCCGCAGGGCCGCCCGCAGCGTGTCGGCGGTCGTGGAGACCGCGCCCATGACCGCGCCGTCCGCCCGCAGGGAAGCGACCCGGAGGTCCGCGTAGTAGAGCGGATCGAGGGCGAGCCGGGGCGCGTCCTCCGGATCGAGGCCCCGGGCCTGGAGGCGCTCGGCGAGGCGCAGGGTCAGATGGGGGAGGTCCGGCTCGGCGATCGGGTCGAGGATCGGGACGGTCAGATCGATCCCGGCGTCCCGGGCGGTGCGCTCCACGTCCTCCCGCCGCCCCACCACGCTGACCCGGCAGAGCCCCGAATCCGCGGCCTTTTCCGCCGCGGTCAGGACGCGGGGGTCCCAGCCCTCGGCGAGCACGATGGAAGCGCCCACCTTGCGGGCCCGTAAATGCAGACGATCCAGGAGGTTGAGCGGACCGGTCATCGGGTCGGGGATTCTAGCAGAGGAGGGGGCTTTACCCCTTCAGCACCATCGCCCCCGTCGGCTGCGGCACTCCGCCCCTGGGCTCAATGGTCACGGCCCAGGCATCGGTCGCCCCCCGCGGAGCGCGCTCGACCTGGACGCTGCCCGCGCCGCGCTCGTCCACGTCGAACGTCCCCGCCGAGACCGGCTTGCCGCCCTCGATCCACCAGAGCTGGTAGGTCTTGTCGGGAGTCAGGCCGGGCAGGTCGAAGGCGTAGAAGACCGCCTTGCCGCGCTCCGGGTTCACGAAGGTGTGACCGCGGGCCTCCGGGCTCGGTCCGAGGCCGGCGAGCACGATGGCGCGGGAGCCGGGCGAGGTGACGATGGCGAGCGTCTCGGCCATCCGCTGCGACTCGGCCCGGGCCAGGCCGAGCTGCTGGTCGAGGCCGGAGACCTGCCGCGCCAGTTGGTCGCGCTCCGCGCCCAGGCGCTCCAGCTCCTCCCCGAGCCGCGCCTGGCGCACGGCCGACCAGCCCGCGATCAGGAGAGAGGCGGCGGCCAGGAGGGCCGCCCAGCGCGGGAAGGGGAGGGGACGGGCCGCGCGAGCCGATGCGGGAGTCGGCGCCCCACCCTTTCCGGCCAGGCGCTGGATGCTCCGCCGCGTGGTCTCCGAAGGGGCGACCGGCTCCACCGAGGAGGCCAGCTCCTCAAGATCTCCCTCCCAGAGATCGAGCTGGCGGCGGCACTCGGCGCAGCCGGAGGCGAGATGGGCCTCCAGCTCGCGCAGCTCCTCTCCGTCCAGCGCGCCGAGAGCGTAGGCCGGAAGCAGCTCTTCGAGGCGGGTGGAGTGGGCCGCGCTCATGACGTGCTCAACGCCTGCCGGAGCTTGTTCATGCCCAGCAGAATCCGGGATTTGACGGTGCCGAGCGGCGCCTGCAGCCGCTCGGCGATCTGGGAGTGGGTAAGCCCTTCGAAGAAGGCCAGCTCGATGCAGTGGCGCTGCTCGGGAGACAGGATGCCGAGGGCGACGCCGATCCGGCTGCTTCGCTCGACGGCTTCCAGGCGATCCGTTCCGACCGGGTGGACGGCGCGGGCACCGTCCTCGGATACCTCCTCTTCCCTCCGCCGCCGCGCGTCCCGGCGGCGAAGGCGGTCCAGGGCCCGGGAGCGGGCCAGCATCAGGATCCAACCGCGAGGTGTGGAGCGCGACTCCTCATAGCGTCCGGCCTGCATCCAGACCTGGAGGAAGGTCTCCTGCAGGACCTCTTCGGCCTCGGCTCGGCCGCCGAGCATGCGGACGAGCAGGCCCAGAGCCACTGGAGAGTGGAGGTCGAACAGCCGGGTCAGAGCATCGCCGTCGCCGGATGCGATCCGGCGCACGAGGTCGGTTTCTTGGGAGGGGATCGAGTCCATGGACAAGGGTGCCGCTGCGGCAGCGGTCGGCCCGTGGAATTCTAGCAAGTTCCGCGCCTTCTCAGGGGGAGAGCAACTGGGAGGGCAGCTCGAACGTGAGGGAGGCCCAGAGGCTCTCCCACTCGGCTCCGCTCCCGGCGGGGGCGGGAACCATGTGCACGGCCTTGACCAGCCAGAGCCCGGGGCGGTCCAGGCGCAGAGAGGCACGGCCTTTATTGTCAGAGCGCGCGGAGACCTTGGCATCCGGAGACTGGCCGGCCAGGGCCACGACGAGAGCTCCGGCCAGGGGCTTCCCGCGGTAGAGCAGGCGGACCGGCAGCGACTCTCCTGGCTTGAGGGCATACGGGTTTCGTTCCGGGACCAGCTCCAGCTCGAGACCGAGAACCTTGTCGTGCCCCGCCCCCGCGCTGTCTCCCACGGCCCCCACGGCGAGCAGGGCCTTGGCGCAGCGCGAGTAGATCTCCTTGACCGGTCCCTCCTTGGCTCCGCGGCGAAGGTCACGGATGCGCTCCAGCCCCTCCTCTCCGAGGTAGCTGTCGAACTTCGGCCCGGTCTGCTCGACGGTGGCGTGGTTGGTATCATAGACGATCCAGTGAAGACCCGGCGCAGCCGGGGAGGCCCAACCGGCCGGATCAGAGCCCGGAACCCCCGCCACCTCGGCCTCTCCGGAAGGCCCGACCGTGGCGAAGCGCTCGATCCGCTCCGGGTTCCGCGGGACGGGATCGCCCCGGAGATGCTCGCCGACCCGGAGACGGACTCCGACCTTGGCGCCCGGCTTCGGCCGGAAGCTCGACGGCTCGATCCAGAAATCATGAGCCCGGAGGCCGGACCCGGTCAGCAGCAGACCGAGGACGAGGCAGGCCGGGACTAGACGCCGACGGGCGGCGTGACCATAAGACTCAGGCATGAACTTCTTATCTCCAGGGAAACGGCCCCGGCGGACGAGCGGTCCGCCGGGAACCTTTTCTAAGGCTGGCTCAGTCGCCGCTGTCGTCGAGCTCGACTCCGTTCGCGCCGTTCGGCGAGCCCGGCAGCGGATCCAGCAGGTAGGGGAATTCGTTGTCGAACTGGCTGACGTCCTGGAGCGTCCCGTCGGTGAACGGCAGGCTGCCCGAGGGCGCGTCGGCCGGAGTGCAGAATACACCCGGAAGGGCATGGCAGAGCGCGCCCATCGCGACGCGCAGCTCGATGTCCACCACGTCGTCGCCGGGACGCCGTCCGTTGGGGAAGCCGCCATTGTCCCCGCCGAGCACTCCCAGGTTGTTCTGCGACCCCGCCGGTGTCACAGCGATCGAGGTGTTGAGCCTCTGCATCTCGTGCGGCTGGCCGTTGGAGAGGAAGTTCAGACCCTGGAGCCCGGTCGCGAACGTCGCGACCAGATCAGTGCGCGGGAAGTTGTTCGGCGCCTGCACCGGGAACAGGAGCTGGAGGATCTCGGGCAGCGTCGGGTTCGTGATGTAGGTGGCGAGCGCCGCGTCGCCGACGGGAGTGGCGGCGTTGAACAGGTTCTTGTCCTTGATGCCGATCACGACCTCGTTGACCAGGGGCATGCCCAGGCGGGAGACCTGCACGAAGTCGCCGCTCTCGTTCGTGGGGTTCTTGAAGTCCGGGTTGGTCCTGAGGCTCCGGTTGCGCGGCAGGGCGGCCGTCTGCCAGCCCCCGATGATGGGGCTGTTTGCGTTCCGCGCCAGGCAGGAGATCGGCACCTCCAGCGCGAAGGTCGTGATGTTCTTGTCGTCGAGCGCGTTCGGCTCGGCGTCGCGGGGTCCAAGGGGGTTCAGATTGACCAGGTCGAAGATCTCGCCCACGTTGACGTAGAAGGACTCCTTGCGCTGGCCGACGAAGACCCGGCCATCGTCACAGCCGGGGATCTCGAAGTCCCAGACGAAGGCCTGGGCATAGGAGTCATAGTCGGGGATCGACTTCTGGCCCACGTTGTCGGCCGGCTTGCCGAAGCGGGCGCCGAGGGCTCCCGGACCCGTGGCGTACTCGAAGCTCGTGGGGTTGGACACCGGTCCCCGGATCACGGCGACCGTGTAGCTCTCGGAGATGTTGAGGGTCGACGACCGGTTGCCGGGCCCCCCCGAGATCGGGCCGATGTTGTACAGGGGCACCGAGACCTGCTGGCCTCCGACCGGGACCTTGAGGTCCACGAGGAGCTGCGCCACACGGAACTGGAAGGTGATGTCCTCGACCCCGTCCCCATTGTTGTCGATGTGGATGCGGTAGCGGGCGTCCGGGTCCATCGTGAAGTAGTTGGGGCCGCCGAACGGATCCTGGAACGGGTGGTAGTTGGCGATCAGGGTGACGTAGTCGCTCCGGCCCGACTCATAGCTGCGGAACATGTAGAAATCGGTGCTGTCCACCTTCGGCATCTCGGTGATCCCCGGCGCCTCCCGGTGGCTGGACGCGCTGATCGGGAACGTGCCGAGGCTCACCGCGACGGCGAAAGCCAGCACTGCCAGGACAAGACTGCTCTTCCTCATTCTCATCTCCTCTTCTGGGACATACGATTGCTGCTGAACACGAGGAGCTGGAGGGCTCCTCCCTTCTCGATGGGATACGAAGCTGTCCGCCCCCTGGATGAGTGGAAAGCACTAGAATGCGCGCATGACCGCAACCCCGCCTTCCGCAAGACGCCCCGACGGCCGCGCCGCCGACGCCCTCCGCCCTGTCCGCATCCAGACCGGCGCCCTCAAGTTCGCCGAGGGCTCGGTCCTGATGGAGGTCGGGGATACCCGGGTTCTGGTTGCTGCGAGCGTCGAGGCGCGCGTGCCCCCCTTCCTCAAGGACAAGGGCCAGGGCTGGGTGACCGCGGAGTACTCCATGCTCCCCCGCGCCACCCACACGCGCTCCTCCCGCGAGGTGAACCAGGGCCGCCCCTCCGGCCGCACCGCCGAGATCCAGCGCCTGATCGGCCGCAGCCTGCGCGCCGCCATCGACATGGGGAAGATGCCGGACCGCACCCTGACTCTGGACTGCGACGTGCTGCAGGCGGACGGCGGCACCCGCACCGCCGCCATCACCGGCGCCTACGTGGCCGCGAGCCTCGCCCTGGCGCGCCTCCTCCTCACCGGCGACATCACCGAGTGGCCGGTCACCGAGCAGCTCGCCGCCGTGTCCGTGGGCATCGTCGGCGGCGTCCCCCTGCTCGACCTGGAGTACGTGGAGGACCAAGCGGCCGAGGTGGACATGAACGTCATCGCGACCGCCGGGGGATCTCTGATCGAGATCCAGGGCACGGGGGAGAAGCGCAGCTTCCGCCGGGAGGAGATGGACGCCCTCGTCGACCTGGCCTTCAAGGGGATCGGCGAGCTCGCCGCGGCCCAGGACGCGGTCCTCGCTCCCACCCTGGAGGAGGTCCGGGAGGTGCTCGGCCGGGGCCGCCGCCGTCCCGCGCCGGCAAAATCGGAGAAGGACCTCTGGGGGAGGCCCTAGTTGGGGAGGCCCTAGCGCCGCTCGAACGGATACCGGTCCCGGATCCGCCGCGACAGGAACTGCCCCTTCGACTCTGCTTCCATCAGCGCCTCATAGACCTTGCGCGACACCCCGTAGTAGTCGTAGACCGCGCCGCTGCTGAACTCCACCTCCAGCATCTTCATCTCGGGGTCGTACCCGATGGACGCGATCGCCGACGACGAGACAGACCTTCTCCGCATCCGGCCCAGCTCCGGAGTGTTCTGAGGAGAGCACTTCGCGCTCCCAGATAATACCTTCCAGAGTTGGAGACATGCAACCGAAGTACCAGCCGTGTCGTCTGAAAACGAAAACGGCCGCCCGAAGGCGGCCGTCGAAGAAGCAGGCAGGGAGATCGGGTCAGATGATGTTGCCCTTGAGCTGGACTTCGATCCTGGGCATCTTCGCGCTGTCCGTGGTGAAGGTCAGCTTGCCGTTCAGGGGTCCCTTGCGCGCCTCGGGCGTCAGCGTGAGCTGCACCTGGTACTCGCGGCCCTCCTGCAGGGACTCGATCTTGGCGTCGATGCCCTGGATGTCGCCGGCGATGCCCGTCAGCTTGATCGGCTCGGTGGAGAAGCTGCGGACGTTCACCGAAACCCGGGCAGGCTGCTTGGCGTCGATCTGGCCGAAGTCGATGACCGGCGGCGTGACCGCGACGATCGGACGGACGAAACCGGAAACCGGGATCTGCACCAGCTTCTGCTTGGGATGGTTGGTATGGACCTTGAGCGACTCGGTCAGGGCGCCGACCGGCGCGTCGTTGGAGAGGTGCATCTCGATCTTCCACTGCTGCTGGTCCGCAGCCTCCTTGATCCGCTCCTCCGGCTTGGCTTCCCAGAACCGGACGTTGAGGTACGGATAGGGGGACTCGACCTTGACGATCTCGAGCGGCGACTTGTCCGGGGTCCAGAGAGTCTGGACGATCTTGCCCTCCTTCTCCTCGCCTTGGACCGTGATGTAGCGCGCGTAGCCCGGCTTGACCTTGATGAACGGCTCGACCTTGGCCCGGATGGTCAGCTCCATCGTGGGAGTCGCCGGATCGTTCGTGTAAACGGTCACGCCCTTGGAGATGGGACCGTTGAAGGTGGTGGTGTCCACGGTCATGAGGACCTTGCCCATCTGGCCGGGCGCGACGACCTTGTCGAACTCGGTCACGGTGCAGCCGCAGGAAGCCCGGACTTCGCGCACTTCCAGGGGGGCGTTCCCCTCGTTGCGGATCTGGAATTCGTGGGTGGCCATCTCGCCCTTCGGCACGAACCCGAGATCCTTGACCATCTCGACGGCGACGGCCTTGGGGGCGCTCGCGGTACCCTGGGCAAGCAGCGTCGCCGCGACAATGGCGCAGCAAAGTGCCAGATTGACAGTCTTGAGGTGACGCTTCATACGGCCTGCTCCTTTGAGAACGTTTAGGTCCAATCCAGAGGATGTTACACTCTGGCGCCCGAAAACACGAGAACAGCAGCCGTGAATTCCATTCCACTCGACATTTACTGCTTGGCCATAGGTGGAACGGGGATGGCGCCGCTAGCCTGCCTGCTGCAAGAGCAGGGCCACAGGGTGAGAGGGACCGACGGCCCACTCTACCCACCCATGAGCACCCTGCTCGAGCGCGCCGGCATCCAGCCCCACACCGGGTACGACCCGGCCCACTTCGAACCCAGACCCGACCTGGTCATCGTCGGCAACGCGATCCACCGCAACAACGCCGAAGCGGTCGAGGCCGAGCGCCTCGGGCTGCCGGTGCTCTCCATGCCCCAGGCCCTGGCCCGCTTCTTCCTCTCCCGCCACCGGCCGCTGGTGGTGGCGGGAACGCACGGCAAGACCACGACCACGGCCATGGCGGCCTGGGTCTACACAGCCTGCGGCGCGGACCCCGGCTACCTGATCGGCGGCGCCCCCCAGGACCTCCCCGCGAGCTTCCACGACGGCGCCGGACCGCGTTTCGTGATCGAGGGAGACGAGTACAACGCGGCCTACTTCGACCGCGGCCCGAAGTTCCTCCACTACCTGCCGGACACGCTGATCCTGACCAGCGCCGAGTACGATCACGCCGACCTCTATCCCAGCCCCGAGATCCTCTGGGACGCCTACGCGCAGCTCCTCCGGCTGCTCCCCGAAGGTGGCCTGCTGGTCGCGTGCGGCGACGATCCCAAGGTTCGCGAGCTGGCCGGCCAGGCGCGGTGCCGTGTCCTCTTCTACGGGCTCGACCCCGCCAACGAGCTCCACCCTGAAGGCGAGATCGAGTCCTGTCCCGAGGGGAGCCGCTTCCGGGTCCGGGATGAGACGGGACTCGTGGAGATCCTGCTCCCCATGGCTGGAGGCCACAATGTCTCCAACTGCCTGGGGGTCTGGGCCGCCGCCCGCCACGACGGCCTGCCCGCTGCGGACGTGGCCTCCGCCTTCGCCCGCTTCCATGGCGTCAAGCGCCGCCTGGAGGAGCTGGGCACCGTCCGGGGGATCACTGTCGTGGACGACTTCGCACACCACCCGACCGCGGTGGAAAAGACCTTGATCGCCCTGCGCCAGCGCTATCCTGATCGCCGGCTGGTGGTGCTCTTCGAGCCCCGCAGCCTCACCGCCGGACGCCAATTCTTCTACGAGCCCTACCGCGACGCCTTCGCCCACGCCGACCGGGTGCTCTTCGCCCCCATCTTCCACGAGGGCCGCCTGAGCCCCGAGGAGAGGCTCGACTTCCACACCCTGGCCGGGGAGCTGACCGCGGCGGGAGTTCCCACGACGGTGGGAGCCGACACCGCCGACCTCCTCCGGATCGCCCTGGAAGAGGCCCGCGAAGGGGATGTCCTGGTCACCATGTCCTCGGGCTCGTTCGAAGGGATGCCCTACCGGCTGCATGAGGCGCTCAAGGAAATGAGCTAGCCGAGCTTTCCGAGCTCCTCCTCCAGAAAGGCCAGAGCCTGCTCCAGAGAGGTGCGGCGGACGGGCGACCGAGTCGTCTCGATCTCCTGCAGAACACGACGCCGCGACAGCTCCAGCCCGTCGCGCTTCTTCTTGAGCTCGCGTTGCTTGGGCGTGAGCTCTCGACCCCGGTCCGGGCGCGACTCGGCGTCCTGCTGAGATTCGACGGATTTGCTTTCCCAGCCTCGTGCCATGACATCCCTAGTCTACTCCCAGGCGCGAACACACCGGACGTGGAGGGCGTTGGGCACCCTCTGCCAGCGCGCGACCAGCCGGCTGGTGGAAGCCCAGCGATCGTCGGGCCGGGGCTCGCGCATCGCCTCGATCAGGAACCCTCCGGCTTCGAGAGCGCGAGTGTAGTGCTCGAGCGGATGGTGGCAGCCGACCAGCGGCAGCGTCAGGCCGTTGCGCGCCAGCTTCACCTCGTAGCGAGTGCTCTCGAAGTAGGGCGCCCAGATCGAGAACTCCTCCCTGCGCTCGGACTCCCGGAACAGGCCGGCGGTGTTGAGCGGGTGCAGGACCGCGAAGCAGAAGCGCCCTCCCGCGCCGAGCACCCTGGAGATCTCCCGGATGGAGCCGTCGAGGTCGTCGAGGTCCTGCAGGACCATGCAGGCGACCACCAGGGAGGCGGAAGCGTCGGCGAAGGGCAGGCGAGCGGCGTCCCCGAGGAAGGCGGGCGCCCGCTCCTCGTGGCCGCGCGCCGCCCGGACGAGTTCGGGCGAAGAATCGAAGCCGACGGCCCGGTAGCCTCGCTCCCGCAGGATCCTGGTCAACCGTCCCTCGCCGCAGCCGAGATCAATCGTCAGTCCGGCCGGCTCCGGCAGCAGCGCGAGCAGGTTGGGGAGGTTGAGACGCCAGAAGAAATGGTCATGTCCGGGCTGCCGTGCCCAGCGGATCCAGTTTGCCGCGTTCTCGTCCCAGGACTGGCGCAGGCTCGCGTCCGACCGGCCCTGCCGCGTCGCGGGGGGCTCCTGCCCGGCTGGGGGTTGGGACCTGCGGAGGGTGCCGGCAAGACTGCGCAAGATCCTGCGCCGGCCGTCGGGATCGACTTCGTCCGGAAGGTTCGTCTCGCTCATGCTGTCTCTCCGGCCGCTTGCGGCGGTAAAGCGACCTCATATTTAGAATATCATCAAAATACCTCTTTGTTAACCGGCTCCTTCCCTCCCCCGTAGCAGGAGCAGGGAGGACATTCCATGCGTGCCATGCGTGCGCGCCTGTTCGCGCTTTCTGGCTTTCGTTTGCACCGGCCTTCGCGGCCGGTCCGGTCCTGATCGAAAAGGTCACCGTCGTCTCGCCCGAGCGGGAGGCGCCTCTGCGGGACGCCTTCGTCCTCATTGAAGAAGGAAAGATCCGCTCGGTGAGCGCCGAACGGCCACCCGTCGAGAATGCCCGGATTGTGGACGGCCGCGGGCGGTTCCTCGTGCCCGGGCTGATCGACAGCCATGTGCACGTGGGCATGCCGCCGGGCGTCCTGCCGGACTTCGAGCAGCGGCATCCGGCCATCCTGGCGGCATACTGGAAGCAGGCGCCCCGGAGCTACCTCTACCACGGCGTGACAGGGGTCGTGGATTTCGCCTCCCCTCCCGGTTCGGTCGAGCGCTTCCGCTCCGCGCCCCTCGCTCCGGACCTGTTTGCCTGCGCGCCCTTGATCCTCGAGGAACGCCCACGGCATGGTCGACCTGCGGTTTTTCCCCCCTGAGGTCGTTGTGGAAGTCAAGGCGATTGCGTGCGAGCTCCCGCAGCGTCTCGGCCTGCCCTTGTCGAGGCTGCACGTCCCAGATATCCGCGCTGAGGTGCTCCACCGCGGCCTCGTCGCC
>DATMER010000032.1:0-86598 GCA_035556715.1 Thermoanaerobaculia bacterium
TTCCGCTTCATGGCATCCTTTCCCTCTCTCCCGGTACCCTCCGGATTTGCGGGGGAGCTCCCGCCCGCGCGGTCATGGGGGCCGCGGCGGCGCGGTCCCCTGGAAAGGAGCCTTTCATGAGCTCATCGTCTCTCCGTCGCAGGATTTCGGTCCTTCTTCTCGCGCTGGTCCTGGCGGCGCCCTGGTCCCTGGCCGCCGAGCCTCGCTTCGAGCAGCGCGGGGCCGCTTGGAACCTCTTCGACCGCCTCTGGGGTGCCCTGACCTCCCTCTGGAGCGAGGCCGGCTGCACCCTCGACCCGAGCGGCAAGTGCCTGGGCGGCAACGTTGCCCCCATGGGGGATAATGGCTGCACCCTCGACCCGGATGGCCGCTGCCGGAGCCAAGGCTAGGTCCGTCTCCTGGGTTGGGGCCGGTCTCCCTGGCTCCGACCCGGGTCTTTCACGGTTTGCCGTTCCAGGTGGCGCACCCGCCGGAGATCCTCCAGCAGGCTCCTCGCCAACTCGACCGTGAGGGTCTCCGTCTCCACCGCCTTCTGGAACAGGGTCACCGTGGCGAGTGTCTCGCGGGCCACCCTCTGCTCCCGGAAGACCGGGACCAGCTCGCGGGCCAGCGTCTTGACCTCGGCCGTCCGCCCCTGCTCCCGGTAGAGCACGGCCATCTCCAGGGAGACGAGGGCGGAGTCGTAGGCGATCCGCCGGGCCAGGAACTCTCTACGCGTCTGCTCGAACATGGGTTCGGCCTCCGCGGGGCGGCCCAGCCCCCAGAGGATCCTCGCGTCGAGCCAGACCAGACGTACCAGGTCCAACCGCCTGCGGAGCCGGAGCGCCGACGCCTTCACCGCGGGGAGCAGTCGAGCGGCCTCCGCATGCCGCCCCAGCTCTGAGAGGTACTCGACTTCATTGAAACGCAGGGTCAGGAGCACCCGCGGCTCGCGCTCGCCATCCACGTGAGGTTCGGCCCGCCGCAGGGTGTCCAGCGCCTCCTCGTACCTGTCCTGCTCCTCCAGGGTCTTGGCCTGCTTGATCAGGATGCGGCCGGTGCGCTCGCGTCGCGTGTCCGCGGCGAGGGCTTGGTCGAGCAGGTCAAGGGACTCCGGTAGGAGACGCTGATCTCGTCTTAGCGACGCCTCGAGGTCAAGGACCCGCGCCTCGTTGAGCCGCTTACCCGGGTCAGTTCCGGACTTCCAGAGACCCAGGGCGCGGGCGAAAGACGCGTCGGAATCCGGGAGGCTGCCCTTGACCCTGAGCGCATTCCCCAAGTGAAAAGCGGCGTACCCCTGGAGGCGGGAAAGGAAGGCCTCGCTCTCTCGAACCCGGCCGGCAACCACTTCGGCCAGCCGGGCCAGCTCCAGCGCCTCGTCCGCGTCGTCGGCCGCAGCGTCCTCGGATTCATGGCAGAGCAGCTCGACGAGCGCCCAGCTCCGGAATCTCTCCACCTCGGAGACGGCCGCCCGCCGCTCCGCCGCGGACAAGGTCCTCAGCTCCGCCCACAGGACGCAGGCGGACTGCCGCTCCAGGAAATCCAGGGTCTCGGCGAGGCCACGCTCCAGGAGGCCGCGAAAGAACTCCTCCACCTCCATGCCCTTGGACAGAGCAATGTGGTCCATCGCCAGGCGGGCTTCGGTGCCCGGGTCGGTCACACCGGGACGGCGGGACGCGTCGCTCATCCGGAGAAAAAGCAGAGTCCTGTCGACGTGCCAGGGTTGAAACTCCAGGGCGGCGGCGGCCCGCTCCAGCAGCTCGCGGGACGGCATCAGCTTCCCCCGCTCGTAGTCGGACAGCGTTTTCGGTTTGATCCCCAAGGCCTTGGCAAGCCGGTTCTGCTTCCAATCCCGAGCCTCCCGCATCACGGCCAAGGCCCTGCACTCGACGGGTCGATCCATGTCTTCCCCCTTGTCGCGCATTCTAAACTAATGAGTGCGGCACGCGGCCAGGACGTGACACCGAGCCGAAACTTTCTTCCGTTCGAGGATGCGATCCGGAGTTTTCCGGGTCTTAGAAGTGATATTCCCGCGAGCTCCGCCGATTCGTCGTCGGGCGCTTGGCCCCGCTTCCAGGCTCCCGTACCTTGCCTCTCGTTCGAGAGAGGAGGCACGAACTTGGGCAGCTCCGGAAGAGGCGTGGTAATTCCATTCGCTGGACTGAAAAGCGCGCAGGCCGGCGGCGGTCGCTCGCAGCGGCTCGCGGGCCGGGCTCTCGATCTGCTCGGGGAGGCCGAGCGCGAGCTTGCGGCTCTGCAAAGCGCCTCGGGCGGAGGGCATCCCGGCCCTGACCAACTCGGGCGCTTCGTCCGGTGCGAGCTGAGCCGGGAGGAGAGCCGCTCGGTCGTCCGCCACCTGCTGACCGGCTGCCCGGGCTGCGCCGTCCTGGTTCTCCCTCTCCTGGAATTGCCCGATCTGCCCCTGCTGCGCACGGGGAGGAGGAGAGGATGAGCAGGCCCGCGCCCGAGCCGCCGCAGGAAACGCTTGGAGACCGGATTGCCCGGCTTCGCCGGGCGAAAGGCTGGAGTCAACGAGAGCTGGGCAGCCGGACCGGCTCCAGGGGCTCCCAGCTCAGCAAGTACGAGCGGGGAGCCTACGATCCGCGGCCGGACCTGCTGAGCCGGATCGCCGAGGCGCTCGAAACGACGCTCGACTATCTCGTCACCGGGCGAGAGACGAAGACGCAGAGAGACGCGCGCTTGAGGGATCTCCTCCCCGCTCTCGAGAACCTTCCCCAGGAGCAGCGCGACAACGCCGTCGAGTTCCTCACCGCGCTGATCAACGCGCATCGGATCTTTTCCCCTTACGCGAGAAGACAGGCCAGCGGGGTGCCGGAGGCGCGCTCCGGTCGCCGTTCCAGGAAATCGGGCAAGCTTACCCGGTGATCGGCAAGCTTGCCCGGCCGTTGGCAAGCTCGCCCGGCCCTCGGGCGGACCTCTGAGCGACCGGGCAGGCCTTCCCGATCATCCGGCGACCTTCTGAGCCACCGGGAAAGCTTTCCCGATCGTCGGGCGGACTTCTGAGTCTTCGGGCGAGGTTTCCCGGTCGCCGGGCAAGCTTCCGAGTCGCCGGGTGGGTTTCCCGGTCGCCGGGCGGGCTTCTGAGCCAACGGGCGAGGTTTCCCGGTTGCCGGGCGCGCTTCTGAGCCACCGGGCGGGCCTGCCGGGCATCCGGCGAGCTTCTGAGCCATCAAGTAAGCGTTCCCGATCGCCGGGCTGGCTTCTGAGTCATCGGGCGGGCTTCTGAGCCGCCGGGTAAGCTCTTCCGGTCTTCGGGCGGATTTCCCAGTCATCGGGAAGGCTTCCCGGCCGCCGAGCGCGCCTTCCCAATCATCGGGCGCGCTTCTGAGCCATCGGACAAGCTTCGGAGATGTACGGCGAGCTGGGGCTGCTGCGAGCTCCCGGCGTAGGCCAGCCATCGTGCCCTTTCTCCGCCCTATCCATTCGGTTGTATCCTTGGCTGCTTGACCGGGAAGGTGGCGGAGCTTCTGCGGGAGTGACTATGGAACTTTTGTGGACGAGACGGATCGCGGGCGTTTGCGCCCTGGCTTCCCTTCTGGGGAGCCCCGCCGGAGCCCAGGAGGACAAGCTGGCCGCGGCCGCCGACCTGAAGAAGCTCAGCATCGAGGAGCTGATGGAGATCGACGTCACCTCGGTGTCGCGCCGGTCCGAGCGCCTGGCCGGGGCTGCTGCGGCCATCGCCGTGGTCACCCAGGAGGACATCCGGCGCTCGGGCGCGACCAGCCTTCCGCAGGCGCTGCGCCTGGTCAACTCGCTCCACGTGGCCCGCCAGACCCAGGGCACCTGGGCGGTCAGCGCCCGCGGCTTCAACCTCACCACGGCCAACAAGATGCTGGTGCTCATCGACGGCCGCAGCGTCTACACGCCCCTGTTCTCGGGCGTGTTCTGGGACGTCCAGGACACGCTGCTGGAGGACGTGGAGCGGATCGAGGTCATCCGCGGTCCCGGCGCGACCCTGTGGGGGGCGAACGCGGTCAACGGCATCATCAACGTCATCACGAAGAGGGCCGCCGACACCCAGGGCGGCCTGCTCGCCGCGGGCGCGGGCGACGAGGAGCGGGGCTTCGGGGGCGTGCGCTACGGCGGCGTTATCGGCGCGAGCGGAACGAGCGGGCACTACCGGGTCTACGGCAAGTACTTCGACCGCGACTCCATGGTCCTGGTGGACGGCTCCGACGCCGGCGATCCCATGCGGATGGGGCAGGGGGGCTTCCGCGCCGACTGGGGAGGGGCCGGCCGGGACGCCTTCACCGTCCAGGGGGATGCCTATACCGGCCGCCTCGGCGAGACCACCCGGGACGACACCGACCTCGACGGCGGCAACCTGCTCGGCCGCTGGTCGCGCACGTTTTCGGAAGAGTCCGATCTGGAGCTGCAGGTCTACTGGGACCGCACCCACCGCCGCATCCCGAACCTCTTCGAGGAGCACCTGGACACCCTGGACCTCGACTTCCAGCACCGGCTCCCCCTGGCGGACCGGCACGACCTGGTCTGGGGCTTCGGCTACCGGTACCACCACGACCGTGTCGGCAACAGCCCGGCGGTTGCCTTCCTGCCGGCGCGCCGGGATTTCGACCTGTTCAGCATCTTCGCGCAGGACGAGATCTCTCTTCTCGAGGACCGCCTGAACGTGACCGTGGGGACCAAGCTTGAGCACAACAACTCCACCGGGCTGGAGGTCCAGCCGAGCGTCCGCGCCGCCTGGATGGCAAGCGAGCGGCGCACCCTGTGGGCCGCGGTCTCCCGGGCGGTACGCACCCCCACCCGGATCGATGAGGACGTCGTCTTCTTCCTTCCCGATGGGAGCCCCCTCCTCGTGGGGAGCCGCGACTTCGAGTCCGAGGAGGTGACAGCCTGGGAGCTCGGCTACCGCATCCAGCCGCACCCGGAGCTGCTGCTGGACGTGGCCGCGTTCTACAACGTCTACGACCAGCTCCGCAGCCTGGAGCCGCCCGCGGACAGGCCGTTCCCCATCACCCTGGCCAACAGGCTGGAAGCGGAGACCTGGGGCATCGAGCTGAGGTCGAACATGCAGCCCGTCTCCGGTTGGCGCCTGCAGGTGGGGTACGCCTGGCTGGACAAGGAATTCCGGCGGGACCAGGGCGGCCGCGACCCCGGCGAGGGCATGGCCGAGGGCAACGACCCCGAGCACCGGGCCACCCTGAGGTCCAGCCTCGATCTCCCGGCGGGGCTGGAGCTGGACGCCTGGCTCCGGTATGTCAGCGAGCTGCCGTCTCCCTTCGTCGACGGTTACACCGAGCTGGACCTCCACCTGGGCTGGCAGGCCACGGACGCCCTGGGGCTCGCCCTGGTGGGACGGAACCTCCTGCACGGCTCGCACGCGGAGTTCGGCCCCGCGGGCCCGCTCCGCGAGGAGGTCGAGCGCAGCGTCTACGGGAAGGTCGTATGGCGGTTCTGAGGAAGGCAATCCTGGCGGCTCTGCTGCTGGCCGGCCCGGTCACCCCGGCCGCGGCCCAGACGCCCGAGTACGACCTGAAGGCGGCCTTCCTCTACAACTTCGTCAAGTTCGTGGAGTGGCCGGAGGATGCCTTCGACGGCGAGCGCGCGCCGGTGGCGATCTGTGTCTTCGGGGAGGACCCGTTCGGCCGCACCCTCGACGCCGTAATCCAGGGCGAGCGCGTCGGCGAGAGGAGGCTCGTCGTCCAGCGTCCGGACTCGCTCGACGACCTCAAAGACTGCCACGTCCTGTTCGTCAGCCGGTCGGAGCGCGAGCGGATGCGCGAGGTGCTCGACGAGGTGGAAGGGCGGCCGGTCCTGACCGTGTCGGACACGGACGGGTTCCTGCGCGCCGGCGGCGTCATCAACTTCGTCCCGGAGGGCAGCAAGGTCCGCTTCCGGATCAACCCGGAGGCGGCGGAGCGGGGAGGGCTGCGGATCAGCTCCAAGCTGCTGCGGCTGGCCATGACCCCGGGAGGCCGATGAGGCTGCTGCGGGACCTCCCGATCCGCCGCAAGCTCGTCGTGATCCTCATGATCGCCACGGGCGGCGCGCTGCTCCTGGCGGGCGCGGGCCTGCTGACCCTGGACTTCTTCCGCTTCCGCCGGGAGATGGTGACCGACCTGCGGATCCTGGCGGCGATCGTGGGCCAGAACAGCACCGCGCCGCTGAGCTTCGAGGACCCGATCGCGGCCGAGGAGACCCTGGCGGCTCTGCGCGCCAAGCCCTCGGTCCTCGGAGCGTCCGTCTACGACAAGCGGGGAAAGCCATTCGCCCAGTGGCCTCGGCCGGGTGCGAGCCCGGACTTCCCCGAAAAGCCCGGATCCGACGGTCACCGCTTCCGCGGCAACACCCTGGTCTTGTTCGAGCCCATCGTCTTCCAGGGGGAGAGGGTTGGCACCGTCTACATGGAGAGCGGCCTGGGAGAGGTCTGGGGCCGGCTCCAGGTGCGGTTCTTCACCATCGCCGCCGTGTTCCTGGCCGCGGCCCTGGCCGCCCTGGCGCTCTCCTCGGGCCTCCAGGGCCTGATCTCCAGGCCTGTCCTGCACCTGTCCGAGACCGCCCGGGCCGTCTCGGAGCGCAACGACTACTCCCTGCGCGCCGGGAAGCAGAGCTCCGACGAGCTCGGCCGGCTCGTGGACGCCTTCAACCAGATGCTCAGCCAGATCGAGGAGCGCGACACCGCGCTGCTCGCCTCCAAGGAGGACCTGGAGCACCGCGTCCAGCACCGCACCCAGGAGCTGCAGGTCGCCAACGCCGAGCTGCAGCAGAGCAACCGGGAGCTCGACGACTTCGCCTACATCGCCTCTCACGACCTCAAGGAGCCGCTGCGGGGCATCCACAACTACTCCATGTTCCTGCTGGAGGACTACGGGGACAGGCTCGACGCCGATGGCAAGGCCAAGCTGGAGACCCTGATGCGCCTCACCAGGCGCATGGAGGTCCTCATCGACTCCCTGCTCCAGTACTCCCGCCTCGGCCGCGTCGACCTGGCGATCGACGACGTGGACCTGAACGAGACCGTGGCCGAGGTCCTGGACAACCTCGACATCAACCTCAAGGCTGATAAAGTGGACGTGAGCATCCCACGGCCCCTGCCCACGGTGCGCTGCGACCGCGTGAGAGTCGGGGAGATCTTCCACAACCTGATCGTCAACGGAGTCAAGTACAACGACAAGCCGCAGAAGCGGGTCGAGATCGGGTATGAGAACGGGCACCAGCCGCCGGTGTTCTACGTCCGCGACAACGGCATCGGCATCCCGGAGAAGCACCACGACGCGATCTTCCGCATCTTCAAGCGCCTGCACGCCCGCGACAGGTTCGGGGGCGGCACCGGTGCCGGGCTGACCATCGTCAAGAAGATCGTAGAGCGTCACAACGGTGGAATCTGGGTGGAGTCGGATCCCGGAGAGGGCAGCACGTTCTACTTCACCCTGGCCAAAGGAGACACACTTGCCGAATACCACAGCGAGCCAACCGATCCTGCTCGTGGAGGACAGCCCTGAAGACTACGAAGCCACCCTGCGGGCCTTCCGGCGGTCCGGCCTGAAGAACCCCGTCCAGCGCTGCGAGGACGGAGAGGAGGCCCTGAACTACCTCTACCGCCGCGGCGAGTATGCCGACCCGGCAAAGGCGCCGCGCCCCGGGGTCATCCTGCTCGACCTCAACCTCCCCGGCACGGATGGACGCCAGGTCCTATCCGAGATCAAGAACAGCGACCATCTCCGGGATATCCCTGTGGTGGTCCTGACGACCTCGGCCGACGAGCGGGACATCGCGGCCTGCTACCGGGCGGGCGCGAACAGCTACATCCAGAAGCCAGTGGACATCGACGGCTTCATGAAGGCCATCGAGCGTCTCAACGGCTACTGGTTCGAGGTCGTGATCCTCCCCAAGGGGGAATGAGAGCCCATGGCGGCACCGTTGCGGATCCTGATCGTCGACGACAGCCCCGAAGACCGGGAGCTGTACAAGCGGCTGCTCGGCCAGGATCCGGAGCAGGAGTACGACTTCCTGGAGGCCGAGCTCGGCGAGGACGGGCTGGAGCTGGCGCGCGAGGAGCGGCCGGACTGCCTGCTCCTCGACTACCGGCTGCCGGACGTCGACGGCCTCGAGTTCCTCACCCGCCTGCTCCAGGACGGGCTCGTGCCGGTGATCGTCCTCACCGGCCAGGGCAGCGAGTCCGTGGCCGTCCAGGCCATGAAGGGGGGAGCCCAGGACTACCTGCTCAAGGGCGCGATCTCGCGCCAGGAGCTGTGGCGGGCGGTGCAGAACGCCGTCGAGAAGGTGGCCCTGCGCCGCAAGGTGGAGGAGCGCACGGCCGAGCTCGGCCGCGCCAACAACGCCCTCCAGACGATGTACGGCGAGCTGGAGGAGCTGGTGCGGCAGCGTACGGCCGAGCTCTCCCGCGCCAACGAGGAGCTGAAGCGGGAGATCCGCGTGCGCCAGTGGGCGGAGGAGGAGCGGGCGCGGCTCCTGGTCCTCGAGCAGGAGGCGCGCAGGCAGGCCGAAGAGGCGAACCGCATCAAGGACGAGTTCCTCGCCACCCTCTCCCACGAGCTGCGCACGCCGCTCAACGCCATCCTCGGTTGGGCCCAGGTGCTGCGCACGGGCAAGGTGGACGAGGCCACGACCGGCCGTGCCCTGGAGGCCGTCGAGCGCAACGCCCGCGCCCAGGCCCAGCTCATCTCCGACCTTCTGGACGTATCGCGCATCATCACCGGCAAGCTCCGCCTGGATCTCAAGCCCGTGGAGCTCCCCCGGGTCATCGAGGCCGCCCTCGACAGCGTGCGGCCGGCCGCCGACGCCAAGGAGATCCGCATCCACATCGTAATCGACCGGGCGATCGGACCCCTGGCGGGCGACCCGGACCGCCTGCAGCAGGTCATCTGGAACCTGCTCTCCAACGCCATCAAGTTCACCCCCCAGGGCGGCTCGGTCGAGGTCGGCCTGCACCAGAAGGACGGGATGGCGCTGGTTGCGGTGAAGGACACGGGCGCGGGCATCCGGCCGGACTTCCTGCCCTATGTCTTCGACCGTTTCCGGCAGGCGGAGAGCTCGACCACGCGCCACCACGGCGGCCTCGGGCTGGGCCTCTCCATCGTGCGGCACCTGGTCGAGCTGCACGGCGGCACGGTGGCGGTGGAGAGCCAGGGAGAGGGCGAGGGGGCCGTCTTCACGGTCTGTCTGCCCATCCGCCTCGGGGTCGGCGCGGAGGCCACGGCCGCGATGGCCGCGATGACCGAGCGGCGCCAGCGGTCTCCCGAGGGAGGGGCACCGGTGGTGAGCACGGACCTCCTCTCGGGCCTCTACGTGCTGGTGATGGACGACGAGGCCGACACCCGCGAGCTGCTGGTCACGGCGCTGGAGCACTGCGGAGCCCGGGTCACGGCGGTGCCGTCCGTGCCCGCCGCGCTGGCGGCCCTGGACCTGGCGCTGCCCGACGTCCTGATCTCGGACATCGGCGTGCCCGGCGAGGACGGATACTCCCTGATCCGCAAGGTGCGCGCGCGGGGGGCGGAGCATGGAGGCAACGTGCCGGCCGCGGCCCTGACCGCCTACGCCCGCAGCGAGGACCGCATCCGTGCTCTCTCGGCAGGGTTCCAGACCCACCTCGCCAAGCCGATCGACCCCGCCGAGCTGGTGGCGACCATCGCGTCGCTCGCCGGCCGCCAGGGCAAGGCGGGGCAGTCCGGCTGGTCGTGACCCCTTCCCTCCCTTCGACGATTGCGATCGTCGGGGCCACCGCAACCGGCAAGAGCGAGCTCGCGATGGCGCTCGCCGAGTCCCTGCCGGGTGAGATCGTCAACGCCGACGCCCTGCAGGTCTACCGCGGCTTCGATATAGGCACGGCCAAGCCAGGGCCGGACGAGCGCGCCCGGGTCCGCCACCACCTGGTCGATATCCTGGACCCCCGCGAGCGCTGGTCGGCCGGCGAGTTCGCCCGCCGGGCCGGCGAGGCGATCGCCGGCATCCAGGAGCGGGGGAACGTGCCGGTCGTGGTCGGCGGCAGCGGGCTCTACCTGCGCGCCCTGTTCGAGGGGATCAGCCCGGTCCCACCGGGCGATCCGGTGGTTCGGAGCGAGATCAGGAGCGAGCTGCGCCGGAGGCTGGAGGAGGAAGGGCTGGCCGCGCTTTCGGCCGAGCTGGCCGGGGTCGATCCCGGCACCGCGGCCCGGCTGGGAGCGGGGGATACGCAACGGGTGCTGCGCGCCCTGGAGGTGGCGCGGGTGAGCGGCCGTCCCCTCTCCGCGTGGATCTCCGAGCAACCCTTTGGGACTCAGCGCATTAACGCGGTCCGCGTTGGATTGACGCTCCCTCGGAGCATCCTATACGATCGCATAGCGGGCCGAGTGGCCCGGATGGTAGAACAAGGCTGGGTGGAAGAGGTCGCCCGGCTGCTGGCTCAGGGTCTCGACCCCGGCTTGCCTGCCTTCCAGGCCATCGGATACCGGCAGCTCGTCCGTCACCTGGAAGGGGAATGGTCTCTGGAGCAAGCGATCGGTGAAACGGTGAAGTCCACGCGACGTTTCGCCAAGCGGCAGGAGACCTGGTTCCGGAGAGAGCCCGAAGTGACCTGGTTTTCGGCGCAGGATTTACGTCACCAATTTTCTATTGTCCTTGAACATGTCAAGCGCAGCGGTCCCGGGAGGGCGTATGGCTAAGCACAACATCAACATCCAAGACGGGTATCTCTTCCAGAGCCTCAAAGAAGGTCAGACGATGTACCTCGAGCTGGTGACCGGCCGGCATCTGCTGGGCCGGCTGAAGCGGTTCGACCGCTTCGCCGTGGTGCTCGAGAGCGAAGGCAAGGAAATCCTCATCTACAAGCATGCCATCGCCACGATTTCCGCCGCGCCTCACCACCCGGCCTGACGCCGGGGCGGGGAGCTGGCCGGCTCACGGGATCGCCCTGGCGCTGGCACTGCTGATGGCTGCCCTGGGCGCCTGTGGCCCGGGGCCCCGCCCGGTCGCTCCGCCGGAGACACCACGTCCACAGCCGCAGCCGTTCGCAACCCAGGAGAAGGCCTTCCTCGTCGATCCCCTGACGGGCTACCCCCAGCAAGTGGACGCCGAGCGGCAGGATCTCCTCCAGGCGGCACACCGGGGACTGCTCACGGCGAGCGACCGCGAAGGGGCCCTCGAGGTGGCGACCGGGCTGCTCCAGGAGGACCCCGGCTTCGCGCCCGCGCAGGTGCTGATCGCGCAGGTCGAGCTCGGCGAGGGACGCTACGCCGAGGCGGTCCAGCGGCTCCTTCCGGTCAGCGACAGCATGCCCCAGTTCGTGGCGAGCCAGCTCGTGCTCGGCCGCGCGGCCGAGCTGGCCGGGGACATTCCGCTCTCCTACTCGGCCTATCGCGAGATCGCCCCCCGCAGCCAGCGCGCCTTCCAGAAGGTGGGGGAGCTGCACCCGCGGGCTTTGGAGATCGTCTCGAACCGCCTTCAGGAGTCCTTGCGCCAGAATCAGTTGGACGGGGCCGAGAAGCACCTGTCGCTGCTCCGCGCCTGGGCTCCGTCCGAGGTCCGCACCCTGGAGGGAACCCGCGCCCTGGCCGTGGCCCGGGGCGACGCCGCCGCCGAGCTCGCCGCGGTCAAGGAGCTCGTCCAGCAGCGTCCCGGCGAGCGGGCGCTCATCGAGCGCCGGGCCGAGCTGGAGCTGGCGGTGGGAGACCCTGGCGCCGGCCTCCAGATCATCCAGGGGCTCGCGGCCGAGAACCCCAACGATCCGGAGCTGGCCGAAAAGCTGGCCGCGGCCAAGTTCCGCTGGCGGGTGTCGCTGCTGCCCAGGGAAGTGCAGGAGGTGGCGGCGAAGCCCGAACTGACCAAGGCCGACCTCGCCGTGCTCCTCTACTGGCTGGTCCCCAACGTCCGCTACGGCCGCCCCACCACGGGGCGCATCGCCACGGACGTGCTCGATCACCGTCACCAGGAAGAAATCGTGAGGGTGGTGAACCTCGGGCTCATGGACGTGGATCAGACGCTGCACCGCTTCTCGCCCGGGTCGCCGGCGCGGCGGGGCACGGCCCTGCGCAGCCTGGTGCTGGTGCTGTCGCGCCTCGGCCAGGGCGTCACCTGCCTGGGCGGGGCGGCCAAGGGGTACCCGTCCACGTCCGCGGCCTGCGAGGCCTCGGCGAGCTGCGGCCTGCTGGCTCCCGGGGACGAGTGCCACTCCGGCGCCGCCATCGGCGGGGGCGAGGCTGTGGAGCTCATCCGCCGGACCCTGAAGCTCCTGGGCGGCTCGTGAAGTTCACCATCCCCAACCTTCTCTCGGTCCTGCGGATGGGGCTGGTTCCCCTGTTCATCATCGCCGTGCTCGACGGGCAGCCGCTCAAGGCCCTGATCCTCTTCCTGGTGGCCGGCGTCACCGATGCCCTGGACGGCTTCATCGCCCGCTTCGCCAACCAGCAGTCGCTGCTCGGGACCTACCTCGACCCGATCGCGGACAAGATCCTGCTCACCTCGGCCTACGTCTCCCTGGCGATCCCGAGCCTGAACCCTGGCGTGCAGATCCCGGTCTGGATCACCGTGCTGGTGATCGCGCGCGATCTGCTGCTGGTAGTGGTGGCCCTGATCTTCTACCTGGCGGTAGGGATCCGCCAATTCCCGCCGACGATGCTCAGCAAGATCAACACTGCCACCCAGGTGGCGGCGGTGCTCGTGGTTCTGGTCTCGGCGCTGCTGCCACACCTGGAGTCGATCGCGACGACGCTGCTCTATGCCGTAGCCGTGCTGACGGTCTCGTCCGGGCTCGACTACGTCATCCGCTACAGCCGGTCTTCGCCTCCCGCGTCTGGTAACATTCCACCCCAGTGAGCCTTCCGGTGAACAAGACCGACTTCGTCCACCTCCACCTGCACAGCCAGTACAGCCTCCTCGACGGCGCCAACCGCCTCGACGACGTGATCGGCACTGCTGTGTCCATGGGCATGCCGGCCGTTGCCCTGACCGACCACGGCAACATGTTCGGCGCCATCGAGTTCTACACCCGCTGCAAGGCCGCCGGCATCAAGCCGATCGTCGGCGTCGAAGCCTACGTGGCCCAGGGCAGCCGCCTCGACCGCACGCCGGGCAGGGGGAGCAGCAACCACCTCGTGCTCCTGGCGAAGAACGAGACCGGCTACCGCAACCTGCTGAAGCTCACCTCCTCCGCCTACCTGGAGGGGTTCTATTACAAGCCCAGGATAGACAAGGGGCTCCTGCGCCAGCACAGCGAAGGGCTCATCGGCCTCTCCGCCTGCCTCAAGGGCGAGATCAACGAGAAGATCGTCGGCAACCTGGAGAAGGAAGCCGAAGCCACCGCGCGCGACTTCCTGGAGATCTTCGGCGATGGCAACTTCTATCTGGAGATGCAGGACCACGGCATCCCCGAGCAGCGGCTGGCGAATGAAGTCCTCCGCCGGATCTCGCGCCGCACCGGCATTCCCCTGGTGGTCTCCAACGACTGCCACTACCACAAGAAGGACGACGCCTTCGCCCACGACATCCTGCTCTGCATCGGCACGCAGAAGATGGCCTCCGACCCCGACAGGATGAAGTACGCCTCGGACAACTTCTACTTGAAGTCGGCGGACGAGATGCATGGCCTCTTCCGCGAGGACCACGCGGCCATCGAGAACACGCTCGCCATCGCCGAGCAGTGCGACCTGGTCATCCCGATGGAAGGGTTCCAGCTCCCCGAGTACTCGGTCCCGGACGGGTACACGCTTGCGTCCTATTTCGAGCAGGTGGCCCGGGAAGGCCTGGAGCAGCGCCTCGCCCTGCTGCGCGCCCGCAACGCCAAGCGCCTCCAGAAGAATCCGGAAGAGCGCTACCGCGAGCGGCTGGAATACGAGATCCAGGTCATCGAGAAGATGGGCTTCGCCGGCTACTTCCTGGTGGTCTGGGACTTCATCCGCTATGCCAAGGAGCACGACGTACCGGTCGGCCCCGGCCGCGGCTCGGCCGCAGGCTCCGTGGTCTCCTGGGCCCTCAAGATCACCGACATCGATCCGCTCCAGTACGACCTGCTGTTCGAGCGCTTCCTCAACCCCGACCGCATCAGCATGCCGGACATCGACATCGACTTCTGCATGCGCCGCCGGGGCGAGGTCATCCACTACGTGACGGAGAAGTACGGCCGCGACCGGGTGGCCCAGATCATCACTTTCGGGACCCTGGCCGCCAAGGCTGTCATCCGCGACGTGGGCCGCGTGCTGGGTATTCCCTACACCAAGGTCGACCGCATCGCCAAGCTCGTCCCGGACATGACCAAGTCCCTCGCGCTGGCCGCCAAGGAGGTAGACGCCCTCCGCAGTGAGATGGAGAAGGACCCCGAGGTCAAGCAGATCGTGGACGTGGGCAGCCGCCTCGAAGGGCTCACCCGCCACGCCTCGGTCCACGCCGCCGGCATCGTCATCACGCCGCGCCGCCTGGACGATCTCGTGCCCCTCTACAAGGTCACCAAGGGCGACGAAGAGCAGGTCATGACCCAGTGGGACATGAACATCATCGAGAAGCTCGGCCTTCTCAAGATGGACTTCCTGGGCCTGCGCACCCTCACGGTCATCGACGACGCGGTCAAGATCCTGAGGCAGCAGGGGATCGAGCTGGACCTGGACAACCTCCCCCTGGACGACCCCGAGGTCTTCCGCCTCTTCTGCGACGGGCGGACGAGCGGCATCTTCCAGTTTGAATCGCGCGGCATGACCGACCTGCTGCGCCGCGCGCGGCCGAGCAAGTTCGAAGACCTCGCCGCCTTCAACGCCCTCTACCGTCCGGGCGCTCTCTCGGTAGGCATGGTGGAAGAGTACATCCACCGCAAGCTCGGCACGCGCAAGACCAAGTACATCTTCCCCGAGACCAAGGAGATCCTGGAAGAGACCTACGGCGTCATCGTCTACCAGGAGCAGGTGATGTTGATCGCCGTGGCCGTGGCCGGCTTCACGATGGCCGAGGCGGACACGCTGCGCAAGGCCATGGGCAAGAAAAAGGCCGACGTCATGGCCAAGATGAAGGAGAAGTTCGTCTCGGGCGCTGAGGGGCGCGGCCACCCGAGGGAAAAGGCCGCCGAGCTCTGGGACTACATCGAGCCCTTCGCCGGCTACGGCTTCAACAAGAGCCACAGCGTGGCCTACGCCATGGTGGCCTACCAGACCGCCTACCTGAAGGCCCACTACCCCGTGGCTTTCATGGCGGCCATGCTCAACTCCGAGCTCTCCTCGTCGGATGACATTGCCAAGTACATTGCCGAGTGCCGGCAGAACATGGGCATCTCCGTGCTGCCCCCGGACGTCAACGAGAGCGGTTACTTCTTCACCGTGGATGGCGACAGGATCCGCTTCGGCCTCGGCGCAGTGAAGGGAGTGGGGGAGGGGGGGATCGACTCGCTCCTGGACGCGCGCCGGCGCGTCGGCCGCTTCCGCTCGCTGGCCCAGATCGCCACGGAGGTGGATCTCCGGCAGGCGAACCGAAAGGTTTTTGAAAGCCTGGTCAAGGCCGGCGCCTTCGACAGCTTCGAGGTCCATCGCGCCGCGCTCTGGGCCGCGCTCGACGACGTGATCGATTACGGGCAGCGCCGCCGCCGCGAGCGGGAGGAGGGGCAGAACAACCTGTTCGGCGCGCTCCTGGGAGCCGGCGCCTCGATGCTCAAGGAGCCCGAGCCCAACCCGTCGACGCCCCCCTGGCCCGAGCGCGAGCGCGTCAAGTTCGAGAAAGAGGCCCTCGGCTTCTATCTGACCGGCAATCCCCTGACCGAGCACCAGGCCTATCTCGAGCGGCTGACCACGCACAGCACCGTCTCCCTCCGCGAGGGTGCCGAGGGCACGGTCACCGTGGGCGGCATCGTGAGCAGCATGAGCCGGGTCAAGATCAAGAGCGGTCCCAACGCCGGCAAGCTCATGGGCCGTTTCGTGCTGGACGACCTGGAAGGAAGCCTGTCCGTCACCCTCTTCGCCAGCCAGCTCGAGAAGTTCGGCCACCTCCTAGCCGACGACGCCGTGGTGCTGGTCAAGGGTCAGGTGCGCGAGCGGGGGAGCGACTTCGAGCTGACGGTGGAGGAGATCGTCCCGGTGACGAACCTGGGACCCACGCTGGCCAAGGTGGAGCTGGTGTTCCAGCCCTCATCCGTCTCCACGAAGACGATGCTGAATCTCAGCAACCTGCTCAAGGAGCACCCCGGCGACGTGCCGGTCAAGCTCGGCATCCAGTTTCCGGAGCAGACTGTCTGGATCGCTCCGAAGGAAACCTACAAGATCGACTTCGGACCGGAGCTCGCCTCCTCCATCGAAGGCATCCTCGGGCACGGAAGCATCCGCGAGAGCTATCAGGGTCCGGTGGCGTGAGGGGATATACTTGGTTTGAGAGGTGATCGACCGTGACCAAGCTGAATCTCGCTGAAATCAAGGAACGCCTTAACGACCTCGTCGACCGTGTCTCCGAGACGGGCGAGACCATCCTGTTCCTCCAGAGCGGGAAGCCCGTCGCGAAGCTGGTCCCTGCCGGCTCGGAGGACGAGCCGAGCCACCTCGCGGAGGTTGAGGGCTGGCTTGAAGACTCGGACCCGTTCTTCTCGGCGATTGACGAGATTGTCGAAGCTCGTTCGCAGCACCGGCCTCGCGCCCTTCTGGAGGCTGACGGTCCAGAGGCCGCTCGAAGGTGAGTGGCGGCTATCTCCTCGATACCAACGTACTCTCCGAGCTGATCCGGAAGCGCCCCTTCCCAGGCGTAATCGAGCGCATTCGCAGCATCCCCCAGGACCAACTCGTGACCTCCTCCATTTGCGTGACGGAGCTCCGCTACGGAGCTGCCCGACATCCTCAGGGTGACACCCTTTGGGATCGAATTACCAACGAGGTGTTGGCTCACATCCACATTCTCCCGCTCGGCAGCAAGGAGGCAGAGCGCGCCGGAGAGTTGTTGGCGGACTTGGAGAGGCGGGGAGAACTGATCGGCATCGAGGATGTCTTGATCGGCGCAACCGCCATGGTGAATGATCTTGTGGTTGCCACCCGCAACGTCAGGCACTTCGGCAGATTGGACAGGCTGGTTGTGGAGAACTGGTGGGAGTTATCATCCAGCACCAAGTGAGGGGCTCAGGCCCAGCGGAGCAGGAACGATTAGCTGAATAAGGCAATTAACGGGCACCCAAGGGGGTGCCCGGATATGCTTGTCTAAGATTTGTTCAGAGCTTCTTTAGCGCCCCGATTTTCGGGCGACGTTTTTGCGGGTAGTTCAGCGAGGCCTGGACATCAGAGCGTCTTTTCTCTCCAGCCGTGTGCGATTACAGCAAAACCGCCGATCAGGATGTACGGTGCGGAAGCTTCTTCAAGGATCGGCAGAGTCGGACGAGGTCTTGGAGCGTAGGTGCGCGTACGTGGAGGCCATCCTCCTCCTCACCCATTCATCCGCCTCCTCGAAGCTCTTGAATCGGTAGACGCCTATGGACACACCAGCTTGTCGGTCCCCCCGACCGCCCAAGTGGTGTGCAGCAGGCGGTTGGCGTCTTCCGGCGTTGTTTTCCCGACCTTTCGCCGGCCGACGACCTTCATGCCTCCCGGTGGAGAGGAGCTCCCGGACCTCATGGACCAAGGATAGCCGAGCCCGCAAGTCCACCGAAGGGCAAGCAAGGCTCCGTCCCTGTCGCGACCGGGGCCTTTCCTGTCGCGACTATAGATTCCCATGACGCGAACTAACCTGTAGTCGCGTCACCGATAGGCTTTGGTGACGCGACTATAGACTTCGGTGATGCGACGATAGACCAGGCTGTCGCGATGATAGATCTTGGTGATGCGACTCAACCTATAGTCGCGACACCACTAGATTTCTCTGATGCGATTATAGGCTTCGATGGTGCGACGATAGATTTCTCTGACACGACTTAAGACTTTGGTGACGTGACGATAGACTTGACTGATGCGGCTGGAGATTTTGGCGTCGCCACTTAAGCCCGAGTCGCATCACCCGAATCTATCGTCGCGACAGCAATCTACCCCTTGATGCGACGATAGACTTTGGTGACGCGACGATGGACGATGGCACGACGCCGATGGATTGTGCTGTCGCGACTTCGGCTCAAGTCGCGACAGCGACAGGTTCCGTTGATGCGGCCTGAGCCTGGGTCGCGACGGTAAAAGGGATTGTCCTCACGCGGCGGTCCTTTGTCGCGTCACCCTAGGCAATCTGCCTCGCGCCGCGAGATCTGGCGCCAGGGCGTAGGATCCTGTTGCGACAGACAACCTCCCGGCCGTGGAGCCCTGGGAGAGGGATGACGCGACTTGCGGCCTCCTGCGGCCGGCTGAGTCCCGGCTGTCGCGACGATGAGGTCAAGCGAAGCCTCCAACCCTATGTCAGGCGGTATCCTGAAGCGCAACCTCGAAGGTGCCCGCGTAACCCGGGCCGCTCGGCGTGAGCGCCAGGAGCAATTGCGAGCCGCCTTGGCGATAGATCCCGTCCCGGTTGTTCCGGACCGAGCGGGCGCCCCTGGCCGCGTAAGGTGCCTGGGAGTGCACCCGGTCGGTGAGGGCATCATCAAAATAAAGCTGCGAGGTGAAGTCGAACCCCGGACGAACCGTCGGGGCCGAGCGCAGCTTGAAGTGGATGTGCACCGTCCGGCCTGGGTACCAACCAGGATAGATGGTCTTGAAGCGGGCCCGGCCTCGGGCGTCCGTGACCTGATAGCCCCGGAGGAACCCATCCTCGGCGTCGGAGTAGTCGCCTTGATGATCGCAGTGCCAAAGGTCCACCACGACGCCCCCCAGAGGGGTGCACCCTCCTTGCGCGAGGCGGGAGACGACAAGGGTGAGGTCGAGGGGTAGGCCCGGCTGGATCTTGCCGCCGGCCTCCGTTCGGAGACCCGCTCGGTTGAGGCGCTCGTCCACGAAAAAGGGTCCTTCGGTCTGCTCGGGCCGGACCACACAGTTGGGCCGTGCGGCGCGCGAAGGCTGGCCCAGGGCCGGGGACCGGCCGGCCAACAGCGAGCACCCGGCGGCCGCGAGCAGCGTCACGGCTTCGCGGCGGCTCAGGACCTTGCCAAGAGGGGAATCGTCGTTCTGCATCACAGCGATTGTACCCAAGCCTGATGAGGCTGCGCCTGGCCTCGCCGAACGCGTTTGTAGGAGAGCCAGGCGAGCCCCCAAACCGCCAGAGTGAAGACCAGCCAGAGGGCTTGAAGGTGGAGCATCGTGAAGCCCGCCTTCAGGTGCCCGCCGCACATCCTGTCCAGCCACCACTCTCCAACGGGCGCGATGGGGAGATATCGAATGACCGGGTCTGCCTGGAAGTACCAGCTCTGGCTCGGAAGGCAGAACCAGACGCCGTTGGCAATGCCGCCCCAGGCGAACAGGAGCACGAGGAAGAGTGCTGTCCGGCCAAGGCGGGGAAGATACTTTTTTCTGGTCCGGGGGAGCGCCAACGTCGGCAAGAGCGCGAGCGCCACAAGGCTCAAGAGCAAGGCAAAGGCAAAGCCGGCGATGAGCGTATAGAAGGCGGATTCCTCCAACAGCACCTCGAGCATGGCAGCCTCCAGCCAGCGATGTGAGCGTATCCCCAGGGGTATACGGAGGAAGGCCCTGCATCGTCGCTATCGGTCTAGGTGCGGCGTAGAGTCTGGCCCATCGCGGCGCGCAGGGCCCGCGCGGTTGAAGCAATCAGACGGCGCGGGCTTTCGCTCGCGAGGAGCCGCGCGCTGCGGAGGGCGCGGCGCCACTCACCGGCACGCATCCTGTCCTCTACGTTTTCGCCGAGACAGTCCCTGAAGATCTCCGTCAACTGGGCCAGACCGCGGCGGAATGCTGCCTCGCCGGCGGCATCCCCTTGCACCACCGGCCACTGACGCTCGTAGACGATGCGGATGCTGCGCAGCATCCGCTCTCCGTCGCGCGAGGAGCTGGCACTGTAACGGCGGTAGCGGGTCACCGCCGGATCCTCGTAGCACCAGCCCGGGTACTGCCTGGCGACCCGGAGATAGAAGTCCAGGTCGTCTGCTCCCCAGGGATCGCGGAAGCCGCCGACGCTCTCCACGGCATCGCGCCGGAACATGGCCGATGAGGGCGGGATGATGTACCAGTCGAAGCCGAGCAGCGAGTTGTACAACCGAGTCTCGCGCGGCATGGCCGCAACTCCCCACGGGACCGGATCTCCCTCGTACGTCATCTCCTCGCGCCGGCCGACCACGAACCCGCACTCCGGATGCTCGGCGAAGCAGCGCAGGCCCGCTTCCAGCGCGGGCGGCAGGAGGAGGTCGTCCGCGTCGAGGAACACCAGGTACTGGCCGCGGCTCGCATCGATCCCGGTGTTCCGGGCCATGGCCGAGCCGGCGTTGGCCTGCCGCAAAGTTGTGGTTGGCACGTGCCGGGCTGTGATTGCACGGACGTCGAGCGGGGAGCCATCGTCGACGGCGATGATCTCGTAGTCCTTCCACGTCTGACCCGCGACCGTGTGCAACGTCTCGTCGAGCAGCTCCGCCTGCTTCGGCGACGCGACGTAGCACGGGACGATGATCGAAACGAACGGCGCTGACATACAGCGGGCTGCTCAGAACTGAAGCCAGCGGGAGCAGGACACCTCGTCGCCGAAGCCGATGTCGTCGAAGTTGTCTTCCTCGCCGGCGCCGGTCAGGTCCCGGAAGGAGCCGCCGCAAGGGTTCTTGTGCTGGTACAGACGATAGCGCCAGCCGGGCGGCACGCACCACTTGGCAGCGGAGGTCTTGTCCTCGAATCCTTCCGTCTGATCGTAGTTGTCATAGTTCTCGAGCAGCCGGTCCACGTAGTCGATCATCAGGCCGCGGTCCTTGAAGCCCGAATCGTCATACAGCTCCACCCAGGCATCCTGGATCGTGGGGCAGCTCGACGGCCGGCTGGCCCGGAACTCCTCGAGCTTGACGCTGCCGGAAGGGCCGTCGTTGTCGTGCTCCACGCCGTAGAGCACAAGGTTTTTCGCGGAGTCGATGTAGATGCCCCCCGAGGCGTCGAGGTTGCAATGACGGACGGAGCCGACCGATCCGGTGGGGTAGCCGCAGTACAGATGCTTGCAGCCCAGCGAGGTGAGGCTGACCGTGTTGCCGGCGCCGTTGCGGACCTCATGGAGGCAGGCCCAGTCGTTCCCGGCGGACGGAATGTCTGTGTCGTTGTGCGTCCCCACCAAAAAGATCCGCCCATCGCACTGCGTCACCAGGTTGA
This sequence comes from Thermoanaerobaculia bacterium, assembly GCA_035556715.1. Classification (GTDB taxonomy): domain Bacteria; phylum Acidobacteriota; class Thermoanaerobaculia; order Multivoradales; family UBA5704; genus DATMER01. The sequence continues at coordinate 21,111 of DATMER010000032.1, forward strand.
CGTTCTGGTAGTCCCCCTGGAAGCCCGAAGCCTGCGTGGAGAAGCGGGTGAACTGGGTAGCCGGATTGAGCAGGCTGGTCGTGGTGGAAACGTAGAAGTCCAGCGAAGCGGATTCGTTCCCGGCGATCACCAGCAGATAGCGGCCGTCCGCCAGCCTGGTCACACCCACCGCGCCCGCGTTGCCGGGATTGGAGGGCTGCGGGACGTTGGAGTGGTCCAGCGTGTAGAGAGGCACGGGCGAAGCCGGGTTGGCCATGTCGAAGAACAGCACGCGGGAGCTGGTCCCGTTCTCCACCGGCACCGCGAGCACGCGCCCCACGGCCTGCATGCCGCCCCCGTGGTCGAAGCCAGGCGCGTTCGGCTGCTGCCAGACGATGCGGTCGCTGGCCGGGGGCGCCGTGTTGTGGAAGAAGGCGTTTGGCGAGAGCCGGTTCGAGCGGAATCGCCTGCCCGAGGACGTGCGCGACCCCATTTCGACGACGACGAAGGCCAAGCCTGCGCCGGCCCGGGACACGGCGAGGTACCGGGCTCCCGCGGTCGGCAGCCGCTGCACGCCTTCCCAGTGATTCCCTCCTATCCAGTCGACGTCGGCGGCTCCGCTCATGTGGAAGCCCAGGATGTCGCCGTGGTCGCGCAGGCTGGACAGGGCGGACTGGACGCCGTTCACGCAGGCGTTGCAGTCCGGGCTGCCCCAGGCGCAGGAGGTGTAGCCGGTGAGGGTGGGCGCGCTGGTGGCGCCGCGGTAGACCGTCACGAACTCGCTGAGAGTGTTGCCCGAGGGCCAGGCGTCATAGCAGGTGCCGTTGTAGCGGTAGGAGCGATTGGTGACAGTGCGCCGGATCGTGCCGCACTCACCCGCGCCGTCCCACGACCGGCACTGATAGGCATAGCCGTCATAGGGCAGATAGTAGGATTCGGTGCCCGTGCACCCGGCGCCGGTGAAATGGCTTACGTACGCCCCCTGTGCCGGGACGCAGCTCGCTTCGCCACAAGCCGCCTCGGCGCTGGCGGCCGCGCCGTCGGCGAGGATGATTCCGAGTAGAAAGGCCCTGGTTTTCCTGCTGTAGCTCATAGCTGTCCTGCCTTCGGATAATGTTTCGTCATCTGCTTACCCATGCAGGATGCGGTGCAACATCGAGACCATCGACAGGGTAGGGCTGGGTAGGACTGGACGGTGCCGGTCCGCGATCAAGGATAAGATCCCTCCCCGAGAGGAGAGCGTGCCTTGAACAGCCAGAACAGCCCTTTACCGTCCCGTTCTCACCGCCCGCTGCGGAACGTGCTGATCGCCACTTCGTTCGGAGATGAAAGTGATGCGGTCGTGCGCCAGGGGATCGCCTTGGCCCGCGTGGCGGGCGCCCGGGTATTTCTCGTCCATGCCGTCGAGCTCGACCTCCTGCCCGTCGGTCTCGACGCCGGGCCCGTTTCCGACCCTGGGCGCATCGGCCGGTGCGAAGAGGATCTGCGCCGGCAGGTCGAGAGGCTCGGCGAAGGTTGGGAGCCGGCCGGCGCCGAGGTTCGGATGGGCACCCCGCACCGAGTCCTCGCCGAGATGGCGGAGCAGACCGCAGCCGACCTGATCGTGGTCGGGGCCACCAGGTCAGGGTCGTTCACCGCCGAGCTGCTGGGCTCGACCGCCGACAGAGTCCTGAGGAAGGCCTCCTGCCCGGTCCTGGTGGTGCGCAACGGGTTGCCGATGCCACGCAAGGTGCTCGCTCCCGTAGACCTGTCGCCAGTTTCCGGCGAAGCCTTTCGCCGCGGGCTGCACCTGCTCGCTCAGCTCTCGGACGGCGGAGAGATCCAGGTGCGGGTGGTCTACGCCCTCGGCCTCCTGGATGCCCTGGCGGTCCGGCAGCGGACCGGAGGGCAGATGCCCCTCGAAGAGGTCGAGCGTCCCGTTGCCGAGGAGCTGGCGCGGTTCGTTTCCCAGAACCTGGAGAACCTGCCCGGGGAGCGCTTCCAGGTGGAGACCGCGGTGCTCTCTGGCGAGGCCCGCGTGGAGATCCTCCGCGAGTTGGAAGAGCGCCCGGCCGACCTCGTGATCCTGGGCACCCACGGACGCGGCGGTTGGGACCGGCTGGTGCTGGGAAGCGTGGCTTCGACGGTCGCCCGCAAAGCTCCCTGCAGTGTGCTCGTGGTCCCGCCTGACGCCGCTCTGGCAGAGCAGGAGGAAAGATGAAGCGATTTCCCCGGATGACGCTCGCCGCAGCCTTACCCATCATCCTGCCCGTCGTCCTGCCCATCATCCTGATCGGGTGCGCCTCCGGCGGACCCGCCTCGGGTGTCAAGGGTCTCGCCCCTGCCCAGGAGACTTGGTGGGAGAATCTCCGCGGCCTCTGTGGCAAGGCCTATGCCGGCACTCTCGCCAGCACCGATCCCGCGGACGCCTCGTTCGCCGGACAGTCCATGGCAATGCACGTGCGGAAGTGCGAGGACGCGCGGATCGAAATCCCTTTCCACGTGGGCGAGGACCGTTCCCGTACCTGGGTGCTGTCCCGGACGGAGACCGGCATCGAGCTGAAGCACGACCATCGCCACGAGGACGGCAGCGAGGACGAGATTACTCTCTACGGCGGCCACACCGATTCGCCCAGTACCGGGCCCAGCACCGGGATTGCCCAGCTCTTCCCCGTGGACGAGTACTCGAAGAAGCTCTTCGTCGAGCACGACCGAACTCCGTCCACGACCAACGTCTGGAGCATGGAGATCGTGCCCGGCGAGCGCTTCTCCTACATCCTGCGGCGCCCCGGCCGCCACTTCCAGGTGGACTTCGACCTCACCCGGACGATCGAGCCGCCACCCGCGCCCTGGGGATACGAGCCGGCGAGCCCATAGCCTTCAGGATCCCAAGGGCAGGGGCGGAACCTCGATTCCATACCTCTCGCGGAGCACGCGAAAGTGGTGGTCAAGGTGCCCGGCCAGGATGAAGGCGAGAGCCCGAACCGAGACCGGGTACGAATTGGCCGTGCCGAGACGGGCCAGATCCTCAGGAGCGAGCGCACGGAAGAGCAGGAGGTTCGCGCTGCGGAGGAGAGTGAGCTCCTCGATAAGAGATGACAGCGTGCGGGAGTCGAAGTTGGATCGAGCGACGTAGAAGTTCTCGTCGAAGCCGGGGAGGGGAGTCTCGTCGCCGCGGCTGATGCAAAGAGCGCGATAGCTGAAGACCCGTTCCGCATCGATGAGATGGCCGGCGATCTCGCGAAGGCTCCACTTGCCGGGAGCGTAACGGAAGGTCTCCTGGTCAGCCGGAACGGTTGCGGCGAGATGACGGAGCTGGTCTTTCTGAAGCTCGAGAATCTCGAGCACGTCGCCGGGAGGCAGGCCGGCGATGTAACCTGCGTAGAACTCCGCATACTCACCGGGCTCGGGTCGCTCGATCATGGATCACCTCATCCTGTTTGCGGCCTCTATCTTCTCACAGGGGTTAGACAAGAGGCGCGGCCGGAGCGTACAACGAGGAGGGGAGAGAAAGGAGCCTGCCGATGTCTCTTCTGGGGATGCTGTTCCTGCTACCGACCCTGTCCGGCGCGCCGGCCGCGCCTCCGGTGGCCGTTCCGCTTGAAATCGAGCTGAAGCAGGGGAGTCCGGACGAAGCCCGGACGCGGGACCAGCTCCTGCGCCTGCTCCAGGAGCACGACCTCGGGCGCTGGATCTTCACCCGCAAGGTCATGATCGACGGCTCGCCCCGGGTGATCCCCGCGAAAGCGCAACGAGGGTCAAGGGTCAGGGGCGCCGGTTCCTAGGAGAGCGCCGGGGTGAGACCCGCAGCCGTTCTCTGGAGGTGCCGGAGATCTTCACCGCAAGGTCGTGATCGACGTCACACAGGCGCTTCTTGGGGTTCAGGCAAATGGGTCGACGATCTCGACTCCGGCCTTCTCGAAATCACGGCGGTTCCGGGTTACGACCGTAAGCCTGTGAACGAGGGCGGTCGCCGCGATCAGGCTGTCTTTGATCGGCATGGATCGGCCGCTCGCGCGGAGCTCGGCGAGAAGCTCGGCCCAGCGGACCCCCGTGGCCGCCTCCCAAGCAAGGCAGTGGATGCGCTCGACCCCGTCCTGGAACCAACGATCCAATCGAGCACGGCGTTTCCCCTTCGGCACCAGAAGGATGCCGAAACGGATCTCACCGAGGATGACAGGATCGACGGCAATTTCCCTTTCATGGCGCGCCAGCCATTCCAAGACCCTGGAATTGGGTTCGGACTTGGTCGCCTCGCTCAGAACGTTGGCGTCGACCAGGAACATCACAATGTGTCGGTGGACTCGGACTCGATGGGAACGAAGAAGTCCTTCTCGGGGCAGGCGAGGAGCCAGTCCAGAAGACCCTGGTTTCTGGGCTGAGATAGGCGTACGAGCCTGTACTCACCGCGGTCAATGCGCTCGACCTCGAACTCCTGTCCAGGCTCGATGCCGTCCTGCCGCCGGATCTCCGCGGGGAGAACAATCTGGCCTTTGGTGGAGACGGCGGTCTTCATGCTTGGTAAGATAGCATCTTACCAAGGCAGCGTCAAAGAACGGGGTCGGCTTGGCTGGCACTCCAATCGCCGGATTCGAAGGGAGCTGTCCTGCATTCTGGTACCTGTTCCTGCAGCAGGCGGTGAACCGCCGCTCCGTCCTCGGTGACGAATTCCAGGAGGCTTCGGAGAGGCCGCCGCCCGCCATGACCCGATCCTGCATTCCGCGGTGATGCGAATGGTCGACCGGCAGATCGCCGACAGCGACCCTCCGTAAACTAGGGAGACGGTCGAGAGGCTCCTGACCGAGGGCTCCTCTCCCGAGCAGGTGCGGCGGATGATCGGGCTCCTCATCATACGCGAGCTCACTGAGGGTCTTTTCCACCAAGCGCCATTCAACATGGAGCGCTTCATCGAGAACCTGCGCCGCCTGCCGCAGATCCCGCCGTCCCCCTGAGCGCGTGAGTCACGGACTTTCGGAAGCTGGATGGCCTGCGCCTCGAGACGCGGCCTGCCAGCCCGCCAGAAGGAGAGCCAGCTTCGTGGCCGTTCTCATGCCTGAATAGAGGCTCCCGGCTGGGAACAGCTCCCTCGAAGGATCAGGCGACATACGCCGCGCAGTCAAGGACTTGAGCCATTGACTGTGCTAGATCGACGGCCTGCTGCCGTACGCCTGCCGTACAAAGGATGACTTGGCCGCAGTGGGTGTCAGCTACGACCTCGCGCGCTGGGTGGCTGCCGCGCTACCTCGTGCAGTCTCTCGGTAAGCCAGCGCCGGACCGGCTCAGGACAGACCATCTCCAGAGAGCGGCGGAAGGCTTCCGCTGCCTCATGTCTATGGCCGGCCCGGGCATGGAGCTCTCCTTCCGTGGCGGGTAGAAGGTAGTAATCGTCCAGACGGATCGGCGCCAGCGCGGCGAGCCCCGCCTCCGGCCCTCTGACCATGGCCAGGGCTACGGCTCGGTTGAGCGCTACCACGGGCGAAGGCTTGAGGTCGACCAGCAAGTCGTAGAGCCTCAGGATCTCGGGCCAGTTGGTCTCCTCGACGCTCGGTGCCGCGGCATGGGCGGCGGCGATCCCGGCTTCCAGGTGGTAGACGGACAGCTCGTCGCCCCTCGCGGAGCGGTCCAGGTGGCGGAAGCCGGCCGCGATCATCTCCCGGTCCCAGGTGGAGCGGTCCTGCTCGGAGAGGAGCAGGAGGTTTCCTTCCGAATCCACCCGCGAGGCGAGGCGGGCTCCCTGGAGGTGGAGGAGGGCGGCGAGGGCATGTGTCTTGGGTGTGTCCAGGGCGGGATGACCCGTCACGAGACGGGCCAGGCGGATCGCCTCGTGACAGACATCGCGGCGCACCAGCTCTTCGCCACAGTGGGTGGAGTAGCCCTCGTTGAACATGGCGTAGAGAACTTCGAGCACGGAGTCCAGGGCTGCGGGAAGCTCGCGGGGCGGTGGCACCTCGAAGGGCGGCCTTGCCTGCTGAAGCCGGTGCTTCGCCCGGACCAGCCGTTGGGCCACGGTGGCCTCCTTGGCGAGGAAGGCGCGGGCGATCTCGGGCACGCCGAAGCCGCCCACCGTCTTCAGGGTGAGGGCCACCCGCGTGTCGGGTGGGACTGCGGACTGGCAGCAGATGAAGATCAGGCGGAGCTGGTCGTCCATCTCCTGCTCCCCGGGCGAGGAGAGCGCGGCGGCCCAGGTCCGGATGTCCTCTTCCTTGCTGGCCAACGAGGCGTCGCGGCGCAGAGCATCCAGTGCCCGGTTCTTGGCGACCTGGACCAGCCAGCCGGCCGGGTTGTCGGGCACACCGCGGAAAGGCCAGGTGCGGAGGGCCTGGAGAAGGGCCTCCTGCACAACGTCCTCGGCAAGGCCGAGGTGGGCGGGGCCGAAGATCCGGGTGAGCCCGGCGACCATCCGCCCCGCCTCACGGCGGAACAGATGGTCGACGAGATGATTGACGTCGCGCTCCATGGCTTCCTACGAGGTGGGCTCGACCTCGCGCAGCTCGATCCAGCCGTACTCGATGTGCGGGCAGGTCTTCGCGATTTCGGCGGCCTCGTCGTAGTCCGCGGCCTCGATCACGAAAAAGCCGGAGAGGACCTCCTTGGTTTCGCTGTAGGGGCCATCGGCCACGCTGACGCCGGAGCCATTCGGACGAAGGTGGCGTCCGCCCTCGTCGCGCAGCTTCTCGCCCCCGGCCAGCTTGCCCCGTTCGGCGAGCCCGCGGCTCCAGGCGCCATACCGCTCGATCACGCGCTGCATCTCCTCAGGCGTCCAGTCCTGGGCCACGGCTGGCGATTCGTGCAGGAACATCATGTACTTGGGCATCGTCTCCTCCTTTTCCTGGACGGCGGCAATGGGCGCCATCCTAATGTGTGTCCATCCCTCAACGAACGGGGAGGCTGGAAATCGACAGGCCCGATACAATCCCGCGGATGGAGCTGATCTCCACTCACATCGGCGCCGACTTCGATGCGTTCGCGGCCATGGTCGCGGCGTCGCGGTTCCATCCCGAGGCGAAGATGTTCTTCCCCGGATCGCGCGAGGAGTCGGTGCGCCGGATGCTGGAGAGCGGACTCGTGGAGCTTTCCGAGCTTCGGCACAAGGACGTCGATCCCGCGGCCCTCACCCGGGTGATCCTCTGCGATGTCCGGCAGAAGGAGCGGATCGGCATCCTGGCCGAGTGGCTGGCGGAGAACCCGGACATCGAGGTCTGGGCCTACGACCACCATCCCGAGGCCGAGTCGGACATCCAGGTCCGCGGCGGGATCGTGGACCTCGAGGTGGGCTCCACCTCGACGTTGATGGTGGAGGAGCTGCGCCGCCGGGGCATGACGTGCAGCTCCTCCGAGGCCGACCTGCTGCTCCTGGGGATCTATGAGGACACCGGGTCTCTCACCTATGCCACGACCAGCCCGCGGGATTTCGAGGCCGTGGTCTGGCTGCTCTCCCAGGGGGGAGACCTGGCGACAGTGCGGCGCTTCGTGTCCCGGCCTCTCGACCCCGAGCGCCTGGAAATCCTCCATCGGATGACTCAGCGCCTGGAGGTTCACCGCATCCACGGCCACCGGACCGGTCTCGTGGAGGTGGACCTGGACACCTACGTCGAGGAGCTGGCGCCGCTGGTCTCGCGCTGCATGGAGATCTTCGAGCTGCCGGTCCTGTTCGCTCTGTTCGGCGAGGGGATGGAGGGGGACCGGGTCACCCTGATCGCCCGCGGCGACCTGGAGGGGTTCGATCTGGGCGAGTTTCTGGCCCGCTTTGGCGGCGGCGGACACGCCACCGCGGCCTCGGCCCGCGTCAAGGGGGCCACGATGCTGGAGATCCGGGAGCGGCTGCTCGAGGACCTGCAGACGGCCCTGCCTCCGGCAGCCCGGGCCCGGGACCTGATGCTCACCCCTTTCGTCGAGGTGGCGGCCGGCACTTCAATCGAGGAGGCCAAGGCCCTGCTCAACACCCGCCGGGTCAACGCGGCCCCGGTGGTCGGCCCGGACGGCAAGGTCGCCGGCATCGTTGCCCGCCAGATCCTGGACGCGGCCCTCCAGCACGGGCTCGGCGGCAGGCCGGTGTCCACGGTCATGACCCACGAGCTGGAATGGGTCGACCCTGAGGCGCCGGCCGAGGAGGTGGGGGAGCGGATGCTCGCCCGGCACCCCCGGTTCGTGCTGGTGGGAGACCCTGGGTCGGGCCGTCCGCTGGGACTGGTCACCCGCATGCAGGTGCTCCGGCACCTCCACGGCCGCCTGTCGGAGGTCGGAGAGCGCTTCGACCGGCGGACCGGGCAGATCCGGGAGAGGAAGGAGAAGGTCGTCCAGCTCCTGGAGGAGCGGCTGCCGGAATTCCTGCGGCGGCGTGTCGAGCAGATCGCGGCGGTCTCGCGGCGGCACGGCATCCCGGTCTACCTGGTTGGCGGCTTCGTGCGCGACCTGCTCCTGGATCGGGAGAACCGGGACCTGGACCTCGTGGTCGAGGGGGACGGCCTCGGCTTCGCCGCGCTCCTGGCCGAGGAGCTGGGAGGCCGGGTGCGGACGCATCCCGCCTTCCTCACGGCCGTGGTCGTGGACCCCGAGGGGTTCCACATCGACATCGCCACGGCGCGGAGCGAGTTCTACCGCGCGCCCGCGGCTCTGCCCGAGGTGCAGACCTCTGCGCTGCGCCAGGACCTGATCCGGCGCGACTTCACCATCAACACGCTGGTGATCCGGCTCGGACCGGACGACACGCCCGAGCTGATCGACTACTTCGGCGGCCGGCACGATCTCAAGGAGAAGACGCTGCGGGTGTTGCACAGCCTCTCCTTCATCGACGACCCTACCCGGGTCCTGCGCGCCGTGCGGCTGGAGCTGCGCCTCGGCTTCCACATCTCCTCGGAGACGATGCGGCTCGTGGAGGTGGCGCTGTCGGAAGGGATCTTCGACCACCTCTCCGGCGCCCGGCTGCGGGAGGAGCTGGAAATGCTGCTGGACGATCCGGCGCTCGCTCTGAGAGGGATCGAGCGGCTGGCCGAGCTGGACCTGCTGCGCGTGCTCCATCCGGGAATTTCACTGAGAGATGCGTCCCGCGAGCGATTGCGTTCCGCGCGGGCGGCCTGGGACTGGTACCATCTGGAAGGGCTCACCGATCCACCCGTGCGGGTCTGGCGCCTGCACCTGATGGCGCTCTCCGGCGATCTGGAGGAGGCGGAGCTGGAGCGGCTCGCCGATCGCCTGATGCTGGCCGGCGAGGACCGCCGGCTCCTCGTCTCCTTCCCGGCGCGTCTGGAAAAGGCCCGGGGAGCGCTCGGGAAGCCGGAGCTCCTGCCGCACCAGGCGCTGGAAGCCCTGGAGGCGTTGCAGGGAGAGGAGTTGCTGCTGTTGATGGCGGATGAGGATGAGACCACTCGGACCTGGGTGCGCCGCCATCTGACCGAGATGCGCTCCTTCGAGTTGGAGATCCGGGGGGCCGACCTGGTTGCCGCGGGCGTGCCGCCGGGTCCGCGGATCGGCGATGCCCTGAAGGCTACGAAGAGGGCGCGGCTGGATGGCCGGATCGAAGCCGGGGAGGAGCTCCGGCACGCACTGATGCTGTTGGGAGATTGAATGCGACGTTGTTTCTTGCTGCTCGTCCTCGTAGCCCTGCCTCTTCAGGCACGCGAGTCGGACCGCACGGTGGAGGTCCTCCGCTACGGCTGCGCCAACGAGCTGGGGCATCGCGAGGTCACCCTGTTCCGCAACGGCACCGTGCGCCTGCTGGACGGTCCGCCCGGACAGGAGCTGATGGGGTTGTCGGAGCTGTCACCGGAGAAGCTGACCGGCGCGCTGAACCGGCTGGCTGAGGAAGACCTCGCCGACGCTCGTCAACTGCACAAGGGGATCGAAGGTCCCTGGATCGAGAAGTGCGAGCTTCACCTCCAGCTCCCCGATCAGAAGCCGGAGTCATTCCGCTTCGGGCGCTACGACGCCCTTCCCCTGAACCTCTCCCGCGTGCTCCGGGTGGCCGAAGACCTGGCCGCGGAGGTCCAGGACCTGCGGGGTGTCGAGGAGCTGCCGGTGGACTACGTGCCCCGCCAGTACGACGTGCTCAAGCGGCGGGACGGCCATCGATACAAGATCCTCCGCTTCACCGCGGACAACAACGGGGTCGAGCTGCAGGGGATTGATCAGCCGATCGCGCTCTTCGTCCTGCGCGAGGAGATGCGGAGGGAGTTCGTGGCGTTGCTGTCCAGGGAGAGGTCAGGGGATAAGTGAAGCCCGGGGTGAGGGTCACGGGCGGCGCCTTCCGCGGGCGTGGTCTGACGGTGCCTCCCGGAGCGCGTCCCACCGAGGGCCGTGTCCGCGAAGCGCTCTTCTCGATCTGGGCCGACCGCCTCGAAGGCGCCCGGGTCCTCGACCTCTTCGCGGGGAGCGGAGTGGTGGGTCTGGAAGCCCTGGGCCGGGGAGCGCTCACTGTCTTCTTCGTCGACGACAATCTTCGAGCGATCAAGACCCTGGAAGCGAACGCCGCCGTAGTAGGGGAGAAGGGGATCGAGGCTCGCCGCCTCACCCTCCCTGCCGGTCTCCCCCGGCTGACGGGACCATTCGATCTCGTCTTCGCCGATCCTCCCTACGCCTTCGACGCCTACAGCGAGCTGCTCGTTGGCTTGGTCCCGCTCCTGGCGGAGGATGGGGAGGTGGTTGTCGAGCACTCCTCCCGGCGCGAGATGCCGCTGGAAGCGGGTCCTCTGGTGCGGGTGGACGTGCGGCGGTACGGGGAGAGCTCGTTGAGCTTCTACCGTCTCACTCCCTGAGAAAGAACGCCAGCTCTTCCAGATTGATGCGCAGGTCGACGTTCTTGAGCAGGACGTCGGGCCGGCGCTTGACGCGGACGGGGGCGAAGTTGAGGATGCCTTTGACGCCGGCTTCGGCCAGGGCCTCGTAGTTCTCCTGCGCGGCCTCGGCGGGCACGGCCAGGACGCCGATCTCCGCGCCGCTCTCACGCACCACCGCGGTCAGCTCCGAGGCAGGGCGGACCGTGAAGTCCCCGATCTTCCGGCCGACCTTGGCGGGGTCTTTGTCCACCCCCCCCACCACCTTGAAGGCTCCGTAGTTGAAGCCGAGGTACTGGGCGAGCGCGGTGCCGAGGTTCCCCATGCCTACGATCACCATGGTGTGCTGGCGGTCCAGGCCGAGGAGGGAGTTCAGGTGGTCCGCGAGCTCTTCCACCTCGTAGCCGACACCGCGGATGCCGAACTCCCCGAACTGCGCGAGGTCCTTGCGGATCTGGGTGGCCGAGAGGTGGTAACGGTGCGCGAGATCCTGCGAGGAGACACGCTTGATCCCCATCTCCTGCAGGTGCCGGAGGCAGCGCAGGTAGAAGGAGAGCCGGTTGAGGGTGAGCGGAGAGACCTCCTCCGCCGACCCCATCACCTCGCGGTTGCTTCGAGAAGCCACTGCACCAGTCCCCAGGGCCAGATGCCGAGCGCGAGCGTTCCCACCGCCGCTACGACCGCCGCGGTCCGGCCCCAGATGTCGAGTAGGAGGCCCTCGGGCTGCCTCTCCTCCGCCTTCATGTAGAGGACATAGACCACCCGCAGGTAGTAGAAGACGCCGACCAGGCTGGCCAGCACGCCGAGCACGGCGAGGCCCACGAGGCCGTCTCCTACCGCGTTCAGGAAGACCACGTACTTGCCGAAGAAGCCCACCGTTGGAGGAATGCCGCCCAGGGAAAGCATGCAGATGGCCAGACAGGCCGAAAGCAGGGGATAGCGATAGCCGTAGCCGGACAGGTCGGAGATCAGGTGCTGCTCGCCCGGCCGGCTGTAGAGCATGGCCACCACCGTGAACGCGCCCGCGTTCATCAGCACGTATGCCAGCAGGTAGACGATCACCGGCATGAGCGAATCGCGGTCCATGACCACCAGGGCCAACAGCAGGTAACCCATGTGCGCGATGCCGGAGTAGGCGAGCATCCTCTTGATGTCGCGCTGCGCCAGGGCCAGGAGGTTGCCCACCAGCATGGAGAGCACGGAGAGCGCGGCGATCACAACCGTCCACTTCTCAATCGCCTGCGCCACACCGCCTGCGACTACGGCGTCGAGCAGCCGGTAGAGCACCAGCGCGCTCGCCACCTTGGGCGCCACGGAGAGAAACGCCACGAACGGGGTCGGCGCGCCCTGATAGGTGTCCGGCGACCAGGCGTGGAACGGGACCACGCTCATCTTGAAGCCGAAGCCCGCGACCAGGAGCAGGAGGCCGAGGCTCGCGACTACCGGCATGCCCTGGCCGCCAACCGCCAGCGCAGGACCGATCTCGGCGAGCCGCGTGCTACCCGTGGCTCCGTAGAGCAGGGCGATGCCGTAGAGCACGAAGGAGCTCACGAAGGCGCCCATCAGGAAGTACTTGATGGCCGCTTCGCTCGCGATCGAGATCCGGCGGTGGAACGCCGCCAGCGTGTAGAGGCAGAAGGAGAACAGCTCCAGCGACAGGAAGATCGTCAGCAGCTCGGTGGCCCGCAGCATGAGCAGCAGGCCGGTGGCGCACCAGAGAAGCAGCGCGTGGTACTCGCCCGCGAGGATGCCCTCCCGCCGCAGATAGCCCTGCGAGGCCAGCAGGCAGAGAGCCGTGGCGAGCAGGATGATCAGCGACAGCGCGTAGGTCGCGCCGCTCGTCTCCAGCAGCCCGCCCCAGGTCGCGCCGGGAGCCGACAGCCACGCTTCGTAAGCGCCCCAGGCCGCGGCGCCCACGGACAGCACCGAGAGCACGGTGAACGAGCGGCGGAGCTTCGGAGCGATGGCGTCCAGCAGCAGGATCACGATGCCGGCTCCGGACAGGATCATCTCCGGCAGCAGGCTGATCAGGTCGGCGCGGGTCATCGTCCGGTCTCCGAAATCATCGTGGTGGCCCGCAATGCCCGCAATGTGGCCTGGGAGACTTCGGCCCGCTCGACGCCCTCTCTGTATTCAGCCAGCGTCGTGGCCAGCGCCTCGCGGCTCGGCTTCAGAAAGGTTTCTGGCGCCACGCCGATCCAGAGCATGAACACGCACAGCGGTACCAGCGCCGCCAGCTCCCGGAACGACAGGTCGCGCAGCTCGCGGTTCTCGTCCTTCGTGATCGGGCCCCAGAGCGTGAGCTGGACCATCTTGAGCAGGTAGATGGCCGCGAGCACCACGCCGAAGGTCGCGACCACCGCGGGCCAGCCGAGCGAGCGGAAGGCGCCGGTCAGAATCAGGAACTCGCCCACGAACCCGTTGAGCGCAGGCAGTCCGACCGAGGCCAGGGTGGAGAAGATCAGGAAGAAGGCGAACACCGGAATCACCTTGGCCAAACCGCCGAACTCCGAGAACTTCTTGGTGTGCCGGCGGTCGTAGAGCATGCCCACGAGGAGGAAGAGCGCGCCGGTCGAGAGGCCGTGATTGATCATCTGGAGGAGCCCGCCTTCCCAGGCGATCTGATCGATCGCGAGGAGCCCGAGCATCACGAAGCCGAGGTGGGCGATGGAGGAGTAGGCGACCAGCTTCTTCATGTCGTCCTGCACCCAGGCTACGAGAGCGCCGTAGAGGATGCCGATCAGCGCCAGGCCCACGAGGAGCGGCTGCGCCACCTCGGCCGCCTTGGGAAAGAGCGGGAGCGCGAAGCGCAGGAAGCCGTAGGTGCCGAGCTTGAGCAGGATGCCGGCCAGGATCACGGAGCCGCCCGTGGGGGCCTCGACGTGCGCGTCCGGCAGCCAGGTGTGGACCGGGAACATCGGCACCTTGATCGCGAAGGTCAGGGCGAAGGCCGCGAACAGCCAGACCTGCTGGTGGACCGGGAAGTCGAGCCGCAGCATGTCGGTATAAGCGAAGCTCCAGACGCCGCCGTTCAGCCGCTGGAAAGTCCATGCCATCCAGAGGATGCCGATCAGCATCAGCAGGCTCCCCGCCATGGTGAAGAGGAAGAACTTGACCGCCGCGTAGATCCGCCGCTCGCCGCCCCAGATCCCGATGATCAGGTACATGGGGACGAGCATGACCTCCCAGAAGACGTAGAAGAGGAAGAGGTCGTAGGCGAGCAGCGTCCCGAGCACGCCCGTGGTGAGCAGCAGCATCGAGGCTCCGAACGCCGGCCAGTGCTTCTCGATCCCCTTCCACGAGCCCAGGATCACGATCGGCACGAGGAAGATGCCGAGCATCGCCAGCGGCATCGAGATCCCATCCATGACGAGGTCATAGCGGATGCCGTAGCCCGGGATCCAGGTGTAGCGCCTGTCTCCGACCTGCGGGAAGGTGCCGTCCGATCCCAGGTGAGCAAAGAGGTACAGTAGGCCGAAGGCGAGCTCGATCAGGGAGACGATCAGGGTATAGGTCTTGGCCGCCTTCCCCGTGCGCGGGAAGAAGAGCAGCGGCAGGCACGCGATCGTCGGAAAGAAGACCAGCCGGGTCAGCGTATTGCCGAGGAGCAGTTCGAGAATCGTATCCATGGCGTCCGATCAGAGGATGAGCCAGAGGAAGAGGGCGATCACGCCCGCGAAGAAGTAGAGCGCGTAGTTGCGGACGTTGCCCGTGGTGCTCAGCCGGCCGACCTCGCCGGTGAGCTCGGTCAGCCAGGCGCCGGCGTTGATCGAACCGTCGATGAGGATGGCGTCGACCCACTTCCAGAGCACGCGCGACATCGTGGCCAGCGGGCGGACGATCAGCCGGTCGTAGATCTCGTCGACGTAGTACTTGTTGACTAGGAGCCTGTGGACCGCGGGGAAGCGGCTGGACCAGGCCCGGCCGCGGTCCAGCGCGTCGGCGGAGCGATAGATCGAGCGGGCGAAGAGCAGTCCGCCGGCGGCAACGGCCGTGGTGAGGAGGACGAGGCCCCACTCGGCGAGCGTTCCCAGGTGATGCGGAGCTTCCTCCCGGATAGGCTTCACGACCGGCTCCAGGAAGTGGTGGAACCAGTTGATGTCTTTGCCGGTGAAGAGCTTCGGGATGCCCACCCAACCCGCGGTCACGGCCCCGATCGCGAGGATCCAGAGCGGCACGGTCATCACGGCCGGGGACTCATGGAGATGGTGCTCCTGTTCGTGCGTCCCGCGGAACTTGCCGTGGAACGTCATGTAGAACGCGCGCGCCATGTAGAACGCGGTCAACCCCGCTGTGATCAGTCCGACTGCCCAGAGCAGCCAATGGCCGGGAAACTCGCTGGATGCAGCCGCGTGCAGGATCTCGTCCTTGCTGAAGAAGCCTGCGAGCGGCGGGATGCCCGCGATGGCCAGCGTGCCGAGCCAGAACGTCCTTCGCGTGTGGGGCAGGTGCGGTCCGAGGCCGCCCATCTTCCGCATGTCCTGCTCGCCGCCCATGGCGTGGATCACCGAGCCCGATCCGAGGAAGAGCAGCGCCTTGAAGAACGCGTGCGTCATGACGTGGAAGATCGCAGCCGTGTACGCTCCCAGCCCCGCGGCCAGGAACATGTAGCCGAGCTGCGAGACGGTGGAGTAGGCCAGGACCTTCTTGATGTCGGTCTGCGCGAGGCCGATCGTGGCCGCGAAGATCGCGGTCAGAGCGCCGATCACGGCCACCAGCAGCGAGATCCCGGGCGCGTGCTGATAGATCACGTTCGAGCGCGCTACCATGTACACGCCCGCCGTGACCATGGTGGCCGCGTGGATGAGCGCGGACACCGGCGTCGGGCCGGCCATGGCGTCCGGCAGCCAGACGTAGAGCGGGATCTGCGCGCTCTTGCCCGTGGCGCCGATGAAGAAGCAGAGCGCGATGAACCCGGCAAGCGTCAGGCCGAGCGCGTACTCGGTGCCGAGCACCGTGGGGTCGAGCTTGATCCGGTCGAACAGCTCGGTGTAGCGCAGCGTGCCGAACGTGGCGACCAGGGCGAACATGCCGACCAGGAAGGTGAAGTCGCCGATGCGGTTGACGATGAACGCCTTCTTGCCCGCGACCGGTGGGAAGGCCTCCTCGAAGTAGAAGCCGATCAGCAGGTAGGAGCAGAGGCCCACGCCCTCCCAGCCCACGAACATCACCAAGTAGTTGTTGCCCAGGATCAGCGTTAGCATCGCCCACATGAACAGGTTCAGGTAGGCGAAATACCTTCGATATCCCGGGTCGTGGCCCATGTAGCCCGCGGAGTAGACGTGGATCAGGAAACCCACGAAGGTGACCACGAACAGCATCACCGCCGAGAGCGGGTCGAGCAGGAAGCCGACGTCGATGTTGAGCGAGCCCGCCGTCCAGGCGTAGAGCGTCTGCTCGAAGACCTCCCCGCCCCGCTGCGACCAGTCGAGCAGACAGCCGAGGGCGAGAAGGAGCGAGAGCAGTGGCGCTCCCACGCCGATCGCGGTGACCAGCGCCTTGGGCGGACGGCGTCCGAGAAGCCCGTTCAGGGCCGCGCCGGCCAGCGGGAGCAGGGGGATCAGCCAGAGGTATTCGAGCATCGGTCCTCGCTGCCGGTTACCAGCGCATCAGGTTGATGCGGTTGATGTCGATGGTGCGCCGCTGGCGGTAGACGGCGATGAACAGGGCGAGCCCGATCGCCGCCTCGGCGGCGGCCACCGCCATGACGAAGAAGACGAGGATCTGACCGGTGTGCTCCCCCCACTGCCGCGCGTAGGCGATGAGAGCCAGGTTGCCGGCGTTGAGCATCAGCTCGATCGACAGGAAGATGCTGATGCCGTTGCGCCGGGTCAGGGCTCCGGCTGAACCGATGGCGAAGAGCACCGCGGACAGCACGAGATACCAGGAGACAGGGACGCTCAAGGCTCGATGTCCTCCATCGGCTTCTCCGGTTGGGGCGGCTTGCGTGCCGCCACGGTGGCGCCGATCACGGCCACGAGCAGCAGCAGGCCGACGATCTCGAACGGCAGCAGGAACTCGGTGAACATCTGCCGGGCCAGCCCCTTCATGGAGACCAGCTCTTGGGTGATCGGGTCCAGGTCGGTCCGGCTCGCGTTCCAGAAGAGCAGCACGAGCATGCCGCCGAACAGCAGCGAGCCCAGGACGGCGCCGCCGAATTGCACCTTCTGCTGCGAGACCGACGACTCCTCCCGCGTGATGTTGAGGAGCATGACCACGAACAGGAACAGCACCACGATGGCGCCGGTGTAGACCAGGATCTGGATCGCGGCGATGAACGGCGCTCCGAGCAGCACGAAGAGCACGGCCACGGAAAACAGCGTTACCACCAGGCTCATCGTGGAGTACACGGGATTCTTGTGCAGGATCACCACGAGCGAGGAAGCCACGGCCAGCAGCGCGAAGAGCAGGAAGATCGCTGTCTCCATCAGGGGGCTCCAAGCCAGCCAGCGAGCGTCATCGCCGAGACCAGGATCAGATTGAAGATGGCCAGCGGCAGCAGCACCTTCCAGCCGAGCCGCATGAGCTGGTCGTAGCGGAAGCGGGGGAACGTCCAGCGCACCCACACGAACACCGCCATGCAGAACGCCACCTTGGCGACCAGCACGAGCAGGCCGACGATCACGCCCAGCCAGCCGTCGAAGTCCACTCCAGGCAGGCTCCAGCCGCCGAAGTAGAGCGTCACGCCCAGGGCCGAGAGGCTGGTCATCGACATGTACTCGCCCATGAAGAAGGAGGCGAAGCGCATGGCGCTGTACTCGGTGTGGAACCCGGCCACCAGCTCCGACTCGGCCTCCGGCAGGTCGAAAGGCAGCCGGTTCGTCTCCGCGAAGGAGGCGATCAGGAAGATGACGAAGCCGATGAACTGCGGAATGACGTTCCAGATGTGCGTGCGCTGGTAGTTCACCACGTCCTGGAGGTTGAACGAGCCCACCGGGATCACCACCGCGAGCACGGCCACGGTCAGCGCCAGCTCGTAGCTGATCATCTGCGCCGAGGCGCGGATCGCGCCCATCAGCGAGAACTTGTTGTTCGAGGCGTAGCCCGCGAGCACCAGCGAGTAGACGCCGAGGCTCGCCAGGGCCAGGAAGAGCAGCACGCCCGCGTCCACGTTCGCAATCATCGGGCGGAAGGGCTCGCCGCCGATCACCGCGTCGGGCCCGAAGGGGATCACCGAGATCGTCAGCATGGCCGGCATGATGGCCAGGGCCGGAGCGAGCAGATAGAGCGGCTTGTCCGCCGCGGTCGGCGTGACATCCTCCTTGAACATGAACTTGAGGGCGTCCGCCAGCGGCTGGATGAGGCCGAAGGGTCCGAGGCGGTTCGGCCCCGGCCGGTCCTGGATCAGCGCGCTGCCGCGGCGCTCGACCCAGACCATGACCGGCACCACGGTCAGGAGGAAGCCGAGCATCACGGCGATGTTGACGACCGTGGCGAGCAGGTGGTCAGGCATGGCTCAGGACACCTCCGGCATGGTCTCGGCCGTGGTCTCGCTCATGATCGGATTTGCCCCGGGCACCTGGAGCGCCGCTCCGGTGGCCGGGAGAGTGCTCCACTTCAGGCCCACGAAGGCGGGCACGTCGGCCGCGATCCGGTCGAAGACCTTCTCGGGAGTGAGGCCCGCCCACTTCGGGTCGAAGCGGCCGAGCAGGTCGGACAGCGCCTCCACGGTCGAGCGCACCTGGGCCGGGGCAGGGAAGGCGGCGACGAAGCGCTGCACCCTCCACTCGGCGTTGACGAAAGTTCCATCCTTTTCGGCGTGAGTGGCCACGGGCAGGGCAACGTCCGCCACCTTGGCAAGCGGCGAGTCGGCCCAGCCGAAAACCACCAGGAACTTCGCCCGGCGCAGCCGCTCCACCACCTCGGGCGTATAGGCGCCCCGGCCGAAATCGCTGTCACAGACCACGAGCACCGCGCACTTCGAGGCGCCGTCTCCGAGGAGCAGCTCGTCCTGGTCGAGGACCGGAGCCTTCTCTTTTCCGTTGCTGCCGTCTCCGCCCAGCGTCTCGTCGAGCTCCTCCCCCGCGGACGGACGCATGCCGAGCATCTCGGCGCCGCGGCGGTTCGGGGCGAGCTCCGTGCCGGTGATCCCGCCCTTGAGGTTGGGGATCGTCCAGCCGGCACCGAGGTCGACCGGCGTCCCGCGATGGGGCGAGCCCACGTAGCTGGCCAGGAGCGAGAAGAGCCATGCCTCCTCGTTGGTCAGGTTGCCGGAGCCCAGGAAGGCCACGGCGCCCTCGGAGGTGCGCTGGCGCAGCCGCCGGTGGACGAGGTCGAGCGCCTCCTTCCATCCTCCGATGGTTTCGGTCCCATCCTCGCTCCGCACCCGGCAGCCGCGCAGGCGCGGCACGCTCTTGTAGCGCTCGAACGTGGAGCGGCCGTAGTCGCACATCCAGTAGTCGTTCACCTCGGGATTGAAGCGCGGCTTGTAGCGCTTGATGTTCCCGCGCCGGTGCTCCATCGTGATGTTGCAGCCCACGTCGCAGCCGGTGCAGATCGACGGCTTCTTGTCGAGGTAGAAGACGCGCTCGGCGAAGCGGAAGCGGGTGGAGGTGAGCGCGCCCACCGGGCAGATGTCCACCACGCAGGTGGAGAGCGGGTTGTCCAGCTCCTTGCCCGGGAACGTGCCGATCTCCGTGCGCGCGCCGCGGTTGAAGAAGCCGAGCTCGCCGGTCTGCGACACCTCGTGGGTGAAGCGCACGCAGCGGGTGCACTGGATGCACCGGTTCATGTTGAGGATCACGTTGGGGCCCAGGGGGATCCGCTCGCGGCCGGGGTAGGTGCGCTTGTCCTCGAACTTGAAGCGGGAGAAGGCCACGCCGTGCTTGAAACTGTAGTCCTGGAGGCCGCACTCGCCGGCCTGGTCGCAGATCGGGCAGTCCAGCGGATGGTTGATGAGGAAGAACTCCATCATCCCGGCCTGGGCATCGCGCACCTCGTCCGTGTCGGTGCGCACCTCCATGTTGTCCGCGACCGGGGTGGAGCAGCCGGCCTGCAGCTTCGGCATCTTCTTGCCGTTGACCGAGACCTCGACCAGGCACATGCGGCACTGGCCCACCACGGTCAGCCGCGGGTGATAGCAGTAGTGGGGGATCTGGACGCCGACCTTGATGCCGGCCTCGATCAGGTTGGTGCCGGCTTCCACCTCGACGGTGCGGTCGTTGATCGTGACTTTGGGCACTCTCTAGACTCCGTCCTTGAAGTAACGGTATTCCGGGAAGGGGCACCGGCGCTCGCGGATGTGCGCCTCGATCTCCTCGGGGAAGCGCTCCACCAGCGACTTGACGGGGCCGACCGCCGCGTCGCCCAGGGCGCACAGCGAGTTGCCGCCGACGTTGCCGGCCACGGACTTGAGCAGCATGGCGTCGCCCTCGCGCCCCTCGCCGTGCTCGAGGCGCTTGAGCAGCAGCTCCATCCAGTTCGTGCCCTCGCGGCAGGGGGTGCACTGGCCGCACGACTCGTGGTTGAAGAACTTGGCGAGCCGGGCCACGGAGCGCACCATGCAGACGGTCTCGTCCATGACGATCACCGCCGCCGAGCCGAGCATGGAGCCGGCCTTGGCCACGGTGTCGAAGTCCATCTTGATGTCGATCTCCGACGCCTTCAGGAGCGGGGCCGAGGCGCCGCCCGGGATGAAGGCCTTGAGCTGGCCCTGCCGCCACATGCCGCCGGCCGCCTCCAGCATCTCGCGGAAGGTGATGCCGATCGGGTGCTCGTAGGTGCCGGGTCGTTCCACGTGGCCGGAGATGGCGTAGAGCTTGGGGCCGGTGTTGCGCTCGTCCGTGCCGATCGACTTGAACCAGTCCGCGCCGCGGTTGATGATGTGCGGCACGTTGCAGAGCGTCTCGACGTTGTTGATCACGGTGGGCGCGCCGAAGGCGCCGACGACCGCGGGGAACGGGGGCTTGACCCGCGGCTGGCCGCGCTTGCCTTCGAGCGACTCCAGCATCCCGGTCTCCTCGCCGCAGATGTAGGCGCCCGCGCCGCGGTGCACGTACATGTTCAGCTTGAAGCCCGAGCCCATCGCGCTGTTGCCGAGGATGCGCGCGTCGTAGGCCTCCTTCAGGGCCCGCTCCAGGATCGCGGCGGCCTTGGTGTACTCGCCGCGGATGTAGATGTAGCAGGTCTCGGCGTGGACCGCCCAGCAGCAGATGGCGCACCCCTCGATGAGCTGGTGGGGGTCGTGCTCCATGAGCAGGCGGTCCTTGAAGGTGCCGGGCTCGGACTCGTCCGCGTTGCAGACGAGGTACTTGGGCTTGTCTTTGCCTTTCGGGATGAAGCCCCACTTCATGCCCGCGGGGAAGCCGGCGCCGCCGCGTCCGCGGAGGCCGGACTTCTTGACCTCCTCGATGACCGCCTCGGGCTCCATCTTGAGCGCCTTGGCGAGCGCCTCGTAGCCGCCGGTCTTTTTATAACCATCCAGCGTGAGGGCGTCGCGGTTGCCGACGTTGCGCGTCAGGACCCGTTCGAAAGCCATTTACTTCAGACCTCTCAGGATGCTCCGCACCTGCTGCGGGGTCAGGTTCTCGTAATAATCGTCGTCGACCATCATCATGGGCGCGGTGTCGCACGAGCCGAGGCACTCGAAGTGGACGAACGAGCAGCGGCCGTCCGGAGTGACCTCCTCCTCGCCCACGCCGAGCTCCTTGTGCAAGGTCCCCATGATCTCCTCGGAGCCGCGGATCTGGCAGGAGAGGTTGGTGCAGACGCGGATGCGGTGGCGACCGACCGGCTTCTGATGGAACAGGTCGTAGAAGGTGACGACGCCGTAGACCTTGGACTCGGGCAGGTCGAGCTCGGCAGCCACGGCCTGGATCGCCTCGTCCGGCAGCCAGCCGCCGCTCAGGCGCTGGGCGATGTAGAGGGCCGGCAGCAGCACCGCCTCGGCGGTGGGGTAGCGCTTGCGCAGCTCGTCGAGCTGGCGGCGAGCCTCCGGGGTGAAGCCGGGGAAGCGGGTCTGGGGAGCGGGAGCCTCGGTCACGGGGTGACCTCCTTCAAGCGCTCCTGCTTCGCCACGTTCGCCACCTTCGCCACATTGCCGCGGCGGGGACCGAGCTCCAGTCCGCCCTTGAGCCAGACATAGGCGTAGCCGACGAGGATCAGGAAGAAGAAGACCATGACCGCCCAGAACAGGGGCCAGCCCGCCCACTCCTCCCTCATGATGAGGGCCCAGGGGTAGAGGAAGGCGGCCTCCAGGTCGAAGACGATGAAGTCGATCGCGATCAGGAAGAAGGCGATCGAGATCCGCTTGTGGGAGCGGTCGAGCATGGGGACGCCCGACTCGACCGTGGTCCCCTTCACACGCCCGCCGGTCTGCCGTCCCAGGAGCTGGGACAGGCCCAGGATGGCGATCGCCATGAAGATCGCGATTCCCAGCATCAGCAGGACAGGGTAGTACTGCTCCGGCAAAGCAGGGTCCTCCAGAACAGGTTGGTCGGAAAAAGGCGCCTGCCCCCGGAGCAGGCTCCGAGGGCATGTGAAGGATGTCACAAGCTAGGGGGGCGAAACAAGACGGGGTTGATCCCATCCCTTCTCTCCCCATCCCTCTCCCCCGCCTGCGCGGGGAAGAGGGGGCCGGAGGCACGTGACGTGCATCTTCTCCAAGCACTGATGCACTCCCGGAGAGCATGCCGGGTTACTCTTGTACCGGAGGTGCCATGACGCCAGACGCGCCGAGGGTCGCCCGCTTGGGCGGGCGGTTCGGATGTGCCCTGACGGTGGATGTAGAGGAGTGGTACCACACGTGCCTTGTGCCCGGGTACGTGAACCCCGCGGACCGGCCGCCCCTGTGTCAGGAGCTGGACTGGCTCCTGCCCGAATTCCTCGGGATGCTCGCCGATGCCGGCTGCACCGCGACCTTCTTCGTCCTGGGCGAGGTCGCCGAGCGCATGCCGCGCCAGGTGCGCGAGATCGCCGAGGCCGGCCACGAGATCGGCAGCCATGGCTACCTCCACCTGCGGGCCACGGACCGCTCCCCCCGCGCCTTTGCCGCCGATCTGCGACGCGCCAAGGCGCTGCTCGAGGATCTCGTCGGCAAGCCGGTGCTGGGCTTCCGCGCCCCCGAATGGTCGCTGCGCAGCCTCGGCAACGCGCGCCTTCCCCTGGTGGCCGAGGCAGGATTCCTCTATGACAGCTCCCTCGCCCCCTGCGCCTTCTCCGGGCGGCCGACCAACCCGCGTTTCGCGTCGCGGCTGAACTGGCGGAGCCGGGAGCTGCTGGAGTTCCCGCCGCTCACCTTCGGCGGCGTCCTGCGCCTGCCCGCCGGGAGCTGGACCGGCCGGCTGGCAAGCCCCGAGACCCTGGTCCTGGCCGCGCTCGACCACCGCGACCACGGAGGGCTTCCCGTGGCTGTCGTCCACCCCTGGGAGGTCTCGGGCCGGCCCACACCGGGGCGGCTCACCGGCCTCGCCTGGTTCGTCCACGAGACCGGCCGGCTCGGGTACGCGCAACGCTTCCGGGAGCTGCTGCGGACGCTGCCCTGGGAGTCGATCGCCGATGCTGCCTGTCTTCACGAGCAGCACGCCAATCTGGCACCACCCCTGCAAGTCCTCGTGGATGATGCGACGGGTAGCGCAGGCGCCCCGGTCTCTGCTATCTAAGGCGTGCTATCTAAGGGCGATTGGGGAGAGAGGGGTTGGTGCGAAAGGGGGGACTCGAACCCCCACGGCCTTGCGACCACAAGATCCTGAATCTTGCGCGTCTACCAATTCCGCCACTTTCGCGCGGGGCAGATTCTAGGGAGACAACCGTGGCCATGTCAACCGTATTTCCAGGAACCGAAGCGCTCTTGCGAGGCCGGGTCCTGTCCCGGCTCCAGGATGCGGGCAGGCAGGGGCTCCGCCCCGAGGGCGTTGAAGAGGACGCCGGACTCGACGAGATCAGGGAGTCCCTGGAGGCCTTGCAGTCCGAAGGCAAGGCCTTCGAGATCGACGGGAGCTGGTACGCCGAGGGGTTCGGCCCCTGGGCCGTGGGCGTGATCGAGCTGCTGGAGGACGGCGATGGCGTGGTCCGTTCCCCCGAGGCCCACTACCGCGACCAGCCCGGGCACTACGTCCGCAAGCGCAACCTCAAGGGCGCGCTCACCGGCGACACGGTCCTGGTCCGCTCCACGGGCCGCCGCTCCAAGGAAGGGGACTGGCGGATCCCCGAGGCCTCGGTCCAGCGCATCCTGAACGAGCGCCACGAGACCCTCGTGGGCACCCTGGAGCGGGACGAAACCGGCGAGCTCATGCTCCTCCCCTACGATCCCAAGATGTCCATCGACCTGCCGGTGGTCGAGGCGGACGACGTCCCCGAAGGCCACTACGTCGTTGTCCGGATCGAGCGCAGTGAGCGCGGACGGGAGCCGGTGGGCCGGGTGGCGGAGGTCCTGGGCGACGCCGACGAGCCGGGCGTGGACGTCCTTGTCGTGCTGCGCCACTATGGCATCCCGGACGAGTTCCCGCCCGCCGTGCTGGAGCAGGCGGAGCGGTTCCCCAAGGACCCCACGCCCGCGGACTGGAAGGGCCGGGAAGACCTGCGCGACCGCATCGTCATCACCATCGACGGCGAGAGCGCCCGGGACTTCGACGACGCCGTCTCGATTGAAATGCTCCCCAACGGGCTCTTCGGGCTCGGAGTCCACATCGCGGACGTGGCCCATTATGTAGAGGAGGGGACGCCGCTCGACCTGGAGGCCTACCGCCGCGGCACCAGCGTCTACTACCCCGACCGCGCCATCCCCATGCTGCCCGAGGCCCTGTCCAACGGCCTCTGCTCGCTCCGCCCCAACGTGCCGCGGCTGACCACCTCGGTCTTCCTGGACATGGACAGGGAGGGCAAGGTCCATGACCGCCGCTTCGCCGAGACCGTCATCCGGAGCTCCCGGCGCATGACCTACAACGAGGTACGGCGCATCCTGGAGGAGCCCCAGGAGCGGGACCTCGCCGAGTACGGGCCGATCCTCACCTGCCTGCGCGACATGCACGTCCTCATGACCATCCTCCACCACTCGCGCCTCAAGCGCGGCTCGATCGACTTCGACCTGCCCGAGGGCAACGTCGAGCTGGGCACGGATGGCACGGTCGTGGGCGTGATCCCGAGCGAGCGCAACGTGGCGCACCGGCTCATCGAGGAGTTCATGATCGCGGCCAACGAGGCCGTGGCCCTGGAGCTGCACACGCGCGAGGTGCCGGCGCTCTACCGGGTCCATGACGCACCGAGCCCCGACCGCCTCCAGGAGCTGCGCGAGACCCTGCGCCCCCTGGGCGTGGCGCTCAAGGGGGAGCTGACGAGCCTCCACCCCGGTGCCCTGCAGCAGGTGCTGGCCCGGGTGAAGGGCCAGCCCGAGGAGCCGTTCGTCTCCTCCCTGGTCTTGCGCACCATGCAGCGGGCGGTCTACGACCCGCAGTGCCGGGGGCACTACGCGCTCGCCTCCCACTACTACTGCCACTTCACCTCGCCGATCCGGCGCTATCCGGACCTGGTGGTGCACCGGGGTCTGAAGGCCCTGGTGCACGAGCGCGCCCACGAGCGGGCGGCGGACACGGCCTTGGCCGCGCGCCTCCCGACCATGGGAGAGCACACGAGCTCGACCGAGCGCCGGGCCGAGCAGTCCGAGCGCGACCTCCTGCAATGGAAGAAGGTCCGCTTCCTGGCCGACCGGGTGGGGCAGACCTTCAAGGGGAGGATCACGGGCGTCCAGCCCTTCGGCCTCTTCGTCCAACTTGAGAGCTACCTCGTGGATGGCCTGGTGCCCATCCGCAAGATGGGGGACGACTACTACCTCTACGAGGCTGAGTCCCACCGCCTGGTGGGGGACCGCACCCGCAAGGTCTACCAACTCGCCGACCCGCTGGAGGTGGAGCTGACCGGAGTGAGCCTGCGGCACCGGGGCCTGGACCTGAAGATCGTGGGCGTGCCCGAACCCGGGGAGAGGGGGGAGTGGCCCCGTCCGCGGGAATCCCGTGAGCCGGGGGGGCGGGGCGATCGCAAGGAGCGCCGCGAGCGCCCGGGCGAGCGCAAGCCGGAGAAGAAGGAGCGGCGCAAGCGGCGGTAGGGAGTAGTCCGCAGCGGGTGGGAGGGCCCCCTCTCCTGCGGAGCAGGGGAGGGATGGGGAGGGGTCTTATGGGATCTCGCCGAATTCTTCTCGCAGCTCCTCGACTTGGTCCTGCCGGTTGACGCTCTCCCAAGCCTCCCGGGCGGCTCGTAAGTGACCTTGGCGCTCCTCGGATCCGTCGGGAGCGAGCCGGGCAAGGCGAACGTGAGCCCAGCCAATGGAATAACGCGCCTGTACTCTCTTATAGAGGCCAAGCGACTCCGCGAACTTTGCTCCGGCCGTCTCACGGTCGGAGCGTCGGAGCGCGATGTCGCCCAGTTTCTGGATGCAGTTGGCCTCTCCCAGCACGGAGCTGACTCTTCTGTAGAGAGGCAAAGCTTCCTGGTATCGATCGCGGGCAGCGTCGAGGTCGGATCGTAGGAGCGCGATGTCGCCCAGGCTCTGGATGCAGTTGGCCTCTCCCAGCACGGAGCTGATTCTTCTGTAGAGAGGCAAAGCCTCCTCATAGCGGTCGCGGGCGGCATCGTGGTCGGAGCGTCGGAGCGCGATGTCGCCCAGTCTCCAGATGCAAGTGGCCTCTCCCAGCACGTCACCGACTCTTCTGTAGAGAGGCAAAGCCTCCTCGTAGCGGTCGCGGGCGGCGTCGTGGTCGGATCCTAGGAGCGCGATGTCGCCCAGGCTACGGATGCAGTTGGCCTCTCCCAGCACGTCGCCGACTCTTCTGTAGAGAGGTAAGGCCTCCTGGTAGCGATCGCGGGCAGCGTCGTGGTCGGAGCGTTGGAGCGCGATGTTGCCCAGGCTCCGGATGCAGTTGGCCTCTCCCAGCACGTTGCCGACTCTTCTGTAGAGGGCTAAAGCCTCCTCGTAGCGGTTGCGGGCGGCGTCGTGGTCGGAGCGTAAGAGCGCAATGTCGCCCAGTTTTTTGGCGCATGCGGCCTGCAGCCACTCTCTTTCCGTGGTTTGGGCAACGTGCATGGCCCGCTCCAGGGATGCTTGCGTACCCCGGCCGGAGAATCGCACGAACTCACCAAAGCCGACAGCAGCCCAAACCGCCGGCTCGGGATCAGTTCTCTCCAAACCCAAGGAGATCATGGAATCTACATTTCCGAGCTCATTGACCAACTTCGCTGCCGCCTCGGCTCCTCTGTCCGCGCCAACTTGCTCTCCCTGCTCAGCCAAGTTGAGGTAGTGCTCGATGACACGACTGAGATCCTCCTCCTGCGCAGGATGCTGTCTGTGAACATATTCTCGAATTGGAGCCAAGACCCGCACCCGGGTAGCCTGGTTGAACCCGAGCCCCACCTTCCTCAGGATTGACGCGGCTTCGTCGCCATCTCCGGGAAGGAGAGCATCTAAATCCTGGCGGGCTGCCCCGTCCGGGAGCAGAGCGAGCACAGTGAGAAGCCTGTGAGCTTCCGGAGTCATGCGGGCTCCTGAGATCGAAAGCTCTAGAGAAACCTCAAAGTTTGTGAGCCGCTCCCTGCCATCCGCGCGGCGGAGCAGGGCGGTCCGCTTTTCCTGCCACTGCTTCCAGAGCCTTGTCAGGTCGGAATCTCCCTCGGCCTGGTGGGCCATGAGCACGACGGCGATGGGAAGGCGGTCCACCGCCTCAAGGAGACGGTCGAGGTCGGGATCGGACCGGAAGCGCGCACCGGCAACGTCCACGAACGTGTCACGGGCGGCAGGGAGCCCGAGAGGGCCGACCCGGATGGCCTCCCTCCACTTCGGCCCGAACGGGCGCTGGTCGCCGCGGACCGAAGCCACCAGGACCACCCCCGGTGTCGTGCTCAACTGGGTGAGCAACTCCTCGACGGGGGAAGTATCCGCTTCCCAGGGCGTCTCCAGGTTGTCGAGGGCCAGGACGGCCGGCTCGCTCTCCAGGTTCTGGAACAGGCGGCCTTCCAGATCTGGGCCTGATTCGAGACCGACGCCCAGCGAGATCTCCGCCACCACGGCATCGCGGCTCTTGGTGCCGTCGCACCGGATGAAGAACCTACGGTCTCTGTAACGGGCTTTGACCCGCGGCTCATGGAGGGCTTCGAGCGTGAGAGTTGTCTTTCCCACTCCCGGAGGGCCGAGGATAGGGGTGGGGGGCGGAGAGGGCTGGAGAAGCGTCTCGACCAGCTCGCGAACCTCGTCCTCGCGGCCGAAACATCGGGGCGGCCGGCCAGGGAGGCGGGACGGGCGAGCTGTCGGCGTGGGCTTGTCCTCTTCCTTCCTGCCGGCCGTTGCGAAAGAGCCGAGGCTACGCACGAACGCACCGAGATCCCCATGCTTCGGACCGTAGAAAATAGGAAAGATCCGGTCCTCCCGATGCTTTTCCCGCAGTTTCTCGAGCTCGTCCTCCTTGCAGAGCCGGTAATGCCGGGCCTCCGCATCTTGGAATGCCTCCCGCGCCCAAGCAAGGAGAGCTCCGAAGTTGGGGTCGTCCAGCCCGTCCCCGCAGCCGATGAAGAGCAGGGTGTGGAGAGTCTGGATGGCTCGAAGAACCGCCTGGGCGTACTGATTGCCGCGGATGTGCTCGTAGGAGCGGATGCCCAGGACGACCGACTCCGGCTCCTCCCAATACCCGTGAAGATGGAGGATGCCGGGCTCCTCTCCCCGGATGATCCGGGCGGCCTTGTCGCCATCCCGCCAGGTCACGGCTGGGCGGCCGGTGGCATTCTCCAGCAGGCTGTCGTAGTTCGTGGTCGCGATGGGCAGGCCGAGATCGCGGATGGCCTCGACGACGGTCCGATCCTTCGGCTCCAGCTTCCCTACCGTCTCATGAAGCCAGCGGCGGTACTCGCCGCCTGTGGGGAAGCCGAGCTTGCCGGAGATTTTTTCGGCAGCGATGAGGAGGTCGTCTAGATCCCCGGACCGGATCTCCTCTTGCACCCGACTCGCCCATTTCGAGTCGAGCCCCCGGACGGCAACGCATCGCTCAACGCCGTTCTCCAGGAGCCCTTGCCAGGAGGCGAGAGGATCGCCTTGCGTGGCCCCGATCGACACGCCCGCTCCGACCACCACGAGGACGTGGCCCTTGGCGATCTCGGCCCGGAGGTCTTCGGCAAGGTCGTGGGTCATGCTCGGCTCCACTGAACAGGAGAATGCTACCGGATTACCGGGCGCAGCACGTCACGGGGATGGTCCTCCCCGAGCGGGGACGATCTCGTACCCGATGGGGAGGGAGCGCACGGGCCGAGGACGATCCGCCCGCGGCGGTATGGCCTTGTCCCCGAGGCGTGGAACGCGTACGCCCCGTGGCTGAGCCGTGCGCGCCGGGTACGGGGCGTACGCGAACGGTACGGCGCGCACGCGAAGGGGACGACTCGTCCTCGCGGGGTAGGGCCTCGTACCCCGCCGGTACGGCTTGCAATCGCCGGGTGCGAGCTTCTACCCTGCGGGTATACCTCGTCCCCGAAGGATACGGCTTCCTCCCCCGATGGGGAGGCTTTCCCCAACGGCTTGGGACCCCCTCCCCAGCCCTCCCCTGCTGCGCGGGAGAGGGGGCAGCACGCAGGGTCGAGCAGGGGGAGAAGAAAGAGCGCAAGCGGCGGCGGTAGGCAGTAGAGACCGGCGTAGATCTGTGTAGTACACTGTATTCATGCGCACGACATTGACGATCCGGACCGACGAGAATCTCCGCGAAGCTCTGAAAGCTCGGGCTGCCGTTCAGGGGAAGTCCGTCTCCGAGGTCGCTCGTGAGATCCTGAGCGAAGCTCTTGCCGAGCGCCCGCTCTCCGAACGGATTGGACATCTGAGGGGGCAGCTCGATCTAAAGTCGGGCACCTCAGATCCCTGGCGAGAGCGCCTCCGCGAGCGCAACTGGCGGCCTTGAGAACCTGGCTTCTCGACACCGGTCCTATCGTCGCCTATCTAGACGCTTCGGAACCGGACCATCGCAGGGTCGCCGCCCGGCTGGACGCGTTCAAGGGGCAGCTCTATACGACGAGCGCGGTGATCACGGAAGCCATGCACTTCGTGGCGGGGGTGCGCAAGGGTCCATCCTTGCTCGCAGAGCTTGTCGCCGACAGTGGGCTTCAGGTCCTGGACTTCAGCAGTGCCATATGGCTGGCCGAGGCCGCTCAGCGGATGGAGAAGTACGCTGACCTGCCGATGGACTTTGCCGACGCTACTCTCGTCCTCCTGGGGGAGCACATCGATGTCTTCGAGGTGCTGACGTTCGATCGCCGCGGCTTCTCCGCGTTTCGCTCATCACGAGGCAAACACTTCTCGATGGTTCTGGACCTACCTGACTCCAAAGCCTGACCCTCACCCTCTTCGGAGCACGCCCGCTCCGATCACCACGAGGACGCGGGGTCGAGCGGCTGTCCCGCGAGCTCCAGCGCATCGCCCTGCTAACATCTCGGCCTCTCGCACGTTAAGAGGATGATGGCCTTCCCCCGCACCGTGATCCTCCTGCTGGTCCTGGCCCTCGGCGGCTGCTCGCGCATCCTTCCTTCGCGGGACCTTCAGCTCTCCGAGATGAGCTTCCAGATGGCGGTGCTCGGCCGGAGCGCTTCCGAGGCGGAGGCGGCGGTCGTCATCAAACCTGGGGGCGCCGCGGGGGTCTTCCGCGAGCGGGTGGACTTGAGCGGCGGCGACCGGATCGTGGCCGAGGTGGACGGGCAGCGCTATGACTTGGCCGGACCTGTGAGGCTCTCCAAGGGCAACACCGGATACCGGACCACGGTCCCCGCATCCGCGCCCGGGACCCGGGTGCGTATTCTTTTCGCACGCCCGGGGCGGCCCGACACACCCATCGGCAGCGGGACCCTCCCCAAGCCGTTCGAGCTGGCCGAGCTGCCGCGGTCGCCGTCCGCCTCCCGTCCCCTGGAGGTGAGGTGGGCTCCGGTCAGCTCCGATCCCATGGAGATCGCGGTGAAAGGTTCCTGCCTCTCGCAGACGACCCTCTGGATGGGGGAGGACCCCGGTCTTGGTGTCCTGGAGGCAGGCCTTCTGCGGCCGCCGGTCTTCAAGTGGAACGACTGTCAGGTGGATCTGACCGTGGGGCGCGTGGGGGATGGGCGGCCGGAGCGGGGCATTCACCCGGGAAGCTCGTTCGTCATTCGGCAGGAGCGGATGGCGCGGCTGGAGCCGGTGCGGTAGGACCCCTCAAACCTCCTCCAGCGTCGCCAAAAGGTCCGTCCGCCCGATCCGCCCCCAAGCCTCCCGCGCCGTTTCGACGTGCGCCCTTCTCTCGTCGGACCCCTCGGGTTCGAGGAGCGCGAGGCGGACGTGGACCAAACCGATCGAGTAGCGGTCCCCGACCTTCTTGTACAGGTTGAGCGCCTCCTGGTAACGGAAGCGGGCGGCACCGGGATCGGCGAGCGCGTTGGCGACGTCGCCCATCCGCTGGAGGACGTTGCCCTGGCCCAGGAGGTCCCGGATGCGGCCGTAGAGGGAGAGGGCTTCCCGATAGCATCCGAGGGCAGTCTGGGTATCCGCCTGGAAGAGCGCCACATCTCCGCGGCCCCTCAGGCAGTGGGCCTCGCCCTGCAGGCTCCCGGCCTTCTGGTAGAGGAAGGTGGCTTCGCCGTAGCGGGCGCCCGCGGCCTCGAAGTCCGACCTCTCCAGGGCGATCTCCCCCAGGCCGCGCAGGCAGTTGGCCTCGCCCACGGCATCCCGGAGACTCCGGTAGACAGACAGGGCCTCCTCGTAGTGGCGGGTCGCGCTGTCCAGATCATTGCGCTCGACCTCGGCGTCCCCCATCCGGCGGAGGCAGTGGGCCTCGCCTCGGGCATCCTGGGCCAGACGGAAGAGGGGCAGGGCCTCCTCGAAGCGGGACCAGGCGGTGCCGGTGTCGGAGACCTCCAGCGCGAGGTCGCCCAGGCTCTGGAGGCAGAGGGCCTCGCCATGGATGTCCTCGGCCCGGCGGTAGTGGTGCAGGGCCTCGGCGTAGCCCCGGAGGGCGCCCTCCAGGTCCGAGCGGGTCTTCGCGAGCTCGCCGAGCATTCCGGCGCAGAGGGCCGCCAGGTCGTCTCGTCCGGCCTCCCGGGCCACGTCCCGCGCCCGCTCGAGCTCGGAGAGGCCGCTGACGCCCCAGCCCAGGGAGCGGACGAGGTCTCCGAGTCCCAGGGCGGACCGGATCGCGGGCTCGGGATCGGGTCCGTCCAGTCCCAGCAGGAGCATCGAATGGATGTTGCCCGGCTCCTCGATCCACTCCGCGGCGACGCCCCGCTCCAGGTAGAGGTCCACGGCACGGTCGAGGTCCTCCTCCTGGGGAGGGTGCTCCCGCCGCACGGCCTCGCGCACGGGCGCCAGGACCCGCACCCGGCCGCGCTCCTCGAAGGCGAGCCCCGCTGCCTTGAGGGCCGCGGCGGCCTCGTCGCCGTCGCCGGGGAGGAGCAGGCCGAGGTCGTCCGGGCGGACGCCGTCGGGAAGGTCGGCCAGCAGGGAGAGGAGGCGGCGGGCCTCGGGCGTGACGCGGGGGCTGGCCAGGGCCACTTCCAGGGGGACCTCGACGTGGAGTTCCCACTCCTGGGAGCCCTTCCACCGGAGCCGGCCCGACCGCCTCTCGCGCCAGGCCTGCCAACGCTCCCAGAGGGGGGCAAGATCGGGCTCCTCTTCTTCCGCCAAGCGGGCCGCGTGGGCGAGGAGGACGACCGCCAGGGGCAGGAGGTCCACCGCTTCGAGGAGACCGTAGAGGAAAGGGTCGTCCTGGAAGCGCTCGCCGGCTATGGCCAGGAAGGTCTCGCGGGCGGCGCTCAGGCCGAGGGGGTCGACCCGGATGGCGCTCCGCCATGCCGGCCCGGACGGAGGCGGCTCCCCCTGGAGTGTGGCTACGAGGGCGAGACCGGGAATCCCAGCCAGGCGGGAGAGCAACGCCTCGACCGCGTCGGAGTCCGCCTTCCAGGGAACGTCCAGGTCGGTCAGGGCCAGGACCGCCGGTCCCCGCTCCAGCTCCTCGAACAGCCGCTCCTCCAGGTCCCAGGGCTCCAGCCCGAGGGCGCGGCCGATCTCGATCAGCAGGGCGTCCCGGCTCCGGGCGCCATCGCAGCGGACGAAAAACCGCCGCGGACCATGGAGCGCGGCGACCCGGGGATCGTGGAGCGCCGCCAGCATGAGGGTGGCCCTGCCAACGCCCACCGGACCCACCACCGGAGTTGGCCCGGACGAGGGCTGGAGCAGCGCGCCCACGAGGTCGCGCAGCTCGTCCTCCCGGCCGTGGAAGAGAGAGGGCCTGCAGACTCCCGGAGCCCGGGGGACCTTGGCGTCCTGGCCCTTCTCTTGAAGGTTCAGATGATGGGCGTGCATGTTGTAAGCGTATCTAAAACGTTCGCGGTCCGCACCCGCCCGGCCTCTTACCTGAGGGGCCTGCTATGCTTCCGCGGCCATGGCTCTGACCTCGACTGTCGCTATCGTCGGCCGCCCCAACGTGGGCAAATCGACCCTCTTCAACCGCTTGGTAGGCAAGAGGCAGGCCATCGTGCACGACATGCCCGGCGTCACCCGGGACCGGATCACCGGCCTCGCCCATCTGTCGGACGAGCGAGCCTTCCAGTTGATCGACACGGGCGGGCTCATGCTCGCGGAGGACGACCCTCTCGGTCTCTCGACGCAGGTCTTCCTCGCCGTGGAGGAGAGCGATCTCCTCCTCATGATCGTGGACGGCAAGCAGGGGCTCGTGTCCGCGGACGAGGTGGTCTGGGAGCGCATCCGGCGCTACGGCAAGCCCGCGATCCTGGTGGTCAACAAGGGGGACACGCGGGAAGCCCGGGAGCGCTTCTCCGAGTTCTACGGCCTCGGCATCGACCAGCAGATCCTGATCTCGGCGGAGCACGGCGTCGGCATCGAGGACCTCCGGGAGGCACTCGCGCTGGCCCTGCCCGAAATCGCGGAGGTGCCGGCGCCCGAGGCGCCTCCGGTCGCCATCGTGGGCCGGCCGAACGTGGGCAAGTCGTCGCTGTTGA
Organism: Thermoanaerobaculia bacterium; assembly: GCA_035556715.1. Classification (GTDB taxonomy): domain Bacteria; phylum Acidobacteriota; class Thermoanaerobaculia; order Multivoradales; family UBA5704; genus DATMER01. Next base: position 54,770 of record DATMER010000032.1, read on the forward strand.
ACAGGATCTCGGGCCAGCCGCGCTCGCTCGTGTCGCCCGTGGCGGGCACCACCCGCGACCCGGTCGACACGCTGATCACGCGGGATGGCAAGTCCTACCTCCTTATCGACACCGCGGGTATCCGGCGCCGGAGCCAGACCTCGGGCCAGCCCGAGGAGCTCGCGGTCATGATGGCCCGCCGCTCGATCGAGCGCAGCGAGGTGGGCGTGCTGGTGATCGACGCCGCGCAGGGGATCACGAGCGGCGACCTGGCCATCGCGGGGACGATCTGGGAGCTGGGCCGCGCCGCGGTCGTCGCCATCAACAAGTGGGACCTCCTGGACGAGGAGAAACGGGAGAAGCTGGAGCTCCAGATGGAGAGGATGGACCAGCTGCTCTCGAGTCCCGGGCGGGTCAACGTCTCGGCCCTGACCGGCCGCGGAGTGGAGAAGCTCTGGAAGCCGATCGACCGGGCCCTGGAGGCGTACCACACCCGCCTCAGCACCGGGCAGCTCAACCGGTTCTTCGAGACGGCGATCAAGCGCGTGAGCCCGCCGGCCCTCCACGGCGCGCCCTGGAGGCTCTACTACGCCACCCAGGTCTCCACCGCGCCGCCGACCTTCATGCTCTTCGCGAACCGGCCCCTGCCGCGCACCCACACCTACCGGCGTTACCTGGAGAACCGCCTGCGCGAGGAGCTGGACCTCCCCGGCGTGCCCGTGCGGCTGGTCGTTCGCAAGCGGACGGAATGAGACCCTCCCGAGCCCTCGTCAGCCCCCTCATCGCGGTACTGCTGCTCGCCGCCTGCCGGAAGGAGCCAGCCGCTCCATCCGAGTTCAAGCCCCCGGCCGACGGGCGCCTGACCGAGGAGCAGGTCCAAACGTACCTGGATCGCGCCGAGAGAATGCAGCCCGCCGAGCGCGAGTGGGTGACAGCTCGCGTGCGGGAGGCCCGGATGGCCGGGGTGAGCGCCGGCATCGAGCGAAAGATCACGGACAGCCGCCGCCAGATCCTCCGCTCGCTGGAGGAGCGGCGCCGGACTCTGAAGGACCCCGCGAAGCAGGCCGAGGTGGACCGGCAGATCGCCGAGGTCCGGAGGCTGCTGCAGGGGGCGCCTCCCGAGGTTCCTCCGGTGGTTCGGGACAATGCGGAGCTGTTGGCTCGGATGGAGAAGGAGCCATGATGGAAGAACGCTGGGCTCGGCACCTCGTCTGCTCCCGGACCGGCGTCACCGCGCCCCTTGACGAGCCCGCCTTCCTCTCGCCGGCTGGAGCCCCGTGGCTGGTGGAGTACGACCTCGATCCCGCCAAGGGGGAGCATCTCCGCCGCGAGCTGCCCGGAAGGCCCTGGACCCTCTGGCGCTACCGCGAGCTCCTGCCCCTCTCCGACTTCGACGGCCGGGTCGATCTCGGGGAAGGGGGGACGCCGCTGGTCCGTTTCCGCCGGATGGCTCCTGCGGGAGTCGAAGTGCTGGTCAAGGATGAGGCCCTCAATCCCACGGGCTCGTTCAAGGCGCGGGGGCTGTCCCTCGCCGTGAACCGCGCCCGGGAGCTGGGGGCCGGGGGAGTGCAGCTCGCCAGCGCCGGCAACGCCGCCCTGGCTCTCACCGCCTATGCCGCCGCCGCCGGCCTGCGGGCCAGGGTCGCCCTCCCCGAGGACACTCCCAGGACGGTGGAGGAGCGCTGCCGCGCCCATGGCGCCGAGGTGCTCCTGTCCCCCGGCACCCTGGTTGACGCGGCGAAGCTCCTCTCCGAAGGAGACGGCTACTGGACCATTTCGACGCTGCGCGAGCCCTACCGCGCCGAAGGGAAGAAGACCATGGGCCTGGAGCTGGCCGAGCAGCTCGGCTGGGAGCTTCCGGACTGGATCGTCTACCCCCTGGGAGGAGGCACCGGGATCGTCGGCATGCACAAGGCTTTCGGTGAGCTGCGGCGGCTCGGCCTTGTAGGAGAAAAGAAGCCGCGCTTCGTAGTCGTCCAACCCACCGGCTGCGCCCCGATCGTCCGCGCCTTCGAAAGAGGGGAGGAGGCCGCCGCTCCCTGGGAGGACCCGCGTACCCGGGTCTGGGGTCTGCGCGTGCCCAAAGCGATCGGGGACTTCCTGGTCCTGAGAGCCGTCCGGGAATCCGGAGGCACGGCCGTGGCGGTCGACGAGGAGAGGCTGGCGGAGATCACCGACCGGGTGGCCCGCCTGGAGGGAATGCGGTTCGGTCCCGAGGGCGCCGCGGCGCTGGCTGCGGTGGAGGATCTGACGGCGAAGGGGGCTTTCGCGGCGGGGGAGCGGGTGGTGGTGTTCCAGACGGGAGATCCGGCGAACTACGTATGACCCCTCCTCTCCGGACCTTCCTCGACCTCCTCGTCTCCACCCGCACCGCCACCGCCGCCGTCGCCCTGGCCGGCACCGCGGACGAGGTCGCCTGGGAGGACGCGGCCGGAGATGCTACCCCGGAGGCCCGCTTCGACTTCGCCTCCCTGACCAAGCCGTTCACCTTCACCCTGGCCCTGGTCCTGGACCGGGACGGCACCCTCCCTCTCGCCACCCGGATCGGCGAAGTCTTTCCCGAGGCGAACCCCCGGCTGGGGGGCAGGCCCCTCTCCGACCTCCTCCGCCACCGCTCCGGCCTGGCCCCCTGGGAGCCGCTCTACCACCTCTGCCAATCCCACGAGGAGGTGCAGCCTCTCCTGCTCGACGGGAAGAGGATGAGGGAGTCCCGGCGCGCGGTGTACGGCGACCTGGACATCCTTCTCTATGGTCTCGCCGCGGAGAAGGTCACCGGCCAGCCCTATGACCGGCTGATGCGGTCGCGGGTGCTCGATCCCCTGGGGCTCTCCTCCGTGCAGCCGGCTCCGGGGGACCGGCCCGACATCGCCCGGAGCTTCATGGACACGGACCAGGAGGTGAAGCTGGCGGCGAAGCAGGGGCTGATGATCCCTCTCCAGGGTCCACCCCCGCGCGGGCTGCCCCAGGATGGCAACGCCCGGTTCCTGATCCGCCTGGGAGCGGGTCTTCCGGCTCACGCGGGCCTCTTCGGCCGCGCCCGGGACCTCTGGCGCCTGGGATCGGAATGGTTGGAGCCTCGACTTCTGTTGAACAGGGAGGCCACCGCGGCAGCATTGCGAGGCAGCCCGTTCTACCTGGGCTGGTGGCGGAGAGACCTGAAGGGCAGCGCCGGACGCGCCCTTTCCCCAGGCTCTTTCGGCCACACAGGCTTCGCCGGTGGCAGCCTTTGGATCGACCCTGAACAGCGCCGGGTGCTCGTTCTGCTCACGCACCGGACCGAGCCCTTCAGCAACATGAACCGGTGGCGGCGCCGCTTCCACGCGCTCGCGTCCGCCACATATATGATTCCCTGACGGAGGCATCATCCGATGAACGCACGAGACCTGGTCCTGGTGGACGGGTACCGCACCCCGATGATCGACTACAACGGTGACTTCGCCGACACCTCGGCGATCGACCTCGCCGCGCACGTTGCCAAGGAGCTGCTTGCCCGCACCGGCGTTGAGCCGAGCGAGATCGACCACACGGTCGTGGGCAACGCCCTGCAGACCTCGCCCGACGCCATCTACGGCGCCCGCCACGTGGCGCTCAAGGCCGGTGTGCCCAACGAGGTCCCGGCCCTCACCGTGAACCGCCTCTGCGGCTCCGGCATCCAGTCGGTCATCTCCGGCTCGCACCTGATCCTGGCCGAGGAGGCCGAGACTTGCCTGGTGGGCGGCATGGAGAACATGTCCCAGGCGCCGCACGTGATCTGGGGAGCCCGCAAGGGCTTCAAGCTCGGGCAGGGGCAGCTCCAGGACCTCCTCATGGTGGCTCTGATGGACACCTACTGCGGCCTCTACATGGCGCAGACGAGCAACAACCTCGCCCGGGACTACGGGATCTCCCGCCAGGAGCAGGACGAGCTCGCGATCCTCTCCCAGCGCCGAGCCGGTGAGGCCTGGAAGGCCTGCCGCCTCTCCGAGGAGGTCGTGCCCGTGACCGTGGGCAAGGGCAAGCGCGCCAAGACGGTCGAGCGGGACGACCACATGCGTCCCGAGACCACCATGGCAGACCTGGAGGGCCTGCCTACCGCGTTCGACAAGGACGGCTTCGTCACGGCCGGCAACGCTTCGGGCATCGTCGACGGCGCGGCCATGATGCTCCTCTCGACCGAGCGCAAGGCGCAGGAGCGGGGCTGGAAGCCGCTCGGCCGCATCCGTTCGTGGGCCACGGTGGGTGTCGATCCCTCGCGCATGGGCATCGGCCCGGCGCCGGCCATTCGCAAGGCGCTCGAGCGGGCAGGCATGACGATGAACGACGTCGACCTCTTCGAGATCAACGAGGCTTTCGCCGGCCAGATCCTGGCCGTGGTCCGCGAGCTGGACCTGGACGTGGACAAGCTGAACGTCAACGGCGGAGCGATCGCCCTCGGGCATCCGCTGGGCGCGTCGGGCACCCGCCTGCTGATCACCCTGCTGAAGGAGCTGCGGCGGCGTGGCGGGGGAGTGGGAGTGGCGTCGGCCTGCATCGGCGGCGGCCAGGGGATTGCGATGGTGGTCGAGGCCGCGGCTTGATCGACCTCACTGGCTACCGGGTGGTCGTGACGGGAGGCAGCCGCGGCATCGGAGCCGCGTGCTGCCGCCTCTTCGCCCGGGCCGGTGCCACGGTGCTCATCCAGTACCTGGCGAGCGGGGTCAAAGCCAACGCTCTTCTTTCCGAGCTTCGCCGCGCCGGGGACCTCCCACATCGGAAGATGCGCTGCGACGTGACGCGGCGCGAGCACGTCCAGAGGCTTTTCCACTATGTGGAAGCGGAGTGGGGCGGGCTCGACTGTCTCGTCAACAACGCCGGCGTCTGGGTCCACGAGCCGCTGGAGAAGCTGGACCACCAGCAGCTCCTGGCCACGCTCGCGGTCAACGTCGTCGGCCCCTTTCTCTGTGCCCGCGAAGCCATCCGCCTGCTGCGCGAATCCTCGAACGGCTCCATCATCAACATCAGCTCCACGGCGGGGCAGAGGGGAGAAGCCTTCTACAGCCCCTACGCCGCGAGCAAGGGAGCGATGATCTCGGCCACGAAGTCCTGGGCCACGGAGCTGGCCCCGGGCATCCGGGTCAACGCCGTGGCCCCCGGCTGGGTGGAGACCGACATGACCGCCGAGGCCCTGTCCGGAGAGCGCCGGGACGAGATCCTCGACAGCATCCCCCTCCACCGGGTCGCCACCCCCGAAGACATAGCCGGGCCGGTGGTCTTCCTCGCCTCTCCTCTTGCCTGTCACATCACGGGCGAGATCCTGAACGTCAACGGGGGGAGTGTGCTGGTGGGGTAGGCATCGGCCGAGCCTGAGCTACAGGCCTTAACCGCGAGAGAGGGTTCTCCCGCTCCCTTCCCCCTCCTGCAGATACCCCAGGCATTTGTAGATCAGCTTCGAAGTCAGGAAGTCGCTCGCGGGCAGGTTTCCGACCGGCGCCAGCTCGACCACATCCATCGCTACGACCTTCTTCTCCTGGAAGAGCCGGCGGAGGAGGCGCAGGGTCGGATACCAGAGCCCGCCTCCCGGTTCCGGGGTGCCGGTGGCAGGGACCAGGGAAGGGTCGAAGTAATCGATGTCGAAGGTGAGGTAGATCTTCTCGGGCAGGCCCGCGAGGAGTTGGGGGAAAAGCTCCTCGGCGCGGTCGAGGTCGTGGCCCCAGATCACGGGCAGCTTCTTCTCCCGGATGAGCTGGGACTCCGGGGTCGAGAGCGAGCGGATGCCCACGGCCAGGGTAGGGATGCCGTCGTCCACGATCCTCCTCATGACGCTGGCGTGGCTGTACGGGGTGCCCTCGAACTCCTCGCGCAGGTCGGAGTGAGCGTCGAACTGGACGACTCCAATCTCCCCGTGAACCTGCTTTGTCGCGCGGACCGGTGCCTGGGTTATGCTGTGCTCGCCCCCGAGGGTCACGAGGAACTTGCCCTTCTCCAGGTGGACGCGGGCTTCCTCCTGCAGCTCGGCCATGGCCTCGGCCATGTCGTAGGCCTCCGGCAGGAACGGCGGGAGCGTGGCGATGCCTATCTGATAGGGCTCGGCGCCCAGCTCCTCGTCGTAGAGCTCCATGCTCTGCGAGGCGCGGATGATCGCGGCCGGACCGGCCGAGGTCCCCTTTCCGTAGGAGACGGTCCGCTCGAACGGGACCGGCAGGACCGCCACGCGGCTGGTCTCATAGTTGCTGGATTCCGGCTCCAGGAGGCCGAAGTTGGTCGACAGGTAGGGCATGGGCGGGGTTGTAACAGGCGGGACCCGGAGTGTCAACGACGATAGAGGACGGATGGAGGGACGGATGGAGATCTCCGAAGAGCTGTGCGAGCGCTTCCGGACGGCGGAGCGCGCCGTGGTCTTCTCCGGCGCGGGCGTGTCCCGGGAGAGCGGTCTCGACACCTTCCGCGGTGCCGGCGGCCTCTGGGAGAAGATGCGGCCCGAGGAGCTGGCCACGCCCCAGGCCTTCCGCCGCGATCCTCCCAAGGTCTGGCAGTGGTACGGCTGGCGCTACGACACGGCCATCGGCGCGCAACCCAACCCCGCCCACCTCGCCCTGGTCGAGTGGGAGAGCCTCTTTCCCTCCTTCATCCTCATCACCCAGAACGTGGACGGGCTGCATCGCCGCGCCGGCAGCAGCAACCTTCTCGAAGTCCATGGCACGATCCTCCAGGCCCGTTGCGAGCGCTGCAGCCGGATGCGGGACATGGGGGAGGCGATCGCCAAGTCGCGGGAGGAGCCTCCCGTCTGCTCCTGCGGCGGCAAGTTCAGACCCGCGGTGGTCTGGTTCGGCGAGAACCTCGATCCCGCCGTGCTCAACACGGCTTACGAGGAGGCGTCCTACTGTGACCTCTTCGTCTCGGTGGGGACGTCCTCGACCGTCTATCCCGCGGCCGGTTTGATCGAGGTGGCGCACCGGGCCGGCGCCTGCTTCGTCGAGGTCAACCCGGAGCTCACCCCGTTCTCGCCCCTGGCCGATCTGCGGATCGCGGCTCCGGCGGGGGAGGCGATTCCGGAGCTCACCGAGGAGATCCGGCGTTGCCGGCGGTCGGATTGATCCGCGAGCTGCCCGAGAGCGAGCGGCCGAGGGAGCGCCTGCTGAAGCAGGGGAGCGACGCCCTCTCCGACGCGGAATTGGTCGCCGTGCTCCTGCGCACCGGAGTCAAGGGCGTCTCGGCCGTCCGGATGGCGACCGAGCTGCTCCAGGAGACCGGCGGCCTCACCGGCCTGGTCGCGTTCACGCCGCAAGGGCTCCGCCGCAAGGGGCTGGGGACGGCCAAGGCCGCGACCCTGCTCGCAGCCGTGGAGATCGCCAGCCGCGTCGCGCGGGAGCAGCTCGACGAGCGCGAGCCCCTGACCCGGCCTGCCGAGGTGGCGCGCTACCTCGCCCTCCGCTACTGGGCCCGCGACCAGGAGGTCATGGGCGCCCTCTTCCTCGACACCCGGAGCCGTCTCCTCGGTGAGAAGGAGGTCTTCCGCGGAACGCTCGACCGGGCCGTTGCCGAGCCCCGGGAGATCCTCAAGGAGGGACTGCTTCGCGGGGCCGCGGGGGTGGTCGTCTTCCATACCCATCCGAGCGGCGATCCCTCTCCCAGCCCCGAGGACTTGATCTTCACCCGCCGGATGAAGGAGGCCGGAGAGCTCGTGGGTGTGCGCCTGCTCGACCACTTCATCCTGGGCAGCGCGGGACGTTGGGTTTCTCTGAAGCAAAAGGGTGCGTGCTAGGCTGGCGCGCATGTCGGATCACTACCATCTGGACTGTTCTAGCGGCATCGCGGGGGACATGTTCCTGGGCGCCTGCCTCGACCTGGGGATGCCCCTGGACGTCCTCCACGAGACCGTAGCTCGTCTGCGTCTCCCCGGCGTCTCGGTCGAGAGCCGGAAAGCATCCCGCGGCGGCTTTGTCGGCACCCGATTCCGCGTGCTCGTGGACGGGAAGCCTTTGGAAGGACCCGATCCCGAAGAGCATCAGCACCACCATCATCATGACCACGACCATGGTCACAACCACCATCATCACCACCACGGCCACAGCCGGGACCTCGCGGCGATCCGGGAGCTGATCCAGGCGAGCGACCTCGCGGGTCCGGTCAAGGAGCGGGCAATCCGACTCTTCCAGCGGCTGGGGGAGGCGGAGGCCAAGGCCCACGGCATGCCCATCGAGCGCGTCCACTTCCACGAGGTGGGGGCGATCGACTCCATCGTGGACCTGGTCGGAGCCGCAGCCGCGGTGGAGCACCTGTCCCCCTCCCGCATCACGTGCGGCCAGGTCAACGTGGGCGGCGGCCGGGTCCAGACGGCGCATGGCGAGCTGCCCGTCCCCGCTCCGGCCACGGCCGAGCTGCTGCGCGGGATCCCCGTCTATGGCAGTCCGGGCGGCGAGCTGACCACGCCGACGGGCGCGGTCCTCCTGGCCGAGCTGGTGAGCGAGTACGTGGACTTCCCCTCCCTGGTGCTGGAGGGGACCGGTTATGGATTGGGAAAGAAAGACCTGCCCGACCGGCCCAACGCGCTCCGGCTCCTGAGGGGGAAGGGAAGAGAGACGCGTGCCGAGGTGATGGTCGTGGAATGCGAGGTGGACGACCTTCCCGGGGAGGGGTTCGGCTTCCTCATGGAGCGCCTCCTCGAAGCCGGGGCCTTGGACGTCTACTTCACCCCCGTCCAGATGAAGAAGAACCGGCCGGGGACGCTGATCACGCTGCTCTGCCGGCGCCATCAATTGGAGGCTCTGGCCGGGGTCCTGCTCATGGAATCCGGCTCGCTCGGATGCCGTTATACCAGTGCAGCCCGCTTCGAAGCGGAGCGCGAGACCATCGAGGTCGAGACCGCTTTCGGGACGGTCCGCGTGAAGCGGGCCCGGCTGGACGGCCGGCCTCTCGCCGCAGCCCCCGAGTTCGAGGACTGTCGGCGGATCGCGCTCTCCAGCGGGGTGCCGTGGCGCGACGTCTACCGCGCTGCCTTGGCCGCCGTCGGCCGGTCTGAACAATCCGCTGCAGGGCAGTCCTGAACGGCAACCGAAAGCGAGACAGAGATGACGCAATCCGAGACGGCGGCTCAGGGCCGCCTCGAGCTGGGTCTTGCCGGCGACGGCGCGCTGCGCTGGGCGGCCGCGGACCTGACCGGCGTGCTCCGCGAAGCGCGCGACCGGCGCGACCTCGGCCCGGTTTCGACCGCGGCGCTGGGCCGGTGCATGGCCGGAGCCGCGCTGCTGCTCCGCCTTTCCTCCAAGACCCCGAGCCGCCTGGTCCTGGACGTCCGCGGCGACGGCCCCCTGCGCCAGGTCATGGCCGAGTCCGACGACGAAGGCAACCTCCGCGGCCTGGTTGGCGAGGCCCGGGTGGACGTGCCGCACCGTCCGGACGGCAAGCTGAACGTGGGAGGCGCGGTGGGGAAGGGCTTCCTGCGCGTGATGCGCGAGCACGGGAGCGGCGCCAACTACCACAGCCAGGTCCAGCTCGTGACCGGCGAGATCGGCGACGACCTCGCCCACTACCTGGAGCAGAGCGAGCAGATCCCGTCCGCGGTCCTGCTCGGCGTGCTCGCCAAGCCCGAGGGAGTCGCGGCAGCCGGCGGCATGATCGTCGAAGCGCTGCCCGGAGCCCCGGATGAGGTCATTTCGGCTCTGCAGGAGAACATCTCCCGAGTCCGGGGCATCAGCCACCTGCTCGAGGAGGGGGGCATCCCCAACGTCCTGGAGACGGTGCTCTCCGGGCTCGACCGCGAGGTGAAGGATGTCCGCCCCCTGCGCTACCGCTGCCGCTGCAGCCGGGAGCGCCTGCTGCGCCACCTGATCCTGCTCTCCGCCGAGGACCGCGACTACCTCCGCGAGGAGGACGGCGCCATCGACGCCGACTGCGTCTTCTGCGGCGAGCACTACCGGTTCACGCCGGAAGAGCTACAATCCCCCTCTTCATGAAAACGTTCTACGTCACCACCCCGATCTACTATGTGAACGACCTGCCCCACATCGGGCACATCTTCACGACCGTGGCCTCCGACGTCCTGGCGCGCTACCGGCGCATGGCGGGCGACGAGGTCTACTTCCTCACCGGCACCGACGAGCACGGCCAGAACATCGAGCGCGCCGCGAAGAAAGAGGGCGTCCAGCCCCTGGAGCTCGCGGACCGGGTCGTCGGCCGCTACCACCAGCTCCGCGACCGCCTCGGGTTCTCCTATGACGACTTCATCCGCACCACCGAGGAGCGGCACCAGCGGGGTGTGGCCGAGATCATCCGCCGGATCGACGCCGCGGGCGACTTCTACAAGGCCACTCACGAGGGCTGGTACTGCTCGCCCTGCGAGACGTTCTACATGGAGAAGGAGCTGGGGGACACCAAAGTCTGTCCCATCCATGGCACCCCGGTGGAGTGGAAGTCCGAGGAGAACCTCTTCTTCCGCCTCTCCAGGTACCAGCAGCCACTGCTCGACCTGTACGAGCGGCACCCGGAGTTCGTCCGGCCGGCAACGCGTCTCAACGAGGTCAAGGCCTTCGTCGAAACGGGCCTGCGCGACCTGTCGGTCAGCCGGGCCAACGTGGAGTGGGCCATCCCGTTCCCGGGCCATCCCGGCCAGACCGTCTACGTCTGGCTCGACGCCCTGACCAACTACATCAGCGCTCTCGGCTTCCCGGACAGCGACCTCTACCGCAGGTTCTGGGAGAACGGGGACGTCCGGATGAACATGATCGGCAAGGACATCCTCCGCTTCCACGCGGTCTACTGGCCGGCCTTCCTGATGTCCGCCGGGCTGCCGCTGCCCACGACCGTCTGGGCGCACGGCTGGTGGAACCGCGACGGCCGCAAGATCTCCAAGTCCACGGGCAACGTCGTCCGCCCGGATGAGCTGATCGACCGCTTCGGCGCGGACAGCGTGCGCTACTTCCTGATGCGGGAGATGGTCTTCGGCCAGGACGCCTCGTTCTCGGACGAAGCTTTCGTGGAACGGTACAACGCCGATCTCGCCAATACCCTGGGGAACACGGTGAGCCGCCTGGTGACCCTCTCGCGGAGCGCCTTCGGGGGCAAAACCCCGCCGGTGCCCTGCGACAGCAATCCCATGATCGAGGCGGCGGGCCGGGCCGTGCCCGAGTATCGGGCGGCCATGGACGAGCTCGCCTTCAACCGGGCGCTCGAAGCCCTCTGGCGCCTGCTGGGCGAGGCGAACCAGTACCTCGTGACCCGCGAGCCGTGGAAGCTGATCAAGACCGAGGGTCCCACGGAGAAGCTCTCCCGGGTCCTCTGGAACGGGCTGGAGACGGTGCGGATCGTGGCCACGGCCCTGCTGCCCTTCATGCCGCGGGTGGCGGCCCAGGTGCTCGCCGCGATCGGAATCCCGGAGCTCCCGACGGATTTGAAGACCCTGGAGTGGGGCGGAATGCCAACTGACCGCGAGCTGCCCGAGCCCGCGCCGCTCTTCCCGCGCATCGACAAGGAGGCCTATCTCAAGGAGCACGCGCCGGCTCCTGCAAAGGCCGAGGAGAAGACGAACTTGATCTCGATCGACCAATTCTTTCAAACCGAGCTGAAGGTGGCCACGGTTACCGCGGCCGAGCGGGTCCCGAAGTCCGAGAAGCTCATCAAGCTGACCCTGGACGTGGGGGAGGAGGGTCCCCGCACCGTGGTCGCCGGCATCGGCCTCGCCTACCAGCCCGAGGACCTGCTGAACCGGCAGGTGATCGTGGTGGCGAACCTCCAGCCGGCCAAGCTGATGGGGATCGAGTCGCAGGGCATGGTGCTCGCGGCCTCGATCGACGGCAAGCCGGTCCTGCTCCATCCGGACGCCCAGGTCCCGAACGGCACCCGCGTCAAGTGAACCTCTCCGGGCCGATCGACTCGCACTGCCACCTGCAGAGTCTCCCCCCCGAAGAGCGCGAAAGGGCACTGGACCACGCGCGCGAGCGGGGGGTGAAGGGCTTTCTCGTCCCGGCCATCCGGATGAACGAGGTGGACGACATCCTCGCCCTCTGCCACCGGCACCCGGATGTCTGGTGCGCCCTGGGGGTCCACCCCCACGACGCGGCTACGTGGCAGCCGGGAGATCGCGAGCGGCTCCGCGAGCTGCTGGCCGATCCCAAGGCCGTGGCGGTGGGGGAGTGCGGTCTCGACTTTTACTACGACCACTCCCCCCGCGACGAGCAGCACCGGGTGATGAGAGAGCAGTGGGAGCTCGCCGTCGAGCTGGACCTCCCGGTCGTGGTCCACAATCGGGACAGCAACGAAGAGATGCTCGCGGTCGTCCGGGAGTATCCGGACCTGAAGGCCGACTTCCACTCCTTCGCCGGTGGCCTCGACATGGCCCGCGAGCTGATCGAGCGAGGGCACTACCTGGGCCTCTCCGGCATGATCACCTTCCCGAAGGCCGGCAACGTCCGCGAGGTGATCCCCATCCTCCCGCCCGACCGCTGCCTGGTCGAGACGGACACCCCCTACCTCGCCCCCATCCCCTACCGGGGCAAGCCCAACCGTCCCGCCTACGTGGTGGAGATCGCCGACCGTCTCGCACAGGAGACTGGCGAGACATCCGAGCAGGTTTGGCAGAGGACGGGGGAGAATTTCTTCCGGCTGTTCGCGAAGGCGAAACTCACCGCGGAGGTCCCGCGATCAGGCCCCCACAGCGCGATGTCGTAGGCGTCTGCCCTCGGAGTCCAAAGGCTCCACGGGCGGGGAGTTGTCTGTCGCGACAAGACCACACGACCTCAGGACCAAGCCCTTCGAGGGCGAGCCGGACTGCTCCGGTGTCGCGACGAAGGATCGGCGCGCATGGCGGAAACCTATCGCCACGCTGGTAAACCCCTTTCTGTCGCGACTCAGCCTTAAGTCACGACAAGGCAACCTATCGATGACGTGACTTGAACCCAAGCCGCATCAGTCTAACCTATCTGTGACGCGGAAAAAGTCTAAGTCACGACAGCCTTAAGTCACGACAGGAAAAGAGATTGCTGCCGCGACGATAGATTGGGCCGCGTCGCCAAAGTCTGTAATCGCATCAGGCATCTATTAAGTCGCGTCGTCAAAGCCCGTCGTCGCATCACCGTAATCTATAGTCGTGTCAGTCAAGTCTATGGTCGCGACAGGAAAACCTTGAGTCGCGACAGCGAAGTCTATCGGCGACGCGACTATAGGTTGGATCGCGACAGGAAGATCTATAGTCACGACAGGAAAGGCCCTGGTCGCGTCAAAATGCCTGACGGACCTGCTGAAGCGTCAGGCCGGAAGAGGCCCAAGGGAGGGAAGCTGGTCTTGACGCCAAACCAACTGTTGCCTTAATCTACATATAAGTATTTACGGTCAAGGGAGAAGGCGGCGGTGCCCTTTTGACTGTTCGTCCTGGCCCTTCGACCACTACGTCCGACGAAAGGAGACGTATATGAAGACCAGGAATCTGAAGCAGCTTGGATGGGTCCTCGCCCTCTGCCTCCTGCTTCCAGCCGCGGCCCACGCCGGGAACGAGACTCCGAAGTACAGCATCGCCACGATCTCGGTTGCGAACAGCACGGTCAACCTGATCCCCTCGACCGCCGGATCGGGCAACGTGCGCGGTATCAAGTGCATCTTCCCGAGCAACGCGGGCGGAGCCAGCGTCAAGATCCTGTTTACCGTCGACGGAGGGGCAGCCAGCTCGTTCATCATAGATCCCACGGATCTGGAGCGTGAATCGAGCGGCGCGGGAAAGTTTCTGAGCGGCTGGATCCCGATGGACATCGAGTTCCTGGCGAACATCCAGGTCCAGCTCAACAACACCCTCCTGGGCACGGCCCCGATCCTCTGCTTCGCCTCTTGGGGACTCAACTGAGCTGATGGAAGGTGGGGGGCCGCGTAGGGTGGACCGGATCACGGCCGGTCCGCCCTAAGGCAAGCTGTCGCCGGTCATCTACGCAATTGCCATTCCCTTGGCCTTCTGGTCGCAATGGATCTCGTTGGGTCTATACGTTCTGGTTGCGCTGATCTGGCTTGTGCCAGATCGACGCATAGAACATGTGCTGGCAAGTAAAGAAACATAGAGGCTTGAGTCAGACCGGGTTCGGCACGTCGATGAACTCGGCCTCGATCCCGAACCTGTCCCGCAGGTGATCGCCTAGGGCGCGGATGCCCAGTCGTTCCGTGGCGTAGTGGCCCGCGGCGAGGTAGTGGACCCTGGCCTCCCTCGCCACGTTCATCACCCACTCGCTCACCTCGCCGGTGATGTAGGCGTCGAGGTCCTCTCCGACCGCCACGAGGAACTCCCGCTGCGCGCCTCCGCTCACGAGCCCCAGGGTGCGGACGGGATCGGGGCCGTCCAGGAATGCGAGGGGCTTCTGCTGGTAGACCTTTTCGCAGCGCGCGGCCAGCTCGGCCGGGGGGATCGGATCGGGGAATCTCCCCTTGAACCCGATGGGGTGCCCCTCGTGGAGGGCAAAGGGCTCCAAGTCGACCAGCCCAAAGTCGCGGGCGGCCAGGACGTTGTTGCCCAGCTCGGGATGACGGTCGAGGGGGAGGTGATAGGAGAGGAGGCTCATCTCTCCCCGGATCAGCTCGGCGACCCTGCGGAACTGATAGCCGGTGAGGACCCGCGGCATCCCCTCCCAGAAGAGCCCGTGGTGGACCAAGATGGCGTCCGCTCCGGCTTCCCGGGCGCGGACGAACAGCTCGTGGCAGGCGGAGACGCCGGTTACTACCTTTCGGATCTGGTCCCGGCCCTCCACCTGGAGGCCGTTCGGACCGTAGTCGCGGCCGTTGGAGGCGTCCAGGTATTCATCGAGATAGGCGACGAGCTCGTTGCGGCCGATCATGGCAGGGAGTCTAAATGAAAAGGGCGGCCCCGGAGGACCGCCCTTGGACTCGGAAGGAAGAGGGGTTTACCTGCGGCCGCCGCCGCCACCACGCCCGCCCCGGTCTCCACCCCGCCCGCCGCGCGGACCGCCGCGGTCTCCACCCCGGCCGCCCCGATCCCCGCCCCGCTCGCGCTCGCCGCCCTCGCCGCCTCCGGCGATGGCCATCTCCATCCCCTCGTACTGCGAGGGGTCGTAGTCGGGCGCCTCCATGATCACGGCCTTGCGCGACAGCCGGACCCGGCCCGTCTCGTCGATGGCGATGACCTTGACGGTCAGCTCGTCTCCCTCCTTGACCACGTCCGAGGTCTCCCGGACGCGGTAGGGGGCGAGCTCGCTGATGTGCACGAGGCCGTCCGTTCCCGGCATGATCTCCACGAAGGCGCCGTAGGCCTCGACCCGCCGCACGTGGCCGGTGTAGACCTTGCCGACCTCGGGCACCTCGGTGAGCCGCTCGATCATCTGGATCGCGCGCTTGGCCGCCGGCTCGTCGGGCGAGGCGATGACCACCCGGCCGTCGTCCCCGATCTCGATCTGGCAGCCGGTCTCCTCAATGATGGAGCGGATCGTCTTGCCACCGGGTCCGATGACGTCGCGGATCTTCTCCTTGGAGATCTGGATCGTGTACAGCCGCGGCGCGAACTTGGAGATGTCCACGCGGGGCTGCGGGATCGCCTGCTCCATGATCCCGAGGATGTGCATCCGGCCCACCCGCGCCTGCTCCAGCGCCTGCTGCATGATGTCCCGGGTCACGCCCGTAATCTTGATGTCCATCTGCAGCGCGGTGATGCCGTTGCGGGTGCCGGCGACCTTGAAGTCCATGTCGCCGTAGTGGTCTTCCTGGCCGGCGATGTCTGTCATGACGGCGAAGTTGTCGCCTTCCTTGATCAGGCCCATGGCCACGCCGGCCACCGGGGCGAGCAGCGGGACACCGGCGTCGAACAGCGCCAGCGAGGCGCCGCAGACCGTGGCCATGGACGAGGAGCCGTTCGACTCCAGGATGTCCGAGACCACGCGGATCGTGTAGGCGAACTCGTCCTCGTGCGGCAGCACCGGCAGCAGCGAGCGCCGGGCCAGCACGCCGTGGCCGATCTCCCGGCGGCCGGGGCCGCGCAGGAACTTGACCTCGCCCACGGAGAAGGGCGGGAAGTTGTAATGGAGCATGAACTTCTGGATGCTCTCGCCCTCGTACTCCTCGATCACCTGCGCGTCGCGGCTCGTGCCGAGAGTGGAGGAGACCAGGGCCTGCGTCTCGCCGCGGGTGAAGAGCGCCGAGCCGTGCGTGCGGGGGAGAAGGCCGACCTCGACGTCGATCTGCCGGATCTCGTCCAGGCGCCGGTTGTCGAAACGGGTGCGCTCGTTGAGCACGACCTCGCGGAGGATCTCCTCCTCCAGGCGCGTGATGATCTTGCCCACCTGCTTGCGCTTGGGATCCTCGGCCGGGATCTGGTCCAGGTAGGGCTTGGTGACGCCCTTGACCGCGGCTTTGCGCTCGAACTTCTTCTTGGTGAACAGCGCGGCCTTGAGCTGGGCGTAGATGTCGCCCTTGACCTGCTCGTAGAGCGACTCGGGATAGGCCTCGGGGGCGCTCCAGGAGGGCTTCTGCTTGGTGCTCTCGCGGTAGAGCTCGTGCTGGGCCTTGATGATCTTCTGGATCTCCAGGTGCGCCCGGAAGATGCACTCGAGCATCATCGCCTCGGAGATCTGGTTGGCCCCGGCTTCTACCATGGCCACCGCTTCCTCGGTGCCCGCGACCACGAGGTCGAGGTCCGAGACGTCGCGCTGGCTGTTGGTCGGGTTGATGATGATCTCGCCGTCGATCACCCCCACCCGCACCGCGCCGATCGGGTGGTAGAACGGGATGTTCGAGAGCACCAGCGCCGTGGAGGCGCCGTTGATGGCCAGGATGTCCGGATCGTTCTCGCCGTCCGCCGAAAGGCAGAAGCCGATGATCTGGGTCTCGGCATAGTAGCCCTCGGGGAACAGGGGGCGGAGCGGGCGGTCGATCAGGCGGGAGGTGATGACTTCCTTCTCGGTAGGCCGCCCTTCGCGCTTGAAGAAGCCGCCGGGGATCTTGCCTGCCGCAGCCGTGTATTCGCGGTAGTCGACGGTCAGCGGCAGGAAGTCGCGCTCGATGCCGCCCTTGTCGTCCATGCACGCGGTGGCCAGGACGACCGTGTCGCCGAGGCGGATCGTGCACGACCCGTCGGCCTGCTTGGCCAGGTGGCCGGTCTCGAGGATGAGGGTGGTCCCTCCAACGTTCACTTCTCTTCGTTGCTTCATGGTTTTCTTTTCTTTCTTGTCTCTTTCTCTCTCGTCTGCCTACAATTTCGCCGCGTCAGCCGGGGTCGGCTGCCCGGGTGTTGCCCGGTAGGATGGGGGGCGGTCCCGAGGCGATAGGATTGGCGCCGGGACCTGCCGGGATGTCTGGCGGCGGGCGGCGGGGCCTCTACTTGCGGAGGCCGAGGCGCTCAATGGTGGCGCGATAGCGCTCGAGATCCTGCCGCTTCAAATAATCGAGAAGGCGGCGACGGCGTCCCACGAGCTTCAGAAGACCACGGCGGCTGTGGTGGTCCTTGGTGTGGATCTTGAAGTGATCCGTCAGCTCGATGATCCGGCTCGTGAGCAGGGCAACCTGCACCTCGGGCGAACCGGTGTCCTGATCGTGCACCCGGTAGCTCTGAATGATCTTTTCCTTGATTTCCACGGTTTGCGCCAAAGCAAACTCCTCCTTGATCTTCCATTCGGCCCGGCATTGTAGCACAACGGCCTGTGCGGGCAGTTATCCAACGACTAGCGAAACACGACGCGGGGCTGGACGATCCCGACTCCCGCGCTGCCGATCCTCTCTACCACGGTGCCCACGGCGATGAACTCCCGCCGCCGGTTCACCAGCTTGACCCAGTCCCCCTCCTCGCCGGCGAGCTCCCGGACCAGCACGGTCTGGCCGTGCGCGATCCGCTGCTCCTGCTGCGGATCGGCCGTGACCTCCCCGAACGGCAGCGGGATCTGGTCGAAGGGAATCCAGGCCCCTTGGGCCGGCTCGCTCGCCTGGACCAGCTCCTCCAGGCGGCGGAAGGTGACGGCCTCCTCGACCTGGAACCCGCCGATCCGGGTGCGCCGCAGCTCTGCCAGATGTCCTCCGACCCCGAGCGCCGCACCCAGGTCGTGGGCCAGGCCGCGGGCATAGGTGCCGGAGGAGCAGGCGAGGCGGAACCGGATGCGGCCGTCCTCCAGCTCTCCCAGGGGGGAGAGCTCGTAGATGGTCACCTCCTTGGGCTCGTCGGGGACCTCCTCGCCCTTGCGCGCCAGCTCGTAGAACTTGACCCCCTGGACCTTCTTGGCGGAGTAGGGGGGAGCCTTCTGTTCGATGGTCCCCTCGAAGCGCTTCATGCCCTCCGTCACCGCTTCCGGGGTCAGGGCGGCCACGGCTTCGGCTGGCGCCTGGCTCATCACCTGGCCGGACGCGTCGTAGGTGTCCGTGGCCGCGCCGAGCTGGATGGCCCCTTCGTACACCTTGGGCGCCCGGATCAGGAAGCGGGTGAGCCGCGTGGCGCTCCCGAGCGTCAGCAGCAGCAGGCCCGTGGCGTCCGGGTCCAGCGTGCCGCAGTGTCCGATCTTCTTCTGCTTCAGGACCCGCCGCACCCTCTGCACCACGTCGTGGGAGGTGAGGCCGGGCTCCTTGTCGATCAGCAGCAATCCATCTCTCATGTCCACTTCGCTCACGCCCCCTCCGGCACCCCCGTGGTAGTTTCCGGGGTCGCGGCCGGGGCCGGCGCCAGGGCGTCTGCCAGGGCCTGCGCCACCCGCTGCCGGACCTCTTCGCCGTCTCCCTCGAGCACGAACCCGGCGGCGTTCCGGTGCCCGCCGCCGCCGTGATGGCGGGCGATCTTCTCGACGTCCACCTCGCCGCGGCTGCGCAGCGAGACCTTGTGCGTCCCGTCCTCGCGCTGGCGGATCAGGGCCACGGCGTCGACCCCCGCGATGGAGCGCGGGTAGTCGATCAGCCCTTCGGAGTCGCCGGGCGCGGCGCCGACCTTGTCGAACATCTCGGGGGTCAGCCGCGCGGTCGCGACCCGTCCGTCCTCGTGGATCGCCAGGGTCTGGAGCATCTCGCCGACCAGCCGGATCACCGGCAGCGGCTGGCTCTCGTAGAGCCACTGCGAGACCTGCTCCGGCTGGGCGCCGTCGCGCACCAGGGAGGCCGCGGCCTCGAATGCGGCCGGGGTCGCGTTGGAGAAGCGGAACCCGCCCGTGTCCGTGACCAGCGTCAGGTAGAGGCAGCTCGCCGTCTCCGGGTCGAGGCTTAGCTTGAGCCCCTGGGAGAGGCGGTAGACCATCTCGCCCACGGCCGGGGCCGCGGAGTCGACCCAGTTGATCGATCCGTAGTGCTGGTTCCCCAGGTGGTGATCGATGTTGATCACCGGCCGGGCGGAGAGGTGCTGCTCCAGCCCCGTGCGGTCCGGGCTCGGGCACTCCAGCACGACGATGGAGTCGAAGCGGTCGGGGAACCCGGCCGGCGGCTCCTCGCCGGAGTGGACGCGCTCGCTCCCGGGGAGCGGACGGTAGATCGTGGGGGTGGGATCGCGGTTCCAGACCACGGCCCCTTTCCCCATGCTGCGCAGCAGCCTCGCCAGGCCCAGCTCCGACCCGATGGCGTCGCCGTCCGGGTTGATGTGGCTGGTCAGCAGGAACCGGTTGCCGAGCCGGATTTTCTTCAGCAGATCTTCAGGAGCTTTCATCCCGCCCATGTAGGCTCTCCAAGAGGTCAGAAATCTTCTGGCTGTGCTCGGCGCCCCGGTCGAGCTCGAAAATCAGCTCCGGGGTCGCCCGGGTGTGGAGCCGCCGGGCCAGCTCCGTGCGCAGGAACCCCCGCGCGTGGCGCAGGGCCTCGATGGCCGCCTCGCGCTGGTCGTCCTCGCCCAGGACCGAGACGCGCACCACGGCGCGCCGCAGGTCGGACGTGACGTCGATCCCCGTCACGCTCACCAGCTTGATGCGGGGGTCCTTGGTCTCGCGCAGGATGAGCTCGGAGAGCTCGGCCCGCAGGAGATCGGCGATGCGGTCGGTCCGCCGCGTCATGACATTTCCTCCATCCCGTCCATCTCCTCCGTCATCCCCTCCATTCCCGACAGGATCTGGGGATCCCAGCGGGTCAGGTACAGCTCGGGAACCGACTCCACCATGTTGCGCACCTCTTCCAGCAGGTGCTCCATCTCGCTCTCCCCGTTGGTCACCACCGCCATCGAGATCTCGCCCCTCTGGTGCAGGTCGTGGAAGCCGGTCTCCGTGATCGAGACACGGAAGCGCTGATGGATACGGTCGATCAGCGACTTTACGATCCGCCGCTTGTCCTTGAGACTGCGGCTGGACGGGAAGTGCAGCTCGAAGCTGGAGATCCCGACGGTCATCGGCATGTACGATTTTCCTTTCGGAGCCCTCACCCCCGTCCCCTCTCCCATCCCGCCTGCCCCCCTCCCCGGGAGAGGGGCGCCCCCGCCCACCCACAGCTCCAGTACTTTCCCCCCTCTCCCAGGGAGGGGGGCGGGGAGGTGGGAGAGGGGGGCAGGGGGGTGAGGGGCTCACCCCTACAGAACGGGCGCCACCTCTTCGCGGGTGAACGCCTCGATGAAGTCGCCCGGCTTGAAGTCCTGGAAACGCTCCAGGCCGATACCGCAGTCGAAGCCGGTCCGCACCTCGGAGACATCGTCCTTGAAGCGGCGCAGCGAGGCGATCTTGCCTTCGTAGATGACACGGTTGTCGCGCACCAGGCGGACGCCGGCGGTGCGGGGAATGACCCCGTCCACCACGTGGCAGCCGGCAATGGTGCCCACCTTCGGGACCTTGAAGGTGTCGCGCACCTCGGCCCGGCCCGAAGACACCTCGCGGAAGGTGGGATCGAGCAGGCCGGTCATGGCCTTGCGCAGCTCGTCGATCAGCTCGTAGATGACGGTGTGCAGGCGGATGTCGACCTCTTCCTTCTCGGCCAGCTCCACCGCGCTGCGCTCGGGACGGACGTTGAAGCCGATGATGATCGCCTTCGACGCCGAAGCGAGCAGCACGTCGTTGGTCGAGATGGCGCCGACGCCCGCGTGGAGCACCTGCACCTTGACCTTGCCCGTGCTCTCCTTGCCCAGAGCGTCGCGCAGCACCTCGAGAGAGCCCTGCACGTCGGCCTTGACGACCACGGCCAGCTCCTTGACCTCACCCTCCTGGATGCGGCTGAAGAGCTGCTCCAGCGAGAGCCGGCCCTGGCCCGGGGCGAGGTCGCGCCGCCGCTGCTCCTGCTGGCGGTAGTCCGCGATGCCGCGGGCCTTGGACTCGTCCTCGACCACCTGCAGCAGGTCGCCCGCGTCCGGCAGATCGGCGAAGCCGGTCACCTCGACCGGGGTGGCCGGCCCGGCTTCCTGGATCCGCTTGCCCGTGTCGTCGGTCATGGAGCGCACCCGGCCCCAGACCGCGCCCGAGACGAAGATGTCGCCCACCTTGAGCGTGCCGTTCTGGACCAGGACGGTCGCGACGATGCCGCGGCCGACCTCCTTGCGCGCTTCGAGCACCGCGCCCTGCGCGGAGATCTCGGGGCTCGCCTTGAGCTCCAGGATGTCGGAGGTGAGCAGGATCATCTCCAGCAGGTCGGAGATGCCCTCCTTCTTGAGCGCCGAGACCGGCACCATGACCGTGTCGCCGCCCCAGTCCTCGGGCATCAGGCCGCGCTCGGAGAGCTCGCGCTTCACCTTGTCGGGGTTGGCGTTGGCCTTGTCGATCTTGTTGATGGCCACCACCAGCGGCACCTTGGCTGCCCGCGCGTGGTCGATGGCCTCCACGGTCTGCGGCATGACGCCGTCGTCGGCTCCGACCACCAGGACGACGAGGTCCGTCACCCGGGCGCCGCGGGCGCGCATCATGGTGAACGCCTCGTGGCCCGGGGTGTCGAGGAACACGACCTTGCGGCCGTTGACCTCCACCTGGTAGGCGCCGATGTGCTGCGTGATGCCGCCGTGCTCGGCCTCGGTCAGGCGCGAGGAGCGGATCGCGTCGAGCAGCGAAGTCTTGCCGTGGTCGACGTGGCCCATGATGGTCACGACCGGCGCGCGGCCGACCTTGCCGGCCTTGCTGCTGGCACTGCCGTCCTCCGGCTGCTCGGTGCCGCCCTGGAGCTCCTCGCGGAGCTGGACCTCCTCCTCGAAGGAGACGACCATGACCTCGACGCCGAGGTCGGCGGCGAGCTGCTGCGCGAGATCCGAATCCAGCACCTGGTTGATGTTGGCCAGGATGCCGCGCTTGAACAGCGCGCTCATCAGGTCGCGGGACTTGACCCCGAGCTTCTCGGCGAAGTCGCGGACGGTCATGCCCTCGCTGATCATCACCGGGCCTGCC
The DNA here is from genome assembly GCA_035556715.1 of Thermoanaerobaculia bacterium. GTDB lineage: Bacteria > Acidobacteriota > Thermoanaerobaculia > Multivoradales > UBA5704 > DATMER01. The sequence continues at coordinate 76,927 of DATMER010000032.1, forward strand.
GGAGCGGACTTCTTGAAGGTGAGGATCTTGCCGCCCTCGTCCTCCTTGCGCAGGGCGCGACGCCGGCGCCGGCTGGACGAGCCCGGTGCCCCATCGACTTCTGCCTCCAGATCCTCCAGCGTGCCCTTGAAGCCGGTGAGATCCTCCTGCTCCTCGACCGGGCGCGGACCGGCCTTCTTGACCGGCTTCTTGTTCCTGTCCCTGCTGTCCCTGCGCCTGTCGTCCGACCCCGCGGGTGCTGCCGCCGCGCCCCGGCTGGGGGAGGAGGGGGACATCGGGCGGCCTCCGGCCGGAGAGCCGGGCGCGGGGCGGCCCTGGGGCTGATAGCCGCCGGGGCTCCCTCCTGGACGGTTCTGAGGCTGATAGCCGCCGGGGCTTCCCCCTGGGCGGTTCTGGGGCTGATAGCTGCCGGGGCTCCCCCCTGGGCGGTTCTGCGGCTGATAGCCACCAGGACTACCCCCTGGGCGGGCCTGGCCTGGACCCTGGCCCGGACCATCGCGCCGCGGGGGCGGACCCGAGCGGGGCGCCGGGGCCGGGATATGACCGGGCGAGCCCGGTGTCGAGATGATGCGGCTCGGAGTCCGGCCAGGAGTGGCCGGCCTGGCCGGTGATGCCGGGGAAGCCGTTGGCGCGGGTGCCGGCGGAGGAGCCAGCTCGGGCTGCGCTGCCGCGGCCTCGGAGGGCACCCCATCGACGGCCTCGTGCCCCGTCGACAGCTCGGGCACGGCCGGCGACGGCTGCGCCTGGGCCTGATGCAAGGGGGCCGGCGCGGTCGGCGGAGGCATCGGCGCAGGGGCCGGACCGGCCGTGAGCCTCTCGCTCGCGGGCAGCGTCCGGATCCCCGGCTCGACCTTCTGGATCAACGTGCGCGGGCGCTGCGGCCGCAACTGGTTGGCGAGCGGACGCCGGGCCGCCGTGGGAGGCGGCGCGGGCGAGCCGGCGCGGCGGCGAGCGGGGTCCACCGTGGGCGGTGTCTGCTCGTCACGGAGAATCACCTCCCGCGGATGGGGGAGCTTCTTGCCCTGCAGGATCGCCTGGATGATGTCGGTGTCGATGGCGGCATCGTCGCCCTCCACCCGGACTCCGATGGACTTCAACTTGAAGACGAGATCTTGGTTGGAGATCGCCATCATCTTCGCGAGATCCTGGACTCGAATCTTTCCCATATATCTTCTAGAGCTCCTTTATACCTGCACACTGCAAACTGCCCGCACGGGGCCGCCCCTATTCCTCGCGCCGGTCCTCTTCGCCCTGACCCGCGGCCGCACCCTCCGGCTCCTCGCCAGCGGCCGGCTGCGACGATGCCCGCTGGTTCTCGCTCTCCTGGAAGGCCTTGCTGAGGGCCGCCATGAAGTCGTCGTCGCCCATGCCCGCGGCCTTGGCCTTGGGCGCGCGGAACGTGGCTCCGATGTCGGCGTCGGCGCGCTCCTCGCTCTCCCGCACCTGGGCCTCGGCCCAGTCGAGCAGGCTCTCGGCCAGCTCCTCGTCGATTCCTTCCACGGCCATCAGGGCGTCGAGCCCGGCTTGGTTGATCGCCTCGGGATCGCCGTAGCCGGCTTCGTCCAGCCGGGCGGCGATCTCTTCGCTCACACCCGGAGCCGCAGCCACGCCGGGACCGGCCGCGTCCCCGCCGCCGAGGGCGCCCTGGAGCATGCGGGCCAGAGCGTCTGCCACCTCGTCCTTGACGTCGCTCTCGCTCTTGATGTCGATGCGGCAGCCGATCAGCTCCGAGGCCAGGCGCACGTTCTGTCCGCGCTTGCCGATGGCCAGCGAAAGCTGCTCGTCCTCCACGATCACGTCGAGGTGAGGCACCTCGCCATGGTGGGTCACCGACACGCGGGTGATCTTGGCCGGCGCGAGCGCGCTCTGGGCGAAGGTCACGAGATCGTCGCTGTGCTCGATGATGTCGATCTTCTCGCCGCGCAGCTCGCGGATGATCGACTGCACGCGCGAGCCCTTCATGCCCACGCAGGCGCCGACCGGGTCCACATCCCGCTCGCGGCTGTAGACCGCCACCTTGGCGCGCTCGCCGGGGGCGCGAACCGCGTTCTTGATCACCACGGTGCCGTCGTAGATCTCCGGCACCTCGGTCTCGAACAGCTTGACCAGGAGGCGCGGATCGGTGCGCGAGAGCACGATCTGCGGTCCCTTGGGCTGCTTGTGCACATCCACGATCACGGCGCGGATGCGCTCGCCCTGGCTGTAGCGCTCGTGGCGGGCCTGCTCCTGGCGCGGCACCACCGCCTCGGTGCGGCCGAGGTCGACAATGATGTCGCCGCGCTCGAAGCGCTTGACCGTGCCGTTGAGCACCTCGCCCACACGGTCGATGAACTCGTTGTAGATGTTCTCGCGCTCGGCTTCCCGGACGCGCTGGTAGAGCACCTGCTTGGCCGACTGGGCGGCGATGCGCCCGAGCCCCTCGGTCGAGATGGGGAAGAAGATCTCGTCGCCGACCTCGGCATCCGCCTTGTGGTCGCGGGCCTCGTCGACCGTCCACTCGGCAAGGGGGTCCTCGACCTCCTCGACGACCTTCTTGACGATGAAGGCCTCGAACTTGCCGGACTCGCGGTCGAGCCGGGCGCGCACGGGCTCCTTGATCCTGTGCTGCTTCTTGGCCGCGGACGCCATCGCGTCCTCGAGCGCCGCAATCCAGCGGTCCAGGTCGATGTCCTTCTCGCGCGCGACCTGGCGCAGGATGTCGTTGAAGTTGATGTCCGCCGTCTGTGCTTGAGCCATGGCTTCTTCCCTGTTCCCTATCTGGTTCCAGCGAGCTAGAGCTCGATCTCCAGGCGGGCGTTCCTGATGTCCTTCCAAAGGACCTCGGTCCGCTCGCCGGTCTTGTCGTCGGTCACGACCACTTTCGCATCCCCGTCAGTACTCCCCTCGGAGGGCCGCTGCAGCTCCTGCAGGCGTCCGATCACGGTCCTCTTCTTGCCGTTCTCCGGATCGATGATCGCCACGCGGGCGAGCCGTCCGACGAACCGCTCGACGTCCGCCGGCTTGTACAGCTCGCGGTCGAGGCCGGGAGAGGAGACCTCCAGGACGTACCGGCTCTTGCCGAAGTCGGCCACGTCGAGATAGGCCGACGACTGCTTGGCGACCACCTCGCAATCGGCGAGAGTGACCCCCTCCGGCTTGTCAAGGATAAGGCGGAGGACCCCGCCCTTGAGCTCGACGTGCACCAGCTCGCAGCCGTTGGCTGCGGCGATCTGCTCGAGCTCGGGTTGGAGCTCGGCGATCCGGCTGGTGGTCTGCGTCATCGTTCTCGTCGTCGTCCCTTTGCTGCGTAGTTTCCGTGAGTCCGGGTCTGGCTCGCCCCCAACAAAAAAAGTGGGCATATACCCACTCCGTACCGGCCGTTCCCGGCCAGGGCAAGCTGGCCCATGGATTATAAGCCAGCAGGCGGATCGCTGCAACTTGCTGCGGACGAAGACCTTGCCCGGGTCCCTTCGGAGGGCCGGGAGGGAGGAGCCGTCACGGAGTATAAACCATGGCGGGGTGGCGGGGCATTCCCGCGGGCCCCGCGAGCTTGCAGGCGATCAAAGTATAGAGTAAAGCTCCATGGGAGCACCCAGGAACCCTCTCGCGCGAATTCTCACCTCGCTCAGTCCCGGGGCGGAAGACCGGCCGCCGCGCCATCGCAGGTTCCTGTCGGACCGCGCCGGAGAGGGCAGCCGTTTTCTCGCAGCGGCCCGCGAGTACGTTGCGAACAAGCCCGAGGGCGAGGTGTCGTGGCTCTACAGCAAGCCGTACGACCGCAGCCCGGGCAATCCCGTGTTCTTCACCGAGATGTACCAGGTCATCAATCTGCTGCAGGCGATGGCGATCCGGCCGTTCGGCCGGGTCCTGGAGGTGGGGAGCGGCCCCGGCTGGGTCACCGAGGTCCTCGCGCTCCTGGGCTACAACGTCGATGGAATCGAGCCCACGCGCGACATGATCGACATCGCGCGGCGGCGGGTCTCCTGCGCGTTCGAGTGCTACAAGGTGAGCGATCCTCCACGGGTCCAGTTCCACGAGACCACGCTCGAAGACTGCTCCCTGCCGGACGAAAGCTTCGACGCGGTCCTGTTCCATGAGGCTCTGCATCATGTGGTGGACGAGGAGAAGGGGCTGGCCCAGTGCTTCCGCCTGCTGCGCCCGGGTGGCGTCCTGGGTGTCAGCGAGTGGGCCTGGATCCCCGGGGACCGGCAGCTCGAAGAACAGCTCGAGGAGGAGGTCGCCCGTTTCGGCACCCTCGAAAGCCCGTTCACGCAGGAATACCTCGACCATCTGCTCGCCCGGCACGGGTTCGTGCAGGTCCAGCGCTATCACTCGGTCAATGGCCTGTTCCGGCGCGAGGACGGCAAGCGCACCCTGGAGGAGGTGGCGCAGATCCCGGCCGGGGCCTCGAACAACCTGACGGCGAGAAAGCCTGGGGCGCTGTCGGCAACTTCCGCCGACTTCGGCAAGAGGACGCTCGCCGAGATCACCATCCTCGACTGCCGCATCTCCGGGGATGACGTGAGAGTCACCGTGAGCTTGAAGAACGTGGGAGAGACCGCCTGGCTGGCAGGGGGTGACGCGCCCGGCAGCGTCAACGTTGCGCTCCGCTCGGGGAATCCGGGCGAGCCGCATTTCCTCGAGGCGGACCCGCGCCAGCGCCTGCCCGAGGTGGTGCCGGCCGGGGAGGCCGCTACCATGACACTGGAGTACACCTTGCCCGCTGAAGGCCGGGGCCGTGAATGGGCGGTGGACCTCGTCAGCGAACGGCTCTTCTGGTTTTCGACGCGAGGGACGGTCGCGCCCATCGTCCTGCCAGTGCCGAAGCGTTGACCTAGGCAAGTCTCAGAAGAAGTGCAGGGTGTGGCCGCAGCCGTCGAAGCTGACGTCGAGGGTCAGCTCAGTCCCCGGGGGGAGCGGGAAGACCTCTTGGGGGATTGGGATGATGCCCTCCGGCTCGAGCGCCGTCAGAGGACGGCTCAGGAACCGGGCCACGAAGCCCCAGCGGGCGGATGAGTGCAGGAAATCCCGCGGGATGAGGATCTCCCGGTAGACCTCCAGGGTGAAGGAGACGGAGAGCCTTTCGATCGCGAGCACGTCCCCGGGCTGGAGGCTCAGGGCCTCGCAGACGGCGGCGGGAAGGGTCAGGACCCCCTCGCGCTCCACCGTCAGCCGGCTAGACCTCATGGAGCACGATCCCGGCCGGCCGCGCAGGGTCGGACTGGATGCGCACCACCTGCCACCGCCGGGAAGGGGGCAGGCGGTCCGTCTCCTCGGATTCGAGGTCCCGCCAGACGGCGAACCACCGGCCCCAGGCGTAAAAGACGGTCAACCGTCCCGCGTCGGGGTCGAAGGCGGGGACGTCCTCCTCGCGCTCGGGGTGCTCCGCAAGCTCCAACTGCACGACGGCGTCGTAGAGCGCGCGGCGGAGGTCCTCGGAATAGGGGGCTTGGTCGAGATTCGGGATGTCGGGAAAGTCGGTCAGGTCGCTCATCGGCGGCAGTCTTGCCGAAGATTTCATCCCGCGTCGAGACGATCCCTGCGAAAGGGCTTCTCGTTATTCCGAAACCGAAGCCAGATCTTCCAGGAGGAAACGGGCGGGGCGCCCTCTCCTGCGGAGCAGGGGAGGGTCGGGGCATACGCGCTAACTTTGGACTCTCAGGCGGGAGAGGGCAGGGGAGGGGGCTCAACCAGCCGGATAAGCCGCTCTGCCGCAGATTTTCCTCCCATCGCGGCGGAATTGAGCGTCTCGGACAGGAACCCGAGCGCCTCGGGTATCTACCCGAATCGCTTGGGCATATACCCGAGGGCCTCGGGCATATACCCGAGCGGCTCGGATCTATACCCGAGAGCCTCGGGAAGGCGCCCGAGAGCCTCGGGTGAGCGTCCAGGACGGTCCGATTCCCACCCGAGAGGCTCGCGTGGTCGCCCCAAGGGCTCCGATTTTCACCCGAGCGCTTCGGGCGAGCGCCCGAGCCGGGCGGGGCCGCCGCAGGGCCCCCTTCCCTTGCCCCCCGGGTCAAGGTCCAAAGTTGGCGCGTATGGGAGGGTCGGGGAGGGGTCTTTCCACGCCCTCCGCCCGGCTGCCGAGTCTAGCCGCTCGGGTCGAGATCGGAGCCGGTGTCCGTCGTGCTGCCGCTCGGGTCGAGGCTGCTTCCCCCGTTTGGCCGCGGCTGACCGCTCGGATCCAGCGAGGAGCCCTCCCTTTCCCACACGCTTCTCAGGAAGCCCCACAACGCGGGCAGGAGCCTGCCCCTCAGGATCACCACCTCGTCCCGCGGCTCCGGCCTGCCCTCTCCGGCCCAGGAGAGCGCAGGCGTCAGGGTGAGGACGAGCAGCAGCACGGCGAGGATACGGCGGAAGTCGATGCGAGGCATGAAGGCATCCCCTTTCGGAACGGCGTCCGGCCCGGACCGTCGTGGCCGGGCGAGCCGTCCCTGGCGGAAGAAGTGTCGCGCATCTCCGCTGAATGATCTACCGAGACGCAACGCTCTTTCCCGGAAAGGAATCAAGAGGTGCGCGGGCAGCGCCCCGGGCTCCGCCTCGGCCCCGGCAGGCACTGCCCCCTTGTAGAAAAAGTTCACTCTGTACGAAACTATGCCGACACTTCCGGAGGAGAGATGAGATGAGAGAAGAGGACCTGCCGGATCTGAGCAAGGCTCTGGGGAGGAAGCTGGCGATCCTGAGGGAGTCGCGGGACCTGAGCCAGGCCGAACTGGCCCGGAAGGCGCGGATCACTGCCAGCTCCCTCTCGCAGTATGAAGCGGGCAAGAAGATGCCTCAACTCGCGACCTTGTTCCGTCTCCTCGAAGCCCTGGACTATGGTCTCGCCGCTCTGGACAGGGCCGATGAGTTCTGCCTTTCGCTGCGGCTCACTCCGCGGTGCCGGCCGGGGACCGCTTCCTCCCTTGGAATCCCCCTCAGCCTGGCCACCGAAGCCGGGATGGCCGTCGGGCGGCTGACGGACGCGCTCACCCTCCTGGCTCAGCCGGAATCCACCTCGGAGCGGGTTCGTGCCCTTGCCCACGCCGAAGGCTATCCGTTGCCAGAGGATCGGGCCAAGGTGGTGGAGCTCTGGGAGAGGATCCGGAAGTACCCTCACGAAGTTCAACTGGCGTTCGTTGCCGAGTGCGAGGAATTCCACCTCTGGTCATTCTCGGAGCTGCTCTCTCATGAGTCCGAAGCTGCAGCCTCGGATAGCGCCTTGGCGGCGCTCGAGCTTGCCCAACGGGCTCTGGACGTTGCGGAGCGGATGCCCGGGGACAAGCCGCGGAGATCCAGATCGCGCGGGTACGCCCGAGGCCACCTGGGAAACGCGCAGCGGGTGCAGGGCGACCTCCAAGCCGCCAAGCAGTCTTTTGCTCTCTCCGACGAGGAGTGGAAGGCTGGAGAGGGGTGTCCGGATGACCTGTTGAGCGAAGCGCGCCTTCTGGATCTCAAAGCCTCTCTTCGGACGGCTGAGCGGCTCCTCCCTGAAGCCATGCACCTGCTCAACCAGGCGCTTGCCACCGGGCGGACCGGAGATGAAGGGCCGGCTCCTGATCAAGAAGGCCAAGATCTTGGCGGAGCAGGGCGAGCTTGACACGGCGATCGCCGCTCTCGAAGAGGCGGAGCCTTTCGTCGATCCGGAGCGGGAGCCGCGGCTTTGGCTCTGCCTTCGGCACAACCTGCTGGATTACCTGAGCAAGATCGGACGCTTCCTGGGAGCCGAGGAAATGGTGCTCGAAGTAAGGACGCTATCCCGCAAGCTGGGCAAGGAACTGGACCGCATTCGGCTGCGCTGGGCCGAGGGCCGCATCGCCGTGGGTCTCGAGCGGACGCAGCAGGGGATTGACCTTCTGACCCAGGTGCGGGCGGAGTTCATCTCGCGGAAGATCTGGTTCGACGCCGCCCTGGTGACGATGGAGCAGGCGGTGGTGTTCCTTCGCCAGGGCCGGACCGACATGGTCAAGACGCTGGCCGTACACATGGCGCCGATCTTCAAGTCCAACGGCGTACACCGCGAAGCCCTGGCGGCGCTGACCCTCTTCCGCAAAGCCGTGGAGCAGGAGAAGGCAACTCTGGAGCTGGCCCAGAGCCTCGTCACCTACCTCCGCAAGGCCCAGCACGACCCCGAGCTGAAGTTCCAGGAAGAGTAGGACGCCGCGACCCGGCGGAGGGGAGGCGCACGCGCCGGGTAGAGCACCATACCCGAGGGCCGTACCCTGTACGCGCCGGTTCTACGCTGTACGGAGCGCGCAGGAAGCGTACGCGGAGGGTACGCCCTCATACCCTGCCGTTCTTGCCGTACGCGCTCCTGGCGAGGCGTACGCGGAGGGTAGCAGCCCGTACCCGCAGGGTATCGGCCGTACGCGGAGGGTAGCACCTCGTACCCTGTGGGTAGCACCTCGTACCCACAGGGTATCCGTCGCCCCCTGCGGGTAGGACCTCGTACCCTGCGGGTACGGGTCCCTACCCTGTGCTCGCGCCTCGTACGCAGCGGGGGCGGCCCGTACCCACCGGGTACGAGGTGCTACCCGCAGACGTCTTCCGGGACTGATCTCGGCCATCCTCACGGAGAAGACCCCTCCCCGTCCCTCCCGGAAAGAGGCCTCCCTACCTCGGTATCACGCCGAGCAGGTACTTGATGTTCTCGTCGTTCCAGCGGATGCCGCCGCCGAGGAAGAAGGAGTCGTCTTCCAGGAAGTCGTCGTAGCCGCCGACCAGGTATAGGTTGGGGTGGAAGCGCCAGCGGCCGGACAGGCGCAGGTGGGGGGAGAGGTCCTCCGGACGGTTGAAGTCGAAGGCTTCGAAGGAGACCAGGAAGCGGTCGCTGAGGAGCGGGACGTCGACCTGCGCTCCGCCGGTGCTCTCGATCAGGCCCGCAAAGAGCCGCACGTCCCGGGGAGCGCGGTAGCCGAAGAGGCCCGTGACCGCGTAGGTCTTTTCGGTGGTGATCTTGTTGACCGTCGTGACCTCGGTCGTGCCGTCCGGGTTGGTGACGGTGATGGTCTCGGTCTTCTCCCGGCGCTTGCCTCCCGGCGGGCTGCTGATGCCGGCGCGGTAGAGGCGCTGGTTATCCTGCGGGTCGATGTCCAGGAGGAGGGTGGTTTGGGAGGAGCTGTCCTCCAGGCCGGACAGGACGTAGCCCTGCATGTCGAGGTCGATCCGGAAGCGGTTGATCGCGCCAAGCGTGCCGCTCAGGCTCTCTACGCCGCCCTCGATGCTGTCGAGGGTGGAGACCACCTTGTCGTAGGCCTCCTCGTCGTTGACCAGCTTGCCGATCGTGCCCTCGCCGCGGGCGATCTTGCCGGAGATCTGGTTGAAGTTGTCCACCGAGGTCTGGAGACGGTCCGTGACCTCGCGGATGTTGCCCAGGCTGTCGGAGACTTCGCCGCGGTTGTCGGCCACCAGGGACTCGATCTGGACGAGGGTGCGGTTCATCTGGTCGGCCAGCCGGGGCAGCTCCCGCGACAGGGCCGCGCTCGCCTCGCGGAAGTTGCCGATCGTCGCGTTCAGGTTGGCGCGGTTCTCGGCCAGCAGCAGGCGGATCTCGCGGCTGGTCAGCTCCAACTCGTCCACGAGGCGGTTGATGCCGCCGCCGATGTCGGCGCCGGAGAGCGAGCCGGTCATCTCCTGGATCGAGTCGCCGATCTCGTTGAACTTGGCGATGGCCTCGTCGATCGAGGGCGGGGTCACGCCGGGGAGCACGGC